>JAPKYZ010000095.1 GCA_026394055.1 Acidobacteriota bacterium
CCTGCAATCCTGACCGGCAAGGCGCGCCCGCGCCCCCACCGGCTCAGACCATCTACGATCCAAACCCACCAACGCCCCCGGCGCGGGTTTATTTTAAGCCTCTGGCTTGGGTTCTCACACAGACTCGTGAGCTTGGGGCTTCCGCGCGCTACCGCAAAAGGCCCCAAGCTCACGCATGGGGCTGACAAACGTCACTCCAGGCCCAGCCGGATCTCTTCGTCGGCTTCACGCTCTGGTTGGTAGCGTGGCAAGACTGCCGAGAGGCCGGCGAGCAGTAGCCCGAGCGCTAGGCAGCTCCAGGCGAACCAGTCGCCGTGGGCCGAATAGGGCGTCGTCTCACTGACGGTGGAGAAGTTCAGCCGCCCGGCGGTCTCACGATACGGCAGCAGCGTGCGGGCCACGCGGCCGGCCGGGTCGATGGAGGCGGTGATGCCGTCGTTGGTCACGCGCAGGATCCAACGTTGATTTTCGATGGCGCGCATGCGGGCCAGCAGCAGGTGCTGCTCGCGAGCGGCGGTCTTGAAGAACCAGCCGTCGTTCGAGATGTTCACCAGCACGTTGGCATTCTGCTGGGCATTCAGGCGGACCAGGTGCGGGAATGCCGCTTCATAGCAAATGAACGTACCGATGCGCAGGGGATCAACATTGGCGATGTGGGGGCCATCGCCCGCGGCGAAGTCGCCTGCTTCGGTGGAGATCTTGTTGATCCAGCCAAACAAGGGCGGAACGAATTCGCCGAAGGGGACCAGATAGGTCTTTGAGTACCGGCCGCGCTCGGCGCCTTGCGGGTCGACGATGACGGCGGAGTTCAAGGGCGCGCCCTGGGGCGTGTGGGTGACCGCGCCAAACAACACCGGAGCTCCGGACAGCCGCGCGAGGGTCCCGACGGCTTGCCGCAGTTCGGAACTACCACCCGGCGTCACGCGGTCCCAGTAGAAGCCCGCGGGCATCTCGGGCCACACCACCAGATTGGCGCGCGGCAAAGCGGCGGCCAGCGAAAGGTTCGCTAACCGCGAGATGTCGGGCGGCGCGCTCTCGGTGAGGTTGGGCTGCATGGCCACGGCCGTCAGTTCGCCTTTGTAAGCGTTCGGCAGCTCCGGCAGCAGATAGAGGCCGGGTAGTGCGAGCAGCCACAGCAGGTGGGCCCGCGGCCGCCGCAGCACCAGCAGCGCCAGGCCGACATTCAGCATCACCAGCACGAACGAAACGCCATAGACGCCCACCATCGGCGCGGCTCGCAGTGGAATGCCCATCGGTACCGCCGCATTGCCCAGGGTCAACCAAGCGAAGCCGAAGGTGCCGTGCGTGCGCTCGATGCCCGCCCACAGGGCGGCAATCGCGGGGATCGCCCACCAGCGCCCCATCAGCCATCCGGCGCAGAGCGCGAAGACCGCCGTATGCAGCGCCTTCACGGCGGCGAACAGCACCAGCGTCAGCCAGCTGAGCGGTTCGCTTAAGCCGCCATAGGCCGCCAGCGTCGGCCGGATCCAGTAGCAGACGCCGATCCAGAAGATAAAGCCCGCCAGCTCACCTACAGCGAACCGGTGCCAGGGGCGGGTTTCGCGGCTGCAGGCGACCAGCAGCGGCACCAGCGCGACGGGAGCCAGCAGGTCGATTTGCAGACCGGTGAAGCCGGGGAAGAGCAACACCAGGAGTTGGCCTGAGACCAGCGCCGCCAGAATGTTCAATCCAGGCAGCATCTACGCGGCTTCTTCGTGGACCAAGTCTGCCATGTAGGAACTGCGGACAAACGGACCGGCAAAGACGTTCTTGAACCCGATGGAGAGGCCGTACTCGCGCCACCGTTCGTATTCTTCGGGCGGCACATGGCGGCTGACACGGCGGTTCTTGCGGCTGGGCTGGAGATACTGGCCAATGGTGGCGATGTCGGTGTCGGCGCCGCGCAGGTCGTCGAGCAGCCGGCAGACCTCATCGAACTTCTCGCCCAAGCCCACCATCAGGCCGGACTTGGTGAGCGTCTGCGGACGGTGCTGCTTGGCGAACTTCAGCACATCAAGCGACTGCTGATACTTGGCCTGCGGGCGGACCGTCCGGTAGAGCCGGGCGATCGTCTCCATGTTGTGATTGAAGACGTCCGGCGCGCTATCGAGCACCCGCGCCACGGCGTCCAGGTTGCCATCGAAGTCGGGCGTCAACACCTCCACTTGCGCCGCGGGCAACGCCTGCTTGACCGCCGTGACAGTGGCCGCAAAGTGGGTGGACCCGCCATCGGCCAGATCGTCCCGGTTGACGCTGGTGATGACGATGTAGCGCAGCTTCATGGTGGCGGCCATCCGCGCGACATGGGCGGGCTCATCGGGGTCGAGCGGCGATTCCTGCTTGCGCGGGTTGAATTTCGGCACGCTGCAAAACGCACAACCTCGCGTGCAGAGATTGCCCAGGATCATGAACGTGGCCGCGCCGCGATGGAAGCATTCGTGGATGTTGGGGCAGCGGGCGGATTCGCACACGGTGTGCAGATTGAGGGCGCGCAAATCCTTCTTCAGCGACGTGAGCGACTCAAAGTGAGTGGCGCTCTTACGCAAGAAATCCGGCAAGCGCGGCCCGGCCTCCGGGCGCGGGGGCGCGATCTGAATCAAAGCTTCCACTACTTCTTGTATTCCTTCTTGAACGCCCGCTTGAAGCCCAATTGCTCGAGCGATGCCTTGGCCTTCGACAACCCCGCCGTCTCGGTGAACGGCCCCACCAGCACGCGGAACACATCGTCCTTATCGCCGGGCGCCACCCAAGTGGGGTAACCCTTTTCCGCCAGCGTCGTGGCTTCCATCTCAGCGTCGGAACGGCTGACGGAGGCCACCTGGATAAAGGCACTCCCCGCGGGCGGGATGCCGGTTCGATACGGGACGGTTCCGGCTGACTCCTTCTTCGGGCGAGCTTCCGGTTCCTTCTCGACGGTGCGAGTGGCCCGCTCGGTTGCGCGGGCGGGCGTGGTTTCCACGGGCGGAGGTGCTGATGCTCCCGCCGGGTCTGGTTTGCCGGTATCGCGCGGGGACGGGGCCGGTGAGGCTGGCGGCTCCCCCGGGGTCTTCGCGGCGGCCTTTTCCGGAGGGGCCTTTTCGGACGGCGATTCGGGCAAGCCTGCCGCCACCTGCCCGGAGCTGCGCCCCAACACAAAGCCCAACGTAAACCCGACGCCCAACAACACCACCACGACAAAGAAGATGCTGAGCAACTTCTTGTTGTCCAGAATCAGTTCGTATTCGCCTTCTTCGTTCCGTGGCATCTATAACTGTGTAGCATGTCCGGCTGGGCAGAGGCTATCTCCCGCCCCTGTTTGCCGGTTGCCAGCAATCAATCTACTCGTAGCGCAAGGCTTCCACTGGATCCAGGCGCGACGCCTTGGTGGCCGGCCAGACCCCGAAAAACAGGCCCACCGCCACCGACACGCCCAGACCCGCCACAATCGCCCAGGACGGTGTCTCCGACGGCAGCGACGGCACCAGCGCGCTGACCAGCGCCGTCACGGCAATCGAGATGATGATGCCCAGAATGCCCCCGGCGCCGGTCAAGGCGATGGCCTCAATCAGGAACTGCGTGATGATGTCGAACCGGCGAGCTCCCAGGGCTTTGCGGATGCCGATCTCCTTGGTGCGTTCGGTGACCGAAACCAGCATGATGTTCATGACGCCAATGCCGCCCACCAGCAGGCCCAGGCCGGAAATGGCGATCGAGACCAGCACGATCAGGCCGGTAATGGTGTCGAACTGCTTGATGATGGAATCCGGGGTCGAAATATTGAAGTCGTCATCAATGCCGTTGGGCACGCGACGGATCTTGCGCAGTGTTGCTCGGGCTTCTTCAAAGGCGGAATCCCGGAGTCCGGATTTGGCTTTTACGGTGATGAAAAACCGGTCCAGCTGCGGATAGCGCAGGCGGATGGTGGCCAGGGGAGCCGTGGCCTGCCGGTCGATGCCGTTTTCGCCGAAGAAGCCGCCCTTGGCCTTGGCGGTCACGCCGATGACGGTGTACTCGGCGCCATCAATGATGAATGTTCGCCCCACGGCGTTGCCATCCGGGTACAAGACCTCCGCCAGCAGCGGCCCAATCACCGCCACCCGCATGCAGCGGTTCTCCTCTTCCGGAGTAAAGTATCGCCCTTCGCGGAACTCGCGCGGCTGGATCTGGATGGAGTTGGCCGTCTGGCCCACCAGGCTGACATTGTCGGACTCAAAGCCCGGCACCTTGGCCGTGATCGGACGGTTGCCCACGTTGCCCGGGACAAACATCTGGATGGAGACATCGTCCACCGAAGGCGACAGGCGCTTGATCAGGTCGGCATATTCGGGCCGCAACGGCCGGCGCTTGGCCTCCTTGGGTGTGCCCTGAGAGCCGGGGTCACCGGAGAAGCGGGCGATAAAAATGTTGTCGGGTCCGAATTCCTGGAAGAAGGTGACGATGCCTTTGCGGAGACCGGTCAGCAGGCTGGCGACGGTCACCACCGTGGTGATGCCGATGACGATTCCTAAGATGGTGAGCAAGCTGCGGAAGCGGTTGGTCCAGACCGCCTCAATGGCCATGCGCAGATTTTCGCTGGGCGTGATTTGCATATCTTCCTTCGCCGATCCTTATTCGGAGCGCAGAGCCTCTACCGGGTCCAGCCGGGCCGCGCGGCGCGCCGGGTACCATCCGCTGATGACACCGGTGGCCGACGAGACAAAAATCGCGAGTACGACGTAGGGCGTGGTGATCTTGAGCGCCGCGCCGAAAGCTTGGCTCAGGATTTCACACAGTAGCGCCGCAAACGCCAGCCCCAACATGCCTCCGGCCGCGGAAACGATCAATGATTCCAGCAGAAACTGCAGCAGGATGTCGCTTGATCGCGCGCCGAGCGACTTGCGCACGCCGATCTCGCGGGTCCGCTCCGTCACCGACACCAGCATGATGTTCATGATGACAATGCCCCCCACCACCAGCGAAATCATGGTCACCGGCACCACGACGACGCTGATCAGGCCCAGGATGTTGTCGACAAAGCCACGGATCGAATCCGGAGTCAAAAACTCAAACGGGTCATCGGCGCCGGGCTTGGCGCGAAAGCGCGAACGCAAGGCGACGCGCGTGATATCCAGGCTGGAATCAAGCGTCAGGCCGGTACCGGCCCGCGGGCGGCCAAAGATCGACATCGTGGCGGGATAGCCATAGAGGCGGGAATAGACGGCCGCGGGCATGTAGACCGAATTGTCCTGCGTCCGGCCGAAGCTGGAGCCCAACTTCTCTTGCACCCCAACCACACGGAAGTCATAGCCCCGGACCTTGATCGACTTCCCGATAGGCGTGGTCCCTTCAAAAAACGCCACCCGAAGGTCCTCACCAATCACGCAAACCTGCTGCCGCGTCTGTTCTTCCTGGTCAGTAAAGAACCGCCCGTCGGCCACCGCGACATCTCGAATGTCGGCCAGCGCCGCCGCGACGCCGATAATGATGGCGCCTTCAAAGGTCCGCTCGCCGGCCTTTACGTCTTCCGCGCGTTGCTGGTAGGGGCTGTAGAGGATCTGGTCGCCGGTGATCATGCGGAGGTGGGCCAGGTCTTCCTTGCGGATCTGTTTGTTCTTGCGCAGTTTCTCGAATACCTGGCGGCGGCTCAACCCGCCGGGGGAGGCAATCTGAGCGATCAGATAAGTTTCGGTGCCGAACGCCTTGGACGTGATGTCGTTGGCGGTGACCCCCAATCCCTCAATCGCCGCGCCCACCAGCACCACGCTGAGCACGCCGATCAAGACCCCCAACAGGGTCAGGAAGGTGCGCAACTTGTGCGCCTTCATGGAGTCCACGGCCAAGCCGATGGAAGTAAAGAAGCGGAACCATCCGTGCATCGTTATTTATGATGATCGCAGGTTGAAGCCGGGAGTGTAATTTTTAGTTTAGTTTCAAGCCGTGCGGGAGCGCGATTTCTGTCCCGCGCATGGCAGACTGGTAGGCAAATGTCGGTGACTGTCAATGGGAAGCCGGTAGAGTGGGATCCGGCGGTGCTGGAAGAATTGCGAGTCCGCGCCATGGCCGCCTTTGAGGCGCACTCGCCGGTGGGTGGCGAGATTGCCGGCATTCTCTATGGACGCGCTTCCAACACGCGTTGGCGGATTCTCAATTGGCGTGAATTGAAGCGGGAAGACTCCTCGAAACCGGCCGTCCCTCTCGGACCGGCAGAGTTGGCGCAAGCCCAGGGCATGGTCACCGACTGGATGAGCGACCTCGACCTGCGCTCGCTGAAGCCGATCGGGTGGTTTCGCTCCCGCACCCGGGGCATGGCCGCGTTGTCGCCGGAAGACGCCGAGGCTTGCGCCGCCATTTTCGGCAAGAAGGGAGCGTTGGCCTTGATCCTGCGCCCCAGCACGCAGCGCCCCGTCGCCGCGTCCTTTATCCACTACACTCCGGGTGAGGAGCACGAGGTCTCCCAGCGTGGCGTGCAGATGGATCTGTTGCCGTGGGAGCAGGCGGCGGCTGCTGGCGATCCGGCTGCGCTGGCTGAATTGCGCGACAGCACCGCGCCTGCCGTTGAGCCTGTTGCGCCGCAGGCCGACGTGGCGACACCCGCGGCTCCGCGCAGCCGGTTCCAGCGTTTCGTGGCGGCCTTGCCCCGCGTGGCGGCCTTTGTGGTGGCGGTGGCTGCGGTGACGGCGGGCTTCTATCTCTTCCTTGATCGCCCCGTGCGGCTGGATGTCGAGTACGACGCGGCCCAGGTGACGCTGAAGTGGAACCCGTCGGTGGGCTTTCTCACCGGCGCCACCGGCGCGGAGCTTCAATTGAACCGTGTTCCGGTGGAACTGCCGCTCGACCGGCTCCGCTCCGGGCGGTACTCCTGGCCGCGCCCGGCGGGTGATCTGCGCCTCGGGTTCCAATTGCGCGGGGAGTATGCGGCGGCCCAGCGCGGCGTGGCGACTGTCGTCTCGGCTGTTCCCAAAAAATAAATACCACTTCCTGTAAATCAGACACATCTCACAACCGTTAGAAGTGGTAACTGACTAAGGAGAATGTGAATGAAGCGTTTTGCGCTGATGTTTGTCGGATTGATGGCCTTTGCCGGTCTCTCCGCTGCGGCTGACATTGTGGATACCGCGGTGGCCGCGGGTAGCTTTAAGACGTTGGTGAAGCTGGTGGGCGATGCCGGCCTGGTGGATACGTTGAAGGGCGCTGGCCCGTTCACCGTGTTTGCCCCCACGGATGAAGCCTTCGCGAAGGTTCCGGCGGCGACCCTGGAAATGCTGGGCAAGGATAAGGAGAAGCTGAAGAAGGTTCTCCTCTATCACGTGGTGTCCGGCAAAGTGATGGCGAAGGACGTCAAGGCCGGTAAGGTGAAGACCGTGAATGGCCAGTCCGCGACGCTGGCCACCAAGGGCGGCGTGACCATCGACAAAGCCAAGGTGGTGAAGGCCGACATTGAAACTTCTAATGGCGTGATTCACGTCATTGATGCCGTGATTCTGCCGAAGCTGTAACTAACTCGCTAAACAGGAAAGTGATAGAAAGGCTGGCCGGTAACGGCTGGCCTTTTTTTTGCTGACGAGCTGCCACCGCCGAAGCGCGATGAACTGCTGGGGTGAATGACGCTCCGGTGGGGCGTGCGGGCCGACGAAGGGCCGCCGCGTCGTGTACTTTAGCGGAATGGCTGAACTGTTGCTGTTGCTGAAATTCCTGACCGGCTGCTGGGTGATGGAGGGTCCGCGTTCGAATGTGTTGGAGGTCTGGAGCCGTCCGATGGGCGGCCTGATGCTGGGACATAGCCAGACGGAGCGGGCAGGGAAGACCAGCGGCTACGAGTTCCTGAGGATTGAACCTCGCGACGGCGTGCTGGCCTACATACCCATGATCCGAGGCAAGGAAACGGTCTTTACCGCGGTGAAAGTGACGGCCGAAGAGGCCATCTTTGAGAACCTGGCCCACGACTTTCCCCAACGGATCATCTACCGGCCAGTGGCCGACGGTCTCACCGCCCGGATTGAGTCTGCGGACAGCAAAAAAGGGATGGTCTATTCGTACAAGCGCACCGCCTGTCACGAATAGCCATCCCCTTCTCAGCTGGCGGCAAAGCGCCCAGCGCTAGGCCTTCTTCTTGCCCTGGGCCGCGACCGCGTCCATGGCGGCCTTCACCTTCTCCGGATCGCCCAGATAGTAGCTGCGGATCGGCTTCAGGTCGGCGTCGAGCTCGTAGACCAGCGGCATTCCGGTGGGAATGTTCAGCTCCACGATGTCCTCTTCGCTGACGTTGTCCAGGAACTTCACGAGGGCCCGGATAGAATTGCCGTGCGCTGCGACGACCACCCGCTGGCCACTCTTGATGGCCGGGGCGATTGTGTCTTCCCAGAACGGCAGGAAGCGGGCGACGGTATCCTTCAGGCACTCGGTGACCGGCAACGCGGAGGAGCCCAACTTCGCGTAGCGGGCGTCAAAGCCTGGGAAACGCTCATCGGTCACTTCCAGCGGCGGCGGCGGCGTGTCATAGCTGCGGCGCCAGATCTTCACCTGGGCTTCGCCATACTTGTCCGCGGTTTCAGCCTTGTTGAGGCCTTGCAGAGCGCCGTAGTGACGCTCGTTCAAGCGCCAGCTTCGCACCACCGGAAGCCAGATCTGATCCAGCTCCTCGGACACAATGTTCGCGGTCTTGATGGCGCGCTTCAGCAGGCTGGTGTAGAGAATGTCGAACG
This sequence comes from Acidobacteriota bacterium, assembly GCA_026394055.1. Lineage (GTDB taxonomy): Bacteria > Acidobacteriota > Terriglobia > Bryobacterales > Bryobacteraceae > JAPKYZ01. The sequence continues at coordinate 8,661 of JAPKYZ010000095.1, forward strand.
CATAGCCTTCGCGCTTCAACACCTGCCCGGCTTCATGAGCTTCCTCGACGCCCTTTTCAGAAAGGTCCACGTCGGTCCAGCCGGTGAAGCGGTTCTCTTTGTTCCACGTCGATTCGCCGTGGCGGATGAGTACGATCTTGTACATGCGCCGTGGCTCCTACTGCTTGAACGCGGACTTGCCCGGGTAACGGGCGGAAGCGCCGAGCTCTTCTTCGATGCGGAGCAGCTGGTTGTACTTGGCGATGCGGTCCGTGCGGGAGGCCGAACCGGTCTTGATCTGGCCGGCGTTGGTGGCCACAGCCAGGTCCGCGATGAAGGCGTCTTCGGTCTCGCCAGAACGGTGGGAGATGATCGAGGTGTAGTTGGCCCCGGAGGCCATGGCGATCGATTCCAGGGTCTCGGTGAGCGAACCGATCTGGTTCACCTTCACCAGGATCGAGTTGGCGATGCCGCGGTCGATGCCCATCTTCAGGCGCTGGGTGTTGGTGACGAACAGGTCGTCGCCGACAATCTGGACCGTCTTGCCGATCTCGTCGGTCAACATCTTCCAGCCATCCCAATCGTCTTCGGCCATGCCGTCTTCAATGGAGATGATCGGGTACTTGCGGGCCCAGGTGGCACACAGGCCCACCATCTGCTCCGAGGTGTACTCGCTCTTGTCGGACTTCTTGAAGACGTACTTGCCAGTCTCTTTGGTGTAGAACTCGCTGGTGGCGCAATCGAGCGCCAGGAAGATGTCCTTGCCGGCCGTGTAGCCAGCCTTTTCAATGGCTTGCAGGATCACTTCGATGGCTTCTTCGTTGGATTTCAGGTTCGGCGCAAAGCCGCCTTCGTCGCCCACGGAGGTGGCATAGCCGCCCTTTTTCAGCACGCCCTTCAGCGTGTGGAACACTTCCGTACCCATGCGCAGCGCTTCGGCGAACGTGGAGGCGCCCACCGGAGCGATCATGAACTCCTGCGGGTCAACCGAGTTGTCGGCGTGCGCGCCGCCGTTCAGGATGTTCATCAGCGGCACCGGCAAGGTGCGGGCGGCGACGCCACCCAGATAACGATAGAGCGGGGTGCCCACCGAATCGGCAGCGGCGCGGGCGGCCGCCATCGACACGGCCAGAATCGCGTTGGCGCCCAGACGAGCCTTGTTCGGCGTGCCGTCCAGCTCGATCATCAGGCGGTCGAGTTCAATCTGCTCCGTCGCATCCAGGCCTTCGATCGCGTCGGCGATCTCGCCATTGATGTTGTCGACGGCCTTCAGGGTACCCTTGCCCAGGTAACGGCCCTTGTCGCCGTCACGAAGCTCAACCGCTTCATGTTCGCCAGTGGAGGCGCCAGAGGGCACAGCGGCCCGTCCGAAGCTGCCATCAGCAAGGATGACGTCAGCTTCTACCGTCGGGTTGCCGCGCGAATCGAGGATCTCGCGGCCAGTGATTTGGATGATTTCGCTCATAGTGGAAAAGGGGTGGGAGAACCTCCATTGTGCCATGTTGAGCGGCCCGTGTGCCGGGACGGACGGTGAAAATCGCGTGGCTGCCCGGGTCAAGGGCGCCCCCTAGTACTTCACTGGGGCCACGGACTAGTCGAGAGCGTCGTCGATCGGTTATCTTATAGGGAATCAGCAATCTTTCGTAGGAGAGCAAATGAAGAAACTATTGTTTACACTGTCAGTCTTGATGCTGGCTTCGGTATCGACGTGGGGCGGCGTTGTGCTGACCATGGATGAGGTGTCCCAGCAGACCGTGAATGGCTTGACCATCAGCAAGAATGGTTACGACTTCACGTTCAGCTCGCTGGTGGATGCGCAGTACAACCTTGCCGGCCCGCCGCAGGCGCTCTACTTGACCGGTCCCGCCATCGTAGGCCTGCCGAATCAGGATGAAGAGCTCCGGATCGAGTTTGGCTCGCCGATCGACAATTTCCAGTTTGGCTTCGCCCTGTCGTTTTTTTCCGATGTCGCCGACGCCATCACGGTGGCCCGGTATGACGAACGCGGCAACAAGGTGGGCGAGGAAAAGGCCGGCGCCCAGAAGTTGGTGGTGTTCGCCGAGGGCTTCTACAAGTACAAGGGCGGTCCGGTGAGTGCGATCAAGATCACCTTCGCTTCTCCCGACAACTCTCAGAATCCGACGAACGCTTTCGCCATCGACAATTTTGCGGTCGACGTGCCGGAGCCCGCCACGGTCGCTTTGGCCGGGGCCGCGCTGGCGGTGTTGGCGTTGCGCCGCAAGTTGGCCTAGGTCACTCGAAGACACTCGAGGAGCGGGAAGCAGGGACCTTCGGAAGGAGGTGCTGCTTCCCGTTTTCTTTTGTGGGCGCTAGTTCTGCATCAGCTGGATACACTCCTCCAGCGTGTCCAGAGCAAACTCCGCCTGATCGCGACGGATCACCAGCGGCGGACAGAGCCGGATGGAGTTTTGCCCCGCACCCAGCACCAGCAATCCGCGTTCGAACGCCAGTTGCTCAATGCGGTCGCGGACCTGCGGGGCGCGCTCCTTGGTGAGCTGATCGGCCACCAGCTCAAAACCGAGCATCAGCCCTTTGCCCCGGACATCGCCCACCACGGGGAAGCGCCGCGGCCACTCCCGCATGCGGTTCAGCATGACCTCGCCGATCACCCGGGCATTCTCGATCAGCTCCGCTTCCAGCAGCTCGATCGTGGCCAGCGACGACGCGATGGCCACCGGGTTCCCGCCATAGGTAGAGGCATGCGCGCCCGGCTTCCAGGTCATCACGTCGGCCCGCGCCACCACGGCCGAGAGCGGCATACCGCTGGCGATGCCTTTGGCGATCGTGATCATGTCGGGTTCAAGGCCAAAGTGCTCGGAGGCCCACATCTTGCCCGTGCGGCCCATGCCGCTCTGCACTTCGTCGGCGATGATCAGAATGCCGTGGCGGCGGGCCACGGTCTGCAGCTCGTCAAAGAACTTCTTGGGCGGAACCACATAGCCGCCTTCGCCCTGAATAGGCTCGACCACGATGGCCGCGATCTCTTCGGCGGGCAGGATGTGCTTGATCAGCGTCTCTTCGATCACCTTCACGCACTCGACGGCACACGTCTCCGGCTGTTTGCCATAGGCGCAACGGTAGCAATAAGCATACGGGATGTGCTGGACGCCGGGCACCAGCGGGCCGAAGCCCTTCTTCTGGACGCTTTTGGAACCGGTCAATGAGAGCGCGCCCATCGTCCGGCCATGGAAGCCGCCAAAGAAGGCGATCATCTTGTCGCGGCCCCGGCCCTCACCCTCACCTTGCGAGAAGTAGTAGCGCGAGAGCTTGAAGGCCGCCTCCAACGCCTCCGTGCCGGAGTTGCCAAAGTAGACGCGCTTGCGTCCGCCAATGGGCGCCAGCGCGGCCAGCTTCTCGGCCAGCTCCACCATGTTCTGGTAATAGAAGTCGGTGCCCGAATAGTGCAGAAACTTCTCGGCCTGTTCGCGAATCGCCTCGGTCAAGCGCGGGTGCGCGTGCCCGGCCGCCAGCACGGCGATACCGGCATTGAAATCGAGAAAGCGGTTGCCGTCGACGTCGGTGATCACGGCACCTTCGCCGCGCTCGATCACCAGCGGATATCCGCGCGTGTAGGAAGGCGAAAGCACCGCCTCATCGCGAGCAATAATCTCAGCCGCGCGCGGTCCCGGCAGGGCCGTCACGATATGCGGCAGAGCCGTCGCAACATGCGGCAGCGCCGCCCCGCTGTGGGGGCGCGCAAGGGTATCTAGAACTGTCATGGGAGTCTCCTGAAGAACACCACAAGCCAACGGGACGAAGGCCGCTAGGAGACAGAGCGGTTAGTCACCGCCGAATAAGGAAGGTCGAGCTGTGGAAGGTGTTCCCACATTCTTAGTGTATCGCGGCAGCGGTGACGGTTAAGCGAGAATTCGCTTTCATTCCGGTTCACCAGGACCAGTACCCGCAGTGCCCATCCGGTCGCGCCGTAAGATGGTGGGAGATGAAAGTGATTCTGCTGGTCGGGCTGCCTGGGTCTGGCAAGTCGACCTGGTTGGCCGAGCGTCAGGAGGTGGCCATCTCCTCCGATGAAGTGCGGCGCCTGTTGACGGGCGATGCCGCCAACCAGCGGGTGAACGGCCCGGTCTTTGAAACCGTCCGGCATCTGCTGCAGCAGCGGCTCGCCATCGGGATGGAGACCACCTACATCGACGCCACCAACCTGACGGCCGCCGAGCGCAAGCCCTACATCGAGCTGGCCCAAGCCAGTGGCGCGACCGCCGAGGCGGTGTTCTTTGATGTACCGCTGGTTGAATGCAAGCGCCGCAATGCCGCGCGAGCGCGCGTGGTGCCGGAGGAAGCGATGGACAAGCTGGCTGATCGGCTGACGCCACCGCAGCTGGAAGAAGGGTTCACCGTGATCAAGCGGATTGCGCCCGGGGCGTAGTACGCCCCTCGATACCAACACTTGGCCACTGCGGTGTGCGGGATCGTGAAACAAAGTGCACGGCGAAGGCACCTAATGAGTGACGGCGCGGTGTTCGACTGGCCTCACCGAGGCGTTCCGGCGGCCGCATCCGTTCACATTTCATGCTCGTCAACTGTTCCTCCACAGTTGAGCGCCCGGACACCGCTCCTGAGCCACGGCGGTGTCCGGGTTTCTTTGGTCGCTTGGCGCTACAACTTTAACCGGCACACCACGCCCGCCTCATCGCAGTACCACATCCAGCCCTGCCAGATGCTCATGCCATGGGGCTGTGGGTCGCTGTCGGCCAACTGGATCTGCTCGAGCAGCTTGCCGGTTTTGGGATCGTGCTTGTGGAAGGCGTTGAGATTCGATTCCGCACACCACAAGTAGTCGCCCTCCCATCCCAGGCCATGCGGCCGATTGAAGACGGTGGGGAACTGGAACTCAATCTGCGCGGTGGCCGGGTTCATGCGGTAGATGGTCTTGGACGGCGGGTTCGAGATCCACAGCTTGCCGTCGCGCCATTCCAGGCCATGCGCTCCAGTGGGGGTACCAGGGCCGGCCGGTTTCTTCGGAGCATTCGGATCCGGCGGAGGCGGCGGTGGTTGTAGCGGACTGCGGCGAGCCTCTGACGGCTTCCACGACACGACGCCCACAGCAGGACTCGGGAAGCGCTTCAGGGTCGCCCCGGTTTGCGCGTCGCACTGGATGACCTCGCGGCTGTAGGTGGAGGCCAGCCACAGCGCCTGGCCGTCAAAGGTGATGCCGCTGCCGGAGACCGAATCGGTTTTCAACTTGCGCCGGATCTCGCCTTTCTCGTAGCCCACCAGATACGCATGATTGTCCCGCTGGTCCAGCACCCACAGCCCGTCAGCCGTCGCCTGCAGGCCATTCGGCGCCGGACCAGGTGACTTGAAGACCGTCTCCACCTTGACGCGCCGCGTGGGGACCGCGCCGAACAGACGGGAAGCAGCAGAGAGCGCCAGCGGCGCCTGGAGCAGTGTACGTCGGGTGAACATCGCCTAAAAGCAATATCACGCCGCGCGGCCAAAACAAAGGGCGGGCTCATCTCAATGATGGCCCGCCCCAAAACGGAATCAGGCAATGGCCCGTCAAGCGTGTGGCGCAGGCTTGAAGCCTGCAGGCGGAATTCATTCCGCTCAGCCCCTAGAAGCCGCGCAGTCCCAGGAGATCGGCGCTAGTTTCGATAGGCGGGACTGAAGTCCCGCTGCAGGCTGAAGCCTGCGCCACACGTCGGGCCGGCCACTCACCAGTCACTCAAGCGTGATCTACGGCTCGTCCTGCTGGGACGCCAAACGCGTCAGCACGCCCATGTCTTCGAGCGTCGTCACGTCACCCGCCACGGTGTTCGAGGTAACGATCTCCCGCAACAGGCGGCGCATGATTTTGCCGGAACGGGTCTTCGGCAGGGCTTCGGAGAACCGGATCTCTTCTGGCCGCGCAAAGGCGCCGATCTCGTGGGCTACCCACTGGCGCAGTTCCTTGCCCAGCACGTCGTGGTTGTAGTCGCCCTTCTTCAGCGTCACAAAGCAGCAGACCGCTTGGCCCGTGATCTCATGCGGCTTGGCCACCACGGCGGCTTCGGCGACGGCCGGATGGCGCACCAGCGCGGATTCCACTTCCATGGTGGAGAGGCGATGGCCGCTGACATTCATGACGTCGTCGACGCGGCCCAGCACCCAGAAGTAGCCATCGGCATCGCGGCGGGCGGCGTCGCCGGTGAAGTAGACGCCTTCCATGCGGCCCCAGTACGTTTGGGCGTAGCGGTCCGGGTCGCCCCAGATGTTGCGGATCATTGCGGGCCACGGTCGCCGGATGATCAGATAGCCTTCGGCGTCGGGCGGCACGGGCTTGCCATCAAGGTCCACCACTTCGGCCAGAATGCCGGGCATCGGCAGCGTGCCGGAACCGGGCTTCAGCGGTACGGCCCCGGGCATGGGCGATCACGCGGTGGTACCACTCCCAGGCCGCCGGATTGATGGGCTCACCAACACTGCCCAGCAGGCGGAGGCTCGACAGATCATGCGCCTCCGGCCACTGATCGCCTTGCCGGATCAGGGCGCGGATGGCGGTGGGCGAGGTGTAGAAGAGCGACACCTTGTACTTGGCGATCAGCTGCCACCAGCGGTCAAACGCCGGGGTGTCGGGCGTGCCTTCGTACATCACGTTGGTGGCGCCAGCGGAGAGCGGACCGTAGGTGATGTAGCTGTGGCCGGTCACCCAGCCGATGTCGGCGCTGCACCAGTAGACGTCGTTCTCTTTGAGATCGAAGACCCACTTCATGGTCATCGTGGTCTGCAACAGGTAGCCCGCCGTAGTGTGCAGAATGCCCTTGGGCTTGCCGGTGGTGCCGGAGGTGTAGAGCACGAACAGCGGATGCTCACTATCCACCGGGACGGCCGGGCAGTCGTCATGCGACGTTTCATCCAGCGTATGCCACCACAGGTCGCGGCCTTCCATCATCTCGGGCTCTGAGCCGGTGCGCCGCAGCACGATCGAGTGCCGCACTTCCGGACATTCAAGCAACGCTTCGTCGACCGCCGGCTTCAGCTTCACTTCCTTGGCCCGGCGCCAGCCGCCATCGGCCGTGATCACGAGTGTCGCACCCAGATCCTGGATGCGAGCCTTCAATGCCTCGGCGGAGAAGCCGCCGAACACGACGCTGTGAATAATACCCAACCGCGCGCAGGCCAGCATCGCCACCACGGCTTCGGGCACCATCGGCATGTAGATGATGGCGCGGTCACCGGTCTGATAGCCCAGGCTCTTGATGGAGTTCGCAAAGCGGCAGACCAGGCGGTGCAGCTCGGTGTAGGTGATGGTGCGCGTGTCGCCCGGCTCACCTTCCCAGATGATGGCCGGCTTGTGGGCTCGTGGGCCGTCCAGGTGCCGATCCAGGCAGTTGTAGCTGGCGTTCAGCTGGCCGCCGACGAACCACTTGGAGAAGGGCGGCGCCCACTCGAACACGTGGTCAAACTTCTTCTGCCAGGCGAGTTCTGTTTCCGCCAAATGGCCCCAAAACTGTTCCGGCCGCGCGGCGGCTTCATCGTAGAGGGCCTGATAGGCGGCCATGCCGGAGACGTTGGCTTGGGCCACGAACTCGGGTGAAGGTGGGAAGATGCTCCCGGCGAGGGGATTCTGATCGCTCATTCTTTAAGCGATTCTATCGAAGTGGGCGGCGGGGTGGATTCAGGCGAACAGTTCCTTGAGCGGCAGCTCGAACCCGGGAAGCACTTCGGGAAACCGGAGCGTATCGCCCACGCCCAATTCCAGGCGCGGCTGGCGCGCCGTCATCACGTGCACTATCTGCTTCTCTGGCACCAATAACACGGCAAAGAGCGACCCCGCGTCGATGTACTCCCGGCACTTGGCGATCTGCGAGGTGACGCTTTCATCGGGGGAACGGACTTCAAAGGCGATTGCCGGTGCGCCATCAATGTGGTGAATGTTGCGCATCCGCTGTCCCAGGACCAAGGCGACATCAGGAATACGGTAGATCCGCTCACCTGCCAGCACGTAGTGGCAGTGGACCGAGATGCCGACATCGCCGATTGGGTGGTGAAGAAAGTACTGGCAAATATGCGCGGAGAGTTCGCCGGTCAGGTGGCCGTGAAAACCGGTGCCGAAACCTCTCTCAACAATCTCCCCCTCCACCCACTCCGAACGGGCATACAGGGGGTTGCTCAAATACTCGTCGATGCTAACCAGCTCGCCGACCGCTCGCATACCCACCACGTTACCACCAGCCCGGAACACTCGATATGATGAGTGGGCAATATGAATCCCGTTCCCGTTGACCAGCAACAACCCCTTGTCGAAAAGCTCTACGCGGCTTGCGGTGGAGCCTATACGCCCGAGCAGCGGCGCAAGTATTTCATTACCGGACCGCAGTGGGCGGGCGCCTATGAGGGCAACGCCTTGTTCCACGCCCCGACGCGCCGGCCGGTGGGGTTTGAAGAAATCATCGCCCGCTATGCCGAGATTGGCATCAATTACTGGTGCACCCACGATTCGGACGTTATTCCGGCCACCGCCCTGGGCAAGCAGGAGCAGTGGGACATCGTCGGCCAGATCGGCGAAGCACTGCGCAAGAACGCCATGGAATGCTCCATGGTGACCACCGAGACGTTCTTCCACCCGGTGTTTGCCACCTCGCCCGCTTCGGAATCGCCCTCCATCCGCGAGTACGCCAAGTTCCGCGTCACCAACACGGTGGCTATCGGGCATGAGCTGGGCGCCAGCTACGCGGTTTACTGGCCGGGTTCGCTGGGTTACTACACGCCCGGTGCTGTCGAAGAAACCGAGACGCTGAAGTGGTACGCGGACGGACTGAATGCCGCTTGCAAGGCCGATCTCGAAATCGCCGCCAAAAAGGGCCGCCCGACGCTGAAGCACTGCATGGAGGCCAAGCCGTTTGAGCCGCAGGGCGAAATCCTGCTGCCCACCTCGGACGCGATGCTGGGCTTTATCCATTCGGGTCTGCTAGAGCATCCAGAAATGGTGGGCTTGAACCCCGAGTACCTGCACGAATTGATGTGGGGCGGCAGTGTCCGGGCCGCGCTGGCGCGCGCGCTGGTGAACGGCAAGCTGTGGCACTTTGACATCAACGACGGCTACCGGCTGAAGCACGATGTCGACATCGCCGTCGGGCTGGTGAATCCGCTGGATTGGTTGAATGTGCTGGTGCTGTTGCGCAGCCATGACTTCCACGGGCCGTTCAACCTTGACTACAAGCCGCCGCGCACGACGTCCACCCATGGCGTCTTCCACGTCAGCTTCCCCAGCGCGATCGACCGCTTCATCACCCTGTGGGAGATGGCGGGCGAGGTGCTGGAGGACAGCGTGATCAAGCAAGCCACCGACGCACTCAAGGCCGGCGGCCTGGTCACCAGCACGGACCCGCAGGATGGCTACGCGATCTTTGAGGCCAACAAAGAGCTGCTGACCCTGCATGAGCTGATCGCGCACCGGCTGGTGCAGATCCTGCTGGGCCTGAACAAGGGCCGCGTCTTCTCGCTTTAGGGTTCCAGAGAATCAGGCGGCGGTGGCTATGGGCCGGACAATCGTCATCATCGGCTTCGCCATCGCCGCCATTGGTCTGTTGATCATGATCGGCGAACGGCTCCCCGTGCGTTGGGGGCGGCTGCCGGGTGATTTTGTGTGGCAGGGCCGGAACACGACGGTCTATCTGCCGCTGGCCACCATGCTGATCTTGAACAGCGTGCTGTGGCTGGTGGTCTGGCTGATGCGCAAGCGTTAGGCTCGGCAATCCTTCATCGCGGCCTGGATTACGGCCACGTCATCCATCGTCGTGCGCCAATTGGAGAACGCCGCGCGAATGCCGGGGCGTCCGCCGTAGGTGGTGGGCGTCAAATAGACCCGCCCGTCCGCTTCCAGCCGTTTCAGGAAGGCCTTCGTCTCCTCCGCTGTGCCATTGCGTAGGGCAAAGCAGACAATGTTCAGCCGGACCGGCGCCAGCAACTCGAACGTCTCGCCCGCCGAAATCCACTCACCCAGCGACCGGGCCGCGGCGCAATTGCTTTCGACGATCTCACGATAGCCCTGGCGGCCATAGGCCAGCAGGGCGATCCAGACCGGTAGCGCGCGGAAGCGGCGCGAATTTTCGGGCGTCCGGTGCAGCAGCTCCGGCACCGTATTGGCTCCGGGATCCAGGTACGAGGCGCTGGTCTGAAAGGTCCGCTCATGCAACGCCAGATGGCGCGTGAAGACGAAGCCGCAATCGTAGGGCACGTTCAACCATTTGTGGCCGTCGGCCGCAATCGAATCGGCCTCTCCGATACCTTTCACCCAATGCGAGTATTCGGGCGAGCAGGCCGCAAACAGGCCGAACGCGGCATCGACGTGCAACCACGCCCCATACTGTCGGCACAGAGCCGCCGCCGTTTCCAGATCATCAAAGTCCGCCGTGTTCACCGTGCAGGCGCTGGCGAGCACTACCACCGGAGCGCCTTGATGGGCCTGCAACTGCCGCTCCAGTGCCGCCATATCCATCGCTTCGCGGCCGGGGAGTGTCGGCACGGCTTCAATCGCTCGCCGCCCCAGCCCCAGCATCGAGAGTGCCTTCAGCGCACTGACATGCGGCGTCGCGGACAGCACGGGCAGGGCCGGTAGCCCCGCCAAACCGGCTTCTGCCACATTGACGCCTTGCCGTTCCCCCCACCACTGCCGAGCGACAGCCAGGCCGGTGAAGTTGGCCATGGTCGCGCCGGTGACCAGCGCACCTTCAAAGATCGTGGGGAGCTGAAACAGGCTCCGCAACAGCGCCAGCGCCTGCAACTCCACCGCGCACGCCGCGGAGCCGCCGATGAGGGCCGCGTTCTGGTCATACGCACTGGTCAACCAATCGGCCGCCACCGCCGCCGGGGTGCTGCCACCGGTGACGAAGCCCAGGTAGCGCGGACCACTGGAGCCGGATAGATGCGGCTCAATCGTGCGGTAGAAACGGTCGAGCGTCATCGCGGCGCCCAGACCCGTCTCCGGCAGCGAGACCATCGGCAGCGGGCTCTGCGGGGCCGCGGCTGGCCGGTCCGCCGTGGCGTCGAGAAAGGCGATCGCGTGGCGGGCGGTCTGCTCCAGGATGGAGGCCTGTTGCTGGCCGTCCAGTTCAAGGACCGGACAGGTGGGGCGGGTGATGCTCGAATCGGAAGCCAAACAATATTCTCCCAGACTGCTATCGGCGGACCGTGCTTCCATTGTGATGGCTGGTCGCATATAATCCGGAACGATGCTTTCGCGGATCCTGTTGGCCTCAAGCGCGGTACTTTTGTTCAGCGCTGCTCATCTGAAGACTCAAAGCCCGGTTGCCATGTTGGGCGCAGCCAAGGCGTTTCTCGCCTCCCTGACGCCGGAGCAAACGGCCAAGGCGAAAATGGACCTCTCCACCGAAGCCCGCCTGCAATGGCACTTCGTCCCGGACAACAACTATCAGGAATTCTACAAGACCACCCGTAAGGGTCTGACTCTGCGGGAGATGACCCCCGCCCAGCGCCACCTGGCGCAGGCGATGCTGGCCTCATCGTTGAGCCAGCGCGGCTTCATGAAGGCCACCACCATCATGAGCCTGGAGGACGTGCTGCGGATTCTCGAAAGCGACTCCGGCGAGCGCCGCAATCCGGAAAAGTACTACTTCTCGATCTACGGTGAACCCTCAGAGACCGCCACCTGGGGCATGCGCATTGAAGGCCACCACATCAGCCTGACCTTCGTCATCGCCGGTGGTAAGGTGTTGGCCGCGCCGACCTTCTTTGGCTCGAACCCGGCCGAAGTCCGCCAGGGACCGCGCACCGGCCTGCGCGTGCTGGCCCGCGAGGAAGATCTGGGCCGCGATCTGCTGATGGCGTTGACGCCGGAGCAGAAGAAGGTGGCCATTGTCGACACCAAGGCGTATCCGGACATCCTGACCACGGTGAAGCGTTCCGCTGCCCTTGACGGCCAGCCGACCGGCCTCAGCGCCGCCAAGATGACCCCCAAGCAGCGCGAACTGTTGGCCACACTGCTCGATGAGTATTGCCAGAATGTGCCGGAAGATGTCGCCGAAGGCCGCGCGGCTCAAGTGAAGGCGGCGGGTACGAACCTGAGCTTTGCCTGGGCGGGCGTCGAAGAAAAGAAGGGCGGCCACTACTACCGCGTACAGGGCCCGGGCTTCCTGGTGGAATACGACAACACCCAGAACGGCAACAATCACGTCCACAGCGTTTGGCGCGACATGAAGGCCGATTTTGGTGGGGACGTCCTGAAGGCTCACTACCTGGAATCGCACCCGGCGAAGCCGGCCACGGCGCGCGGCGAATAGCCGCCACGTTAACCTGTGATCCGCGGCGTTTTGGGCGAGGGCCATGAAACGCCGCAGCGGTTTCCGGCATCCATTGAATTGAGTGACTCGCGATCCGCTCCAGTCCGCGTGCGGTGCGTCGCCCTCCGGGCGCGCTAGGATGTGGCCATGGCTTTGACGCGGCGAGCATTTCTGTGGGCGGTGCCGGCCATGGCGGCGACACCACGGGGCCAGTTGCTCCCGGCTGATCGCGCCCGCTTTGCCGACGGCGCCACCGAGCTGGAAGTGCTCCGCCTCACCAATCCCGCGTACTCCAGCTTCCTGCCCGCGCCCTGGCTCCGCTCGGCCTCCTCCAAATCCGGCTTTCTGATTTATGCCTCAGACCGGCCGGGCACGATGCAGGCGCTCCGCCTGGACATCCGCACGGGTGAGTCCAAAGTGTTGACCGAGGTGGCGGAGTTGAACCCCCAGACGCTGACGCTGGCTCCGGACGAACGGTCGATCTACTACCTGGACGGCACCACGCTCAAGCAGACCAGCTTGGCCATGCTTCGTGACCGCGAGCTGGCGGCGGAGGCGGGTCCGTTTACGGTGAGTGAAGATGGGCTCTATGCCGCGTACTGCGGCGGTGGCAAGCTGATGCTGGCCTCGACCGCCGTCAAGGGACCAGCGAAGGCGCTGGCGGAGGTCTCACCCCAAGCGTCCACGCCTTTGATCCGGCCCAAGCGCGCGGCGGTTCTGTGCCGCGACGGCGACGCGGTGTGGCTGGCGACGTTTGACGGTGGGCCGGCGCGAAAGTTGAAGACCGCGCCCGTCTCATCCAACCCCCAGTGGTCGAGCGATGGCCGCGCGTTTACCTATCTCTCCGGTGCCGAACTACGCGAGCATGTGCCCGACACCAACGCCGATGCCCTGGTGGCCAAGACCAGCCAGTTTATCGCCTTTGGCCGCAATGCCGACTCGAGCGTGTTTGTCGGCGCCTCGGGCAGCAAGGCGTCGCCCTACGTGTTGTTGATGCTCCGTGTCACGCGACGGGAGCTGGCTCTTTGCGAGCATCGCTGCTCGACGCCGGAGCTGGTGCACCCCACCTTTGCCCCTTCCAGCCAGCGGATCTACTTCCAGAGCGACCGCAACGGCAAGATGGCCATCTATTCGATGACGGTGGAAAAACTGGTCGAAAAGACCGAATCCGAATAGCCGCCGTTCGCGTTGAAACAAAAAGCCTTAGGCTCGCTCGCAGATCCACCGCGCAGGATTTTGCGGCAGACGGTAACGTGACACCCCACCCGCCCGCCGTATAATACGAGCTTCATGAAATTTTCGTCCCTTCGCCTCCTCACGGTCACCGTAGTGTCTTTTGCGATTGTTACCTCCTGCGCGAAAAAGGAGGCGCCGGCCGCCAAGAAGGAAAGTGGCGGGCCGATTGCGGTAACGGCCACCAAGGTACACATGCGCGAGATCCAGCGCATCGTCGATAGCGTGGGGACTCTGTTTCCGTTTGATGAGGCGATTATCAGCGCGGAGATCGATGGCCGCGTCGACAAGGTGAGTTTCGACCTGGGCGACGCCGTCAAGGAAGGGCAGATCCTGGTCCACATTGGCGACGAAGAGCAGCGTTATCTGTTGCTGCAGAACGAGGCGCAGCTGCGCTCCGCGATGGAGCGGTTGGGCCTGCGAAATGAAAAGGACCGCGTGGCCGACATCACCACCACGCCGGACATGCGCCGCGCCCAGGCCGATCTGTTTGACGCCGAGCAGCGCTACAAACGCGTCCGCAACCTTGCCGACCAGGGCATTGGCAGCCAGCAGGATCTGGACCAGGCCAAATCGCGTTTCGATGCCGCGCAGGCGGCGCTCGATGCCACCTCCAACCAGACCCGCAACCTGATCCAGGAAGTGGAACGCTTCCGCGCCATCGTCGACCTGCAACGCAAGAAGCTGCGCGACACCACCGTCAAGGCGCCGTTCGGCGGCTCCGTGAAGGAACGCCAGGTCACCGCCGGGCAGTATGTGCGAGCCAACACGCCGCTGCTGGTGCTGGTGAAGACGGACCCGATCCGCCTGCGCATGGAAGTGCCGGAGCGGATGGCGCCTTGGGTGAAGGTGGGCCAGGTGGCGCAGATTTCGCTGGAAGCCTATGCCGACCGCAAGTTCGAAGGCAAGATCTGGCGCATCTCGCCCACGGTGGACCAGTCCAAGCGCACCTTCATCGTCGAGGCCCTGATCACCAACTCCAACGGCCAGCTGAAGCCGGGCAGCTACGCCCGGACGCGCATCCCCACCGAGAAGGTGGACAAGGCTCTGCTGGTGCCCACGCGGGCGGTGAATTACATTCTGGGCTCCAACAAGTCCTACGTCATCAAGAACGGCGTCGTCGAGGCTCGTGAAGTGAAGCTGGGTGACCGGTTTGAGCAGGAAGTAGAGATCCTGGAAGGCGTGGAAGAGGGCGAAGAAGTAGCCACCTCCCAGCTGCCGCGCATGGACAACGGCGTCAAGGTGAGCATCGCGCCGCCTCCGGCCGCCGCTCCCAAGAAGTCAGCCAAGGCGGAATAGGACGCCGGCCGGGCGAGGGCGTGCCTAGTGTCCTGTCTCCGGAAGAGACGTCATGGCGGCTTGGCGCCTTTGGGGAATCTTGAAACTGCTCCGAACTTCTGGGGCAGAACACTAGCAGGCTGCGGAAAAAGGGTTTTGCCGGACCACTCCCTCACGGCGAGCGGCTCTGTAAGTTGCTGTAAATAAGCGTGCGATCTTTCTGAGCCGCGCGCGTAAGCAAGCGGTCTTCGGCCTTTTTCCGCAGGCCTGCTAGTCGTGATCGTCAGGATTGCGCGGCGGCCGCATTGGGCCGGGAGGGCGCGGGCCGCCTAGGCCCGGTTCAAAGATCCCCATCATCTCCAGCATCAACCGGCGGTCCGGGGGCGGGAATTTGTCCCGGAATTGAGGCGTGCGCATGTAACGGCGGCGCTCCTCAGCATTCATCCGCCGCAGAGCATCCATCTCGCCCTGCAACGCTTCCCGGCGCTCCTCCGGCAGAAAGCCAAACTGGCGGAAGGCGTGCCGGGCCCGATCCTGCTGTTCCGGGTCCATTTGCTGGAACTGCTCAAAGCGTTCGCGAAGCCGCTGCTTCTCTTCGGGCGGCATGTTGCGGAAGCGCTCCATGCGCTCTTCCATGACCCGGCGGCGCTCTTCCGGCAGACGGCCCAGGAAGCGCTCCCGCTGCTCCGGCGTCAAGGAGTTGATCCGCTCAATCGCCTCAAAATTGGGAAATCCCGGACTACCCGGACCTGGCGGGCCGCCCGGACCCATCGGAACGCCCACACCCATCGGACCGCTCGGACCTGGACCCGGCGGTCCACCACCCGGCCGAGCCCAAGGAGGAGGGCCTCCCAGCCCCCGTAGCCGTTCGCCCTGGGGCCGGTCACCCCGCTGGCGGTTCTCACGCGGCGGCGGGCCTGGCGGAGGCTCCTGCCCCCAGACACGCACCCAAGGCGCAGCCACCAGTCCCACTGTCAGAACTGCATTGGCGACCGTACGATATCGCCCACCCAAGAAATGCTCCATACAATCCGTGCTGCGCGGCCCAGCCGCCTAGAGCTTTCCTCCACTCACCACCTGCAGCATCTCCAGATCTTCCAGCGCCTTTTCCGCCAGCTCCACGTCCCGGGCGTCCGCCACCGGCGCCACCGCTTGCTCCACCGCGGCGGAGCCATGGATGGCGGTGTGCCTCCAAGGCATCGAGCCCGGCAACTGGATCAAACCGGCGGTGAGCACCACCGCGCAGGCGGCCGACAAGGCCATCGCCGGACGCCACGCCCCCGGTTCGCCCGCGGCAAACAGCTTGCGCCACGTCCGGACCCACCAGGGAGACCGGTCATCCGCGGCTAGGCGGGCATACACCGATTGATCAAACTTTGGCGAAATTGCGGCTGGCTCAAACAGATCGAGTTCCTGCCACAGCAGTGCTTGATCCGCCATAAACTGCTGGCAGCACTCGCAGCTGGCCGCATGATCTTCCAGCGCCGCAGCCCGCGCCGCATCCAGGCGCCGGGCGACATAATCCAGCAACAGCTCCGGCTGGGCGGAGTTCTTCATCGGACAGGAGAGTTCATTTTTATTCATTGCGTCGTTCTCCTCCCTTAAGCCATATGTGCCAAACGCACCCGGAGCGTTTCATAAGCCCGGAACAACAAGGACTTTACCGCCGACTCCGAACACTTCAGGGCTTGCGCGATCATCGAATATTCCAATTCCTGATACTTGTGCATCAGCACGGCCGCCCGTTGCTTATCGGGCAGCCGCTCAATCGCAAGACGCACTTCATTCAACCGCGCCTGCCGCACTAGATCCTGCTCAATGTTGGGCAGCCGGTCGGTCAACTGGCGCGCCGGGCCATCGTCGGTCTCGATGTCCATGGACCGGTCCGCCCGCTCCCGCCGGTGGTCGCGCAGGTAGTTCAGGGCCAGGTGGGTCGCAATACGATAGAGCCACGTCGTAAACTTGGCCGTCGGCTCATAGCTCTCGCGGGACCGGTAGACCCGCAGGAACACCTCCTGTGCCAGTTCCTCGGCCACCGCCTGGTTTTGCACCATCCGGTAAAGGAAGTGGATCACCGGATTCCGGTGCCGTTCCAGGAGTTGAGCGAAACAGGCCGTATCGCCCGCCCGCACCCGGAACATCAATTGTGCATCTGGCTCCAAGGCCACTGCTACCGCCATGTCAGTCTGAACACCGTCTGTTAAGAAATGTTTCGGCGGCTCGGGCATGATTTCGGTCCGGTTAATCCCTTAGTTTACTCACCTTTAGGGCGGCGTTCCATGAGTTCGCGGATGGCTTCGGCGGGAGACCGCCGGCCATGCAGCATATCGTCCATCTGTTGGGTGATCGGTAGTTCCACCCCATAGCGGCGGGCGAGCTCCAAGGCGCTGCCGGTGGTCTCCACCCCTTCGGCCACCATCTGCATGCTGCCCAGGATCTCGGTCAGAGACCGCCCGCGCGCCAGTTCGGCGCCGACGCGCCGGTTGCGGCTCAGTTCGCCGGTGCAGGTGAGCACCAGATCGCCCAACCCCGCCAGCCCCGCCAGCGTGCGCGGATCGCCGCCGGCCGCCACCGCCAGCCGCGTCATTTCCGCCAGCCCCCGGGTGATCAGCGCCGCCAGCGCATTGTGTCCCAAACCCAAACCTTGCACCACGCCGCCCGCGATGGCGATGACGTTCTTCAGCGCTCCCCCTAGCTCGACGCCCGCGACATCTTCGTTGGTGTAGAGGCGCAGCGAGGGCCCGGTGAGGGCCTGCTGGAGCGTGACGGCCAGATCAGCATCGGATGACGCAATCACAGCGGCCGCGGGCAGCCCGGCGGCGATCTCGCGGGCAAAGGTGGGTCCGGACAGCACCGCCACTGGCACCCCCGGCTGCGTCTCACCAATCAGCTGCGACATCCGGAGCAGGCTGCCACGTTCGAGCCCCTTGGTGGCGCTGACCACCGGCACCTGCAACGTCAGCTGCGAATACACTGCTCGGGCGAATTGGGAGGGCATCACGCCCACCACCAGATCCGCGCCTTCCGCTGTCAGGTCAGAAGTCACCGTGATGTTGGCCGGCAGCCGGAAACCCGGCAGAAAGGCGCCGTTGATGCGGCTCTTGTGAATCTGCTGCGCAAGCTCCGGCTCATGCACCCAGAGGCGGATGGCGCCAAAGCGCGGCGCCAGCGCGATCGCCAGCGCGGTGCCCCAACTGCCCCCGCCGAGAATGGTCAAACTCGTCATCGTGGCAGCTTTAGGCCTTCTTCTTCGAGAACGTGAAGCGGTTCTCACTGCCCGCCCGCAGGCGGTGAATATTGCTCTTGTGCCGCCACACAATAAAGGCGCCACTGAAGGCCGCAGCGGCCAGTATGGACCCGTCTGGGTGAAGGATCAGGTAGACCGCTAGCGGAAACAGCGCCGCCGCCAGGATTGAGCCCAGCGAGATATACCGGGTCACCCACACCACCGCCACAAACAGCAGCAGCACGGCGAACAGCGGCAACGGCGTCAAGTACAGAAAGGCCCCGATAAAGCTGGCGACGGCCTTGCCGCCCTGGAACTTCAGGAAGATCGGGAAGCCATGGCCCAGCATCACCACCACGGCGGCGAGCGACGTCCACAGTGCCTGCATTTCTGGGGAAAGCCCGGCCACGGTAAGATCCATCAACCAGACCGCCAGCGCCCCTTTGGCGATATCAAGCAGCAGGGTCCCGATGCCCAGCGCCCGGCCGGTGGTCCGCAAGACGTTGGTGGCGCCAATGTTGCCGCTGCCCGCCGCCCGGACATCGGCCCCGGTGCGCCAACGCACCAGCAGATAGCCAAAAGGGATGCCGCCAATCAGATAACAAACGATGAGGACGCCCAAAGCGTTGCTCATAGGGGGAACTCCGCCAGCACGGTGTACTGGCTGCCGGACGGCCCGGGCTTGCTCTGGTAAAGCAAATGCTTCGCCGCCACAAACCGGCCAAAGTCGGCCAAGGGCAGGGAGGCGATGGCCCGCCGCAGCTCGGCGATGTCGCTGGGAGGCTTGATGCGGGCCAGCGTCAGGTGCGGTGTGTAAGGTTTGGTTTCGCGCGGTACGCCGACAGCCGCCAGACGCTCATCCGTTTCTCGCGCCAGATCCGCCAGCCCTGCGGGGGCCTGGACGCCAGCAAACAACACCCGCGGCTGATGGGGATTCGGGAACCAGCCCAACCCGGCAATGGTCAGCTCCAGCGGACCCGCCGTGGGCACCTCGCCCAGCGCACGAATGATCTCCGGCAACTGTGCTTCTGGCTGCTCCCCGATAAACTTAGTGGTGATGTGCCAGTTCTCCGGAGGGTTCCAGTTGATGGCCGCGGAAGGCCGCAGGTGCTGGAGCATGAGTTCGAGGTTGCGCCTGGTTTCGTAGGCGAGGGCGAGTCCACAGAACAGCCGCATTGGATAAACAAGAATGGTATCGCATGGAACAATCGCTCCCACGGGCGCCCGGCGCTGATGACCCGCTGCCGAGGTCTTTCTACCGCCGGGACCCGGTGACGGTGGCGCGAGAGCTGTTGGGCCAACGGTTGATCGGCGCCGGCCGCCGCAGCCGGATCACCGAAGTGGAAGCCTACCTGGGCACCGGCGACCCGGCCGCGCACTCTTACCGCGGGTTGACACCGCGCACCCGGGTGATCTTTGAAACCACCGGACACGCCTATGTCTACCTGATTTACGGAATGCACCTGTGCCTGAATGTCACTTGTGAACCGCCCGGCACCCCAGGCTGCGTGCTGATCCGGTCTGTCGAAGATGTAACGGGGCCTGGGCGGTTGACTAAGGCGTACGGCATCACTCGGGATCACTACGGCACCGACCTCACCCAAACCGGCCCGCTCTACATCGCCCCCGGACCCGCCCCGGCCCGCATTGAAGTAACGCCTCGCATCGGCATCCGGCACGCGGCGGACCGGCTGCTCCGTTTTGTAGGATTGGACGCCTAAGCGGCTCTCGATTCGGACCGGCCGCGCGGTACATCGCGGAGGCGACAAAATGACGGCGCCCGCCAAGCCTGTTTCATAAGTGGTAAAAAAGATGGAACGTGAACGAACCTGACCTGGACACAGTTTTCCTCAGCTACTTGGATCCTGATCCATTGAAGGCCGCGGAACAGTATCTGGCGCTTCGCAAAAGACTGATTCTGTTTTTCCGTTCGCGCGGTTTCTCCGACCCGGAAGATTTGGCGGATGAGGTGGTGCTGCGCGCCTTTAACAAGTGCAGACAGCCCTTGGAGCTGGAAAGCGGCTTTGCCGCCTATGTGTTCGGCATCGCCAAGTTCGTCGCGATGGAGAAGTACAAGAAGCCGGAGCCGGAGCCGCTGCCGGACCTGGAGACCCCGCCACCGGCTCCCGGCCCGAACGCGATGCTGCCGCCAGAGATGATGATCGCGTTGAAAGAACACTTGGAGCGGTTAACGCCCGCAGAACGGAGCTTATTGGTTGGTTATGTGTCCGAGGACCGGGCGCGGCTGGCTGAGAGCCTGGGGATGAGCTCGAATGCGTTGCGGGTGAAAATCTCCCGCATCCGGGATAAGTTGCAGGGGGCCTCCGGTGGCGGGAGTTTGAAAAAAGGGGCCAACGCATGAAATTCTTTGCTCAATTTCGACTACATATGACGGAGGCTCGTTGAACGATGGCAGAGCTTCAGAACCACGACGAGCAATTAGCGCGTGCTTATCTTCTAGGGAAACTGACAGAAACAGAGCGCTTGGGGGTGGAACAGCGCTATTTTACCGAGGATGATTTCTTTCTACAAATCAGTTCCTTGGAAGAAGAAATGATCCGGGATTTCGTCCGGGGTGAACTCCCGGCGAGTGACATTGCAGATTTTGAACGCCGGATGGCCGAAGCGCCGGATCTGGCGCGGAAGGTGACTTTGGAGCGGGCCCTGGTGCTGGCTGTCCAGTCCGCACCGGTCGAAGCCGGGCCGGGCCGGTCCGCGGGGCCAAGTAAATCGGCACCGCCCTCACTGTTCGACTGGTTACGGGATCTATTCCGCCGCCCCTGGCCCGCTTACTCCCTGGCGGCCGCGGCCATGGTGATCGCTGTGGCCGCGACGATGTTTTGGAGCCGGGAGAATCGTGCGTTGCGCCAGGAGCTGGCGGAGCTCAGTACCAGCAAGCGAAAGCTGGAAGTGCAACTCGCGCAGGCCACCCCGGCGGAGATCGCGCTCCCGTTGAACTCCGATCAGGTTCGCGGAGAGGCCACGAGTGTCACTGCGCCGGGGGTACTGCGCCTTTCGCCCGCAAACCGCGGTGCCATTGTCCGCCTGGAGGTGGAGCTGAGGGGCCCGTCGTTCCCCCGCTATCAGGCGACTCTTCGCACGATGAACGGTGTCGAAGTGCAGTCCCAGGCCCTCGCGCGCGCCGGAAGTACGGTCTGGGTCTTCTCGATCCCCGAGATTGCGCTGCGTAGCGAACGGTACCGCCTTGATGTGCAGGGCATACCCGACAGCGGCGCCCCGGTCGAGCTGCCCTCGGCGCCTTTCGCCGTCGTCCGAGCGGCTCCGGTACCGTGACCAGCGGGCGGCGGCGGTGGCCCGCTAAGCCATCGTCAGTTCGCCCGACATCACCCGAACGGCGTGGCCGCCCACCCGGACTTGGGTGACCTTGCCGCCGTCATTGCGGGCGGAGACCCACAGTTCGCCGGGGCGGAGCACTTCGGCGCCTTGTTCGATCAGCACGCGCTCCCCGGATTTGGCGATGCCGTGCTTCACCATCCAGGCTGCGGCGCAACCGGCGGCGGAGCCGGTGGCCGGGTCTTCCAGGCGCGGCGTCAGTTTGCGGGCATGCACCCGAGCCTTCGGGTTCGCGGTCTCCAGCGACAACAGGTAGAAGGCGCGGGCGCCAATCGCCGCCCAATCCATCTTCACGGCCCGGATGGCTTTCAGCGACTTCAAACCCACGATGATGTTGGGCCGCCCGGTGGAGACGCTTTCGATCGGGTGATCGGTGAGGTCATCCACCGAAACGCCAATCCAGCGGGCGATCTCGGCCTTCTGGTAGGTCTCGGCGAAGGCGGGTTCGGCCTGCTGCATTTCGCCATAACCCGTCTCGTCGAACTCCACCGGGATCGGCCCCAGGTTCAAGTCGAGGACGATCCGCTGCTCATGAATGCGCTGGCGGATGGCGGACGCGGCGCCCAGCGAGGGGTGCCCGGCGAAGGGCAGCTCTTCAGTCGCCGTAAAGATGCGGACCCGGTGGCCTTTGGGCGTCTGGCCGAACAGGAACACCGATTCTGAAAAGTTCAGCTCGCGCGCCAGCGAGAACATCTCGCTATCGGTGAGGCCGCGGCCATTCAGAAAAACGCCCAGCTGGTTGCCGGTCAGCGGGGTCTTGGTGAAGACATCCCAAACTTCGTACGCGAGTGTTCTCACTGGGTAAATCTCACTGGGTCACCGTAATGGGGAAGACGCCGGTTTCCACTTTGCCCGCGCGCTTCATCTGGACGAACATCCTGTAGCTGCCCGGTTCGGGGAAGCCGTAGGGGAAGGTCACTTCCGCGGGAAGCTCCGCCGTAGACATCGTCATGGTCATGTTGTGCCCCGCATGCGGGTCTGCTTTGCTGTCGGCCGGTTGCGCCATCGCGAGCGATGCCGCGGGCACGGTGCCGCTGGGGTGGAGGTGCGAGAAGACCGCAAAGTCGTTCTTCAGAACGGCCGCGTGGGCGGGCATGCCGAGATAGAGCTCCATGCCCGTGGCGGGTTGGCCACTGGCATCCTGCAGCTTAAACTTCATCACCTGAAGTGTCTTGGCCTTCACTGTTGCCGGGCTCTCCATCACCATCTTGAAGCCGTCGCTTAAGGTGTTGGTGCTGTCGTCGCCCTGCAAGTCGCCGTCGATCGCAGCCGGAACATCGAGCTCGGTCACCACTGTCTCCGGCAGCCCGGTGCGATGCACGATATCGCCAAACAGCTGATACTTGCCCGCAGGCAGCGAGCCGAGGTCTTGCGTGAAGACGCCGTTCGAGGCCAGCGCCGGGTGCAGGTGCCAGATGCGCGACTGGTCCGGCTTGGCCACTAGAAACAGGTGCATCAGGTAGCCATGATCCGGCACCAGATCGTCGAACGCGGCGGGCTGCATCCAGCCGGTGTGTTCGAGCTGCAGGTTCAGAAAGCGGCCGTTCAACGTGGGCTTGACACCCAGCGGCTTAAAGATCTTCTTGGAATAGTCCGCTGCTTCCGCGCCCCACCACTGGTTGCCCAGGAAGATGATGCCCACCACGGCCACCGCCGTCACGGCCATCACGATGCGAGCGCGGCGGATGTTGGACGGGCTGGGCTGCTCACCGGGTGGGAGCTTGCCTTCTCGCGAGGCAGCGCCGAAAATCGAGACAATCCCCGCCGCCAGAAACACCATCAAGGCCAGCAGAATGCCGGCCATTGTCCGGTCCATGCCCATGGTCTTTTGCGCCAAGGCAGGCACCGGCACCCGGAGCTCCCCCGCGCCTTTCTGGCCCGTGACGTTGATGCGGACCTGCCATTCGCCCGACGACATCATCCACAGCGCACCCGTGTACATTTGCGTATCCTGCCGGGACTGTACGGCCGTGTCCGCGGTGGGGGCAAACTTGGCGCCCAAACCAGTCAGCGGCGTCGGCGTGATCTTGACCTGCTCGACACCCGGCTCCGGAAAGCGCATCTCCACTTCAGCCACCCCGGGGATCACTTGCGGCGTCCGAATCGTGACGAAGACGCGATACTCGCCGGCCTTGCCTTCAAAGAAGACATCCGGAGACCCGACGTGCGCCAGCGCACTGGCCGCGCTCAGCCCGAGCATTGAGGCGAGCGTAAGAAGGCGGCCCATCAGCGTTGCACCTTGCGCATTCCGTCACCCCAGGCCATGCCCAGCCGCGCCATCACAATCGAGAAGACCACGGCCAAGCCCATGTTCTGCCAAAACTCCTGGGGCGTCCGCTCCGCGATGAAGATGCCGCGCACCAGGGCCGAATTGGGGCCGGTGATGTAGTCAAAGTAGTGCGCGCCAAAGAACCAGTTCTTGGCCGCTTCGGTCCGCAGGAAGTCCGCAAACGGCCACTGCACTGCGAGGAACAGGCCCAGGAATAGCAACCCATAGACCAGCGCCTGCTTCCACTTGGCCCACGCCTCCAGCGACGGACGAATCATGTCTAGCCCCAACGCGGGGATGATCAGCAGCATCGGGAATTGCGGCGGGACGAAGAAAGTCACCGGATTGTAGACCGGACCCAACTTCGGCACCGCCGGAAACAGCGGCAGGATCCACTGGAAGCCCAGCAGGAAGATGGTGTAGACGCTCGCCACAAACGTGCAGGCCCAGCGCCGGTCGGAGGCGCGCGCTACGGCCAGCAGCACGGCGGGCACTGCCAGAGCCACGGTCCGGTAGTAGAAGCCCGAGTGCGCGTAGACGCGGTTTGAGAACTCGAGGATCAGCACCGACATCAGGGTCAGGATCATGCCGCCGGTGTAGAGGAACAGCGCGTCATAGGTCCGCTTCAGCGCGCCCGTAGCGCGATTCATGTAGCCCAACATCAGCATCAGCGCCCCGGTCTGAATGGCGAGAACACCCATGATCAACAGCACGTGCGGCGGGCTGACAATCTTGACATCCAGGCCGTAGGCGTTGTGCCACCAATCGTCAAACGGCGCGGAGGTCAACATCGCCACGCCGCCCCAGGCGGTGATGAAGGCACCGAGGGGTCCGCGGAAGCCCCACATCTTCACCGTGGCTTCGCGCGGGTACAGGCTGCCGCCAAAGGTGGTCTTCAAGATCAGGTAGGCCGACGACAGCCCCGCGATGATGCCGCAGAGGTAAATCGCCATATGGGCGGGGGTCCAGAAATCATCGCGGCCAATCGAGCGGTGCCACGATATGTCCCAGTGTCCACCGACAATGGCGCTGGTGACGCCCACCACGCAAGCCCAGATGAACCAGGGAATCGAATCGGCCTTCTCCCGTGCCACCGGGAACGGCAATGCTTCAACGCGTGTAGCCATGCGTGAGTTTCTCCAAGTACTTGGCCAGAATATCGACCTCCAGATTGACGCGCGACCCTGGCCGGCGGTCGCGCAATGAGGTGTGGGAATAAGTATGAGGAATAATTGTCACTTCAGCAATGCCCCCCGCAATGCGGGCGACAGTGAGGCTGATGCCGTCGATTGAGAGCGAGCCTTTTTCGACGATGTAGTGGTCAAGCTCAGCGGGGATGCTCACCTTCAGCCACCAGTTGCCGTTGCCCAACTCTTCCATCGCGATCAGTTCGCCCGTACCATCGACGTGCCCTTGCACGATATGCCCGCCCAGGCGTTGATCGACGCGCAATGAGCGTTCCAGGTTCACGGCGTCGCCCACTTGGCGATCACCCAGCGAGGTCCGCTTCAGCGTCTCCGGCGCCAGGTCCGCCGAAAAGCCATCGGGGCCAATGTCGAGCGCGGTGAGGCAGCAGCCGCTTACCGAGATCGAATCGCCTTCATGGATATCGCTCAGCACCGTGGCGCAGGCGATGCGCATCCGTGGCGCGGGGGCGGAGATGGTGCCTACTTCTTCAACCAGTCCAGTGAACATCGCTCAGCTCTTCTTCACGTAAGCTTCGACAGCGAACTCATCCGGCGGGATGGGGTGGATGCGGACGCGCTCCAGCTCAATCGCGTCCGCGCGCCGTCGCCGGCCCACGCCACCGGCCAGCGGCAATGATTGCAGGCCGCCCAGGATCTTTGGCGCGTAGTAGAGGAACACCTTGTCGGCCGCCTCAGCTTCCAGCACCGTCCAGTTCACCTTGCTACCGGCCTCAATCATCAGCGACAAATACTTGCGCTGCGCCAGCAAGTTCACGACACCCGCAATCGAGGTGCGGCCATCCATGCCATCCACCGCGACCACCTCCACACCACGGGCCTCGAGCGCTCGCTTGCGTTCGGCCGAAGCGGCGGACGTGGTGACCACCAGCAAGTCCTTGTTGCAAGTGGTGACCATCTTGAAATCGAGCGGCAGACGCAATTGCGAATCGAGCACGATGCGCAGCAGCGGACGGATGCGGCGCTGGCCGCTGCGGTCATTGAGCGACGGATTGTCGGCCAGCACCGTGCCGATGCCCGTCAGAATGGCGTCGTGCTGATGGCGCAGGGTCTGCACATGCTCCCGCGCGGTGCGGGAGGTGATCCAGCCTTCGTTGTCGTCGGGCGCGGAGATCTTGCCGTCCAGCGTCGCGGCGGCCTTCAAGGTCACCAGCGGCCGTCCGGTCCGCATGAAATGAAGGAACGGCTCATTGAGAGCAGTGGCCTCGGCGGTGGCTTCCGGCTCCATCTCCACCGTGATCCCGGCGGCGCGCAGCATAGCGAAGCCACTGCCTTTGATCAGCGGGTTGGGGTCCTCCATCGCGGCCACCACTTTTGCTACGCCCGCATCGACAAGCGCCTGCGCGCAGGGTCCCGTGCGGCCCTGGTGGGAGCACGGCTCCAGCGTGACGTAGACCGTCGAGCCTTTGGCCGCGGCACCGGCTTCGCGCAGGGCCACCACTTCCGCATGGTCGATATCGGCGTAGAGATGGTACCCGCGGCCCACGACGGCACCGTTCTGGACCACCACGGCTCCCACGGCCGGGTTGGGTGAGGTCTGGCCCAAGCCCTGTGCCGCAAGCGTCAGCGCTTCGCGCATGAAAGGACTAATCAAAGAGGCTGGCAACGAAGGTCTCCGGATCAAAAGGCAATAGATCGTCGATCTTTTCGCCGACGCCGATATAACGGATCGGCAACCCGAGCTCACGCGCAATGGCCACCACCACACCGCCCTTGGCCGTGCCATCCAGCTTCGTCAGGACGATGCCGGTGACGCCGGAAGAGTCGGTGAACTTGCGCGCTTGCTCCAAACCGTTCTGGCCCGTGGTGCCGTCTACCACCAGCAGCACCTCGTGCGGGGCATCGGGGATGATCTTGCGCACGGTGCGGGTCATCTTTTCCAGCTCCGCCATCAGGTTCTCTTTGTTGTGCAGGCGGCCAGCGGTGTCGATGATGACGTAATCGACGCCGCGTGCTTTGGCGGCGGCCACGGCGTCATAGACCACCGCGCTGGGGTCCGCGCCGGTCTGCTGGCGGATGATCTCAATCCCTGAGCGTTGGGCCCACACTTCCAGTTGCTCGATGGCGGCGGCGCGAAA
>JAPKYZ010000028.1 GCA_026394055.1 Acidobacteriota bacterium
CGATGACCCCTTGCAGGAGATGTACCGCGCCCACGTGGGCCAGCTATCTACTGGTGCCGTGCTCGAGTTCGCCGTGAAGTACCAAGACGTCGGCAAAGAGATCCCGCGGCATAACCACTAAGGTCGCTTTAGTTTGGCTGTCGCTATGCGGGCGATTGCGTGGTGCACACTACGCCCGCGTGGCTTCCCACTGCGATGCCATCGCCACAAAAGCCCCTTCGCACTCCGGCCAGTTGTGGAGACTCGCCGGGTCGAAATCGGCGCCGTTGGGCCATACGAGGGTATGGGCCACACGATCGATTTGCACACGCTGGAATAGGTCTAGATCGCGTAGGGGACCGTACAGCTCCCCCCGCAACACAGGCTCGAAATTAATGATCTGCCGGGTGTCGTCGTCGAAGGAAACGCTCAAGGTGTAAGGCGCGACAATTTCAACGTCCCGGACGCGGAAGATAGGGTGCTTCATGGCATGTTCTCCGGGCTACTTCAGCGGCTCAATCGGCATCGCGGCCCGTCCGGAGTGCAGGCGCTGCCAGTCAGCCCGTAACTCCTCCTGGTGCAGTTCCGCCCAGGCCTCCACCAGCCGGCGTTGCTTCTGCGGAAAGCTGCCGGCGATCAGTTCAATGGGTTCGATTGAAAAGACGGCGGTTTCGTCGCCAAAGTAGGCGTGAAAATGGGCGACGTGATGTGACATGCCCGCCTCAGAGTACATGCGAATGATGATTCCGAAAAACCGGCTCAGTTCCGGCATTAGCTCCATCGTAGAACAACGCTTCGCGAGGCCGCCTGAAGGTGCCTGCTCCGGCCTCAGCACTGACAGTCACTGGACCCTGCCCGCCTCGCCCGCCCACTCCAGCATCGCTGCTACAATGACAAGTTCCGGATCCCGGCCCCCGTTGGTCTTTCTGATCCTCGGCTTCAGGTGCACCTCAAGCGGCACCAAGATAGGTACATTCCCATGACAGACTTCCAGCGAAAATTTATCACCACCGCCCTGGCGCTTCAGCTTGTGGCCTCCAGCGCCATCGCGCAGTCCGCGGATGCGGCTTTGGTCGCCAAGGCGAAGGGGATTCATGACCGGGTGATCAAACTTGACACCCACAACGATATCGATGCCCTCAACTTCACGCCCGAGTGCAACTATCTCAAGCGCCTCACCACCCAGGTGAACCTGCCCAAGATGGTGGACGGCGACATGGATGTCGCTTTCTTTATCGTTTACGTCGGACAGGGCTTGCCCACCACGGAAGCCTACGCCGACGCCTACAAGCAGGCGATTGAGAAGTTTGAGGCCATCCACCGGTTCACCGAAAAGATCGCGCCCGACGTGATGGGCTTGGCGTTGACGCCCGATGACGTGCGCCGCCTCCACAAGCAGGGCAAGCGTGTCGCCGTGATCGGTGTCGAGAATGCTTATCCGATTGGCGAAGACATCACGCGCGTCAAGGAATTCTTTGACCGCGGCGGCCGCTACATGTCGCTGGCGCACAATGGCAACAGCCAGCTGGCGGATTCGAACACGGGCGAAGCGTCCGGCTACCTGCACAACAACGGCCTGTCGCCGCTGGGCCGCCAAGTGATCGCGGAAATGAACCGCCTGGGCATGATGGTGGACCTCTCGCATCCCTCCAAGGGCGCCAACCTCGAAGCGATCAAGCTCTCGAAGGCCCCCGTCATCGCTTCGCACTCCAGCGTCCGCGCCGTGGCCGACCACAGCCGCAACATGGATGACGAGCAGTTGCTGGCGTTGAAGAAGAACGGCGGCGTCATCCAGATTGTGGGCTTTGCCTCCTACGTCAAAGTGGACTCTAAGGAACGCACCGAGGCGTTCAACAAGATGCGCGCCGAGATGGGATTTGGTGGTGGTGGCCGCGCCGGTGGTGGCCCGATGTTCCGGCGCCCCGCAGCGGGCAATCGCGCCTGCCCGGTGGAAGAAGCTAAGACTACGACGGCCACTGCTGCTGCCCCCGGCCCGCGTCGTGGCGGCGGATTCCTGAACATGCTCCCGCCTGACGTGCGCGCCCAATATGAGAAGCGCATGGCGGAGATCGACGCCAAGTTCCCGCCCGCCCCGCGCGCCAACGTCAAGGACATGGTGGACCACATCGACTACGCCGTGAAACTGATCGGCATCGACCATGTCGGCATCTCCTCCGACTTTGACGGCGGCGGCGGCATTGATGGCTGGGATAGCGCGGCGGAAGCCTTCAACGTCACGCTGGAGCTCGTGCGCCGTGGCTACACCGAAGAGCAGATCGGCAAGATGTGGAGCGGCAATCTACTGCGCGTCTGGGGCGATGTCGAAAAGGTCGCCAAGAAGCTGCGTAAATAAGCCACTTCCGGTTTCGCCAGGCTGCTTTGCCAGCCCCATGCGTCAGCTTGGGGCTATGTCCGGGGGAGCGAAGAAGCCCCAACCTGACGCATAGGGCCGTACCAGTTTCTGCACCGCGGCGGATGGCATCAGGCTGGCGAGCTACTTCACCGGCCGCTTGGGCAGCTTGCCGCGCACCAACTGATAGCTGGTTTCGATCAACGCCTGCAGTTCTTCCTTCGGAACATCGGGCCCCAACTTCAACGTCACCCACCCGTGCCGGCCCACGTAATCAGCCTGCCGGAATCGTGGGTCGGCGAGGAACAAGCCCAAGTGCGGCTTGCCGACCTTCACCGTAACCGCCGGCACACCATCGGGCTCCGGCTCGACCGCGCAAAAGATCTTGTCGGCAACTCGAAACTGAGGATGCCCCCATGTCAATGTTTCATGCGCGTCGGGCAAGGCCATCGCCAGCAACCGAACCGCAGCCAGTTCCGGCGACGTCTCCATGGGTTAGTGCTCTACTGCGTGGCCGTCGGCGGACGCTTCACGCGGAGGCGGATCGCTTGGGGTGCCGCGTAGCTGTTCTGCTGTGGCGAACGGGTTTCCACCGTGCCCGAGACGTAGATCATCTGCTCCACTTCCTCGGCTGAGCTCAGCGCTTCCAGCGTAAACGACCGCGTCGTCTCATCCTCGTTCAGCAGCACGCCATTCAGGCCGACATCCAGCACCCGCACCCGCGGAGGCAAGCCGCGCACATCCACCGGCACACGGCCGCCAAAGCCGTTCTGACGCTTGATCGACACCTTCACCTCAGCCGTCCCGCCCGGTTCCAGCACCACCTCCAGTGTCTCAGCCGTCATCACGACATCGGGCTTGGGGCCCAGTGTGATCAGCTTCAACCGATCCTCGGGATTGGCTTCGCGAGTCAAGCCGGCCGCCGAGCCCATCAGCTTCAGTGGTGCCGCCACCGGTAGATTGGCATCCGCCGCGGCGGTCAGCAGGATGGTGCCGAAGGTCTGGCCTTTGCCGATCTGCCCCTTGGTGGCCGTGATGCCGGGCGGCAGGTTGGGCAGTTCCAGATCGATCTTGTCCGCAAACCCTTCCATCCGCAGCGCCGTCACCGTCAGCGGCACGGAACCGCCCGCCGGAATGTTGGGATTGCGCGGCGTCACCGTCAGCTTGAAGTCGGGCCGCGGAGCGCGTGCCGTCAACCGGTAGGAGTGAGCCTCACTACCCTGCCCCCGGACATCGGCCAACCGCACCATGTATTCGCCATCAGCGGGCGCCACAAAGCGCAGCAGCGAGTCCTTGCCGTAGCCGGGGCCCCCATCATCGTTGCGATAGTAGATCCGCGCCAGCGGCAATCCATTCGGCGAGAACTGCTTGCCCGCCGGATGCACCTGCACCTTGTAGAAGGACTTTTCGTTAGCGTGAGATTCCGGCGTCGTCCCGAAATAGCCCACCCGCTGCCCGCCAAACGATTCGAGAATGATGTCGTCATCCG
Source organism: Acidobacteriota bacterium (assembly GCA_026394055.1). Taxonomy (GTDB): domain Bacteria; phylum Acidobacteriota; class Terriglobia; order Bryobacterales; family Bryobacteraceae; genus JAPKYZ01. Next base: position 3,819 of record JAPKYZ010000028.1, read on the forward strand.
GACCGCGCGGCAACGCTTCAATCCGGTTCACTTCATTGCCGATCATGGTGAAGTCGCCCAGCCCCTTGGCATCCAGCACTTCGAGCATCGAATCGAGCTCACTGCCAAAGCGCCGGGCCTTCACTTCGAACACCACTTCCTGGCCCTTGGTGGCCTTGAAGCGGAACTCATGCGGCCCTTTGGTGATTTTGCCGTTCACGGTGACGGGCAGCGTCAGCATCTTGGTGGAGGCCGCCTCCACTTCCGGCTCCGCGCCCAAGTCCAAGCGGACCCGGTTGAACGAGTGGCCCGACGGCGCATCCGCGCGCGCCAGTACGGCATCGGGGTCTTCCGCCGAGGGCTTCCCTTCTACCTTCAACACGCCCGACCCCAAGTTCATCCCGGCCAGCTTGATCTCGGCCGTCGCGCCGCGCCGGACACCCAGCGGGTAGGCACGCGTCACCAGCGGGAAGTCTCCCACTTTCAAGCGGTAGATATGGCCCGTCGAGCCCTTGCGCTGGTAGTCGCTGATCCGCACGTAGTAGGTACCCGCTTGAGCAAACTTGTGGGTGAAGAACTCTTCGGTGTAGCTCTTCAACACCGACATATCCGGCGCCACAATTTCGATCACCGGCATCAACTGCGTGCCCACCATCGCGGCCGCGTTCTCGAATGTCAGCGTCTGTCCGGCCGTCACCTTGATCTTGAACATGTCGAAATCGCCGGGCCTTGCGATGGTCCCCGCGAGAATCGCTGGCAGGTAGGTCTCAAACGCAGTGTCGAGCGAATCATTCGGCTCATTGTCGGGCGCTTCGCCGTAGTAGGGCTCGACCACAAAGGTGCCCACCGGAGAACTCCCATAGGGCGTCTGCACCCGCAGATTCACGGGGCCGATCTCGGTCTCAGGGGCCACCTCCACTTCGAGCGTGATCTGATTGCGCGGCGGCAGCGGGCCGACGTCGATGGAGGACTGTGTACCATTGGCCCCGATGCGAATGTCGGGCAGGTCGGGCAGCTCCTTGATGCGGACGATCTTGGCCTTAACGCCGGGCTCCGAGAAAAAGACCTGCGTCGCCCCCGCCAGGTTGAAGCCTTCGATGGTCATCTCGACGCTCATACCGCGCGAGACGCCCAGCGGCGCCACGGCGCGGATGGTGGGCGGAGTCAAACGCGGTCCGGTGGGGTGATCTTCCGCCAGCACAGCTACCGACAACAACAGAACCAGATACTTCACGCGTCTACTCCATCGAATAGGTCTTGAAACTGCCATTCAGCCGGGCCACCGACAACTGCTTGCCGTCGGCTGAAAATACGAGGCCGCTCACCCAATCGGGCTGCGTCTCCATGGTCTTCAACTCGGTCAGATCTTTGGCGTCAAACGTCTTCATCGAACGGTCGGCAGCGGTCGAGACCACGCGCTTGCCATCGGGCGAAAACGCCAGCTTCAGAATGGCGTCTTCGTGCGCAATCTGTGAGGCCAGCAGTTCGCCGGACTTTTCACCCAGCGCCCACAGCCGGATCGTCTTGTCGCCACCGCCCGCCACCACTCGCTTGCCATCAGGCGAGATGGCGATGGCGTTGATGCCGTCCATCGGCTCACCCATCGTGTAGAGGCGCTCACCCGTTTCCGGGTTCCACACCTTCACGGTGCGATCGGCAGCACCCGAGATCAGCCGCTTGCCATCGGGCGTGAACTCGAGGGCATAGATGGCGTCAATGTGATCTTTCAACGTGCGGATCTCTTTGCCCGTGGCCACGTCCCATAGCTTGATCAGCTTGTCGTAGCTGGCCGTCGCCAGCGTCTTCGAGTCCGGCGAGAGCGCGATGGCGTAGATGCAATCGCTGTGGCCCACAATCTTGACGCCGTCCTTGACGAGAGCCTCACCGCGACGCCCCGGCAGGCCGCCTGCCGCCACCATCACCTTGCCGTCCTTCGAGATCGCTAGCGCGCGCACGGCATCGGCAAACCCCGCCCATTCGGGGCGCCCATCGCTGAAGGTGACCTTGCGGAAGCCACCGAGGGCTACGTTCTTGCCGTCGGCTAAGCCGGCGATCGAATAGAACTGCTCTTTCACTGGCCCGGTCGCAGCCACCGGCCCCGCCGCCGCCGCAGCAGCCATTGCCGGCCCCGGCGCTCCTTCGGCAATCCAGGTGCCCACCATCGCCACCAGTTGAGGCTCCAGCACCTTGCCATCCATCGGCATAAACGGACTGGTCTCACCCGTCAGCATGGTGTAGAGGCGGCTTTCCTTGGGGCTGCCGGGCACGACGATGGTGCCATGATTGCCGCCCTTCTTGACGCCCTCATAGGTGTCGAGATTCAGCGAACCCATGGTGACCGTGGCCGCATGGCAGCCATTGCAATGCTTGTCGAAGATCGGCTGAATGTCGCGCGAAAAGTCGACAGCCACGCCATTGGCAGCGAGGATAAGCAGCAGCGTCCGCATTAGTGGTTAAACAGAAATTCCTTCGAAGTCAGCAACGCCCAGGCCATATCTTCCACCGCCTGGCGCCGCGCGTCCTTCATGGCTTCCGGCGATGCTTTCACCAGGCGTGCCTGCCCTAGGTTTCGCAGAATGGTGGAGCGTTCATCGTCAGTGGGGAAGCGTGAATAAGCGGACAGATAGAGCTGGTCCACCATGCGCGCATCCGACAGTCCCAACTTCTGGAACAACGCCACCACGCCGTCCGGTTGCGACAGCTTCTTGTTCAACGTGTCGCCATTGATGACGTGCAGCGCTTGGGCAATCGAAGGATCGCTCGACCGTTCGCCCGCATCGCAGATCACCCGCGCCGGGCGGCCAAAGACATCGAGAAACTGCGACTGCACCCGCACATCCGGCAACTGCATCGCGCGCGTCCCAGTAGGCATCCCGGCAAAGGCCGTCGGCACGCCGGTCACCTGGCTCATCGCATCCAGCATCACTTCCGCCGGCAGGCGCTTGATGATGTAGCGCGAGTAGTATTTGTTGTCGCTCTGATTGGTGGCGTTCGATTCCGACGACAGCTGGTAGAGGCTGGAGTTCATGATCTGGCGGATCAAACGTTTCTGGTCGAAACCGTTTTTGATGAAATCCGCCGTCAGCGCCGACAGCAGCTCTTCGTTTGAGGCCGGGTTGGTGGCGCGAACGTCATCGATCGGGTCAATCAAGCCGCGGCCCATGAAGTTGCCCCACACCCGATTGACGAAGCTGCGGGCAAAGTAGGGGTTGTTGGGCGACGTCAGCCACGCCGCAAAATGCGCGCGCCGGTCTCGCGTGTCGTCGAGCGCCAGCGCCTCACCATCGAGCGGTGCCGGCCGCATCGGCTTCAGCAAACGCGGATGGTTGACGTCGCCTTGCAGCTTGGCAAACACCACGTTCTCGGCAGGCGTGGCGCCGTTCTTGATGCCCACGCGCGAGAACAGATTCGCCATCTGGTAATACTGCGTCTGCGTCCACTTTTCCATCGGGTGGTTGTGGCAGCGCGCGCAGGTCAGCCGCTGGCCCAGGAACGCTTGCGTCGCGTTCTCCGACAGCAAAATCGGGTCCTTATGTAGGACAAAGTAGTTCAACGCGCCTTGATCGCGGGTGCTGCCGGTGGAGGTAAAGATGTCGCGGGCAAACTGGTCCCAGTGCTTGTTCTGCCGGACGCTTTCGCGGATCCAGTTATAGAAGTCCCACATCGCGGTGGCGTTGAGCTTGCGGCTGGACACCAGCATCAGGTCGGACCATTTGTACGCCCAGTAGTCGACGTACTCCTCGCGGTCGAGCAACCCATCGATCAGCTTGGCCCGCTTGTCGGCGGCCTTGTCGCTCAAGAACTGCTCCACCTCTTCGGCAGAGGGCAAGGTGCCGGTCGCATCGAGAAACGCGCGCCGGATGAACGTCGCATCGTCGGCCACCTTCGAAGGAGCCAGATTCAGCTGTTTCCACTTCTTCTGCGCCAGCTCATCGATGAAGCTCTTCATCGTGAACCCGGCATAGGAATCTGCCGTGGTCTGGTTGGGGAACGGCACGGAGAGCCGCGAGTAGAGCACGCGCGAGGAGTACCACAGCGTCACCGCCGCTTCGCCTGCGCCATTCATCTTCACCTTGCCGGTCGTGTCATCCACCGTCGCGACGCCTTCGTCGGTGGAGGTGTACTTGGTCCACCGCGTGACATCCATGGTGGAACCGTCCGCGTACTTGGCGATCACATTCAACTGCTGCTCGTCGCCAATCTTCAGCGTGGCGGTGGCCGGCGCCACTTGCAGGGCGACCACTTGCTTATCCTTCTCAGACGGCGGCGCGGCCCCATCGGTGATCCATTCCGAGATCACCTTGTATTCAAGCGAATCTTTCGCGAAGCGCTTGCCGCCCCCATGCGGAATAGCAAAGGTGGCCTTCTGCAAGATCAAGCTGGCCGCTGGATCGGCCAGCGACACACGGCGGCCCAATGATTGGCGCGTCAGGACGTCGTAGTCCACGTCCGGGTCATAGCCACGCAGAGTGAGCTTAAAGCCGCCCTTGCCAGCCAACGCTCCGTGGCACGCGCCCTGGTTGCAGCCCATCTTGGTGAGCACCGGAATCACATGCTGGCGAAAGTTCCAACCCGTGGCCGGCTTCTGGATCGGACTCTCGACCGCGAGGGTCGAAAGCAGCAGCAACGTGGTCAGCATTAGGCGAATAGCTCCTTGATCGGTTCCACGCCACGATCCACAATCGGGATCGGCCGCCCTTGCGCGCCGGGCAACTCATGATGGATGTCGATGCCCAGCCCCTTGTAGATGGTCGCCGCCACTTCCATGGGCGTCGTCGGCCGGTCCTTCGGCAACGCGCCGATCTCATCGGAGGCACCGACAATCGTGCCGCCCTTCAGCGGTCCGCCGCCCATCAGGATCGACCAGCATTGCGGCCAATGGTCACGCCCGCCCGCCGGGTTCACCTTCGGCGTGCGGCCAAACTCGCCCAAGCCCACCACCATGGTGTTCTTGTAGAGCCCGCGTTCGGCCAGCTCTTCCAGCAGCGACGAATAAGCCATGTCAAACATCGGACCCACCAGGTCGCGATAGCAGGAGATGGGCGAGAAGGGCCGCGAGCCATGGATGTCCCAGGTGATCTCGTCAAACACCGTCTCAAACATGTTGATCGTGACAAAGCGCACGCCCGCCTCGATCATGCGCCGAGCCAGCAGGCAGCTTTGGCCGAAGCGATTCAGGCCGTACTTTTCGCGAATCTTTTCCGGCTCCCGGTGCAGCTCAAACGCTTCCCGAGCCTTCTGCGACGACATCAGCGTGTAGGCCTGATGGAACGTCGAATCGAGCAGCCGGGCATCGGATGAGGTCTCAAACTTCGACACGCTGCGGTCCACCATCTCGCGCCAGTTCTTGCGCCGGTCCACGCGCAGCGCGGACAAGTAGTCCGGCGGCAGCATGTCGGGCACGCGGAAGTTGGGGTCGCTGGGGTCGCTATTCAGCACAAACGGATCAAACGTCTTGCCCAGATACCCGGCGTTCTGCCCATGCGGCATGTTGCCGCCCGTATTGCCGATTGGCCGCGGCAGCAGCACGTGCGGCGGCACATCGCCCTTGGGCCCCTTCAGCTTGCCCAGCACGCAGCCATAGTGCGGATGCTCGACGCCGCCCTGAAACAGGCGCCCGGTCTGCATCATCTGATGGCCGGTATCATGCACGGCCGCCGCGGTGTGATTCAGCGAGCGCACGATCGAATACTTGTCCGCGTGCTTGGCCATGCGCGGAAAGTTCTCTGAGATCTCAATGCCCGCGACGTTGGTCTTGATCGGCTTATACGGCCCGCGAATCTCAATCGGCGCGTTGGGCTTCATATCCCACGTGTCGAGCTGCGACGGCCCGCCCACCAGCATCAGCAAGATGCAGTTGACGTCTTCCTTCGAAGTATCGACCGCCCCTTGAGCCTTCAAGCCCATCATGCCGGTGAGGCCAAGGCCCAACGTCGACAGCGTTCCAGCATGCAGAAAATCACGACGGCGGTAGCCATCACAAAACTCGACGGTCTTGTCAGCATCCAGGCGAAACATGAAGGGCTCCTAATCTGCGGTAAAGCTGCCTCCGATTGTATCGCCGCTTTCGGGGGAAGGGGTGGCGGCCTGTGTGATGATGGCCAGAGGAGACCACCCGATGAAAGCTGTGGAATTCGACGCCATCCTCACCGACGAAGGAAAGATCGCCCTTCCGGCCGAATGCCAGGGCGATATTCCAGCGGGCCAGCAGCTTCGGGTCGTGGTGATGCGGGAGGCCGTTGCGGCGGATGAAGCGTGGCGTTCAACCGGCCGCCTGCGATTCGAACAGGCCTACTCAGCAGAGGATGTTGTCTACGAACACCGAATAGGGCGCTAGGTTTGGCAGCGGTCGCGGTCAGGCTTCAGTTGGGGCTGGAGGAAAGTGATAGTGAGACCATCATTTTCCGCCATAGAGAATCTCGTCCACGCGTGTGGAGAGATCAGTTTCAGGCGAGTCAGAAATCCCAGTGATGGCGTCGAGAAAAGCCTGGTTGGCCTGCTGACGGTCTTGATTCGCACGCCGCTCGAGCCCCCTGAACGGTGGTCCCATCGGAACTGGCTCCCGCGCGACGGTGGCTCTGGTGCGTAGTGCCAAATTTTCGGGGATGACGACCGGCAGCTTGACGCTCATAAGGAGCAGGATACCTCGGCTGCACTCCGTCCCGCGGCCGGAACATTAGAGCTTCGCACCGCTCGTAGACCCGCTGGCTGGCACCAGCGGTCCCACCAACTGCACGCCGAACACCACGCTAGTGGCGACAACTAACAATGTCATCCACTCGCCGCTGATGTGAAGCCACCCCGTTGTGCGGTGAGCATCCACCACTAGCAACACCGTCGCTGTGGCAACCATGGTTACAGCCCGCGCTGCCCAGCCAGACGACTGCCTCGCGTGACGGGATATTACTACGCCAGTTGCGGCTCCTGCCCAAATCAGGAATACCAACTGCTCATTAAAGAATACGAATGAATAAGCCATGCCACCTATTGCGATTGCCCGGAAAGCTGACCCTTCATTGGACCCGTTGACTGAGATAAGGAATGCTATCACCAAGATAAGCAGTGCGATAGAAATGATCAAGTTAAGGGCATTACTAAGGGAAACACGAGTCGTCATTTGGTCCAAGAGTAATATGCAAACTGCTACAATGGCGGCATGCCGCGCTGGGAGCCTGATTTTAATGATCTTGCTCAAGAAAGAGGCTACCAGGACAAAGAGCGCGGCTATTACCAGAGAGGACAACAGATATTTAGTTGGTGTCGATAAATCGGGAACCCCTCGAGCCATTGATGTCGCAAAAGTGCCTGACAGTACCAAAGCAAGGGACACTCGGGATGTCAGTGTTATGTCCAGGAATGTCTTCGGGAAAGCCCAGCAGGAACCGATGATCGCTCCGGAAAGCAGGCCGACTGCCGTAGAATAACTTCGGGAAAAGCTCAAGACTATAACGAACATCGCGGGCAGCAAGTCAGCAATTGACTTAACATTGGGAGATCGAAGAAGAATCCCGAATGAGAGGCATGCAATGAAATGAACCAGATCGATATGTATGGGCATTTCGTGGCTTCCGGTCACAATCAGGCGCGCAAAGTCATGGTTTATTACCCGGCTGGATAACACACCGGAATCCCACTTCCTTGTAGCCAGAATCGGGATGATATGCGTCCCGTTCCGAAAAACGTAGATATTTTTTATGGACCCACCTTGGCCCGCCGATGAGCTGTAAGCTGGGGAATTCCCCAGCCCAGACTGCTAAGCCGCTTTTTACTACTTTCGCTTTCTTGGCCGAAAAGATCGCACTAATCTGGATGGGAAACAGGATTTCGCTCGGGTTCGCATAGCTAAAGAGAGGGGAATTTGTCCACTCGAAGGCATTACCAAGCATGTCATAAAGGCCCCAGCGATTTGGGCGCTTCGTCCCCACTGGATGAATTGCCCGCCCGCCGTTCTTCGTTGTCCAAGCGATCTTATCTTCTTCGCCATATAGATGCAGCCACTCTCCGGCTCGAGCAGCGTGCTCCCATTCCACTTCACTTGGCAGCCGCCCCCCGACTCCATTGCAATACCAACTGGCCTCGTGCCAGTTAATCATCGTAACGGGAAGCGAGATTTCTGCGGTGGCGTGCTTTGCAAGGCCTGCGTTTCTCCAAGCTTGCTCGGTGACTTCCGTCGCACTGATGAAAAATCCATAGTTAACGAACGCCAACCGTTTCGGCGTTTCCAGATCGGTACATCTACTATCGCGCTCGTCGCAACCCATCCAGTACTGCCCAGGTGGTATGTAGACATAGGGCAGACCATCGCGAGGATTGGTGATCGCAGTCCCAGCCCCCAAGTTCGACGCCCAGATGGGGTCAGAAGTTGTCGCCTTTTGTTCATCAGGACTGTAGGGAGTTTCTCTTGAGCGAGAGCAATAAGCGATCACCACCAAGAGGACAATTAGGTATCCCATACCGCGGAAGTGTACCAACCGGCGCTCACGCTTGCAAGCCGCACTGGCGACAGCCCCACTGGCGACAAACAGTCACTGGCCGCCGTAGAGGATCTCATCATGGCGAGCGGCAAGGTCAGTCTCAGGCGAATCCCAGATCCCCGTAATCGCCGCGAAAGGGTCCGGCTTGACGGTTTCAAGCTTTTGCTCGGCCGCCTCACGAAGGATCTCTTCCATCGCCACCCCTTCACGAACCGCCGCATCACGAATACGATCGGCCAGCTCGTCCGGCAGTACGACTTGCAGCGTCAGGCTCATTCCAACACTATATGCGACTGGCCAGGTGCCTGCGAGGGAAGGCCATACGTATGTGCTATTCTGTACATACACATGGTTCGTTTCGAATGGGACGAGAAGAAGAACCAGAGCAACCTGCTCAAACACGGCGTCGATTTCGAGACCGCCCAATCGATCTTCGACGACCCCAACTGCGTCACGTTCGTCGAACGCATCCAGGATGGAGAGCCGCGGTGGCACGCCATTGGTTGGGTGGAAGGGTTGATTTTACTGGTGGCCGTGCATACCTACCATGAGGACGGGCCGGATGAAGTGATCCGGATCATCTCCGCGCGCCAGGCCACCCGGCACGAAAGGAAGCTCTATGAAGCAACTCACCGCTAAGCAAAGGGCAGACCTGTTGCGTCTGGCCCAAAGGCCCGACCATGAAATCGACCTCTCGGACATCCCCGAGATTCGCGAGTTTCCGTCGGACGCGATCGTGGGGAGGTTCTACCGCCCGAAGAAGCAAAGCGTCACCATTCGGCTGGACGTGGATGTCCTGGCGTGGCTAAAAATGTCGGGCGATGGCTATCAGACCCGTGTCAACACCTACTTGCGCGAATTGATGACCAAGCAGCGGGCGTCGTAAACGGCACGCCGCTCCGCCAGGGGCTAGACTAGCAAGTATGGTGCGCCAGTTTGATGTCGTGATCGAGCGCGATGAAGAGGGGCTCTATGTAGCCTCAGTGCCCCAGTTGCCGGGGTGCCACACGGATGCTACGTCACTGGATGAACTGATGGTAGAGATCCGCGAAGCCATTCACCTTTGCCTGGAAGTGGAAGGCCAGCCACCCGCCAGCTTGGAGTTTGTCGGTATCCAGCGAGTGACCATCGCGGCATGAGCACGCTCCCGCGCCCAACGGGAAAAGAACTCGTCAAGGCCTTGGAACGGGCGGGCTTTCTCATCGAACGCATTCGAGGTAGCCACTGCTTTCTGCGGCATACGGATGGCCGCGCAACCGTGGTCCCGCTGCGCACCCGCACGTTGGGCTTGGGCCTGTTGCGGAAGATTTTGGATGACTGCGGTATGAAACCGCAACAGTTGGGCGACTTGCTCTAACGACTACCCCCTATCGGCCCCACGCCTTCCCCCTACTTCCCAAACAAGAACTTCAACATCGTCGGCACCCGCCGCGCCCAGCTGCGTTCGGAGTGGTCGGCGCCGATGGCTTCGTAGTAGCCCAGGTTGGTGCCCAGATGCCAGCCTTGCGTCACCAGGGCATCGCGCAACTGCCGCGTGTCGGCGAGCGTGCGGCGCGGGGCGCCGCCTTCCTGGGTGCCGACGTCTAGCCAGATCATGGGGCGCTCCAGGTCTTCAAAATCGTTCACCATCTTCACGATCGCCCGGTTATCCCACCAGACCGATGGCGACATCACGGCCAGCTTGCCGAAGACATCCGCGTGCTTCAGGCCGAGGTAGAGCGTCACCAGCGCGCCCAATGAGGACCCGCCCAGGCCGGTATGCTTGCGGTCCCGCAGCGTGCGGTAGGTCGAATCGATGAACGGCTTCAAGTCCCGCACCAGCATCCGGCCGTAGAGGTAGGCCTTGCCGCCGCGCTTGGTCTTGTGGTCCTTGGTGGGGGTGTATTCGTCGATCCGGTTGGGTCCCGCATTGTAGACCGCCACAATGATCACCGGCTTCACTTCGCCCTCGCGGATCAGGTGTTCCGCCGAATCATCCACGCCCCACTCCTGGCCGTGGATAAACGACGTTTCGCCATCGAATACATTCTGTCCATCTTGCAGATATAAAACCGGATAGCGGCGGCGCTGGTCGGCTTCGTAGCCGGGCGGCAGGTAGACCAGCACGTCATGCGGGTCCGGGATGGCCGAGGAGCGGAATTGGCGGTGGTAGCGGACGTCGCCCGAGGTCATAAACTCTCTGTAATCATCGCGCTGGCCCCGATGGGGGGCCAAGAATCAATCGCGAATTCAAAATTACACAACTTTTACACGGGTCCATTCAGGCAACTGGTAGCGTGGCAGATGAGAGGATTTATGACCGACCTATTCGCCAACAAGGACCACAGCAAGCTGAACTGGCCCACCGTCGTCGCCTTTGCGGCTTTTCATATTCTGGCATTGATTACCGTCATCTTTTTGTGGGACGTGCGCGCCGCGCTGTTCACCGCCGTACTCTACTGGATGTGTATCGGCTGGGGCATCGGAATGGGTTACCACCGTTTGCACACCCACCGCGCCTACAAGGTGCCGAAGTGGCTGGACTACCTGTTTGCCGTCTGCGGCTCCATGACGCTGCAGGGCGGCCCGATCAGCTGGGTGGCGACGCACCGCGTCCATCACCAGCTTTCCGACAAGCCGGGTGACCCGCATTCGCCGCGCGATGGCGCCTGGTGGGCACACATGATCTGGATGGTGGTGGGTGATGCGATGCACAACAATACCGCCGTCACCGCGCGCTACGCTCCGGACCTGGCGCGCGAGCCCTTCTATGTTTGGCTGAACAACTGGCATTGGGTGCCGCTGACCGCCTTTGGCATCGGCGCGGGCATCATTGGCGCGATTGTGGTGAACCCGCTATTCGGCCTGTCGCTGGCCTTCTGGTGCACCTTTGTTCGCGTGGTGGCCGGTTGGCACGCCACTTGGGCGGTGAACTCCGCCACGCATATGTGGGGCAGCCGCCGCTTCAACACCAAGGACGATTCGCGCAACAACTGGTGGGTGGCTCTGATCACCTTTGGCGAAGGCTGGCACAACAATCACCACGCCCATCAGGCCTCGGCCCGGCACGGCTTGGCTTGGTACGAAGTGGACATCACCTGGATGTGCATCTGGTTCCTCGGCAAGATCGGCGTGGCCCGCAACGTGAAGGTGGCAAAAATTGACGCCGAAGTGCCGGCGATGGAGCGGGCGGCCTAGCCGCTCGACTGGGCCGGTTCTACCGGGCCGCTCGCGTCAGCAAGCGGTTCCTGAGGCAAGCAGTGTTTGGGTGCTCGACGCACCGCAAAATTTGGGATACGATCAGGGGCGATGAGATCGCCCCTTTCGTTTTTTGTCGCGCTGGCGCTGGGCGCCGTGTCGCTTTCGGGAACCGCGTTCGCCGCCGCCGGTGAGGAGAAGGCCGTGCTGGAGGCCGTCGCCAAGTTCAATGCCGCCGCCAAGATCGCCAAAGAAGCGGACTTGAAGGCTCTCCTGGCTGACGACCTCACCTACGTCCACTCGCTCGGCAAGGTGGAAAACAAGGCCGAATGCATCGCGGCCATCGTCAAAACGCCGCCCAACTTCGCCGTCCAGAACACGCCCGTGGTGAAGATCCACGGCACCACCGCCATCTACCACGCCCGCGTCACCAACAACCCCGGCACGCCCGGCGCGATTCCGCTGGACATGATGATGGTGTGGGTGAAGATGGGCAAGGAGTGGAAGCTCACCTCCCGGCACACAGCCCGCATCCCGCCGGGGCAGTAGTTGCGGGCGCCAGCCGCGCCCTACACCACCACTTGATAGAGCTGAATCAGGTTGCCGCACGTGTCCGAGAACACGGCGATCTTCACCGGTCCGGCCGCTTGCGGCGCGGAGAGGAACACCACGCCTAGCGCGGACAGCCGCTGGTGATCGGCATCAATATCCGCCGTTTCAAAGGCCGCCACCGGGATCTTTTGGGCAAACATCGCTTCCTGGAACGCTTTGCCATCGGGGTTGGCGTTGGGCTCAAGCGAGAGCTCCAATTCATCGGGGCCCTCGGGAGACCGGACGGTCAGCCACTTGTACTGCCCCATCGGGATCTCGTGCTTCTTCTCGAAGCCGAGCACCTCGGTGTAAAACTTCAAAGCCTGGTCTTGATTGTTGACCATGATACTGGTGAGACGGAGTCGCATTGTGTCTCTATCCTAGACTTGGCGGGTCCGGCTTGGCTTCTCGAAAATTGCGGGAATGGAGCGGTTGGAAGGCCGCCGCCGGCAGCAGGCCCATCAGGCTGAGACACCCGGGGAACAGCGCGGTGGGAAGCCGCCCCGGGACGCGAACCATCGTTCGGGCCCGCCGCTGGAACGCCACTGGTGTTACGCCGACGCGTTGGTGAAACAGGGTAGAGAAGCTGCCCAGGCTGGACATGCCCACCTCCAGGCAGGTTTCGGTGACGGAAAGTTCACGGGAGGCCAGCAGCCGCTTGGCGCGGTCGATCCGCAGCCCAATCCGGTATTGGTGCGGCGTCGAACCAAAGAGCGCCTCAAACTGCCGGATGAAGTGGAAGGGCGACATGCCCGCCGCCCGGGCCGCTTCCGCAATCCCCAGCGGCTGATCGGCATGCAGCGCCAGCAGGCCCCGCGCGTCGCAAAGACGGCGGAAGGTGCTGTGGTCGAAATGCATGCCCCTCCATTATCCGATCAACCGGGCGACGGCCGTTCATCACGCGTCTTGCAGGGGCCAGAATAGTTCCGTCTTCCAGTCCTTGGGGTCCGGGAAGTCGCCCGGATCGTTCAGGTAGACCTCCCAGGGAGCCCCCGCGGCCTGACGGCCCGCAGCCGTGATCCATTGTTCCAGCGCGGCGTAGGCATCCTGGAGGCCGTCGTAGGGGCCGCTGTGTATGGTGGACGCCGCCGGTCCGGCCGGAAGCAGTTCCTGGAGCACGGTGCCGTCGCCCTCGCCGGTCCGCCATTCGCCCGCATGGGAGCTGACGCGCATGCCCGTTTCCAGCGTCACCATGCCGACGCCGTATTCCGGGTAGCGGGTCAAGGGATGGCCGGAGATGCCAATGCCGTTGGCCTGCGAATACAGAAAGACCGACCGCAGCACTTGGCCAATCGTCATGGCGATCTCCGCCCGTGGGACGCGGCGGCGCACCAGCAGCACGGGCTGGGCGGGCAGCAGCTTTACTTCGATGTCATAGTTCACGTTCATCACCTTTCTTGCATCCAGATGGAGCAGCCCCAGACAGGGGCCGATTTCATTCACCAGCGCGGCATGCGCCGCCGCGTTGCCCGTCACGCCCCGCTTGCGGTAAGCCGAGGGTGTAAGCCCGAACCGGCGCCGGAAGGCGCGCAGAAACACTTCGTGGCTCTCAAAGCCACACAGCAGCGCGATGTCGAGGATTGTGTCCGCGGTGGTAACCAGCAGCCCCGCCGCACGATCCAACCGGAGGCGCAGCGTGAACTCCTTGGGCGTCTCGCCGAGCGCCTTTGAAAGCGTCCGGTGCGCGTGGAAGGGCGATTGCCCCAGCTCGCGGGCCAGGCCCGCCAGCGTCTGATCCCCCGCCTCGTGCACGGCCTTGGCGACAGCCGGTTGGATCAGCGGCCACTTCTTCATGGGACCGCCGCCGGTTTGCGCCGCCCATAGAACCAGCCCCCGGCCACCGCCGCCGGAAACGCCAGCGCAGCGGCAATCATCCATTGGACGAACGAAGCGATACCCGTCAGAGACAGCATGGCCAGCACCGTCATCCCCACCTGCACGATTCCCATCACCTGTGCGTGCCGCAGCGGCCGGCGCGGCGCCAACGCGGCGCACACATAGCCGCCCAAGGCCACGCAGACCGAACTATAGGCGAACGTCAAAGCCCGCACCCAGTCGCTTTTGGCCAGCGCTGCCTCATCCGGCAAAGTCCCAGGATACAGGCGCAGCAGCAGAGGATTCACCAGCCATTCAATGGCAAACGAGGTGACGGTGAGCGTCACGATCCCGGCGGTGACGGCCAGCATGCTCTTCCACATGAGGGCTAGTCTACCCGCTGGCTCCACGCGCGGTCTTGATGTTTTTTGCGATCTGGGGTGCGGCGGCAACAATCGCGGGCGGCCCCGGAAATCAGCTACAATCGAAAAAGCCTCGCAAGCCGAAGTGGCGGAACTGGCAGACGCAACGGACTCAAAATCCGTCGGGATTCACTTCCCATGTGGGTTCGACCCCCACCTTCGGCACCAAATTTCACCTCCCCTCCAGCCGCCCGCCGCTAAGAAATCCTGGAAAATTAACAAGCGTTTCACTTCAATGAAACGGGTGCTGTTATAGCCTTGTGGCACTATGCGAATGGTTCCGCGAATCGATTCTGTCAGACGTCCCCTGGTCCTGGTGTCTGCGGTCGCCCTGTGTGGCGTGGCCGCCTGGACCGCCGTTGAAAAATTCCAGATGAAGCACCGGACCACCGGTCAATACATCTCCGTTCCCGGCCACGAGGGCCCGAACGCGATGTTGGTGAGCGGCTGGAAGACCACGCCTGCGGGCCGGCATCAAGCCTCGGGCGACATGATCCTCAGCGGCCAGGTCAGCCCGGACGGCAAGTCGTTTGCCTACACCAACACCGGCTACACGCGGCACCAGTTGCACATCGTCGATCTGGCCACCGAAAAGGAAGTGGCCACTTTCCCGATGGAGCAGTCCTGGGCCGGCCTGGCGTGGGCGGCGAACAGCAAGAAGCTGTATGTCTCGAGCGGTGCGGGCTATGCCGGCGCCGACATCCTGGTCTATGACAAGTGGGACAAGGAAGGCTGGCAGGAATCGCGCGGGGGCTATAACCTCTATGCCGCGCAAAAGAGCAATTCGGCAGTTTCGGGCATCCTGGTGTCGGCCGACGGCAAGGTGCTCTACGCCATCAACAACTCCGATGGCAACCTCTACTTGCTGGACACCCACAGCGGCCGCGGCGTGGGCCGCGTGAAGGTGGGCGATCACCCGTTTACTGGCGCGCTCGCCAAGGACGGCAAGACGCTCTACATCGCCAATCTCGGCAGCGCCGAAGTGGCCATCGTTGACGTCAGCAACCCCGGCAGCCCGGCGTTGACCGGCACGATCCCGGTGGGTGACCACCCCAATGACCTGGCCCTGCGCGCTGATGGTGTCCTGTTTGTCTCCTGTGGCAACACCAATGATGTGGTGGCCGTTGATGTCGCCACCAAGCAGCAGATCGAGAAGATCAGCATGGCGCTGGGCCCCAAGGCTCCGGCGGGCAGCACGCCCAACTCGCTGGCACTGACGCCCGACGGCAAGACGCTCTACGTCGCCAACGCGGACAACAATTCAGTGGCGGTGGTGGATGTCGAAAAGCGCGGCAAGGCGGAAGTGGAAGGCTTTATCCCTACCGGCTGGTACCCCACGCTGGTGCGCCTGGCGGGCGACGGCAAGCGGGTGATTATCGGCAGCGGCAAGGGTGTCGGCACCGGCCCCAACAAGGTGAAGCGGCCGATTGACGACATCGCCCCGGCGGTCAGCTTCCAGCACCACGGCAACAACATGAACGGCCTGCTGTCGTTTGTCGACCTGCCGGATTCGAAAAAGCTCTCGGCTTATACCAAGCAAGTGATCGACAACTCGCCCTACAAGGACAAGCTGCTCGAAACCGCGGAATCGCCCGTCGCCACCGTGATCCCCACCAAGGTGGGCGAGAAGTCACCCATCGAGCACGTGCTGTTCATCATGAAAGAGAACCGCACCTACGATCAGGTGTTCGGCGATCTGCCGCAAGGCAATGGTGACCCCAGCCTGACCCTGTTCGGCCGCGAAGTGACGCCCAACCAGCATGCGCTGGCCGAGCAGTTTGTGCTGCTCGACAACCTTTATTGCAGCGGCGAAGTTTCGCAAGACGGCCAGCCTTGGACGACCTCTGCTTATGCCACGGAGTTCACCCAGCGCGCCTGGACGCTCAGCTATTCGCGCCACGGCCGGGTGAATGTCGGCAAAGGCATCCAGGATCAATCGACCCCCTATATCTGGGAGCTCGCCAAGGCCAAGGGCCTTTCGGTGAAGACGTTCAGCATGGGCAACCGCCGCGGCATCCCGGAAGTCCGCAGCACGCGTTATGAGCAACGGGCGGACGGCACCCCCTACGGCGCCTCGCGGGACTTCCAGCGCGCCGAACGGTTCATTGAAGAGTTTAAGGAGATGGACCGCGACGGCAAGGTGCCCAACTTCATGATGATGTCGCTGGGTGAAAATCACACCAGCGGCACCGCCCCCGGCGCCTACACACCGAAGGCGTCGGTCGCCTCCAACGACGTCGCCGTCGGCAAGATTGTCGAGGCGATCAGCCACAGCAAGGCCTGGAGCAAGTTTGCGATCTTCATCATCGAAGACGATGCCCAGAACGGCCCGGACCACGTCGATTCGCACCGCACCGCGGGCCTGGTGATCAGCCCCTACGTAAAGCGCAACAAAGTGGATAGCACGATGTACTCCACTGTCTCGATGCTCCGCACCATCGAACTGCTGCTGGGCCTGCCGCCGATGACGCAGCACGACGCCTCCGCCACGCCCATGTTTAACAGCTTTATGGCCAAGCCGGACCTGACGCCCTTCACGCCGGTGCCAGCCCGCCTGGACCTGATGACCAAGAACCCTCCCCACGGCTACGGTGCCCAGGAATCAGCCCGGATGGATTTTAGCGAGTACGACCGGATCGACGAAGACACCATGAACCGCATTCTGTGGCACAGCATCAAGGGCGAAAACGTCCCCATGCCCGCTCCGGTGCGGCGCGCGCTGCCCACCCGGATGGGTCTGCTGAAGTTCAAAGACGGCGACGACGACTAGCCCGGAGTCGGGTCTTACTCGCCACTGGCCCCCGCCAGGGCTCTACTCCGGTTCCGCCGGGGGTTGAGCCTTGGCGGGGGCTTCGTTTTTGGTGCGGGGCTTGGCGTCAGAGATCGAGAGGCGCCGCAGCATGGAGGCCTTCTTGCGCTGGTGGCGCTTCATGCGCTCCAGCACGTCTTCGAGGAACTTCACCGCGTCCACGATGTAGGGCCCCTTGTTCAGCATCACGCATTCGGCGCGGCCGCTCATCGCCGCGTCGGTGACTTCGGCGCGGGAGGGCATGCCGGTCTTGGCCATGTTTTCCAGCACCTGTGTCGCCCAGATAACGGGCACGTGGGCGGCCTCGCACAACCACAGGATCTCTTCCTGAAGTTCCGCCAGCCGCTCAAAGCCCACCTCCACCGCCAGATCACCGCGAGCCACCATCACGCCCAGCGGCATGGTCTGCAGGCCTTGCAGTAACAAGTGCGGCAGATTTTCAAACGCCACGCGGTTCTCGATCTTCAGCACGATGCCGACATCGCCTGAATCGAGGCGCTGCAACTCACGCTGCAGCAGCTCAATATCTTTGGGGTGCCGGACAAACGACAGGCCCACCATGTCGGCATGCCGGGCGGCGAACTGGAGGTCTTGAAAGTCCTTGGGCGTGAGCGCCGGCAGGTCCAGGTCCGTATCGGGCAGGTTGATCCCTTTGTCAGACCGCAGCTTGCCGCCCGCATGGGCCGCATAGGTGATCTCCACCGTCATCTTGCGTTTGGTGACCGACTTGACGATGCCGCCGATCTTGCCATCGTCGAAGAAGATCCGCTCGCCCGCCTTCACAAACTTAAACACCTCGGGAAGGGTGGTCGGGATCGTTGCCGGACGCTTCACTTCGCCTTTGTCATCCAACTCTGCGGCACGGCCGGGAGTGGCCGGGCCGGTTACCTCCAGCAGATCACCCCGGTGCAGCACCAATGGCTGCTCCACTTCCGGCAGCACGCCAATCTCGCCTAGCCCCAGCCGCTGGGTGCGCCGGTAGGCCGCCACCACCATGCCGCTTTCGAGCATCGCCGCCTGGGCGCTCTCCGCCCAGCAGCCGCCTTTTTCGCGCCCCGTAATCGTCAGCATCCGCTGCCGCCCGCGGATGTCCGTAAAGCGGATCTTGTCGCGCACCCGCAGCTTGTCGATGGCAATGCCGGTAAGAGGCACCACCGGGCCGCCTGTCACCGGGGCAGCGGCGCCTTCAGCACCCGTAAGGAAGACGCGGACCGGCTCCAGCAACTGGTCCCGTGAATCGCGCTTAGGCCGGATCTTCAGCACGCGCAGGCCACCGGCCAGGGCTCCGGTGCGCAGCTTCGGCCCGCCCAGGTCCATCAGGATGCGGCAGCGGCGGGAGAATTCGCGGTTGGCGCGCTCCAGATTGGCGATCATCCCGCTCCAGGCCGCTTCATCATCGTGCGCACAATTGACGCGCATGATGTCCATCCCGGCACCCACCAGGTCGCGCACCAGCTCATAGTCGGTGGCCGCTTCTGAAGGCGTGGTCACCATGACGCGCACCGGGTGGCTGGCGTGCGAGCTGCCCAGCAGGCGCTGCGTATGCCCCTGGAGCAGGGCCGGTCCGCTGCTGAAATCAACCGCGGCGGCCGTGCGCTCCGGAGACTTTTCCCCCGCCATCAGCCGCAGCGCCGTGCGCACGGTCAACAAACTCGCCAGCACATGCGCCTCCGTCCCGCCCAGCGAGGTGAGGCCGTAGGAGGAAAGCACGATCTGCAACGACCGGATGTCGTGCTGGCGCAGCGCCAGGTAGTGGATCA
Source organism: Acidobacteriota bacterium (assembly GCA_026394055.1). GTDB lineage: Bacteria > Acidobacteriota > Terriglobia > Bryobacterales > Bryobacteraceae > JAPKYZ01. The sequence continues at coordinate 22,846 of JAPKYZ010000028.1, forward strand.
AGTTGCGGGCGCTGGCCTGCTGCTCCGGCAGAATCTCGTTCAATTGCAGCTCGAACGACTTCTCGAGCGCCAAGCACCGGTTGATCACCGCGGTGACGGAGTCGATGATGCGCTGGAAAGATCGTGAGTTGGTCATGGCCGATGGTGTACTCATTCTGCCAACAAGTCACCGCCAGCGCAGTCACGCAACGTTCATCAAGGTGACCCGATCTTGTCCTACGAAACAGGGCCGCCGCAGGATAGTTACTGGTAGTGGATCTCAAACGGCTTATTGGTGATAAACAGGACCACCACATCGGCCTCCGCCGTCGCACCGTGTTCCATAGCCGGGCCTTCCGGGAACCAAACGAAGCTGCCGGGGCCGTATTGACCTTCATGAGTGACCAGCGTGCCCTCAATCACGTACATGCCGTGCGCGCAAGGATGCGTGTGGAGCTTGTTGATCACTCCGGCCGGATACTTGACGATCCGCACTTCCATGCCGGTATCCGGATCAGTGATCAGGTTCTTGCGGTAGAGCGTCTTGCCCAGCGTCTCATTCCAGCGGGCTTCCCAGGGCAAGGCCTGGGTATCAAAAGCGATCACAGTGGTGTCGGCGGCCATGCGCAAAGCTTAGCAATTCGGGCGTCCGCCGGGCTCAATGGCTCGCCGGTGCCAGCGCGCGGTTCACCGCCAGGGCGATCGGCACACCGATGAACAACATGTGCACCAGGACACCCAGGCTGATCCAGAGCAGGTCTGGAGAACTGGATGATCCCGCGGCGGACAGCGGGATCACCACATAGTTCATCACCAGATAGAGCGCCAGGCCGTACACCGCACCATAGGGAAGCGGGTACTTTTGCAGGCCGCCCCAACGTTGAGCCACCAGGCAGTACGCAAACGCCATGCAGGTGGCGATGAAGAAGTGGAGAGCCAACCCCAACAGCGCCGTGCCCCAGCCTCCGCTGAAACTGGCCTTCCCCAGCAGGCCTGCCGCCACCGACTGCAAGATGCGCTGTGCCGGAACATGAGCCTTCACCGCCCAGTAGCCGATGGCGAACAGGATGTCCAGCGTCCCGGCGGTGAAGCCGCCCAGCCACACAAAGCGATAGTCAGTGGCGAATCCCATTGGTTGTAACCGCCCTTGATTATCTCCCTTTCGCGGGCCGGGTCTGCCGCCCGCGCAACCGCTCGCAAATGACCCCTATTGCATACCCATAGGACCCGTGTTATCTTCCTATGGGAACCCAATAGAGGAGAAACATGGGCGAAGGCAACAAGTCAGAAATCTGGCAGGGCACACTCTCGTTGATGGTGCTGAAAACGATCGAGACGCTGGGCCCCATCCACGGCTACGGCATCGCCCGCCGCATTGAGCAAACCAGTGGCGACCGGTTGTCACTCAACTACGGCACGCTCTATCCGGCGCTGTTGAAGCTGGAACAGGAGGGGTCGATCTCGTCGGCCTGGGGCGTCTCGGACAACAACCGGAAGGCCAAGTTCTACAGCCTCACCAAGCAAGGCAAGAAGCAACTAGCCGAAGAGGCGCGCCAGTGGGAGCGCACCAGCGACATCCTCGCGCAGTTTCTCGCGAGCGCGAAGGCCAAGGAGCCCCGATGAGAAACGCCACGGGAGCAACTGGCGCAGTGCGGGCCTTCTTCCAGCGGCTGCGCGGCACCCTGCAAGGCTCACCGCAGTTGGAAGACGACTTTAACGCGGAACTGGAGAGCCACATCCAGATGCATACCGACGACAACATCCGCGCGGGCCTGAGCCCCACCGAGGCCCGCCGCGCCGCGATCCTCCAGTTAGGCGTGGGGGTTGAGGCGGTGAAGGAAGCGCACCGGGACCGCCGCGCGATTCCCGTGCTCTCCAATCTCGGTCACGACATCCGGTTCACCTTCCGGCAGATGGGCAAGAACCGCGGCTTCAGCGTGGTCGCCATCGCCATCCTGGCGCTGGGCCTGGCCGCCAGTGTCTCGATTTTTGCCTTTGTCGACGCCGCGCTGATTCAGCCATTGCCCTACCAGGACCCCGCGCGTCTGATGGGCGTCTATGAGACGAAAGATACCTGCAAGCAATGCAATCTCTCCTATTTGGACTATGTCGATTGGAAGCGCCTGAATACGGTATTCAGCGCGCTCGAGATTTACAATGCGCGGCAGTTTTTGCTGCGCACGGCGTCAGGGGTGGAGCAGGTGGCCGCGATCCGGATCTCGAGCGGATTTTTCCGGGTCCTGGGTGTGCGGCCGGCCCTCGGCCGCGATTTTCTGTCGAAGGAAGATGAGCCTTCGGCGCCACTGGTGGCGCTGTTGAGCTATGAGTCGTGGCAGAACCGCTATGGCGGCTCCGGCAACATTCTCGGGCAGACGATCAACCTGGCTGGCGCCCCCACGACGATCATCGGCGTGCTGCCGCGGGGGTTCCATTTCTCGGAGGGTGGGCCAGCCGAGTTCTGGCAGATCCATCACCAGGATACGGGCTGTGAACAGCGCCGGTCCTGCCACAACCTGTATGGCGTCGCCCGCTTGAAGGACGGCGTATCGGAAGCCGCCGCGCTGGCCAACATCCAGGCGTTGGCCCAGCAACTGGAGAAGGAGCACCCGGACTCGAATCGTGATCAGGCCGGTTTGGTGGTGCCGCTGACCGAAGTGGTTTCGGGTCCCCTCAAGCCCATCCTATTGGCCTTGCTGGGCGGGGCGTCCTTGCTGATGGTGATCGTTTGGGCGAACGTGGCCAGTCTGCTGCTGGTGCGGGCCGAAAGCCGGAAGAAAGAGCTGGCGGTGCGCCGGGCGCTGGGGGCCACTACGGGCCGCTTGGTCAGCCAGTTTGTCGCCGAAGCGATCGTGCTCACCAGCATTGGAGCAGCGTTGGGGTTGCTGGCCGCCCAATGGAGCATTCAACTGCTGCTGAGCCTGATTCCCAAATTCATGCTGGAGAATCTCCCGTTTCTGCTAGACCTGGGCTTGCACCCGCGCGTGCTGCTGTTCGCGGCCGCGATGGCATTGGTGGCGGCGGTGATTTTCGCCTTGACGCCAGCGGTCCACCTGGCGCTGTCCAAGACACGCGAGGGATTGGCGGAGGGAAGCCGGGGGTCAGCGGGCATGGCGTGGCGCCGGATTGGATCGAAGCTGGTGGTGGCGGAACTGGCCACTGCCGTCATCCTGCTGGTCAGCGCCGGCCTGTTGGGCAAGAGCCTGTACCGGTTGCTGAACGTGGAATTGGGCTTCCGGCCGGAACACTTGCTGACCCTGCAACTGGGCGCGCCCGCCAGTGCGTATCCGACCAGCGAGAAACAGGTCGCACTACAACGCCGGGTCATGGAGACCCTCTCCCAGCTGCCGGGTGTTACCTCAGTGGGAGTTTCCAGCCAGATGCCCGTCAGCCACAACGGCAACACCACCTGGCTCCGGATTGTCGGCAAGCCGCATCATGGCGAGCACAACGATACGCCGGAACGCGCGGCCGGAGTGGGCTACTTTGAAACGGTCGGCGCCCGATTGAAGCGCGGCCGCTATTTTGAAGAGGCTGACAGTGCCGGAAAGCCGCCGGTGGCCATCATCAACGAGACGTTTGCCCGCACCCATTTCGCCAAGGGCGAAGACCCCATCGGAAGGCAGGTGGCCTATCTTTCGCAGCCCGCCCCACCGATGACGATTGTCGGATTGGTGGAGGACTTGCGCGAGGGGCAACTGAATCAGGTGAACCGGCCGGTCCTCTACTTGCCGTTCAACCAGAGCCCGGACCGGTACATGGTGGTGACGGTGCGCACCAGCGCGTCTAACGCCGAACAGGAGTTGCTGGGTACGATCCAGAAACAGATCCGCGCGCTCGATTCGGAGCTCGTCACCACGGGCGCAGCGACGATGCGGGAGCGGATCCAGGATTCGCCCGCCGCCTATCTGCACCGCTCCTCCACATGGCTGGTGGGTGCGTTTGCCGCGCTGGCGCTGCTGCTGTGTGTGATTGGGCTCTATGGCGTCATCGCCTACTCGGTCAGCCAGCGGACCCGGGAGATCGGCGTCCGGATGGCGTTGGGCGCGGGGCAGAGCGTGGTTTGCCGGATGGTGCTGGGTGAGGCCGGCTGGTTGACGGCTGCTGGACTCGCGATCGGGCTGGGGTGCGCAGTCGGCGTGGCGCGGCTGCTCGACGGCCTGCTGTTTGGCGTGTCCCCCTGGGACGGCCTCACGCTGGGAGCCGTGGCCGTTGTCTTGAGCATGGCCGCCCTGCTCGCCAGCTACGTCCCGGCGCGGCGCGCGGCGGCCGTGAATCCCATTGAAGCCTTGCGCTCCGAATAGTTACTGCTTCCCCGCCAGGCCCGGGTGTTGCGGCCGCTTCCCTAGCGGACGGTCACTGTCAACACCTGGGCTTTCCCGTCTCCAGCGCGTAATCTTCCCCACCCGCAAGCCGCAAACAAATTTGCCGCAGAATTCTGTTCCGCGCGCTTTCGTCAACGGTCTTAGCCAGTAGAACGAAACCGGAAACCCCTGGCCAGCGTCCCACGGAGGTTGGCCATACGGAGACCGGGCCAGATTTCTCAATCAAGTTCCCCAGGTGGGAAAGCAGCTTCGGAGGAGGGGTTGGCTGGGCCGGAAACGGGCGGTTGATCTTGTGGCTGCTTCAGGGGCGCTCCCCAGGACCCTCAACAGGTTCTGGGGAGCTTCATCTTCACCCGCCGCTCGGTTAGAACGAGAGCCGGACAGCGAAGCGGATTTGCCGCTCGCCGACCGCGCCCGTGATCTCACCATAGCCATTCAAAGCGCGAATGGAGCCGTCGGCGTTACGGGTCATGTTGGACACGTTGGTGCCGGGGTTATTAAATTGCGGCGTGTTGGTGACGCCGAACATCTCCATCCGGAACTGCATACCCACACGCTCAGTGATGTCGAACGTGCGGAACAGGCTGGCATCCATGTTGAACACGCCCGGTCCGCGGAGCAGGTTGCGGCCGGAGGTCCCGAAGCGCACGTCCACCACCGGGGCAAATGCGTTCGGGTTGAAGTAAGGTTGGCCGACGCCCTTGCCACCATAGATGTCGGCCGTGGCCAGCACCTGATCGGCAGTCTGCGTGTTACCCGGAGCATTCAGCGAAGTGCCGGAAGCGGTGACGGTGAATGGCGTACCGGAGGTCCGGCTGACGATCCAGTTGGTCTGCCAGTTGCTCAACAACGCGCGGCCGAAGCCGGCGGTCGCCCACTTCTGGCCCCGGCCGAACGGCAGCGCGTAGTTGCCGTAGAACTGCAGGTTGTGCGTGCGGTCAAACCCGGCCGTCGCGCGGTTGCGTTGCAGCATCGGCACCCAGTTGAACGTCAGGCCGCCATCCTGGTCATCGGTGTATCCCGTGGCGTGCGACAGCGTGTAGGAGACACCCAGCATCGACTTGCTGAACCGGCGGGTGACGCTGGTCAGCAGGCCGTTGTACTGCGATGTGTTGAACGGCGTGAAGTAGTTGACGTTCGCAATGCGGCCGAAAGAGGGGAACAGCGCGCGGCCGTTATTGCCGCCGCCCGGGCCGGCGGAGTTGATGTTCTGGATAGCCGTCTGGCGGATGCCGCGCGTGCCGACATAGCCGGTCTGGAAATTCAATGCTCTGCCCAGGTCACGCTGGAAGGTCAAGTTCCAGGATTCGATGTAGCCGCGATTGAACTTTTCCGGGAAGGTGGTGGTGCCGACAGTGGGCGGTAGCGTGAAGACGGTCTGCGTCAAGTCCGGGCCCACAAAATTCGGCAACCCGGTACGGAGGGAGCCGGCCGCCTGGAACGACGAGGCGCCCGAGAACTGCGTGGAGATGGTCGCCGGATAGGCATCGCGGAGATAACGGAAGGTGCTGGGGTCGACACTGATGCCGCCGCCCAAACGAATGACCGTCTTCTCATTCAAACGGTAGGCCAAGCCCAAGCGGGGGGCAAAGAAGCCTTTGCCGACATCGTAGCCGCCGCGGTAGACCTTGTCGGTGTTGGGGTCATAACGCTCGCCGTCCCAGTGGTCGCGCGTAGGCGCCCGGAACAGCTCATAACGGACGCCGTAGTTCACGGTCAGCTTGCGGTTCACTTGCCAGGAATCGCGGATGTAGAGTCCATAAGAGGGCATCCGCACCGTCGCCGGGTTCAGGTACTGGATGTCCTTGCCCATGGCGTTGGGCAGCCCCAGCAGGAAATCGGCATAGGAGTTAAAGGCCGTGGTGGCCGGGGCTCCAGTGCCCCGTAGGGAGGTCAACCCACCGGAAAAGTTAAACCCGCCACGCGGCCCGTTCGAGGCCTGGGGCTGGAAGTGGTTGATGTCGAAACGCTGGTATTCAAAGCCGAAGCGGATATTGTGCGTGCCCTTGTTCCAGCCCACGTTCCAGTTGGTGACGTATTGGTTGTCACGGAACAGGAAGGGGTTGGAGACGTTCGGGTTGCCGAGGTTCGAAAACGTATTGAAGGTGAAGCGCGGATAGCCGCCCTGCAACGGATCGTTCCCATTGGTACCCGGGATCTTCAACGTGTCGAGACCATAGTTCTTGTCGATGTCGACATTCTTGGCCGACAGCCGCAAGCGGGTATAGCCGATGACGCCGTCGATGATGATGTTCGGCGAAACGGTGTAGGTTCCGCCGACCGCCGTGCTCTGGATCATGCCCGGCGCGGTGCCCGGTTGGCCACCGTTAGTGGCATCACCACCCGCGGCGCCCAGCGACGGCGCGTCAAACACCAGGGTGGGCGAGAAGCTGTAGCGGGTGAACAACTGCAGCCTCTGCGACGGCACGTAGTTCACCTTGAAATCCACGTTGTCGCGGCGGAACTGGTAGCCGGCGATGGCCAGATAGTTGTTCGGGAAGACGTTCGGCTGATTGGCTTGGGGGATCAGACCGGTCATCGTGGCCGCGGCCGGGTCGATGGTGGCGGTGGGGATCCGGTTGCCGGGGAAGGGCACACGGTTCGACCCATCGGCGGCGCCCGTGGAAGGATCATACAGCGTCGTGCCGGTGGAGGAGAAATCTCCCGTGCGCATCGCGGCCGTGGGCACCGTACGCAGCGCCGAGGCCGACTGGCGGCGCGTGGTGCGCTCCCAATCGGAGAAGAAGAACAGCTTGTTCTTGACGATCGGACCGCCGATCATGCCGCCGAACTGGTTCTGCAGATTCTTGGGCGCCCGGTTGGGGTCGCCGGTGCAGGAATAGAGGCAGTAAAAGTAGTTGCGCGCCTTGATGGCGCTGTTGTTGTGGAACTCCCAACCAGCGCCATGGAACTGGTTGGTGCCGCTTTTGATGATGACGTTCATCGCCGCGCCACCGGCCATGCCCTGTTCGGCGTCAAAGGAGTTTGATACGACGTTGACGGTCTCCACCGCTTCCACGGAAGGCACGTAAGCCACCAGGCGCGGCAGCCACGGGTGCGAGATGGTGGCGCCGTCCAGCTTGGTATTGTTCGAAGACTGCGGCATGCCGTTGGCCTGGGTCGCCATGGAGCGTTGCGGATTGCCGGAATCAGAGTGCACCTCCACCGGCGGCGTAAAGCCCGGCAGAATCTTGTAGAGCACCTGGAAGTTGCGGCCCTGGGAGTTGATCAACGGCAGATCGGTGATTTGCCCGGAAGAGATCTGGTTGTTGACGTCAGAACGGTCTGTCTGCAACGTGACGGCGCTGGCATCGACGGTGACGGACTCATTCACCTGCGTAACCGACAGCGCCACATCAATGCGCAGCGTGGAGTTCGGGCCAATCGCGACATCACCATAAACGCGGTTGGCAAAGGATGGGGCCGAGATGGTGACCCGGTACGAACCCGGCTGCAGGTCACTCATCAGGAAGCCGCCCCGGTCATCCGTTTGGGCATTCTTGGCAACGCCGGTCGCCTTGTTGAGAGCCTCGATCTTGGCATTCGGGACAGCGGCCCCGCTGGCATCGGCAACGTTGCCGGTCAGCGAACCATAGAGGGTTTGAGCGAATGAAGGCGCGCAAGCGGCTAGGACAAGCGCGAGGGTGCAAGCAAGACGTGAAGCTGGCATTTCGACCTCTGGAAAGACGCAGAACAATTTCGCCGGTACGTCCCGGCGGCTGCGTTAGTGGGAAGAGTATATCACCAGAGTTACCGCGTGGATTGTGCACACTTGGGGCTAATACCACCCCTCCATGGTCATACCGCAAGATTTGGCATAGATTGGCTCTGAGCAGCTAAACTCCTTTGCTAGCGGAACTTGGCCCTCGCGAGGATCGCGGGACGGCACCGTTCGAATCTGATTTCTTCCGTTCAACGGAGAGATTTCCTCCTTTCAATGAGACGGCGTGGACCCCTGCGCGCTGCCCGTACTACACTTTTCGTTCGAGGCTAAAGCCTCACCCAGGGAGAACCAGGCAGAGAACATATGGCGAAGCCCATCAAGTACGTCGAAAAAGCTCTTACCCTCGCCGCCAACGGCGCATGGCAGGTGTTTGACAAGATCAACAGCATCAGCCCCAATCCGTCCTTCACGCCGAAGTGGTCGGACAAGCCGCTGCTGAAGTCGTACCAGAAGTCGAAGCCGCCCCTGGGCTGGCCGCGTACGACCGATTCTCTTTG
>JAPKYZ010000014.1 GCA_026394055.1 Acidobacteriota bacterium
CAGGCCGCCGATGAACTGCGAATAGCTCATGCCGGAAGCGCGGGTACCGGCGTTGATGCGCTGGATCCACAAGCTGCGGAATTCACGCTTTTTGTGCTTGCGGCCGGTGTAGCCGTACTTCAGCGCCTTCTCGACCGCTTCTTGCGCGGCGCGATACAGCTTGCTCTTGGTGAGGAAGAAGCCCTTGGCGAGGGCGAGGGTCTTTTTACGGCTGGCGCGGCGATGTGTACCGCGTTTAACTCTAGGCACGTTTGTTCTCCTTAAGTTCTAACAATTTACCGGCGGATCGGGCACGTGTCAGGGCACCGTCCACACAGGGTTGGCGGGTGGGCTTACCTCGGTTTAGAGGTAAGGAATCATCCGCTTCAGCTCCGGCTGGTTGGTCTCGTCAGCGACGACAGACTTTCCCAGACGGCGTTTGCGCGCGGGCGACTTCGACGTCAAGATGTGGCGAGCACCGGATTGGTGGCGAACCACCTTGCCGGTCCCGGTCTTCTTGAAACGCTTGGACGCACCTTTATGGGTCTTCAGCTTGGGCATTGAGATGTCCTTGGGGAGGTAACGGGATAGAACCAGAATCAGCCGCGAACGGCACTTCCAGGAAAGTTACAACCTTCTGTCAGTATAGCAGCGCCGCCCCGCTACGGCAATTCCTTGCCCGACAGGGCCCTCAGACGACAGCGTCTTCCGGCAATCCGGCCAGCAGATCGGCCAGGGTGATCCGCACCCCATACTCGGGCAGCTCCAGTGCCTCAGCATGCGCCAGGCCGCTGGGCGAGTAGACCTGTAGAAGTTTCAGGTAGGGATCAACCAGCCAGATGTGGCCGACGCCCCATTGCTGGTATTCCGCACACTTGCTGAGTACTACGCGGTGCCGATCGTCAGCGGAAAGGATTTCAATCGTCACTAGCGGCGGATGTTGGGGCACGGGAGGGGGGAAATGGTCAAACACGGCCACATCTGGAACGCGGTACTCGCCTTCGCCCAGATGCATCCGCACCTCGGGCAAGGCAAACAGCCGCGATGAAGTCTGGAGGCGAAAAAGGATCGCAAACGCTGCCTGTAGCCAGCCGTGGATGGAAACCGGCATTGCTCTCTCCCGCAACTCTCCGTCGACCAGTTCCGCATCGGGCCGGTCGATGAAGGTCATGTGCAAGTATTCTTCGGGCGATATGCGGATTGCCTGAGTCGCCATAACTCCTAAAATACCAGCTTGGCTGGCGAGGTTTTCCGCCCGCGCAACGATGTGCGAAGCTATCGTTCGTGGCCCAAAGCATTGATCCGGCGGCCGTGGATCACTCACTGCGAAGATTGGTTGACGCGATTGTCGCGGGCGATCACTTGCTGTTCGCCCAGCTGCTCAAAGAGTCGCCCACGCTGGCCATGGCCAGCTTCTCCCAAGGAGCGACCCGGCAGGGCTCAGCCGTCAACACCCATTTCATCGAAGCGATCGGGCTTTGCCTCTATTCGGGCGACACGGCGCTGCACGTCGCGGCCGCCGCCTATCGCCACCCGATGGCGGAACAAATGATCGCCGCCGGTGCGGCAGTCCGTGCCAAGAACCGCCGCGGGGCCGAACCGTTGCATGCCGCCGCCAAGGGGGCTCCCGGCGCGGCCCCATGGGACCCCACCGCGCAATCGGCCACCATCCGGTGTCTCATCACAGCCGGTGCCGATCCCAACGCCGCAAACATGGACGGCGCCACCCCACTGCACATTGCCATCCGAACCCGTTGTGCGAGCGCGGTACAAACGCTTCTTGACCGCGGGGCAGACCCGTCCATTCGCAACAGGAATGGCTCAGCGGCCGTCGATCTCGTCATGCGCACCACAGGCCGCAGCGGCTCCGGCTCGCCAGAGGCCAAGGCGCAGCAAGAAGAGATTCTGCTGCTGTTCAAAGGCGGCTGAATTGCCGCTCCCAGCGCCTGCTGAGCAAGACTGTCCACAGACGGATCAATGCCCGACCGAATCGCCAGTGCTAAAAAGGCGCGGGCCGCCGTACTGAGCCGCGACCGTGAGGGAGCGGTCTTTTCGATCTTTCGACCAACCCCCCTGCACCCAATATCATCTGCATATCATCTGCGCCCGCCGCGTACCGCATGGGATAATGAGCGCCGATGCCCCTCAGTCTCCAGCGCCCCTCCTTCTCCTTCGTCGCCTTGCTGACGCTAGCTGTCGCGTCGGTTCAGGCGCAGCCGCAAGGCGGTGCCAATCAACCCGAGTTCATCCGCACCGGCCAACAGTTGATGCGGGCGGGGAAGTTCGATGAGGCCCTGACGCTGTACCGCACGGAGATCGAGAAATCGTCCCAATCGGTCGCCGCTCAGAACGCCGCCGGCACCGCGCTGGACTTGATGGGCCGCACCACCGACGCCCGGGTACACTTCGCCAAAGCAATCGAGATCGCCACGACACCGCAGGCCAAGACCGCCGCTCGCCGCGCCATGGCGATGTCGTACGCCTTCGACAGCGACTGCGCCAACACGTGGAAGTATCTGGAGCAGGTGTTCGACTACTGGGTGGGCGTGGGCGACTTCTACCAGCAAGGCGAAATGTTGAACGAAGCCGCGCGGGTCTGCATTGAGGCGGGCGCCTATGATCAAGCGGAAAAGCTCTACCGCCGCGGCACGGAGCTGGGTGTCAAGGAGCCCAATATCAAGCCCGATCGCGTCTCGCTCTGGAAGTTCCGCCTGGAGCACGCTCTCGCCCGCCTGGCCGCCCGGCGCGGACAAAAAGCCGAAGCCACCCAGCATGTGGCGGCCGCCAAAAAGATCCTCGATAGCGACCCGGAGATGGCCAAAGCCCAGACCATCTACTTCCCCTACTTGACTGGCTACGTCGCTCTCTACACGGGAGACTACGCCACCGCGCTGACTGAGCTAGCCAAGGCCAACCAGAACGACGCCTTCATCCAATGCCTGATCGGCATGGCCCACGAAAAGTCCGGCGACAAGGCCAAGGCGGCCGAGTTCTACCGGAAGGCCGCGGGCGTTGTAGGGCACAATCCGCCGGCGGCTTATGCCCGCTGGTACACGCGGAACCGGCTATTCTAGGGCCCGGCTGACAGTGCACTCGACGGGCGATATCCTGGTTTCGAGTGAAGGTTCGAGACTTGATCCACATACTGGAGTCCAATGGGTGGCGGTTGAAGACAACCAGAGGCAGTCATCGCCAGTTCCTCCGTCCCAACAAAGGATCTGTCGTGACCGTAGCCGGTCATCCCGGAAAAGATGTTCCCGTGGGCACGCTGAAGGCAATTCTGCGAAGCGCGGGACTGGAGAAAGAAAAGTGATGAGCTATCTGGTCGTTTACGAGAAGGGCCCCACCTCGTGGGGCGCGTATGTTCCTGACCTCCCGGGCGTTTGCAGCGTCGGGGACACTCGCGCTGAAGTAGAGCAGTTGATCCAAGAGGCTATCGAGTTCCATCTGGACGGACTGCGCGAAGAAGGACTCAACATTCCGACCCCCTCCAGCTTCGCCGGCGTAGTTGAAATTGGCTCTGCCGCTTAGGCCAGCGCGAACACCTGCCGCGGCTTCAGGAAGAACGGCGCCACCAGTCCGCACATATCTCCCAAGGGCAGTAGATCATCGCTGATCGCAATGCCCAGCGTCTCTCGCAGGAAGCGCTGGCGGCTCTGGCAGCGGGCGAGCACGGCCGGGTCCAGCTGGGCGCGCAGCGAAGCGTCCGCCAACACGTAGCCATCTTCCATACGCGTCGAAAAATAGCGCGGCATGCCGGGGATGATGTCGCTTTGGATCACCATGCCGGATTTCAGGCGCACATCAGACCCGCGATAGAACGGGGCCGACAGCCACTCCTCCAGGTGGATGAGATGGCCGGGGTTCAGGAAAATGCCGAACTTCTCAAACGATAGCCGCGCGTGGATGAACTCATAGAGGTCACCGCACCGGGCCCCGATCTCAAGCTTGGTCGACCACTCCGCGCAGGCCGCAAAATAGGGCGCGGCAAAGTCGTTCAGATAACCCTGCGCTTCGGCGGGCAGGTCCGTCTCATCTTCGGCCACCCACCCGGCGCGGCAGACGTTGCTGCCCCAGTAGCAGATGTTGAAGCTGAAGCCACCCCCGCGACGGATGGTCTCCCCGCGAGCGCTGGCCAGGCTCACCCGATGATCGCCGGACTTCATCGTCCAGTGACAACCCAGCGGTTCGCCATTGTATTGGGAGAGCTTCATCAGCTCATGGTCTTCGATGCCATCACGCAGGCCAAAGATGATGCGGCGCGCTCCGGCGGCGGCCAGACCGTTGGTGTACTCGAAATGGTTGATCTCGGTGGGCGAAGCGATCTCACGCAATGAAATCAGCATGTCGGTGGCCGTGACCACGGAACGCGACGTGGCCTGTAGCGCTTCTACCACCCAATGCGGCGCACCGATGCGGCCCTTCTTGAAGTCGACAATGCCCACTTCGCCCAACTGCTCAGCGGTGAGAATCTCTTCGAGCGTGCGGCTGGAATCGTTCGGCTGATCGGGCAGCGAGAACGGCTGATACCGCTCATGCCGCAGCCTCCCGGCTCGGTAAGGCGGGCTGATTTTCAGGTAGCTCTCGCACTCATTGCCTACCAGGATCAACGGATCGCCATCCAGCGCCACAATCAGCAGCGCCTCTTCAAAACGCGGGTCAAAGCCAGTCAACCAACACAGCGGCGCGAAATGCTCACGGTCACCATAGATCGCCAAATGCGTCAAATTCCGTGACCGCATGGCGGCGCGCGTACGCTCCAACCGCTGCGCAAACTCTTCCGCCGAAGCACCGGCGGGGCGGGCGGCAGGGCCGCTATCGGGCCAATCGGTTTCGATCAAGTGGGCCGGCATTCAGCCATCGTCCCACATGACATGCATTCACGTGCATGTCATGATAAAGCCATGCGCACCACCATCGAGCTGAAGCCGGAACACCGGGCCCGCTTGCTGGAACTGTCCGCCCGCCGCGGCGAGAAAGGCTTCTCGACCCTCATTGGAGAAGCACTGGACGAATTCCTGCTGCGCCAGGATGGCGATCGGCGCCGCGAAGCCTTGGCCGCACTGCGTGATCTGCAAGGCTTGGTGACCGATGAAGAGGCGACGGTGATGAAAGCAAACGTCCGGAAGTGGCGCAAGCAATGGCGCTCATCGTAGTCGATTCCGACGTCGTCATTGATCATCTGCACAGCCGGCCCGGGCAGTCGAGCACTCTGCTGGAGGTAGCCGAAGAGAACGAACTCGGTATCGCCTCCGTCACCTTGTTTGAGGTGGAACGCGGCCTCAGCAGTGCCACTCAGCGCGAGCGCTTCCAACGCGTTTTGGCGGCGGCGACGTTTCTGCCACTCGACGAGCCGGCCGCTCGTTCAGCGGCATTGATCGCCTATGATCTGGACCGTCGGGGACAGAAACTGGATGTCGCAGACGCCTTGATCGCGGGGATCGCACTAAGCGTGGGAGCCAAGTTGCTCACCCGCAATCGCAAACACTTTACCCGTGTGAGTGGGCTGGAATTGGTCTAGCGGCGCAGTGGCTACTGGTTGTCCTGCCACTCTTCGTGCCAGAACGTCCAGATCGCCTCCAGCTTCGCCTCATTCGACTTCTGCGGATCGTCCGAAAAACCGTCCAGCTCCGTGATCCACTTGTGCATGTCCGTGAAGCGGACCCCTTTGGGGTCCACGTCGGGGAACTTGTCGTAGAGGGCGATTCCGATATCTTCTGCGTCTGCCCAGGTCATGGTGTTGGCTCCTTGGAGTGAGTGGTCAAATACTCTATCGGGTTCGCCTGGATGGCCAGCCCCATGCGTGAGCTTGGGGCTTTGTCCGGGACCGCGAAAAAGCCCCAAGCTGACGCATGGGGCTCGTCCGATTGCATCATACGATCAAAGCGACTAGTCGATCTTGGTGCCGCGCAGGGCGCCCTGGACGGCCGTGTTCATCATGTTCTCGGCCAGCGACATCGTGGCTTGGTTCAGCTTTTCGATATGCGCCAGGATCAGGTGATGGTCATCGGAATGGTAGACCATCAGCAGCTCATTCAGCGCCCGCGTGGCTTCCTCGCGCTCGGCTTCCGGCAGCGCAAACCAGGCGTCGTTCTGCTTGGCCTTCTCGATGGCCAGCAGCATGTTGTCGGCTTCGACGCGGGCTTCGCGCACTTGGCGCTCGCGGAAGTCTTCCTCGGCGTGCGTGATCGATTCCATGATCATCGCTTCCACCTGCTCGTCGGTGAGGCCGTAGCTGGGCTTCACTTCGACCGTGGTCTCCTGCCCGGACCGCGCATCGCGCGCTGTCACTTGCAGGATGCCGTTGGCGTCGATCATGAACTTCACTTCGATACGCGCCAGGCCGGCGGGCAGCGGCGGCAGATCCTTCAGCTCAAACCGCGCGAGCGACCGGCAGTCCTTCACCAACTCGCGCTCGCCTTGCAGCACATGGATCAGCACGTTGCGCTGGCCGTCGATCGAGGTGGTGAACTGCTCCGTCACCGAAGCCGGAATGGTGGAGTTGCGGTGGATCAGCTTGGCCACCACGCCGCCCATCGTCTCGATCCCCAGCGACAGAGGCGTCACATCCAGCAGCAGCGTGTCGGCCACGTCGCCTGCCAGCACGCCCGCCTGCACAGCGGCGCCGAGAGCGACCACTTCATCCGGGTTCAACTCCGTGTGCGGCTCGGCCTTAAACAGATTGCGCACCGCTTGCCGGACCAACGGAATACGAGTCGAACCGCCCACCAGCACCACTTCGTCGATCTGCTCGACGGCCAGCCCGGCATCCTTCAAGCAAGCACGGCACGGGCCCAGCGTGCGATCGACAATCGGCGTGATCAGCTTCTCCAGCAACTCGCGCGTCAGTTCGCGCTGGTAGTGCCGGCCCTGGTAGTCCAGCGCGATGATGGTCTGCGGGATGAAGGACAACTGCTCCTTGGCCGAGATCACGTTGCGCCGCAGCAGTTGGACCGCTTCCTGATCGCCCGAGACGTCGTGGCCCCATTCGCTGGCGATATCTTCGAGCGCAATCCGGATCAGCAGATTGTCGATGTCGTCGCCGCCCAGGTGGGTGTCGCCATTGGTGGCCAGCACTTCGAAGATGCCGTCGTGCAGCTTCAAGATCGAGATGTCGAACGTGCCGCCGCCCAGATCGTAGACGGCGATGGTGCCCTCGTTGCGCTTATCGAGGCCATAGGCCAGAGCAGCCGCAGTGGGCTCATTCACCAGACGCAATACTTCCAGTCCCGCAATGCGGCCCGCATCTTTGGTGGCTTGGCGCTGGGCGTCGTTGAAGTAAGCGGGGACCGTCACCACCGCTTGCGAGATTGGCTCGCCCAGTTCGGCCTCAGCCTGCTCCTTCAGCTTGCGGAGCACCTGCGCGCCCACTTCCGGGGGCGTCATCGTCTTGTCGGCCACCTGCAACCGGATCACGGATTCTGACCCGCCGCTGACATGGAACGGGAACAGCTTCAGCTCTTCCTGAATGTCATCGACACCGCGGCCCATCAGGCGTTTGGCGGAATAGACGGCGCGATCCGGGGCGGTCAGCAGCAGGGTGCGGGCTTCTTCGCCCACGGCGAAACTGCCATCGGCCCGCACGGCCACGACGCTAGGGACGATCGAGCCCAGGATGCGCGGACCCGTCAGGTCCATGTAGGCCACCAGTGAATTGGTGGTGCCCAGATCGATGCCGACAACCTTCGACGGCGCGCCGCCGAAGTCAATTTGAAAGGTGGACATTGACGTCTCTCAGTAGGTTTTCGATGTAGCGGCGGCGGTTGAGCAGCCCGCGAATCTGGGCCAGCGTACCGCTTTCGGCCGCGTGATCCCATTGCCCAAACCGGGTGGCCAACTCCTGGTCGATCTCGGCGCGGAGCTTCTCAAAGCGCACACCGGCGGCCTCAATCTGCGGGCGATCCGCTTCTTCCAGCGCCATGTTCAGCTCAAAGACTTCTTCCAGCAGCTCGGCTGGCACGTCTTTGGATCGCTGCTCGCCGATATCAAATCCGGAGTTCTTGAGCACATACTCGGCGCGTGCGACCGGCTCCCGCAACGTCCGGTAGGCGTCGTTCAGCAGAGAACTCAGCTCCAGCGCGCGCTGCTGCTCGGCCTGCGGGGCACGAGCAAAACGATCCGGGTGCAGCTCACGCGACTTTGCGTAAAAGCGCTTCTCCAGATCCTTCAAATCGAGCGTCAGCCGGGGCGCCAGACCCAGCACTTCGAAGTACTGCATCAGGCCGAAAAGGACGTGCCGCAGCCGCAGTTCTTTTCCGCATGCGGGTTGTCGAACACAAAGCCGGACTGGATCAGCGAATCCTTCCAATCAAGCGTCATGCCCGACAGGTAGATCATGCTCTTGGGGTCGACGTAAACCTGGATGTCGTCAAAGGTGAAGACATGGTCGGTGGCGCGAGGCTTGGGGTCGTACTTGAACTGATAGCTCAAGCCGCTGCAGCCGCCGCCCAACACGCCCAGGCGCAAGCCGCCGCCCGATACACCCTGTTTGGCGAAGGCCACACGAATCTTGCCCACCGCCTTGGGAGTGACGTGGACTACCTTCTCTGTCGCCTTCTCAGGAACCGGAATCGCCAGCGGCGCCGGGTTTGCGGCCGGCGCCTCCATTAGTTCTGCCATGGTTTTACGAACCGCCTTTAAGGGGAGTGCTTAGGCCGTAACGGCCGTTTCCGTGATGGCCTTGGCCTTGTAGTCGCTGATGGCGGCCTTGATGGCGTCCTCCGCCAGCACGGAGCAGTGAATCTTCACCGGCGGCAAGGCCAGCTCGTTCACGATGTCGGTGTTCTTGATCTCCAACGCCTCGTCCACCGCCTTGCCCTTCAGCCATTCGGTGGCGAGCGACGAAGAAGCAATCGCCGAACCGCAGCCGAACGTCTTGAACTTGGCGTCTTCAATAATGTGGGTGGCCGGGTTCACCTTGATCTGCAGCTTCATCACGTCGCCGCATTCCGGGGCGCCCACCATGCCGGTGCCGACATTGGGGTCCGCTTTGTCCATTGAGCCCACGTTGCGCGGGTTGTTGTAGTGATCAACGACTTTATCTGAGTAAGCCATGGTTTGGTCTCCTGAAAATCTCTTCTAGAACTCTTGCCCGGAACGCTGGCCCTTAATGGGCCGTCCACTGCACCTTGGACAGATCGACGCCGTCCTTGAACATCTCCCACAGCGGCGACAGCTCCCGGAGCTTGTTCACCACTTGGATCATCTTGTCCGCCGTGTAGTCGATTTCTTCTTCCGTGTTGAAGCGGCCGATGCCGAAGCGGATCGACGTGTGGGCCAGATCGTCGCCCAGGCCCAGGGCCTTCAGCACGTAGCTGGGTTCCAGCGTCGCCGACGTGCAAGCCGAACCGGAGCTGACCGCGATGTCGTTGATGCCCATCAGCAGCGATTCGCCTTCGACGTAGGCAAAGCTCATGTTCAGGTTGTGCGGCAGGCGGTGCTCCAAGGAGCCGTTGATGTAGGTCTCTTCGAGCCCCGCTTCCAGCTTCGCCCGCAACCGGTCCCGCAGAGCGGAAGCGCGGGCGATCTCCTGGGCCATTTCCTTTTCCGCAATCTCGCAAGCCGCACCCAGACCCACAATGCCCGCAACATTCAGCGTGCCGGAGCGCATGCCGCGCTCATGACCGCCGCCGTCCATCTGGGCCGTCAGCTGCACGCGCGGGTTGCGGCGGCGCACATAGAGCGCACCCACACCCTTGGGGCCATACAGCTTGTGCGCCGTGATCGACATAATGTCGATGCCGTCGGTGATCACGTTCACCGGAATCTTGCCCACCGCCTGCACGGCGTCGCAATGGAAGAGAACACCCTTCTCCTTGCAGATTTTGCCGATCTCGGCCACCGGCTGAATGACGCCCATTTCGTTGTTGGCGTACATGATCGAAACCAGGATGGTCTTGTCCGTGATCGCCTCCCGCAGCATGTCCAGGTCCACGCGGCCGTCGCCCATCACGGGCAGGTAGGTGATCCGGATGCCTTCCTTTTCCAGGTGCTTGCAGGTGTCCAGCACAGCCTTGTGCTCGGTCGCCGCCGTGATGATGTGGTTGCCCTTTTCGGCATACATCTGTGCGACGCCCTTGATGGCCAGGTTGTTCGATTCCGTCGCGCCGCTGGTAAAGATGATCTCTTTGGAGTTGGCGCCGATCAGGGAGGCGATCTGCTTGCGGGATTTTTCAACGGCCTCTTCCGCGGCCCAGCCGAAGGCATGGTTGCGGCTGGCGGCGTTGCCGAAATGCTCGGTGAAATACGGCATCATCGCATCCAGTACCCGGGGGTCCAGCGGTGTCGTCGCGTGATTGTCGAGGTAGATGGGCAGTTTCATGTTTATTCCCTTAGTTGGTATAGGCCGGTAGAATCGAGGACGCGGTCAGCAGGCCGCCGGGGTTGCCGGGTGTAGCGGCCTCGTCTCGGGACAGATCCTCTACGCTGATGCTTTCCAGCAGCTGTAAGATTCCTTCGTGTACTTTTCTGAGCGGTTCCTTTACCGTGCAGTGTTGAGACTGGCTGCAGTCGCCACCGTGATCGGTAAAGCAAGACGTCAGGATGATCGGGCCGTCGATCGCTCGGATGACTTCTAAAGTGTTGATTTCACTTGCACCGCGCGCCAGCCGATAGCCGCCATGGGTGCCGTGTTCCGACCGGACAAAACCGCTTTTGCCCATCTTTTGCAACACCTTAGCCAGCAACGGCAGCGGGATGTGGTAACAATCCGCAATTTCTTTCGCGCTGGCCGCTGAACCCTTAACCGCCAGATGTTTTAGGGCGATAAGGCCGTAGTCGGCTTTCTTGGTGAGTTTCAGCATGTCAGCAGCGCCTTGAATCGTCGGCAGAGATCTGCGACCGATTCGGTCCTGGATATGAGGATAGCGGACCTTTTCGGTCGCGTCAAGGCCAATCGAGCCCTCGCGCGGAAGTCTTTGGGGGCCCGATTTACGCTTAATTGCGTATTAGGGCTGTACTCGATCGCAAGGGCTTGGGGGACCGTGGCTGCATGCTAAAATTTGGTGGGTCTGGCGTCAGGCACTGGCGGGAGTTGCCTGGAAGCGAAGCTGTTTAGTTTCTCCCAATAACGAATAATGCTGAGACTTTTCAACGTCTACATTCCGACCAGCGTTGTCGCGCTGCTGATTTCGGAAGTCACGCTTCTGCTGACCTGCTATCTGATCGCCAACGCCGTGATGTTGAACGTCGATTTGGGCGTTCTCTATTTGTACGACGGAGCCGTCACCCGGCAGTCCTTGGCCATCCTCAGCATTGTTGTGGGTATGTATTTTCAGGATATGTACACGCAATTCCGGGTCCGATCCCGGCTGATTTTGCTACAGCAGGTCTGTTTGGCGATCGGCATGGCGTTCCTGCTGCAAGCCGTACTCAACTATATTGCCCCGCAGTTCCTGGTCTCACGTTGGGTGATGCTGGTGGGCAGCCTGCTTGCACTGGTAGTGATGCCCGTTTGGCGGGTGATTTATGCCAATGAAGTCACCAAAGCGGTCGCCGCGCAACGGATCCTGTTCATTGGCGCGAACCCGGTGATCCTGGAAATCGCCGCCGAAATTGACCGCAGCCCGGAACTGGGCCTCCGCTATGCCGGTTTTCTTTCCGATGAACCGATTCCGGAACTGGAAACGCTGGCCTCCGGGGCTTCGGTGCTCGGGCCGGTGGCGGACGTCAAAAGCGTGGTCGAACGGGTGAAGCCGGAACGGATTGTGGTTGGCTTGACGGAACGCCGTGAGCGGTTACCGGTGAATGATTTGTTGGACTTACGCTTTAGCGGCGTCCACATTGAGCAGGCCGGCATTCTCTATGAGGCCACCTTTGGCCGCGTCTCGACCCGCGAACTGCGGCCCTCGGAGCTGATCTTCTCGGCCGAACTGGGCCCGCGTCCGTCCAGCGTGCAGTTCCAGATGGTCTACTCGTTTTTGGCCGGGTTGATCCTGTTGATTCTGGCCGCCCCGGTGATGGTGTTGGTGGCGATCCTGGTGAAGCTCACTTCGCCCGGCCCGGTGTTTTACAAACAGACCCGCATGGGGGTCGACGACGTGCCCTTCACCGTGATGAAGTTCCGCTCCATGCGCACCGATGCCGAGGCCAAGACTGGCGCCGTCTGGGCCACCCGGAACGACCCGCGCGTCACGCCGCTGGGCAAGTGGTTACGTAAGCTGCGCCTGGATGAGCTGCCGCAGCTGTTCAACGTGCTGAAGGGCGACATGTCGATGGTAGGGCCGCGGCCGGAGCGTCCCGAATTCACCCGGTTGCTCGAAGAAAAGATTCCCTTCTACCGCCAGCGCACCTGCGTCAAGCCGGGCCTGACCGGTTGGGCCCAAATCAACCACAAGTACGGCGACACCATCGAAGACACCATCGCCAAGCTGGAATACGACCTGTACTACATCAAGAATCTGTCGTTCGCCCTCGACATGTACATCATCTTCAGCACGGTCAAAATCGTCGTGTTGGGCCGCGGCGCGCAATAGCCGCCGGCGCCCCCTTCTTTCACCTCATACCCCGGCTTTTGTCATCGATATGTGTTCTGTGATCGCGGCCCGCGCCGCCCTCACCGACGACGATGAGCCGCTTCCTCGACAACGCGCAGCAGATTCTCGACACCGCCGAATTGGGCGACGGCAGCCCGGTGACGATTTTGATCCGCGATGGCCGCCCGATGGGGCTCTCCATGGTCAACGACTGGTCCCTCGAACGGATGCGCGCCGAGCGCGGCGCCGATGAAGCCTACCGCGTCAGCCGCCGCCACGGGAAACTGTTCGTCGAAGGCCGCTCGGCCAACCAAAGCTGCATGTTGGCCTCGCAGTCCCCAGGTCAGATCGCCCGCGCCCTGCTGGCCGGTCCAGTTCCGGTGTCAAGGACACTTCCCACCGCGGTTTAGCCCCATGCGTAAGCTTGGGGCTCTGTCCGGGATCCCGCAAAAGCCCCAAGCTGACGCATGGGGCTAATAAAGCCAGAGCCTATTTCTTCGGCGGCGCCTGGGACTTCAAGTCCCGGTGGATGGCGTCCAACACGCCGTTGACAAACGAGACGCTCTCATCGCCCGAAAAGCGCCGCGTCAGCTCCAAGGCTTCATCAATGATGACGGCGGGCGGCAGCTGACGCTCCGTCATTTCAAAGGCGGCCAGACGCAGAATGTTCCGGTCGACGCCCGGCATGCGCTCCACTTTCCAGTGCGCCGCGTGCGCCCCGATCAACTGGTCAATCTGGGCCACTTGCTTCGATGTGCCCTTGGCCAGCTGCTCCATAAACTGGTCGCGTTCCAGGCGCGCCGGCGCGTCTTCTTCGGAATGGAGGGTCTCGTAGAAGTCGTCGATCGCGCGCCAGATATCCGCCTCTGACTGGTCCGCGGTGCGGCGCAGATCCCAATCGAAAAGCACCTGCAGCGCGCGTTCGCGAGACCGTCGGCGAGAAGCCATCTAGTTGCCCGACTCCAGCCGGCCCAGCAACAACGCCATCTCAATGGCGGTCATGGCCGCATCGCGCCCCTTGTGGCCGTGCTTGCCGCCCACCCGCTCCAGCGCCTGCTCCATGTTGTCGGTGGTGAGCACGCCAAACACTACCGGACTGCCCGCTTCCACTTGCACCTGCTGCAACCCGCGCGCGCATTCCCCCGCGACGTAATCAAAGTGCGGCGTATCGCCCCGGATCACCGCGCCCAGACAGATCACCGCGTCAAACGATTCGCTAAGCGCAAACACACGCGCCAGCAAGGGCAATTCCCAGGCCCCGGGCACATGCTCGACACGGATGTTATCTTCTTCTACTCCGGCCTGACGCAGACCTTCCAGCGCTCCCTCGAGGAGCTTTTCAGTAATGCTGCTATTGAACCGGGAAACCGCAATCGCGAACCGCAGCCCGGTGGCATCAAGCGCTTCATCAAACGTATTGGACTGCATGAGAGACTATCTTTCGAGTGTAGCAACGCCCCACGATCGCGGGGCGAAATCCGGGTAAACCAAGTGGCGCAGGCTTCAGCCTGCAGGCGGAATTCATTCTGCCCGAGGGCACGAGAGTTGACGCAGCCTTCCCGTCGTTCTGAGCCGCGCGCGTCAGCAAGCGGTCTTGGGCCTTTGAGAGCTCTTGCACCCCTAGCCCCGGTCGAGCTCCGGGTGCTGCTTGGCCCAATCCAGATACTCGGCAATCGTGCGAAACGTCCGGTGCTTGTACAGGCGTCCAGCATCCTCCACTGGATGAGTCCAGTTGTAGGACCAGGAATCCCCCGTCTCCTTCATCCATTGCTGGAGCCGTTTTTCCAGCTTGGCCTGCACCGCGGCCGCCGCTGGTTGACCCACCAGATTGCGCTGCTGGTCGGGGTCGGCTTGCAAGTCGTAGAGCACCCACGGCTCGGCTTGATAGCGCGCGTACATGTGCGTCCGAGTGCGCACACCGCGCCAGCCTCCCTTGGTGCCATCACCGGCATAGGGACCGAAGATCTGGAAGAAGGCCGAATCAGGCCCCGTGGCGGACCCGGCGACGATTGTCTTCGATAGGTCGCGCCCTTGCATCGCCCGCGGTACCGAAACGCCCGCCATCCCCAGCAACGTCGGCGCGAAATCGGCATGCGTAAAGAAGAGGCCATTGCGGCTCGCCGGCTTCACTTTGCCCGGCCAGCGCAAGATGCCCGGCACACGGATGGACTCCTCCCATGGCTTGCGCTTCAGCCGCTCCCCTTGTGAGCCGAACATGTCGCCGTGGTCGCTTGAATAGAGCACGATGGTGTTGTCGCGCAGACCCAACTCATCCAGCTTCTTCATCAATCGGCCCACCTGATCGTCGATCGCGGTCACCATGCCGTAGTACTCAGCCATCGCCCGCGCATCGGGCACTCCCGGCCCAGGGCGATAGTTGGCGCGCATGGCGATCTTCCGCGCCTCATACTGCCGCGTGTAGTGTTCTGGCGCCTTGTACGGATCATGCGGCGGGCCCCACTGGACGGTCAAGTAGAACGGCCGCCGGTCCTGGCGGGTCTGCTCCAGAAACTCAACACCCAGGTCCGCCCAACCTTCCGCCTCAAACTTGCCCAGCTTGATCGGCTGGTCTGAATCGCGGAAGTAGTGGTTGTCGAAATGGCGGTGGCTGCACTGGTGCGCGGCCCAGAATTCAAAGCCCTGACGGCGCGGCCCCGGCGGCACATAGCCCGGCTCGCGAGGGCCGCCGTCCAGGTGCCACTTGCCCACAAAGCCCGTGCGATACCCGGCCTCCCGCAGGATGCGCGGAAAGCTCACCGAATCCTCCCGCAGGCGGAGGTCGTTGGCCACCATGCCGTTGCGATGGCAGTATTGGCCAGTCAACAGCACGGAGCGGGCGGGGCAGCAGACGGGCGTGTTGGCGAAGGTGTGATCGAGAATGACGCCTTCGCTGGCCAGCCGATCAATGTGCGGCGTCTTGACTTCAGCATTCCCCAGACAGCCCACCGATTGATACCGGTGCTGGTCCGGCATCAGGAACAAAATGTTCGGCCGCTGGCCCGGCGCCGCTTGAGCACCAGCCGCAGCGGACGCAGCCACAAACTCCCGGCGTGAAATCGGCATATTCAGACTCCTCAAGCCAGCAGTGTACCCTGTCCGGTTACACGTTCCGGCTAGTAGGCTGACGGCTTGATTCGTTCGCTGGGGTTCGAACGATAAGCTCGCCAGCCCCATGCGTCAGCTTGGGGCTTTTTGCGGGTTCACGAAGAAGCTCCAAGCTTACGCATGGGGCTGAAATGCCAACAAATGATCCGGTCAAAGGAACTAGTAGCTAATCTTGCCCAGGATGACGGGCCGCCGCGCGCCGGTGGCGGAGGGGACGTTCGAGGGCCGCTTGCGCCACGTCTCGGCCGCGAGCACGGCGAAGGCTACGGCTTCCTTGGCATCGCTCGAGACGCCAAACTCATCCACCGTCCGCAGCGTCACGCCCGGCAGATACTGAGCGAGATGCGCCATCAACACGGGGTTGTGCACGCCGCCGCCCGCGGCGATCAGTTCGTGCACTTCCATCTTCGGCCGCACGAAGCGGTCAATCGCTTGGGCGATGGAGGCTGCCGTGAAAGCGGTTGCAGTGGCGATCAGGTCATGCACCTGCACCCAGCGCAGCAACGGCTCCACAAACTCGACGCCATACTGCTCCCGGCCTGCGGACTTCGGGGGCGGCTGCCGGAAAAATGGAGCCTTCAGCCAACGGTCCAGCAACGCAGGCAGCACCTGTCCGCGAGTGGCCAGCTTGCCATCGCGGTCATAGTTCAGGCGGCCGTCGGTGGCGTGATAGGCCAAAGCATCCATCACCATGTTGCCCGGCCCGGTGTCGAAGGCCAACACCTGCTCCGGCGTCGCCCCGGCCGGGATCGCCGTGATGTTGGCGATGCCGCCAATGTTCAGCGCCACGCGCCCCAGGCGAGCGTGACGGAACAGCATGTAGTCGAGGAACGGCACCAGCGGCGCTCCCTGGCCGCCTGCGGCAATATCGCGCGGCCGGAAGTCACTCACCACCGGAACGCCCAGCCGCTCCGCCAACACGCTGCCATCGCCGATCTGGAGCGTGCTCGCGATCTTGCGGCCTTCCATGGGCCTCGGACGGCCTTCGTGGAAGATGGTCTGCCCGTGGCAGCCCACTAAATCGAGCGTCTGCGGATCACACAGTTTCGCCACCGCTTCGGCATAGAGCTCCGCCAGCAAAAAGTGCAGCCGCGCAATCGTCCCGGAATGGCAGGTGGTGTTCGAGACACCCAGGATCGCCTCGCGTATGCGGCGCGGATAGGGCGTCGATGAGAATGCTTCCACCTTCAGCTTGCGGCCCCGGATGTCGACAATCGCCACCTCAATGCCGTCAAGCGAGGTGCCCGACATGATTCCCGCTACCCGCATCGCAGGCCCCCTTCAATGTTGG
>JAPKYZ010000038.1 GCA_026394055.1 Acidobacteriota bacterium
CTCCCGCATGGCCTCAATGTAGCACGGGCCTCGGGCAAAACCTTCTCCTCCATTGGCGGTCCAGTTTTGATAGCCTAGTGAAGCTATGAGGATTTTGACAGCATCTGTTTTATTTGCACTTTCCGCCGCCGCCGTGATGGCGCAAGATGGCTCGATTGTGGCCCGTGGCAAGCCGGGCGACGCCGGTTTGTTTGTGGATGGCAAGTACATCGGTCCTGCCTCCCGCTTCACCGTGCCGGAGAAGTATGCGATTGCTCCGGGTGAGCACGAAGTTTCCTTGAAAGACCCGCGCTACGAGGATTTCACCACCAAGGTGACCGTAGTCGCCAAAAAGAAGACCAAGCTGAAGTACAGCTTGAAGGCGTTGGCCCTGCCCAACGGCCCGTTCGGCTTGCTGAAGCTGGGCGGCGACGGCTCCGAGAGCTTCATCTCGATCGCCGCGGGCGACACGGGCGCGGTGATGATCAACGACAAGTTCTTTGGCCACGTGGACGAATTCAACAACGTGGGCAGCGGCATCCTGCTCCCGGCGGGCACCTACCGCCTGAAGTTGGTGGGTTCACAGTTCAGCGTCGACCAGGACGTCACCATCGAAGCGAACAAGACCACCAAGGTCCCGCTGAAGAAGTAGTTTCGGTTCGATCCGGAGAGTGATTCGAGCTCCCCGCCCTCCTTGCGCTGCCACATTGGCGGACGTGAGTGAGGCGCGGGGAGTTTTGTTTTTGGTGGGCGCAAGGATGCGCGGAATAGTGCAGACTGCGATCGGGTGGTGAGTCAGTGGGAAATAGGGCAGACCGCTCCTGCGGGTCGCGGCCCGGTCTTGCTTCGGACTTCGGATGGAGTGCGGTTGAGGTGCCGGCGGCGGAGCGATACCGCAAAAGGGCGCCGTGCGACTAGCGGGCGTTCAGGTCGATACCGAGGCGCTTCAATTCGTCGGCGTAGTAGCGCTTGTGGAGGACGTCGTATTCTTCGCCGCCTTCGGTGATTTCGCGCTTGATGCTCTTCACCTTCTTGCGGGCTTCGCGGTCCGCCTTGTCTTCCACCATCAGGATTTCGGTAAAGCCCTTCACGATCTCCAGGCGGACATCGTTGACGTCCTTCTTCACCCGGATCTCGCGTGACTTCTTCAAGGCCGTCGCGATCTGGTGGGAAAGGTCCGTGATCTTGTCGCGGGAGAGCTTCATCGAATCGCCGGTATCGCGGCCCGAGGCGCGAATCACCTTGCGCTGCTGGATCAGCTGATTCTTGATGCGGCGGAACATCTCCTGATAACTGACGTTCTCGCGGCGCATGTACTCGGAGTACTGGTCCAACAGATCGCGCACTTCGTCGTTGAGCTTGTCCTCAATCGCCAAGTCGTTTTCGATGATGCCGTTCACCAGCTCGACGGTGGAGGCCGCGTTCGGGGCATCGATCATGCTGACGGTCAGCCGGCGGACCAGCTGGCGGGAAAGGTACGTGATGAATTCGCGCGCGATGAGCATTCTTTAGAGCGGCCAGTGGCCCTAACGGCGCGACCGCATGTAATAGTCTACCCTACCTAAAGTGCGAATCTCGTATGCAATCGTTGGTGGTGGAATCATTGGCTTGGCCGTAGCGCACCGTCTGCTGCGCCGCCAACCCGGAGCGCGGGCCATCGTTTTTGAAAAGGAAAATCAGCCCGGGCAACACCAAAGCGCCCACAATTCCGGCGTCCTGCATGCCGGTTTGTACTACAAACCAGGATCACTAAAGGCCCGCCTGGCGGTGACCGGTGTCCGCCAGATGCGGGCGTTCTGCCAGGAGCATGGCGTCGCGCACGAGACCTGCGGCAAGCTGGTGGTGGCGGTCTCTCCCGATGAACTGCCGCGATTGAAAGAGCTGATCGAACGGGGCACGGCCAACGGTCTGGTAGGGCTCAAGTGGCTGGACGCCGCCGAAATGCGCGAAATTGAGCCCCATGTGGCCGGCATTGCGGCGGTGCGGGTTCCCGAAGAAGGCATCGCCGATTACCCCGCCGTCTGCCGCCAGCTGCTGCGGTTGGTCAACGCGGAAGGCGGCCAGGTCCGCTTGGGGACCCTGGTCCAGCAAATTCAGCCGGAGGGCAACGGCTGGCGGGTCAATGGTGAACCCTTCGACTACCTGATCAACTGCGCCGGTCTGCATTCAGATCGCGTGTTGGCCATGGCTGGTGAGCGCCGCACCACCCGCATCGTCCCGTTCCGCGGCGAATACTTTCTGATGAACCCGGAAGGCGCGCGTCTGGTCAAGCATTTAATCTACCCGGTGCCGGACCCCAAGTTTCCGTTTCTGGGCGTGCACTTCACCCGCATGATCGCCGGTGGCGTCGAGTGCGGACCGAATGCGGTGCTGGCGACGCGGCGCGAGGGCTATCACCGGAGCGATTTCTCGCTGGCTGATGTGGTGGATGTCTTCTCGTTCCCGGGCTTCTGGCGCTTCTTCGCCAAGTACCCGGCGATGGCGGCGTATGAGCTGCGGCGGTCGCTCGACCGCGCGGAGTTCTGCCGGTCACTCCAGCGGCTGGTGCCGGAAGTCCGGCTGGAGCATCTCACGCCGGGCCATGCCGGTGTTCGGGCGCAGGCCATGGCGGAGGACGGCACGCTGATCCAGGACTTTGACATTGTGCAACGGGCGAATTCGATGCACGTGGTGAACGCGCCCAGCCCCGGCGCCACTTCATCGCTGGCGATTGCGGACTATCTTCTGGACCGTGTCGCCACCGGAGCTTGAAGCTCCGCCGCGGAACCGGAGGAACAATGATTCAACGGCAAGTTGCAGTGGTACAGGCTGGTTCCAGTGTGTTCGACACGCCGCGAACGCTGGAACGGATGCGCGCCTGGTGTGAGCAAGCACGCGCAACCGCGGCGGAGCTGGTGGTGTTCCCCGAAGCCTACATCGGCGGCTACCCGAAGGGGCTCGACTTTGGCGCACGCATTGGGTCACGCAGTGCGGCGGGCCGGGATGACTTTTTGCGGTACTCAAAAGCCGCCATTCAGCTTGACGGGCCTGAAGTGCGCGCGATGGGCGAGTTCGCGGCGTTGATGCAGGCGACGCTAGTGACCGGTGCAATCGAGCGCGAAGGCGGGACGCTCTATTGCAGCGTACTTTGCTTCGGCCCCGATGGTCGCCTGATCGGCCACCGCCGCAAGCTAGTGCCGACGGCGAGCGAACGCTTGGTTTGGGGCTCGGGTGACGGCTCCACCTTGCAGGCCTTTGAGACGCCCGCCGGACGCTTGGCCGCCGCCATCTGCTGGGAGAACTACATGCCGATGCTGCGGACCAGCTTCTATGCGCAGTCGATCGACATCTGGTGCGCGCCCACCGTTGATGAGCGCGAGATCTGGCAATCGAGCATGCGGCACATCGCCTACGAAGGCCGCTGCTTCGTCCTGAGCGCCTGCCAATACCTGACCCGAGACGACTACCCCGCCGATTTCGCACACATCCCGGAAGCGCCCGACGGCGGCGCGCTGATCAAGGGCGGCAGCATCATCGTCTCCCCCCTGGGCGAGATCCTGGCCGGTCCGCTGCGAGGGCAAGAAGGTGTCATCTCCGCCACCATCGACCTGGACGACATCGCCCGCGGCAAGTACGACCTGGATGTCACGGGCCACTACGCCCGGCCGGATATCTTTACGCTGCAGGTGAATCGGTCCGCGCAGCGGGCCGTGGTGACCGGCGGCGGCCCGGACGGGCAGTAGGACACTAGCCCTCTTCGCGGAGCGCCGCCGACGGCATACTCCCGCTGGCCCGGAAGGCCGGCGCGAGAGCAGCCAATAGCGCCAACGTCACACAGGCCAGCGTAGCCAGGCCCGCCACCGTCCAGGACCACGCAATGGTGTCGTCCACGGCCGCGACCGCCCAGCGCAATGCCGGGGAGCAAAGCAGCGCAATTGCCGCCGCCACAGCGCCGATGCGCGCCGCCCGCCCGACCACGATGCCGAACAGTGAACGAGGGGATGCTCCACAAGCGAGGCGAATCGCCAACTCTCGCCGCTTGGTGGCGACGAAGTGGGCCAGGGAACTATAGAGCCCAATCAACGCGATCAGGGCGATGGCGGCGGCTCCGGTCAATGCGTAACCGGTCCGGGCATTCATGCCATCGAGCGTCGAGCGCAACCGCTCCTCCACGCTATATCGCGAGGCCACACCCAAGCCTGGAAAGCTGGACGAAAGCTCCGAATCAACCACGGCCGCCGTGGTAGAAAGTGGGGCCGCGCCGTCAACAATCAGGTACATCGGAAAGCCGGTTGCAAAAAGACTTCCGCTTAAGGGGAGAAATACGGTGGGCCGCGGTGAACTTGCCGGACCGGACGAACGTTGATCCTCGGCAACGCCCACCACCACGGCGCGGAACGTATAACTCAACTCGGGGTTCTCCAAACGGATCACTTGCCCAATCGCATCGGCTCCTGGCCAATGGGCTCGCGCCAATGCCGTATTCACCACCGCTTCCTGCCGGTCTCCATCGCTGAGCCGCCCGCCGAAGCCGGTGCCGCTCACCAAACGGGTGCCCATGACGCGGAAGTAGTCGGCCGACACGCCGTTGTAGGCCACGCTCAACTCGTGCCCCCGGTCGTCCTTCAGAATCATGGTTCGAGGCGAGTTCTCGAAAGGAGCCGTCATCGCGACGGCCGCTGCTCGCACCTGCGGGGTACCGGTCACCCGGTCCAACGCCCGCTCCATCGCGCCAGCCAATGGCGATCCGCCGCCGGAGTCCACCAGGAAGGACCCGCGTCCGATCGACACCTTCAGGACGTCTCGCTGGCGCGGGTCGTAGCCGAGCGAAACATTTCGCATCGCCAGGGCCGAGGCTCCCACTAAGCCAGCCACAATCGCGGCCGAGATACAAAAGACGAGCTCCGCGCCAACAATGGACTGCAGCAGCCGCCCACGCGACTTGCCCGCGGATACGGAATAGGAGTTCAGCGGCGCATTGCCCCCGCGAAGCGTGCTCAGCGCGGGGATCACCGCCATCAACAACACGGCCACAGCCGCCAGCGCCAACTCGGCCGCTAGTGAAATGGCGATTGACTTCGTCGAAGGCGCGAAGGACAATGCCCGCGTGGCCGGATCGCCCGCCAGCGTGGACAACCATGCATACGCGATCGCGGACCCGATCAACGCCGAAGCAATCACAACCGTCGCCGGTCCGGCGGCCAAATCGATCAACAACCGCTGCGGTGGAGCACCCAGCCTTCGTTTCAGCGCCACCTCGCCCAAGCGGCCAATCCCGCGCGCCAGCAGCAGCCCGCCGAAACTTAGGCCGCTCGTGAGAAACAAAAAGATCGCCACCACCAAGGCCAGGCCCGCCCAACTACCAAGCTTCCGTTGGGCGATGGGGTCGACCGTGATTCCGGGCGAAACCAGCAACCAGGGGCCGCTCACCTTGGCCGCTTTGAGAATCTTGCGGACATTGTTCGCCAACGCGTCGTCCCAGGCGGGAAAAGATACGAGGCCGTAGAAGATCGGAATCCGCGCTCGGATATCAGTCGCAACCTCGCGCTTGAAACTGAGGTAGACCGGGATGCTGAGCCCGGGCGGAATCCAGACATCTGCTGATCCCAGGCATCCGTTGAACCCATCCGCCGCGACGCCGGCCACGGCAACTTCCAGACCGCCGAGACGGATGGGCCGTCCCACGGCATTCAATTCAGACCCGAACCACTCGCGCGCACGCCGCGAGCCGATCACCACGCTTCGAGAACTGGCCAGCGCGTCAGTCGGCGAAAACCCGACGCCGGCCTTGGCGGGCCGCGCAAATGTCCCGAAGAAGTTAGTGGATACGGCCTCCACCCGCGTCACGCCTCGCCAGAAGTCACTGTCGAACTGGACATCCACCGGTGGGGCGCAGTATCCCAGCCGATAGCCCGCCAAGGGCACCGTCAACTGATCCAATACCCGCATAGGTGCGGGAGCGCTCATCCCGCCCTGTCCATCCCTCGCGATGGTCGCGTAGCCCGCATCGCCCATCCCGGCCCGCTGAGGGAAGCGCAAGGCCGTTAACACGCTCAGCGCACAAGCAAACCCGGCCGCCCCCAGCGATAAAGTCGCCAAGGCCCCCAGGCTGAGCAATCGGTACCGCCGGAAGAAACGGACGCTCTCTTTTCCAATGCTGTGTAGTGTGTCGCTCAACACCTGATAGTCCTTGCGGGTCTAGCTGGCTCGCTCCAACGCGGCTTCCGCCACACTAAGCATCCCCATAACGGCATCGGCGCGCGGCGCTCGGTAATAACGTCGTCATACTTCAGTCCTCTGTCATTGGCATTCTTACAGCGACTAAGGGAGTAAGCGAGATCAGAATACTCCGGGACCGCCGGCTGGTCAAGCGATTTAGTGCGCGTCCACCGTCGACAAGCGCCCGATCTTCCAAAATCGAGCATGCGCCAAGCGTGACCCAACCTCACCCGGCTCGGCTGGACGTCTCTGCGCTTCACTCTAACGGGTCCCCCGTAGCGGACCACCGCCGCAGCAATCGGCGATAGACTCTTTCTAATGCGGAATTGTGTCTTGACCCTGCTGGGGACCAGCCTGCTGGCCTCGGCCTCATTCGCGCAAGCGGCCGACGGGGCAGCGTTCTTTGAGAAGAACGTGCGGCCGTTGCTGGTGGCGCGGTGCCTGGGCTGTCATTCGGCGGCTCCGGCGGCAGCGGGTGGGTTGCGCCTGGATACGCACGAGGGCTTGCAGAAGGGCGGCGCGCGTGGTCCAGCGGTGGTGGCGGGCGCGCCGGAGCAGAGCTTGTTGCTGAAGGCCATCCGGCATATGGAAGGCGCGCCGAAGATGCCGCCGGGGCCGAAGTTGAAGGATGCCGAAGTGGCGCTGTTGACCCAATGGGTGGCCATGGGTGCTCCCTGGGGTCAAGCGAATGCGATGGCGGCGGCGCAGAGGTTTTGGGCCTTCACCCCGCCCACGACACCCGCCATTCCGGCAGTGAAGAACAATGATTGGGTGAAGTCGCCGCTCGATGCCTTTATCCTCTCGGCGCTCGAAGCCAAGGGGTTGGCGCCTGCGGCGGCGGCCGATAAGCGGACGCTGATTCGCCGGGCGACGTATGACCTCACCGGGCTGCCCCCAACGCCCGAGGAAGTGCGGGCCTTCGTCGATGATTCGTCGCCCAACGCCTTTGCCAAGGTAGTGGACCGCTTGCTGGCTTCACCGCACTATGGCGAGCGCTGGGGACGGCACTGGCTGGATGTGGCGCGGTATGCCGATTCGAATGGCTTGGACGAGAACCTGGTCTACAAAAACGCCTACCGATACCGCGACTATGTGATCCAGGCGTTCAACAAAGATAAGCCGTACGACCTGTTTTTGAAGGAACAGCTGGCGGGTGATCTGCTGCCTGAGTCAGGTGACTTGAAGACGCAGTTTGAGCGCTGGACGGCCACGGGGTTCCTATCGCTGGGAGCCAAAATGCTGGCCGAAGATGATCCCTTGAAAATGGAGATGGACATCGTTGACGAACAACTGGACACGACCACTCGCGCCTTTATGGGCATGACCGTCGGCTGCGCCCGT
Organism: Acidobacteriota bacterium; assembly: GCA_026394055.1. GTDB lineage: Bacteria > Acidobacteriota > Terriglobia > Bryobacterales > Bryobacteraceae > JAPKYZ01. Next base: position 7,519 of record JAPKYZ010000038.1, read on the forward strand.
TGTCACGACCATAAGTTCGACCCCATCCCGACTGCCGACTACTACGCGCTGGCCGGCATCTTCAAGAGCTCCAAGACGATGGAGAACTTCCAGGTGGTGGCCAAGTGGCACGAATACGTCCTCGCCGACAAGCCGCAACGCGACCAACTGCAAGCGCATCTGGATAAGATCGCCGCCAAGCAGAAAGAGATCGGCAAGGTTTCGAAGCAGCACAATGACGCGCTCGCCACCCAGGGTCGCCAGCATGTGGGCGATTATCTGATGGCCTCGAGCGACGTGCTGCGGTACGGGCAGATTGAGCTGAAGCCGATTCTCGATGCCTCCGCCGCCAAGCCCACGGCCAACCCGGTGGTGCTGGAAGCGGGCGCGTTTGCGCGGGGCAATGTGGCGCGGAAGCTCGAGAAGAAGTCGAAGAATGTGGCGGCGGACCAGAAGGGGCCGTACTTTGCCGAGTATGAACTCGATGCGCCGCGCGCGGGCGACTATCAGTTGGACATGTTGGAGGAAGAGACTGGCAATGGCACCGCCGATGTCTGGATCAACGGCGTGCTGATGAAGCGGGGCGCGACCCCCATCCAGAACCGCGCGGCCTCGCCTGAGGCGGGCGGCTGGACGGTGACGGGCATCTTTGCGTTGAAGGCTGGTCGCAACACGATTCGCCTGGAGCACAAGGCGCGGTTCCCTTACTTCGAAAAGCTGCTAGTGGCCGCGCCCATGCTGAAGCCGGGCTCGGAAACGCCGCGCACGCTGGAGCAGGTGGCCCGCCAGTACAACGTCAATCCCGGCTTTTTGACGCACTGGGTGGATGAACTGGAGAAGGCAAAAGGTGCGCCGCATTCGGTGCTGTTCGCGTGGCTGGAATACGGCAAGCCGCTGACCGGTTGGACGTCTCCTGCGGCGGCGTTCTTCCGCGACGGGGATTGGCGCAGCAAGCAGCAGTTGGCGGCGCGATATCAGAATTTGTTTCTCGAAGCCGACCGTCAGTGGCAGGCCGTGAAGGACAAGGCTGATCCGAAGGCCGCGCTCGCGGATCCGGGCTATGAGGCGTTGCGCCAGCTGGCCTATGAGAGAGCGGGTCCGTTCCGGGCTCCCGACAACTCGCGCCAGTACTTTGCGGCGGAGGTCCAGCAGCATCTGACCGCGCTGGATGCCGAGCGGAAGCAGTTGGAAGATTCGACGCCCGATCTGCCCCATGCCATGGGCGTGCGCGAAGGCGACAAGATCGCCGACCTGAAGATCAACATCCGGGGCAGCCACTGGACGCTCGGAGCCGAGGTGCCGCGCGGCTTTCTGCGGGCGGTGAACTTGAAGAACGCTCCCGCACCCTCCACCAAAGCCAGTGGCCGCCTGGAGCTGGCCGAATGGCTGACGCAGCCGGACCATCCGCTCACCAGCCGCGTGATGGCGAATCGCCTATGGCGCTGGCATTTCGGCCGCGGCATCGTACCGACGGTAGATAACTTCGGCCGGCTGGGCGAAGCGCCGACGAATCAGCCTCTGCTCGATTGGCTGGCGGTGCAGTTCGTCAACCAGCGTTGGTCCATGAAGCAGATGCACCGGGTGATGATGCTGTCGAGCACATACCAGATGAGCAGCACCTACAGCGAACGCGCTTTCGAGACCGACCCCGAAAACAAACTCCTCTGGCGTGCCAACCGGCGGCGTCTGGAAGCGGAAGCGCTGCGCGACGGCATTATGGCGGCATCCGGTGATCTCGACCTGACCGCGGGCGGGTCCCTGATGACTTACAAGGATCGCCAGTACGTCAGCGATACAGCGAAGCGCGGCGGCATGGACTACGAGCGCAACCGCCGCGCGGTCTACATACCCATCGTGCGCAGTTCGATGTACGACGTCTTCCAGGCGTTCGACCTGCCCGATCCATCGACCTCCAATGGCGACCGCAGCAGCACCGTGGTGGCTCCGCAGGCGCTGTTTGTGATGAACGGCGCGGTGGCGCTACGGCACAGCCATACGCTGGCCGAGAAACTGCTGGCCCACACCGATTGGGACGACGCCGCGCGCATCCGGGAAGCCTATGAGCGCGCCCTGGGCCGCCCGCCTCTGCCGCAGGAGATCGACCGCGCCCTCACTCTGATCGGCAGCGTCGACAAGCAAGTGGCCGACCGGCAGAAAGACCCCGCCGCCCGGCGCGTCTTCGCCTGGCAGAGCTTTGTGAAGGCTCTGATGGCATCGAACGAATTTATCTACCTGAACTAGAAAGAAGCCGCCATGAACGCACACTGGAACTCTTATCTCAACCGGACCGTCTCGCGGCGCGAACTGCTGAAGGCCAGCAGCGCGGGCTTTGGCGGCTTGGCGCTGGCGGCTCTGATGGGCGAGCAGGCGTTGGCGGCCGCCACCGGCGCGGCACCGAATCCACTGGCCGTGAAAGCGCCGCACTTCCCGGCCAAGGCCAAGCGCGTGATCTTCCTGTTTATGCACGGCGGCCCGTCGCAGGTGGATACGTTCGACTACAAGCCGTTGCTGATCCGCGACCACGGCAAGCCGCTACCGTTCGCGCGGCCGAAGGTGGTCTCAAGCGAGACGTTCAACCTGCTCAAGTCTCCCTGGGACTTCAAGCAGTACGGCCAGAGCGGCGCTTGGGTGAGCGATCTATTTCCAGAAACGGCCAAGAAGGTGGACGACCTCTGCATCATCAAGTCGATGTATGGCTCGAACTCCCGCCACGGCGGCGCGCTGCTGGAGATGCATACCGGTAGCGACACGTTTGTGCGGCCCAGCATGGGCTCCTGGGTGACCTATGGCCTGGGCAGCGAGAACCAGAGCATGCCCGGCTTCGTCACCATCTGCCCCACGCAGAGCCACGGCGGCGCCAACAACTTCAGCTCCGCCTTTTTGCCCGCGCCTTATGCGGGGACGCCGATCGGGGCGGTGGGCGTGCCGTCCAAGGAAGCGCGGATTCCGTTCATCTCGAACAGCGAAACGCCCAAAGACATCCAGCGGCTGGAGCTCGACTATCTGAAGGAGATCAACCAGCAGCACTTGGCCGCCTCCGGTCCAGACCAGGCGCTGGAAGGGCGCATCGAGTCGTTCGAACTTGCGTTCCGCATGCAGTCGGAAGCGCCGGGGCTGCAGGACATTTCCGGCGAATCCGAGGCGACGCTGAAGATGTACGGCATCGACAACCGGGTGAGCGAAGATTTCGGCCGTCAATGCCTGATGGCGCGGCGGCTTTCTGAAAAGGGTGTCCGGTTTGTCCAGGTAAGCCACACCTACAAGTGGGACCAGCACGCTGACCTGCGGCGCGACCATGCCCAGAATGCCCGCGAAGTAGACGTGCCGATCGCCGGTCTGTTGACCGACCTGAAGGCTCGCGGCTTGCTGAAGGACACGCTGGTGATCTGGGGTGGCGAGTTCGGACGCACGCCCACGGCACAGGGCTCCGATGGCCGGGACCATAACCCGGAGGCGTTTACCATGTGGCTGGCGGGCGGCGGCGTGAAGGCGGGCCTGCAATATGGCTCCACCGACGACTACGGCTACTATTCGGTGGAGAACAAGGTCCACTTCCACGACCTGCACGCCACCATCCTGCACCTGCTGGGTCTCGACCACTTGAAGCTGACCTACAAGTATGCCGGCCGGGATTTCCGTCTCACCGATGTGCACGGCAATGTGGTGAAGGACATCATCGCGTAGCTGAAAGGCTTTCGCTGAATGGAATGGGCCCCTCCTGCGGGTCTGGGCTCGGTCCAACCCGGTATAATGCTGTTTTAACCCGCTGTTTCATTCAAGGAGAGTACATTCGTAGTGTCTAAACTCAGAGTTGGCATTCTGACTGGCGGTGGCGACGTCCCCGGCCTGAATTCCGTCATCAAGGGCGTCACCTATCGCGCCGAAGAAGCCGGCATGGAAGTGTTTGGCATCCGGCGCGGGTGGAAGGGTCTTACCCACATTGAGACCGATGATGCCGCCAGCGTCGCCGATTACACCGTCACCCTGAACCGCGACAATACCCGCACCATCGACCGGTTCGGCGGAACGTGGCTGCACTCCTCGCGTACCAATCCCTCGAAGATGAAGAAGCTGCCGCCGCACCTGCGCGTCGAAGATTACCCGTCGCGCGAAACCACCAAGGACGGCGTCACTTCCACCAGCTGGGATGTGACGGCCAAGGTGCTGAAGAATCTGGCGGCGCTGAAGTTGGATTACCTGGTGGCCATCGGTGGCGACGACACGCTGAGCTATGCCGCTCGCCTGAACGACGAAAACTTCAACGTCATCGCCGTGCCGAAGACGATGGACAACGACGTCCGCAACACCGAATACTGCATCGGCTTCTCGACGGCCATCAGCCGCGCGATGGAAGCGGTGCAGCGCCAGCGGTCCACCGTCGGTTCGCACGAACGCCTGGGCGTCTTCCGCATCTTCGGCCGCGATGCCGGCTACACGGCGCTCTACACCGCCTATGTGACCAGCATCCGCTGCGGCATTCCGGAGTACAAGTTCGACCTGAACCACATGGTGGAACTGCTGATGGAAGACCGCAAGCGCAACCCCTCGAGCTACGCCCTTGTGCTGTTGAGCGAAGGAGCGGCCTGGGAAGGCTACAAAGTGCAGGAGTACGGCGAGGCGGACGACTTCGGCCATCGCAAGAAGATGAACGTGGGCGAAGTGTTCGCCGACAAGGCCCGGGAGATCAGCAAAGGCAACCTGGACCCGATCATCAGCGACCTGACCTACGACCTCCGCAGCGGCGCGCCGGACTTCACCGATAAGCTGGTAGCCACCACGTTCGGCAACATGGCCTTTGATGCCATCCTGGCGAAAAAGAGCGGCCTGATGACGGCCATCGTCGAAGGGCAGTACGCCCTGATGCCCATACCGGATCCGAAGTTGGGACCGCGCAAGGTGGACATCGAGAAGATGTACAACACCGAACGCTACCGGCCGAAGTACGACAACCACCTGGGGCTGCCGATATTCCTGACGCGAGCTTAATTGCGAGGTGGTGGCGGCGGGTGCGTCCGCAGCGGGCCGTTGAGGGCCGCGCAAACATGGCAGCACGCCCCGTCGCCGCCCCCATCGAAGAGATCCGCCAGACCTTTGAAGAGTCCGCGGCCGATGAGGAGCACTTCCCCTCCACCATCGATCCGCGGATTTTGCATGTCCGGGTGGTGGTGGGCGCCATGCAGGGTGCCCTCCGGGTGCTGGACCTGGGTTGCGGCAAGGGCCGTTTTGCGCGCCTGGTGAAGGATGCCGTACCCGAATGCCAAGTGGTGGCCTTTGACCTCGCCGTGGCCATGCTGCGGGCCGCGGCGCCCGTTCTGGACCGCTGTGCCGGCTCCATGCTGGAGCTTCCCTTCCCGGACGCGAGCTTCGACGGCCTCTACGCCACCGAATCTCTGGAACACGCGGTCGACATCGAGCGCGCGGTGGCCGAACTGTGCCGCGTGGTCCGTCCCGGTGGGCAGATTGTGATCATCGACAAAAATGCCGACCACTGGGGCCGCTTCAAAACGCCCCGCTGGGAAAAATGGTTCACGGCGGAAGAGCTGAACGGGCTCTTGCTGCGGCATTGCCGGCAAGCCGCAGCCGCGCCCATCTCCTACTGGGAAGACGTGCCGGCCGACGGGCTATTCCTCTGCTGGCGCGCCACCAAATAGGTAGCCGCATCAGCTACCTTCAAGACATGGACTTTTCGAAGAGCGCCGCGCTGCTGGAACGGGCGCGTCAAGTGATCCCGGGGGGTGTCAATTCCCCCGTCCGAGCCTTCCGCAGCGTGGGGGGCACGCCACCATTCATCGTGCGGGGCGAGGGCTGCCGGATGTACGACGTCGATGGCCACGAATTTATCGACTATGTCGGCTCCTGGGGACCGCTGATTTTGGGCCACCGCCCTCCGATGGTGATGGACGCCCTACGCGAGATTCTCGAAGTAGGCACCAGCTTTGGCGCCCCCACGGAGCGTGAGATCGACCTGGCGGAAGCAATCCGCGACGCCTTCCCCTCGATGGAGATGGTGCGCCTGGTGAACTCCGGCACCGAGGCGGCCATGAGCGCCCTCCGCGTCGCCCGCGGCTTCACCGGTCGCAACCTGACCATCAAGTTTGAGGGCTGCTACCACGGCCATGTGGATTCGCTGCTGGTGAAGGCAGGCTCAGGCTTGGCCACTCTGGGGATTGCCGATTCGGCGGGTGTTCCGGAGGCGTTCGCGGCGACCACCATCTCCCTTCCCTACAATAATTTGGCCGCCGTAGAGCAAGCATTTGTTGAACGTGGATCCGACATTGCCTGCATTATGGTGGAGCCGGTGGCGGGCAACATGGGCTGCGTTCCGCCAGCTCCGGGATTCCTTGAAGGATTGCGTTCTATCTGCACCAAATACGGGGCTTTGCTGATCTTTGATGAAGTGATGACCGGGTTCCGGGTGGCCTTTGGTGGAGCCCAGGGACGGTTTGGCGTCAAACCCGATATGACGGCGCTGGGCAAGATTGTCGGCGGCGGACTCCCGATCGCGGCCTATGGCGGTAAGCGCGAGGTGATGACCCACGTCGCCCCGACCGGCCCGATCTATCAAGCTGGGACACTCTCCGGGAACCCCATGGCCGTGGCAGCGGGATTGGCCATGCTGCGCTACTTGAAATCTCACCCTGAAGTGTATGACCAGATTGAACTTCGCGCACAAGAACTCTGCGCCACGCCACCGGCGGGCGTCACGGTGAACCGCGTTGGCTCCATGTTTACGTTCTTCTTTACCGAGCAGCCGATCACGGACTACGACTCCGCTCGCACAAGTAATACACAGCGCTTTGCACAGTTTTTCCACTGGATGTTAACGGGCGGGATCTACCTGGCACCCTCGCAGTTTGAGGCCGGCTTCATGTCGGCCGCTCATACTCCGGAAGATGTGGCGAAGACGGTGGAGCGGGCGAAGGCCTTCCCGGGCTAATCAAGACCATGTTCCCCCGTCGCCGAGATCTTCTGCTGGCTGCTGCTGCCTCTCCTCTGATCGCCAAAGAGAACCAGCGCCCGGGCAACGTGGAGTGGCAACTGACCCGCATCTGGCCCAACGCCCCGAAGGGCTTTCGGACACGGTTGATCGAGGGCTACGCGCAGCGCCAAAGCGTCAAGGCGGGCGACAAGCTGGGCATCTGCGTCAGTACGAATCCGGCGCGGCGGTTCACGCTGGATGTCTACCGCATGGGCTACTACGGGGGTGCGGGGGCTCGGCTGATGACCAAGCTGGGTCCGTTCGGCGGGAAGGTCCAACCGGACCCGCCCGTGGGCGAGAAGCGCTTGCGGGAATGCCAGTGGGAGCCGTCGCTGGAGCTGCCCATTCCCGCCGACTGGCCCAGCGGCGTCTACCTGGGCCAGCTGAACGCCATCCCCACAGCCGCAGTTCAACAGTCGCGCTCGGAGCATGCCTGGCAAAGCTACATCGTCTTCGTCGTGAAGGACCAGCGGAAGGCGGGCATCCTGTTCCAGGT
>JAPKYZ010000059.1 GCA_026394055.1 Acidobacteriota bacterium
CCGTGCAAGCCGGCGAATCCCGCCGCCGCGATCCGGGGCGGGTGTGGAGCTTACAGGAGATCCACGGGATGGGGGCGGCCGAGTAGCGGCTGCCCTGTTTCTAGAGAACTCAGGTTGATGCGATTGCATCAAGGCCAGATGCTAAGATGAAGACATGCGGACGACAATTTCGCTCCCCGATCCGTTGCTGGAGCTCGCCAAGCAGCACGCGAGCGAGAAGGGCAAGACGCTGAGTGAGTTTGTCGAGGACGCCGTGCGGTTGTTGGTGCTGCAGCCGGCACCATCGCCCCCCTGTGAGCCGTTCCAACTATTGACCGTGGGCGGAGCGCCGTTAGACCCGGCCATCAACCTGGACCGTACGTCGGAGATTCTGCTGGACCAGGAGCTGGATTTCTATCGGCCCAAGCCATGCTGATGCCCGATGTGAATGTGCTGATTTATGCGCATCGGGCCGAATCAGCCGATCACGCCCGCTATGCAGCATGGCTACGCGAGTTGGTAGAGTCTGATGAGCCGTTTGCTCTGTCGGAGCTGGTGATGACGGGGTTCTTGCGAATCGTCACCGCCCCTAGCCCGTTCAAACCGCCCTCCACCTTGGCTGAGGCTTTTGGCTTTCTGGATCGCTTGTCGAACCGCCCCCATGCGAGGATCGTGCGACCGGGTCTACGCCACTGGTCCATATTCAGGCAGCTCTGCGAATCGACGAACATACGGGGCAAAATCATTGCAGACGCCGCCCACGCCGCGCTGGCTATCGAGACGGGCTGTGAATGGGTGACGGCGGACACCGACTTTGCCCGATTCAGCCCGCCCTTGCGCTGGCGGCATCTGTAGCCACTGGAGCTTGGCTACCCGCCTCTTTGAGCGCTACCCTCGCTCAAGCTGATCCCTGCAATGCCCGCGGCGCCAGCAGCCTCACAGGCCGCTTGGTGCGCCCACGTAATGCCCCCCAGGGCTAGCACGGGCATCGTGAGCCCGGCGATCAATTGCTGAAATCCTGGAAGCCCCAACGGCGGCCGGTCATCGGACTTTGACAGCGGCGCGAAAATTGGGGAGAGATAGGCGTAGTCGGCACCTTCCGCTTGGGCGCGTTCCAGATCTTCGCGAGTGTGGCAGGAGACGCCGATGATGAAGCCTGCGGGCGCAATGGAGCGCCAACGGGCGGGGCTGATGGAACCAGACGGCAGGTGGACACCGGCGGCGCCGGCGGCCACCGCCACGTCGACCCGCGAGTTGATGAGCACGGTCCGGCCTTGCGCTTGGTAGTAGCGGGAGATGGTCAGCAATTCGCCCGCATCGGCTTGCTTGTTGCGGACGTGGACGATGCCGGGGGCGTCCAGCGCTCGCGCCCGGTCGACGATGAGATGGACTAGCCCGCGCGCCTTCATCAGAGGGCCGTGTAGTAGCTCTGTCCCGCACACGAGCGGCACAGGGTCCGCCCATCCACCACCAGTTCACGGCGGAAGTTGATGTGCTCGCCACAGGCGGCGCAGACGACACGGCCGAAGCGTTTGCCGGGCAGATCTTCTTCGGCGATCTCCACCTTGACCCAGGCATGATCAAACAGCAGGGCGTCATCGGCCACGCGGTAGGCCTCCGCCTGTCCGGCTTTGTCCACGCCCAGCGAACGGGAGCTTTCTTTGGCCAACACCCGCACCGCTTGGCCGGTCTGAAGGTCACAAAACGTTGCCGCCATTTTGCCGAAGTCGCGGAACTTCAGCGCGCGCTTGCCTAACTGGCAGCCGGTGACCAGCGAGATGGCGTCGGAGGCGCAGCGGTCGATCTCGACGTAGGTGATCAGGCGCTTGCGGTCGGCACTCAGCGGATCATCGATGCCCAGCAGCTGGAGGCCGTAGATGGCTAGGCGCAACCCCAGAATGTGCCCGGCGCAGCGGCACGCACCGCGCTGAGCTGCGAGATCTTCGTATTCGGCAAAGGTCAACATGGCCACCTACTTCGACAAGACATGCAGGGCGGCGGGCGGAAACGTCACCACCCACTGCTTCCGATTGTCCGCCTGCGCCGCTTCCACCGCCAGCCCTTCGGCGAACTCAAGCAACACACCCCGAGCGCGCGTCGATACGCGGTCGAGCGTTACCGGAACCTCGTCCGGAGCCAGCCGGCCTTCCAGCGGACGCGCGGTCAAGCTGGAGTGGCGGACACACAGCCAGACCCGATCGCCCTTGAAGTGGCCCGGATAGTAGCGGCCCGGAATCTCGTGCTCCAGCACGCGCAGGACGCTGGTGCCGCGCTGCGGATCCAGCTGCAGAATTTCAGCGGGCAGCAGGTTGTACTGGCCCAGCAGGCGGGCGACGTCGAGATTCGCCGGTTGGGCCACAATGTTGGCGGGTGGTCCGCTCTGCACGATGCGCCCCTGGCTCATGATCAGCATCTCGTCGCCCAGCTGGCAGCCTTCATCGAGATCGTGCGTCACCAGGATGATGGGCAGGGCAAACTCGGCGCGTACCTGGCGCAGCACTTCATAGAGATCCGCCCGCAATGGCGCATCGAGACCGCGCGCCGGCTCATCGAGCAGCAGCAACTTGGGCGAAGCCAGCAGCGCCCGGGCAATCGAGCCTCGCTGCTTCTGGCCGCCAGAGAGCTCCGCCGGACGCCGCACCACGGCATCGCCCAGCTTGAACTTCTCGATCATCTCGTTGACGCGACGGTGGCGTTCCAGGCGCGGCAATGGCTCCACTGCAAACTCCAGGTTCTGCCGCAGCGTCATGTGGGGAAACAGAGCGTAGTTCTGGAAGACGTAGCCGCAGCGCCGCGCCTGAGGCGGGACGTTCACTCTCGCGGCAGCATCGAAGAGAATCGCGTCGTCGAGCAAAACCCGCCCCTCGTCAGGCCGCCGAAATCCCGCGATGCAATCGAGCGCCAGCGTCTTGCCCGCACCGCTGGCGCCGAACAGCACCGTGACGCCGGAGCGGGCTTCAAACTCGGCTTCGAGCGTGAAGCTGCCGAGCCGTTTGCGTATGCGCGCTTTGATCATTGGGTCGCCTCGACCAGGTTCACTGGGCGGCCTCGACTGACGCAGGGCGGCTGATGCGATTGGCCAGCGTCAAGATCACCACCGCCACCAGCGACACCACCACCACCAGCGTCCGCGCCACCGCGCCATTGCCCGATTCCACCGCGTCGTAGATGGCTACTGAGACCGTCTGCGTCTGGCCCGGGATGTTGCCCGCGATCATGATGGTGACGCCGAAATCGCCCAGGGCGCGGGCGAATGACAGCGCGGCCGCGGCGGCAATGGAACGCCCCGCGAGCGGCAGCGAGACTCGCCAAAAAGTACGCCACTCGGAGGCGCCTAAACTGCGGGCCGCCCACTCGTAGTTGTGGTCCACGCTTTCGAGCGCCGCCCGCGACCATTTCACCAGCAGCGGCAATGAATGGAACATCGCGGCCACGACGGCGGCCTGCCAGGTGAACACGAGCGGCTGGCCGAACACTAACTCATAGAGATGCCCGAGCGCTGATTCGCGACCCAGCAACACTAACAGGTAGTAGCCCAGCACCGTTGGCGGCAGCACCAGCGGCAGCATCACGCCAGCATCCAAAAGATCACGGCCGCGGAAGGTGCGGCGCGCGAGCAGCCAAGCGAGGGCCACACCCAGGACAACGGAGACGGAAGTGGAGAGCGCCGCCACTTTCAGGCTGAGCCAGAGAGGCGACCAGTCGATGGACATGGAATTCGTTATTATAAGCGCCCGGCTCACTTTATCAACGCCCTGCTCACTGCGATTCGCGCATTAGGTTACGATGTTTTCATGATTTCCCGCCGCTCGCTGTTGGCCTCGTTGCCGGCCGCCGCCCTTCACGGCACGTCTGTTCTGTGCGCGCAGTCGCCTTTTACCGATGGTGAGGCGCACGGCGACCCGCCCTATCTGATTGAGCCGGGATGGACTTCGCTGTTTAATGGCACAGACATGAGCGGTTGGGAAGCCTCCGGCGGCAAGCCGCAGCAGTGGATCACGACGAGGGCCGTCCGCTGGAATCGCACGGGCAATCCGCAGCACCTGGGCGTTCGCGCGGAACCGGGCGGCACCATTGTGAACACGGCTCGCGGCTACGTCAACAACATCCACACGACGCAGAAGTTCGGCGACATGGAGCTGTATGTGGACTTCATGGTACCCCGTGGTTCGAATTCGGGCGTCTATCTGCACGGGCTCTACGAAGTGCAGATTTTCGATAGCTACGGGTCCTGGGAGCCGATGAGCGTCGTCGATGGTGGAGCGATCTATCATCGCTGGATTGACGAGCAGGGCGTGGGTGGGTCGGCACCGCGCGTCAACGCCAATCGCCGCCCGGGCGAGTGGCAAAGCTACTACATCTGGTTCCGCGGCCCGCGTTTTGATGCGGCGGGCAAGAAGACGGAGAATGCTCGTTTTCTGAAGGTGCTGCACAACGGCATCACCGTGCAGGAGAACGTGGAAGTGGACGGCGGCACGCGCGCCCATCTGCCCATTCCGGAAGCCCCGCAGAACCCGCTGATGCTGCAAGGCGACCATGGCCCGGTGGCGTTCCGCAATCTCTACTGGCGGCCGTTGCGAAAGATGATTCATGCCTAAGCTCGACCGGCGGCAGGTGTTGGGGGCTTTGGCCGCCGGCACTCTTCCGGAAGCCTTGATCGCTTCCGCCGCCCAGAACACTCGAACCGCCGCGGCGGCGGCTAAGCTGGCCGCACCGGACATGCGCCCCAACACGCTGGTGATCCTGCTGGAAGACCTGCGTTGGGATGCGCTGGGGTGCACCGGTCACCCGTTCGTCAAGACGCCGAACATTGACCGGATCGCCCGCGAGGGCGCGCGCTTCGACAACGCCTTCACCACAACGCCGCTGGGGTCCCCGGCACGGGCAACGTTTCTGACGGGACAATGGGCGCACCAACACGAGATCCGGAATAACGGAGAAAACGGCCCCACCAGCATGCGGCTGAAGTCCTTCCCGTTGCTGCAACAGCAAGCGGGCTATGAGACGGCGTTCATCGGCAAGTGGCACATGGGCTCCGACGACACGCCGCGCCCCGGTTTTGACCGGTGGGTGGGCTTGAAGGGGCAGGGTCAATACGTCAATCCGGTGCTGAACCTGGACGGGCGACCGGCGCCGCAAGCGGGCTATCTAACCGATCTGCTGAATGCGCAAGCGGTCGAGTTCATCCGCCGCCGCCGGGGCAAGCCGTTCTCGCTGGTACTGAGCCATAAGGCCGCGCAAGGCCCGTTCATTGCCCCGGAGCGGCACCGGACACTGTTCGCCAATGACGCCATTCGCCACGCCGCCAGCAGCTCCGATTCGCTCGAAGGCAAGCCCGCTCTGCGGCGAGCGCTGGCCGGGAATCCGCAACCGCTGCGGCCACCTACCGATGAGGCCATCCGGCAGCAGTTGCAATGTCTGACCAGTGTGGACGAAGGCCTGGGCCGCATTTTTGCGACGCTTGATGAGATCCGGCAAACCGACAACACCTTCATTGTGTTCGCCTCAAACAACGGCAGCTTTTGGGGCGAGCACGGCTTGAGCGACAAGCGCGCCGCGTATGAAGAGTCGATCCGCATCCCGCTGCTGATGCGCTATCCCAAGCTGATCCGCCCCGGCACGAGGCTGCGCAACTATGTGCTGAACACCGATCTCGCCTCGACGATGGTGGAGATCTCCCGCTCCAATCCGGTGCCCGAGATGAAGGGCCGCTCGCTAGTGCCACTGCTTGAAGGCCGCGCCCGCGATTGGCGCCGCAGCTTCCTGTGCGAGTACTTTGAAGAGCCCACCTTCCCCCGCATCCCCTCCTGGCAGGCCATCCGCACGGAGCGCTGGAAGTACATCCGCTACACCAACATCGACGGCATGGACGAGATCTACGACCTAGCCAGCGACCCCGGCGAAGTCCGCAACCTCCTCAGCGACGCAGCTACGCAGAGTGCGCTCGATGACTGCCGTGAGGATATGGCACGGTTGTGGCGGGAGACGTTTTAGAGATTCATTTGTGATTACGGCAGACCGTGCTCAATCTACTGTTCTGGAATCTCAATAACAAGCCCCTCGCCGACGCCGTCGCACTGTTGGCGCATGAGCACGACCTCAGCATCATCGTTCTGGCAGAAGCTGGTGACCGAATCTTCGTCCCAAGGTTCCGGGCAGTCGCTTCACAATGTGATCGGTTGAAGATCCTGGTTCGCTTCCATCCGGACTTGATGAAGGCGAAGATGGAAACGGACCGCTTCTCGATTAGCTCGTTAGCGCCGCCGGGCTCAGACAACATCCTGGTGGCTGCCGCACATCTGCCAAGCAAGCTACACAGAACTGAGGCGGACCAGACAACAAGCTGCCGTGACCTTGCCAACGCCATTCGCGAAGTTGAAGATACAGAGGGGCATCAACGCACAATTGTTATTGGGGACTTAAACGCTAATCCCTTCGAACCGGGACTGGCCCAAGCGTCCGCCTTAAACGCTGTTATGGCCCGTAATGTCGCGACAGGCAAAGGGCGCAGCGTCCAGAATCGACGTTACCCGTACTTCTACAATCCGATGTGGGGCCATCTCGGCGACCGGTTCGAGACTCCGGGCGGGACTTACTTCTACGACAAAGGTGGGGAACTGAGCTACCACTGGCATACCTTTGATCAGGTACTTCTCCGCCCGGAAATTGCCGAACGGTTCCAAGAGGGCGACTTGGAAATTGTTCATGCAATCGGCGGCCAGTCGCTACTCAACGACCGCGGCAGACCAGACGCCTCACGCTTCTCGGATCACCTTCCAATCTTTTTTCGGATTAGACTTTAGGGAGAACTATGGCAAGCAGTGTGATCGATCTTTGGGGCCCGGAAATCAGCACCGTGACCGAGCGAAGCCCGCTCTCCATCCTGAAGGAACAGGCCGCGCTCCTCGGGGAGAAGACGAAGGGAGTAGTCGTGGCCGAAGTGCGGACCCACAGCAGCGAAGGCGAAATTTGTCATGAATTTCGAGTCGTAGCGCCCGCACTGGATTACAGCTTCGTCCTTTTTTCGCTGTCCGGAGGAGGGGCCGAGCTTTATCCCCTCAAGGTATTGAGCAATTCGACAGAAAAGCTGAAGCCCCTCGGCGATAGGCGGTCGCTACGGGATGAAGCGGCCCTTCTCAGCTTCCTCAAAGCCGCACTGTCATCCGAGAAGGCCAAGCGCGTAGTCTCGGCCCTCATCGCCCAGTCGTCCTAGTCCGCCTCGCCGTCAACGTGCGGCTTCACCATGCCCGCCAAGTACGGCTCCGCCTTCTTGTAGCGTTCAATCTTTGACCCGATGGGGCCGCGGCGGGTGCGGTCGAGGATGGACGACACTTCCTGTGGCGTGAACTTCTGCCAGGCCTTGACGACGCCGATGTTCTGCTCCAATTGCTCGATTGTTTCGGGGCCCGAGACGATGGTGTCGGGGTCTTGGGTGAGTGAGAAACGGAGGCACTCTTCAATGGGGGCGATGTTGTTCTTGCCGATGGCGCCCATGCCGTTGGACTTCATGGCCAGCGTGCCCAAGCCCTTCTGCTTCACCCGCGGCAGCACGTTGTAGGTGAAGCTCAGGTAGTGCGGATCGATCAGGTTCACCGGGTGTTGCACGGTCTCCCAGCCGTCGAAACCTTCGAGCAAGCGCAGATGCACGGAGGGGTCCGCGTGGCCGGTGAAGCCGATGTGGCGCACCTTGCCCTGCTTCTTGGCTTGCACAAACGCTTCCAGTGAGCCGCCGGGGCCAAAGATCTTGTCCACTTCCCAGTGATGGACCACCTCGTGGCAGGCCCACAGATCGAGGTAGTCGGTCTTCATGCGCTTCAACGTGTTTTCGAGCTGCGTCATCGCGCCTTCTTTGGTGCGATTCTCAGCCTTCGACATCAGCAGCACCTGCTGGCGCTTGCCTTCCAGTGCCTTGCCGTAGGCCACATCGCTGGCGCCATCGTGATACTTCGCGGCGCTATCGAAGAACGTCACGCCCAGTTCCAGTGCGCGGTGGATCATCTTGATGGCATTCTCTTCGCCCCGCATCCGCATGTGCGCTCCGCCCAGCGTGAAGCGGGAGACCTTCAGCCCGGTCTTGCCGAGCGTGGTCATCGGCATGTCAGCAGTGGCGGCCATGGCGGACGCGCTAACACCCAGCGCGGCAGAGGTCTGGAGAAATGATCGGCGATCCATGGCCAAATTCTATCGCAGGAACACCTACGCCAAACACGAAAAAGCCGGGCTCCCCGAAGGAAGCCCGGTTTCACAAGAAGAGTCCGCCGCCTGAGCGCTTAGGAAGCAGACACTCCAAGACTGTTGGTTACCGAGAAGACGCCGCTGACACCGTTGGCCCGCATGAAGGCCAATTGGCGATCCATGGCGTTGCCCACCACGCCTTCCAGCGTCACGTTGCCATTCTTGACAATGATCCGGATGGGCGGCTGCGCACCCAGTGAGTAGCGGTTCAGCGGGCCATACCCATAAATCGCCTGGGCCAACCGAAGCCGCAGTGCATCATCAAAGGGCGATAGCGGCAGCACTTCTATCTGGTTCTCGACGGAGGTGACGCCTTCCAGGCGCCGCACCACCTGCTCCGCGCCGCTCTTCAGCGTGGGCCGGATGACGTGGCCGGTGAGAATCACCTTGCCGCCTTCCACCTGGAAGGAGAGGTTGTCGTAGATCGACAGGAACGGCAGCGCCACTAACTCGTGACGCACTTGCTTTTCCGTCTTAGTCAGATCGGGAGCTTGGTTATTGGGGGCCGCGGACATCGCGACCGGCACGGTCGCGAGGACAACAGCCAGAATCTGGTTGGTGAGTTTCATTGGGTTAGTCCTCCTTCTCACAGCCATATAGACGAGTGCCCGTGGCCATCTGGTTTCGAAAACCGGACGGCAGTTAAATTAAGAAGGTAAAATCCAGATCCGGCCGCCGCGATCAGCGTCGGGCCGGCGGGCCGGGTAACGTTTCGCGAAACCCACCGTCTCCCTTATAGCGCCATGCCAAAACATTTGCGGATTTTACTCACCGTGTTGGTGCTTTCCAGTTCCCTGTTCGGACAAGCGGTCTCCTTGCGGGGCGTGATCTCCGATGAATCGGGCGGAGTGATCCCGGGCGCCACAGTCACCCTCACCGATACGAGCGGGTCGGCCAAGAAGGCCCGGTCGAACGCTCAGGGTGCCTATCAATTCAACGGCTTGGCCTCTGGCGACTACACCGTGCAGGTCACCGCCCCGGGCCTGGCGCTGGCCCAACCCGTCAAGACGGCGGTGAATTCAGCCGGCCAAACTTTGAATCTAGTGCTGAAGCTGACGGCGGTGACCGAGCAGGTGACGGTGGGCGATGTCGCCGCCGGCCGGACGGTTTCCACTGAGGCGTCCAGCAATGCCAGCGCCCTGGTTCTGCGCGGTGAGGACCTGCAAGCGCTCGCCGACGACCCCACGGATCTGGCGGCCGACCTGCAAGCTTTGGCCGGACCTTCGGCGGGGCCGAACGGCGGGTCGATTTTTATCGATGGCTTCAGCGGCGGGCAACTACCGTCCAAAGAGTCGATCCGGGAGATCCGGATTAACCAGAATCCTTTCTCACCCGAGTACGACAAGTTAGGCTTCGGCCGGATTGAGATCTTTACTAAGCCGGGTTCGGATAAGTTTAAGGGTGCCGCTTACTATAACTATGCCCACGATGCGTTGAACTCCCGGAACCCTTATTCCGCGCAGAAGGCTCCATTTGAACTGTTCGAGTATGGTGGCAGCTTAAGCGGCCCGGTGAACAGGCGGTCGTCTTTCTTTTTCGATGTCCGGCGCGACGCCATCGACAACGGCGCCATCATCAACGGCACGGTGCTGGACCCTACGACGCTGGCGGTGATCAACCCGTTCACGCAAGTGTTCCTGGTGCCGCAGCGCCGCGTCACCCTGGGGCCGCGCCTGGACTATCAGCTGAGCACCAACCACACGCTGGCCGTCCGGTACTCCTACAACGGCACCGACATTCCGCAGTCGAACGTCGGCAGTTTCAACCTGCCTTCGCGCGGCGTCGACGCCGCCACCAAGAGCAACACCCTGCAGTTGACGGAGACCGCCGTGCTGGGCAGCCGGGCGATCAACGAGCTCCGCTTCCAGTACTTCCGCCTCAACTCCACGTCGACGGCCAATGATGCCGGTCCAGCGATCCAGGTGATCGGAGCTTTCACCGGAGGCGGCGCCCAGGTGGGCCGGTCGTCCCAGACTTCCAACAGCTACGAACTGCAGAACTACACGTCCCTGCTCCGCGGCGCGCATTCGATCAAGTTCGGAGTGCGGGTGCGGTCAGAATCGCTGGACACGGTGTCGCCGGTGAACTTTGGCGGCTCGTTCGCCTTTGGCGGTGGACTGGCGCCGCAGCTGGATGCCGCCAACCGGCCCGTATTGGGCCCTAACGGACAGCCCGTGCAGATCACCATCGATTCGATTGAGCGTTACCGCCGCACGCTGCTGCTGAGCCGGTTGGGGCTCACCGTGCCGCAGATGCGCGCGCTGGGCGGTGGGCCGACGCAGTTCAGCCTGAATGCGGGCAACCCCGCGCTCGCCGGCAGCCAGACCGATTTGGGCTTCTTCATCGGCGACGATTGGCGCGCCCGGGCCAACCTGACCATCAGCGCTGGGCTCCGGTACGAGTACCAGACCAACATCAGCGATTGGCGCGATCTGGCGCCGCGCATCGGCATTGCCTGGGCACCGGGAGCGACGGCCGCCAAGGCCCGGCCCAAGACGGTGCTACGGGCGGGCTTCGGCATGTTCTATGACCGGTTCGCGTTGTCGAACACCTTCACCGCCCAGCGTTACAACGGCCTGCTGCAGCAACAGTACGTCGTCACCAACCCGGACTTCTACCCCACCATTCCGGACCCTTCCGCCCTGCCGGGCCTGCGCTCGACGCAAACGGTCCAACGCGTGGCGGGAGACGTACGCGCGCCTTATGTGATGCAATCCGCGCTGAGTTTTGAGCGGCAGATGCCCTTTAACTCGACCATTGCGGTCACCTACGCCAACACGCACGGGCTGCATATCTTGCGCTCCCGTGACTTGAACGCGCCGCTCCCCGGTACGTTCGATCCGCTCTCGCCCACGAATGCGCAGTATCCGTTGGGCAAAGCCGGGCCACTGTTCCAGATGGAATCCGCGGGGCTCTACAACCAGAACCAGCTGATCACCAACGTCAACACGAAGGTGAACAGCAAGATCTCGCTATTCGGCTCCTATGTACTGAACAAGGCGATGAGCAACACCGACGGGCTCGGTACGTTCCCGGCCAACCCGTATAGCTTTGTGGGCGAATACGGCCCGGCCTCCACCGACATCCGGCATCGTGGCTCACTGGGTGGGGCGATCAATACCAAATGGGACATCCGGCTGAACCCGCTGTTCGTCGTCGATTCCGGCCCGCCCTTTGATCTGACCGTGGGCCGAGATCTATACGGCACCACGTTGTTCAATGGACGCCCGGGCATTGCCACCAGCGCGAACAAGCCGGGACTGGTCGCAACGTCCTACGGCTTGCTCGACCCCAACCCGACGCCCGATCAGTCCCGTGTGGGCCGCAACTTTGGCCGCGGGCCAGGCTCGATCATGCTGAATCTCCGCATCGGCAAGACGTTCTCGTTTGGCCGTGGCGAAGGGCAGGACGCGCCCACCAACATCCCTGGCGGCGGTCCACAACGCAGCGCCAATGCGGGCGTCTTCAGCTCCGGCGGCGCGGCGGGCGGTGCCCCGGCCAAGACCAGCCATCGCTACAACATCATCGTGTCGATGTCGATCCGCAACGTGCTGAACCACACCAACCCCGGCGCGATCATCGGCAACATCACCTCGCCCCTATTCGGGCGAGCCAACCAGATGGCGGGTGGAGGAGGCGGTGGCGGCTTCTCGGAGGCCGCCAATAACCGGCGGATGGAGCTGCAGACGCGCTTTACGTTCTGAGCCAGCCAGCCGCTAGATCTGGCGCTTCCAACGCTCCAGTGTGGAGCCCACATAGACGCCCGCTCCGCCGAAACATCGGTGAGTGTGGACGTTGGGCGTCAGCGCTTCACTAGCGCGCAAAGGCGGGCATACTCGCGCCGGATCTGGCTCAAGCGACTGCGAACGGATTGACGGCGCGGACCGATCCGTACAGGCGGTCATGTTGAAAGTCTTCGGACCAGTTCTCCGGTATCCCGTTGCATTCGGCGTAAGCCCACAGATGCACGTCAAACCAATTCAACTGATAGCTGGCACAACCGCGTACCGCTTCTCGAACGATGGCCTCGTTGGGAAAGAGCACTTCAAACTGCTTCAGCAACTCCTCGGCCTCCCGGAGCGCTTCCGCCTGGGTGAGAATCGCACGCCCGCGAATGGGCCGCGTGGCCGCTGCCACAAACTCCATGATGGCCTGATGCGGCAGCCGGAGTGATCCGGCGGCGATCCCCTGCCTCAACAGGTCGGTCGCAACCCGCTGCTTCTCCGGGAACCGCCCGTCGTAACGGTAGACCAGCACATTGGTGTCAATCAGCGCAGTTACTGGCGGTAAAGGTCATCGCGGGTCCAGCCTCGATCCGCCGGAGTCTCGGCAGTAGGCATCGCAGGCCGCTGGCGGTTGCGCTCCGTGGCTTGATCAAAGAGCCGGAGCTGCGCTTCGCGGTTGGGCAGTACACCGCCGGGAACCGTCGACTGATAGTCCTCCGGAAAAGCCTCGTGCCGGGCGGCACGGTCTTCAAGGTCCACACCCAGAAGCGCGCGCTGCCGCTCGAGCGCGTGGCGGATCGCCTCTGTTTCGGTCTCGCCCATCATTTGTGCCACCTGGCTAGCCAGCCGCAGCACCTCGGCGTTATCGATGGTCAGCCCCACAAGGCCATTGTAGTGCCGCAATGACGGACTAGAACATCCAGCGCAAGCTCAACTGTCCCGTCCGAGCACTGCCCGCGGGCGGGAAGATATGAGTGGAAGTAATGACGCCGCCGTTGACGTTGTTCACCGTCATGTTGGGCTGCCCGTAGTTGACGTGGTTGAACAGGTTCTGGAATGACGCGCCTAACTGCACCTTGCCCGCGCGCTCCAGGCGGATGTTCTTCATCACGCCGAAGTTGAAGATGACGTAGCCCGGACCGACCACGCTGTTGCGTGCTGCGTTGCCGAAGCGGCCGGAGCCGGTGGGCGGGGCGACGAAGGCGGTCCGGTCAAACCAGTTGGTGAGCGACTTCGAGTAGGTGACCGTGCTGGCGACATCCGGCCGGCCGCCGACCGTGTTGGTGCCCGACGGGTCACTGCCGGCGAAGACCGGCGTGAGGAAGTTGCCGGTGGAGGCATTCATCAGGACGTTGGTCTGCCAGCCGCCCAGCACCTTCTGCGCCAAGCCCGGCGCCTTGAAGAACGGCAGCTCATAGAGGATCTGGTTCATCCACTGGTGGCGCGGCACGCTGTAGGAGTTGGCGCGATCGCGGCGGCGGTCGTAGCTGTTCTCGATGGTGGTGTTCAGCTCCGCGCTGCCGTTGTCATCAACGTCAGACAGCTGCTTGGCCCAGGTCCAGGCCGAGGAGAACGAGAGGCCCTGGCTGAACCGCTTGTTCACCTGCACCTGCAGGCCGCTGTAGAGCGAGTTGGCGCCGTTCTCCGCGAAGATCACGTTGTTGTAGAGCGGGTACGGGCGCCGCGCGGCGGTGAAGGCGGTAGTAGAGGCGGTGGGCTGGTTCAGGTTGCGCTGATAAGGCAGCTGCGAAGCTTTAGAGCCGATATAGCTGACGCGCACGCCCAGGTCCCGCAATACCTCGCGCTCCACCGTGAGGGTGTACTGCATGGCGTAGGAGTTCTTCAGGTCGCCCGCGATGCCGTTCAGGTTGATGGTGCCAGGGGCCGACGGAGATCCGAAGGGATTGGCCAGCGTGAACGCGGGAGCAGCGGTGGGGTTGGTGATCGTACTCGTGAGCGCGTACGGGCCACTGGCCAGGGCCGAGGCGATGACGCCCGAATAGTGGGCGTAGTAGGTGCCCCAACCGGCGCGGACGACGGTCTTGGAGTTGAGCTGATAGCTGAGCCCCAGGCGCGGCGCCCAGTTGTTCTTATCTGCTTTGCGGAGGCTCGCGGGCAGGCCCACCGAGTCGGCGGTGATGATGGGCACGGTGGACGGGAAGGCCGGGCTGAACAGCTTGCGGGCGTTGTTGTCCGGAATGATGACGCTGCCGGACTTGGGGTCGAACGAATAGATGTTGCCATCGCGCGCCGTCACGGGCTGGTTGTACTCATAGCGGAGGCCGTAGCTGAGGGTGAGCCGCGAGGAGACCTTCCAGTCGTCCTGGACGTAGAACGCATAGTCGGTCCAGCGGTTGTATTGGACCGGGAAGGGATCAAGCCGCGTCACCGTCGTGGGCAAGCCCAGCAGGAAGTCGGCGTAGGCGTTGCCGGTGTAGCGGGTCGTAAAGTCGTAGGCGCCGAACAGGCCGGACGAGGTGGTGAGGTAGCGGTTGACGAACCAGTGGACCGCTTCAAAGCCAGTCTTCATGGTGTGGCGGCCCTTCACCCAGGTGAGGTTGTCGGAGACCTGCCAGTGGCCGTCGTTCACCGGATTCAGCAAGGACTGGCCGGTGGCGGTGAGGCCCGTGATGGTGAACACGGGCAGGCCCTTGATACCGGTACGATCCGGTAGACCCGTGATGCCCAGCTTGGTCAACGCGGTTTGGCCGCGCAGGTCCGCGTCGGACTTGGAGCCCAAGGCCAAGCCGCCAGCGCGAAACTCATTGACGATGGTGGGCGACAGGTTGTAGACATCACCCAGGGTGAAGAAGTTCACCGTCCGCCAGTTGGACGAGGTGCCGACACTTTGGGGCGGCAGCGCGCTGCGGGCGCCGGGGATCATGTAGTCAGAATTCTTGTACTGATAACGGGCGAAGCTCTGGTGCTTGGAGGACCAGTTGTGGTCCAGCCGCACTTCAAAGATGCGGTGCTCTTCGGGTCCGTTGAAGCTGGCGCGATAGTTGGCGGCGGTCAGGTTCGCAGCGCCGAAGTTGGGGAGCGGGAAAAACTGTTCCTGCGCGCGCAGCGCTTGCGGGCTCAGGAATTGCGGCAGGATCTTGTTGCCCTGGAAGGGCGTCTGGCCAGGGAACGGATTGCGCAGCGCGGCGGCGCCGGTGAAATCGCCGTCCCGCATCGCGAGCGTCGGGACATTGGGCGAAAACAGATACGCGCGCGAGCCGCGGATGCCGTCAAAGTTGGCATAGAAGAAGGTCTTATCCTTCTTCACTGGGCCGGAGATCGTGCCGCCATAGTTGTGGATGTTCTGGAAAGGCTTGGCGGTGGAGAACGTGTTGCGAGCGTCCAGCGCGGAGTTGCGGCCGAACCAGAAGATGCCGCCATGCAGACCGTTATTGCCGGACTTGGTGACGGAGGTGATGGCACCCATGCCCCCGAATTCGGCGCGGTTGGTCATGATGTTGGCGGTGAACTCTTCCACCGATTCCATGGAGGGCTGCGAAACCGGGTCGGCCGTGCCGAAGTTGCCGAAGTTGGTCTCGATGCCGTCCACCTTCACCTTCACCGAATTGGCGCCGGCGCCGGGCGTGATCCAGGCCGCGCCCGCGCCCACTTGCAGGACGCCGGGGATGGTCAACGGCATGATCTGCGCCATCAAGCCGGAGTCGCCGGAGTTGTTGTAGACGCTGCGGAGGTTGGTGGGCAGCTCCAGCAGTTGCCGCGCATTCAAGCTGACGGCGACCGACGGTGTTTCCGTGACGATCGCTCCGCTGGCGGTGACCGAGACCTGTGTGCCGACATCGGCCACGGCAAACGGTAGATCCTGGCGGACGGTGCGGTAGGCCGCGGCATCCAGCGCGGTGACGGCGAGGTCGCGGAAGCCTTTGGCCGTGGCATCCAGGCGATAGCGGCCGGGCTGGATGTTGGCGAACGTGTAGGCGCCGGCTTCATTGGTGGCGACGGCGCGCTCCACGCCCGTGGCCTCATTGGTCAACTTGACGGTGGCGCCGGGCACGGCCGCGCCGCTGGGGTCCTTCGCCAGACCGGTCACGGTCGCCAGTGGCGACTGCGCCCAGGCGCACATCGTCACCAATTCAAAAGCGGCAAGAAAAAGAAGCAAACGTCCCATTGATCCTATTGTAACGGGCCATTCCCGGGGAGCCATTGCAGGCGCCGCTCAATCGCCGGGGATCGGGGCCGTCTCCGCGGCGGCGGCGCGCCAATGGGCCTCAAACAGACCCTTCATCGCCTCGCCAAAACCGCGGTGGTCAAAGATGATGGAGGTCCAGCTGGGTTTGGTCAGCACCGGGTCCAGCAAGGCCACCAGGCCTTGGACACCGTCAAACAGGGCCAGCTTCAGGGGCAACAGCTCAGTCTCGCGCACCTCGACACCCGCGGCCGCGTATTCGGCCAGGCGCACGCGGTGTGGCTCATCCAGCGTTCCAGCTTCCACCAGGAGGCGGCAACGGACGCCGCGCTGGCGGGCACGCTTCACCAACTGTTCGTCGAACGGATCGACGGCGTACGGAGGCCGGGAGAACTCCAGATACTCTTCCTGGACGTCGCGGAGTAAGCGCCGGTATTGCGCCGCGGTCTGGCCGGAGTCGCTGACGATACGCAGATAGTCAAGCGTCCCGCGGCCGCCCTGCCCTTCCGAGTGGGCGGCCTTTAAGTCGGTCACCAACGAATCGCCGACGCGTGACTGGGCGGACAGCTCATGCGCCAATTGCTGGCTGCGGCGTTCGATATAAGAAGGGATGGCCAGGTCCGGGTCGACGGCGGAAAAGAGCTTTGTCTTCTCCTGCACCACCTGCGCAAAGCCTTTCTCGACCAGCGCATCCAGCACTTCATAGATCTTCTGCCGCGGCACCTGCGCGCGCGCCGCAAGCTCCAGCGCCTTAAAGCGCGGATGGCCGATCAGCACCAAGTAGCTGCGAGACTCATAAGCATTCAGGCCCAACTGTTGCAAGCGGCGCCAGAAGCGTTGAAAGTCCGATTCCGATAGATCCCGTGGCATAACCTCGCAAACCATATCAGAAGGAGATCATTGCAGCAAGCAAATTGTGTAGCGGACTTGCTGCTACGGAATGAGGGTAAGTTGGTGGCGCTCCGTCGTCTCCTGCTTCAACTGCCGCACGGTGGCGAACTCGCGGTCCGCGTCGGCCTTCCGGCCGAGCGCCTGATAGGTGCGCGCGAGCAGTAAGTGGATCGCTTCCTGCTTGGGCAGGATCTTCACGGCGATGTCGAGGTGGGCGAGAGCTTCCGCAAACTTGCGCTCGCGGAAGTCGATGCGGGCCAGCTGGTAGTGCGGGTCCGCGTAGTTGGCGCGGAGGGCGAGCGCTCGGGTGAGCTTTGCGCGCGCGTCGGCGGAGCGGTTGACGCGGTCATAGAGCACGCCTAGTTGATAGGTTGACTCCGCATCCTGTGGCGTCCGCTGAAGCACTTGCTCAAATTGCGGAATGGCCACATCGTTCTGACCTTCAAGCAGATTCAGGCGCGCGACGGCCACCAGCGCGGGCGTGAGCGTTGGGTCCAGGCGGAGCGCCTCTTCCAGCTTGGGCCGCGCTTCGGCATAGCGCTCCTTGCGGTAGTCGATCAGGCCTTCCACCAACCGCGCTTGGGCGGGCGTCGATTCAAGCTTGGACAACAACGCGGTGGCGCGATTCTCATCACCCGACCGGGCGTAGGCCATGGCGAGCGAGAACAGCACGCTGGGGTCGGCGGGGACTTTTTCGAGAGCCAAAATCGCACCCGGCAGGTCGCCCGCTTCCAGACGGCAGAGGCCGAGCAACTGGCGGGCGCGGTTCTCTTGCGGGTACGCCTTCAGGAAACGGTCGAAGCTCGCGACGCACCCGGGGAAATCAGCGGTACGCATCTGAGTGACGCCCAGATTGAAGTAGACCTGGATCAGCTTGGGGTTGAGGCGCAGCGCCTTCTGGTAGAGCGTGATCGCTTCCGGCCACTGCTCCCGGCGGGCGAGCACGGCGGCCAGATTGGAGGTGGCTTCTGCGGACTGCGGATAGGCTTTCAAGTGAGCCCGGAACTCCGTTTCCGCCGCTGCTAAATCTCCGGCTTGAAACGCACGCTGGCCGCGGACGAGAGCGTCGTCCGCGGCCAGAATGAGGATCAGAGTGATCAGCAAGCGGTTAGAAGTAGAACTTCGCCGCCAGCTGGATGATGCGCGGGTCGCGGGTGGCCGAGAGCGCGCCGAAGCCGAAGCGTCCGCCATTGCCGCCCAACGCCGTCGGCAGATTGATGATCTTGCCCGCCGAGTTGAACGTCATGGACCGGTTGAAGTCAGTGAACTGAACGTTGTTGAACGCGTTGAACATTTCGATGCGCAGTTGCAGGAACCGCGATTCGCTGCCGAAGGGAATGTTCTTGAAGATGGAGGCGTCCACGTTGTAGAAGCCGGGACGGCGAACCGGGAAGTTGCCGTGCTCCCAACCGGTGGCGCCCTTCAGTGTCGGCAAGCGGAAGGCGCTGGCGTCCACTTGGGCGAACTGATCCTTGGCCGCGGCCTGCGGGTTCTTGTCGATAAAGACGCGCGGGGCAATGTTTACTGAGCCGGTGTAGCGCTCATTGACGTTGCCGACGCCGTCGATGGAGAAGCTCAGGTTGTCCGGGCGGCCGGACTGGGCTTCCCAGATGCCCGAGATCTGCCAGCCGTTGAAGACGCCACGGCCGACCGGGTTATCGAGGAAGTTGCTGCCCTTGGCCAGCTTCGGCACATCGTACACCCAGTTGAAGGCGAACACGTGCGGGATGTCGAAGGTGAGCGGGCCATAGTTGGTCAAGCGAGCATTGACCGGGTGGACAAAGTCGCCGTCACCCGAGACCAGGCCGATGGTGCGGGACCAAGTGTAGGCCAAACCAAAGGTGAGGTTGCGGCTGAAGCGGCGGTTCAAGGCCACTTGCAGCGAGTTGTACTTCGACGGAGCGCCAAAGCTCAGCACGTTGGCGTTGTCGTAGCCCGGGAAGGGGCGGTACAGGTTGACGGCCTTGGTGGTGGAGCCATCAAACAGCGGCGTCGTCGAAAGCGGGTTCTGATTTTCCGGCAGCCAGGCGCTGCCGAACGGAACCGAGTTCACGTTGGTCCGGTAGATGTTGTAGAGGCTGCGGCTGCCCACGTAGCCGATGTCGAGCAGCATGTTGCCCGGCAGTTGGCGCTGGATGGAGAAGTTCCAGTTGTAGGTGGTGGGCACGTTGCCGTTGATGTCGAAGCCGTTGACACCGGCCGGGGCAAACACACCGGCGCTGGCCGGAGGAATGCTGCCCAGGTTGCCGTAGAAGAACGTCGGGCGCGTCGTGGACGGCGGGTTGGGCAGCATGTCGAAGACCGGGTTGCCCTGGAAGCGGTCGTAGAAGACGCCGGCGCCGGCGCGGATGACGGTCTTCGAGAACGGCTGGTAAGCAATGCCGATGCGCGGCGCAAAGTGAATGCCGCGGTCGTTGATCAGGCCGGCCGGATAGCCGTTCTGGCCCGCACGGCCCATGCCGTTCGAATAGAGCGGTCCCGTGAAGGCCGCGTTGTTCTGCGTGACGATGGTGCCGATCAAGGCGGACGGGCCGATTTCACCGGTGAGCGGGTTCAGCGATTGGTTGACGTTGTTGACGCGAACCGGCTGGCGCAGAATGGCCCGCTGGGCGGTGTTGTAGAGCTGCGGATTGAACGACGAGGTCTGCAGCGCCTTGTCAAACTGCGGCTGGATCCAGTAGAAGCGCATGCCGTAGTCGATGGTCAGCTTTGAGTTGATGCGCCAGGAATCCTGGGCAAACCACTCGACGTTCCAGTAACGGTATTGGCCATTCAGTGCCGCGTTGGACTGCGCGACGCGCTGATAGTTGCCCAGCAGCGCATTGGCGAACGCCCAGTTGGTGTCGCCCGGGTTGGAGCTGTCACGGTCAAACCAGATGTCACCGTTGATCGAGGTGAACGCTGTCTGGTCCTTCTGGCTGAGCTGCATGTAGATGCCGGCCTTGAAGGTGTGCTGACGCCAGACCTTGGTCATGTTGTCGGTGATGTCCCAGGTGTTGTTGAAGTTGCGGAACGGGGTACCCAGGAAGTTGGTGAACGGCGCGTTGGAGACGCCGCCGAAGCGCCAGTTCTGGACCAACCCGAGCGAGTCAGCGCTGGTGAAAGGCATCTTGTAGCTTAGGTTCAGCTTGCTGCGGTCGAACGCTTTGTCCACCGGGTCGATGTTGAGCACGTTCTTCGATGAGCCGAAGATGAACTCGTTGGTCAACGTCGGGTTGATGATGGTGGTCAGGTTGCCGATGGCGCTCCAGCCCGGGTTGCCGAAGTTCATGGGGCCGAACGGAATGTTGTAGTCGGCGTTCCACTGGCCATAAGGCATGTTCTGCTGGCTGGTGGTGTTGTTGAAGCGGGCATAGAAGCGCCACTTTTCGTTGATGTTGTAGTCGCCGCGGAAAATGCGCTCTTTGCGCGGGAAGCTGTGCGACTGCTGGGTCTGATAGTTAAAGCTGGGGTCGCGGCCTTCGGCGTTGGGCAGCGGGTAGAAGTTCAAAATCTTCTGGCCGTCCGGGTTGATGCGGTTGGCCGGGATGGTGTTGTTGGGGAACTGGATGCCGTTGTTCAACGGATCACGAACCACCAGCGCGGAGCCGCCGCCTTCGCGCGACTGCGAGAAGTTGCCCGTGCGGTCAAGCGCCGACGGTACGGTA
Source organism: Acidobacteriota bacterium (assembly GCA_026394055.1). Classification (GTDB taxonomy): domain Bacteria; phylum Acidobacteriota; class Terriglobia; order Bryobacterales; family Bryobacteraceae; genus JAPKYZ01. The sequence goes on from JAPKYZ010000059.1 coordinate 20,622, forward strand.
ACGTTGCGGAGGGTGTTAAACACTAACTGGTTCTGCCACTCCATGCCGACGAAGAAGAAGAACTTCTCTTTGTTCTTGTTGAACAGGCCCGGAATGTAGGCGGGGCCGCCGATGTTGAAGCCGGGGTAGTTGAACCGGTAGAGGCGGCGTTGGCGGTTCTCGATGTTGTCGCGCCAGAGGTTGGCGTTCAAGCTCTCGTGACGGTAGAAGTCGTAACCGGTGCCGTGGAACTGCTTGGTTCCGCTCTTGGTAACCACCTGGATCTGCGCGCCGGAGCTGCGGCCGTATTCGGCCGGCTGGGCGTTGGTGGTTACCTTAAACTCGCTGATCATGTCGATGTTGGTGGTGGCCAGCAGGCCGCCGTTCGACCCCGTGTCGACATTGGTGACGCCATCCAGCGTCAGGTTGTTCTGGTTGCCGCGGTTGCCGTTGGCTTGGATGCCGCCCAAGCCGCCCGTGAAGACGACGCCCGGAATGACGCGCACCAGTCCGATAAAGTCCCGCGAGACCAGCGCCAGATCCACCACTTGCTTGCCCGTCAGCACGCCGGCCTTTTCCGCGCCGGAGGTCTGCACCTGAACCGTTTCAGAAGAAACGGTAATGGTATCGCTCACCGCACCTAATTCCATAACGATCGGGAAATCCAACCGGTCAGCGGCGAAGATCTTAATATCTTTGCGTTCAGACTTTTTGAAGCCTGCAACTTCCACCGTCAGATTGTAGGTGGAAGGCTGCAGGGAGGTGAATAAGAAGATGCCTTCGCCGTTGGTCGTACCTTCGCGAACGTAGCCTTGCGTCGTACTCGTGACGGTGACCTTTGCGCCGGCGATGATGGCTTGTTGATTGTCGCGGACAACACCAGAGATGCTACCCGAAATCTGTTGCGCGAAGACCGCGCTGCAAAATGAGAATGTAATGGCGCACACACCCAGCGCCTGTCGAACGGTCATGGTCCAACCTCCCCAGAGGAAAATGCTGGGTGAAAGATTATCGAACCTTTGCGCCGTTGTCAATTCACCTCGGCTAGGCGACATTAAATTTATTAAGCCGCGTTTTCTTTTGGGCGACATAGAGAGTGAATCGGCGGCTGCTAGACTGCCATCAGAAACACTATGGGAACTTCTGTTGCCGTCGACCGGGGATTGACCGGACTGCCGCTGACGCTGGGCGCTTTGCGCGGCAGCCCCTGGGGCGCCTCCGCGCGAGACGGCTTTTCCGTCAAGGACGAACTGCGCCATAACTTGATGGGCAAGCTGGCCCGCAAGGAAGCGTTGTTTCCGGGCGTTCTGGGCTATGAGGAAACGGTGGTGCCGCAGGTGGTGAATGCCGTCCTGTCCAAGCACAACTTCATCTTGCTGGGGCTCCGCGGGCAGGCCAAAACGCGGTTGATCCGCATGCTGACCTCGCTGCTGGATGAATGGACGCCCTACGTGGCGGGCTCTGAGATTCGCGACAATCCCTTCGCGCCGATCTCCCGCTTTGCGCGGCAGACCGTGGAGCAGATGGGCGATGACACGCCGATCGCCTGGCTTTCCGCGGAGGAGCGTTATGTCGAAAAGCTGGCGACGCCCGACGTCACCATTGCGGACATGATCGGCGATATCGACCCGATCAAGGCCGCCCGCCGTGGCGCTGACATCTCCGACGAGCTGACGATTCACTACGGCCTGCTGCCCCGCGCCAACCGCGGCATTTTTGCGATCAACGAACTGCCCGATCTCGCCGGCAAGATCCAGGTGGGTCTGTTCAACATCATGCAAGAGGGGGATGTGCAGATCAAAGGCTACCCGGTGCGGCTGCCGCTGGATGTGATGCTGGTGTTCACCGCGAACCCGGAAGACTACACCGCGCGCGGCAAAATCGTCACGCCGCTCAAAGATCGCATCGGCAGCGAGATCCGGACGCACTACCCGCTGACCCTGGGACACGGCATCGAGATCACTTCGCAAGAGGCCTGGACCTCGCGCCCGGCCGCTCCCGGCACGGCCATCGAGATCACCATTCCAGAGTTCATCCGCTCCACGGTGGAGCAGATTGCTTTTTCCGCCCGCGATGACAAGCGTGTCGACAAGCGCAGCGGCGTCTCGCAACGGCTGCCGATCTCGGTTCTCGAGAACGTGGTCTCGAGTGCGGAGCGGCGTGCGTTGTTGAGCGGCGAGACGGAAGCGGTGCCGCGCGTGGCCGACATCTACGCCGCCTTGCCCGCCATCACAGGCAAGCTGGAGCTGGAGTACGAAGGCGAGCTGAAGGGCGGCGACGCGGTGGCGCGCGAGCTGATCAAACTGGCCGTGATGAAGGTCTTCACGCAGTATCTGGACGGCGTGAACATGCGGCAGGTGGTGCAGTGGTTTGAGCTGGGTGGGGCGGTGCGTCTGGATGAAGGCGCCTCCGCGCGGTCACTGGTGCATGCGCTGGGCTCCATTCAAGGCTTGCTGGAGCATACGGGCAAACTGGGGTTGAGCGAGAACGAAAGCGACGCGCTGCGGGTGTCGGCGGGCGAGTTTATTCTGGAAGGCCTCTACGCCCACCGCCGCATTTCCCGCAATGAGGAGTTGGCCTTTGTCGCGGAGGAGCGCCGCCGTCCGGTGGAGCCCGCGCCGGGCGAGGAAGAAGAAGAGTTCGATCCGCGACGCCGCCGCAAGCAGCGCCGGGACTTTAATTAAAGGCCTCTATGCGCCGCATCAAGTACGGCAAATACGTTCCGGAGGATCTGGGCATTGACGCCACAGATCTGATGAAGGCGTTGTCTGACTTCTTCCTGAAGTCCGGCTTCGATGGCCAATACCAGCAGCCGGGTGAGTTTGACCCGGATTCACTGGAAGCACTGAAGCAGGCCATTGAGCAGGCCCTGCGGTCGGGTGAGCTGTTCGAGGAAGCGCAGCGCCAGGAGATGCTGGAGCAGTTGGACTCCATGCCCCGCGAAGAGCTGGAGGAGTTGCTGGAACGGCTCGTGAAGAAGCTGATGGACGAAGGCTTCTTGAATGCGGAAGAGCAGCAAGGGCCGGGTGGCAGCGGTCAGCCAGGGGAGACGCGCTTTGAGGTCACCGACAAGTCGGTGGACTTTTTGGGCTTCAACACGCTGAAGGATTTAATGGGGTCGCTTGGCCGTTCGAGCTTTGGCGCCCATGACACGCGCGACATGGCCACGGGCGTCGAATCAAGCGGCGCTTCCAAGCCTTACGAGTTTGGCGACACGCTGAACATCGATGTCGCGCAGACGCTGTTTTCGGCCTTGCAGCGCGAGGGGCTCTCGTTGCCCTTGAACCTGGAATACTCCGACGTCCACGTGCACCAGAGCGAGTATCAATCGTCCTGCGCGACGGTGTTGATGCTCGATTGTTCGCACTCGATGATCCTCTATGGCGAGGACCGCTTCACGCCCGCCAAGCGGGTGGCGCTGGCGTTGGCGCATCTGATCCGGACGCAGTATCCGGGTGACAGTCTGCGCCTGGTCCTGTTTCACGATTCGGCGGAAGAGATGAAGGTGTCAGAGCTGGCTCGGGTGCAGGTGGGGCCGTACTACACCAACACCCGCGACGGCCTGATTCTGGCGCAGCGTTTGCTGAAGGCTGAGAAGAAGGATATGAAGCAGATCGTCATGATCACCGACGGCAAGCCTTCGGCGTTGACGCTGGACGATGGCAGGATCTACAAGAACGCCTTCGGCCTGGATCCGCTGGTGATCTCGCGGACGCTCGAAGAAGTGAACCGCTGCAAGCGGGCAGGCATCCTGATCAACACCTTCATGCTGGCCAGCGACTACGCGCTGATCAGCTTTGTCCAGAAGGTGACGGAGATGTGTAAGGGCAAGGCCTACTTCACCACGCCCTACACGCTAGGCCAGTACTTGCTGATGGACTTTATGAACCGGAAGCGGAAGACGATCCACTAGGCGGCTGAGCGGCCCAGCACGTCGCCGCGTACGGATTCGGCGATGGCGGCCACCTGCGCGATGAGTGCATCGGCGATGCCCAGTTCCCGCAACGTAGCAGCCAGATTCTCGACCACGGCGTCAAAGTGGCTGTCGTTGAGACCATCGGCGACCAGCCGAGCATGTGCTTTGGCCAGCCCGGCCCCGGTGTAGTGGTTGGGTCCACCAAAGGCCACCGTGAGGAAAGCGGCCTGCATCCGGCGCTGCCGGACCATATCCACGCCCTCAAAGAAGTGGCGGATGCGGACATCGGCCAGCACGCGGCCGTAAAAGTTATCCACGGCGGCTTCAACTGCGGGGGCGCCGCCTAGCTGTTCGTAGAGAGAAGGGGTTGCTTCCATGGGTCCAGTTTAGCTGGTGCCGGATGACCGAGGCTGACCGGAATGGGTAGGCCAGGTATTGGTGTGCCAGTTAGCTGGCGTAGGCGAGGCACACGAGGAAATCTTCTCGCGTCAGCCACGGATAGTTCCTCATAAGCTAACCGGCTAGCCAGTCCGGCGATGCATCACATCACTGGCGCCGAGATCAGGCGCTGCCAAGCGCCCGCGCTACACTCTGATTGAACGTGCTTGTCTGCCCTGTCCGAGATTGCCGGTTACCGCTGGAGCGCGATCAACGGCGCTGGCGATGTGAGCGGAACCACTCATTCGACATGGCCCGCAGCGGCTATGTGAACCTGCTGCAGCCGCAGGAGCGACGGTCGAAGCAGCCGGGGGATTCCAGTGATGCGGTGGCCGCGCGGCGGCGGTTGCATGACCGGGGCGTTACGGGTCCGCTGCTCGAAGGCGTGGGGCGGATGGCCGCGCTGGGTCCGGCGGATGTGGTGCTTGATGCCGGGTGTGGCGATGGGTTCTATCTGGGCTCCTTGACGGCGGCCACGGGAGCGCAGGGGCGTGGCGTGGATATCTCGATTCCGGCCATCGACGCGGCCGCCCGGCGTTACCCGAACGTGGGGTGGGTGGTGGCCAATGCCGATCGCGCGGTGCCTTATCAGGACCAGTCCTTCAGCTGCGTCATGTCGATCACGGCCCGCATGAATCCGGCCGAGTTCCGGCGCATGCTGCGGCCCGATGGACGCCTGCTGGTGGCTCTTCCGGCACCAGATGACTTGATCGAACTGCGTGGCGTGGGGCGGGAGCGGGTGGAGCGCACGGTGGCCGAGTTTGCGCCTCAATTTGAGCTGACCGATCAGGCCCGCGTCACCACCACGGCAGACCTTGATGCGGCGGCAGTGGAAGACGTCCTGCTAGCGATCTACCGGCCGCTGCAAGCCACTCCGGCGACGGCACGGCAGGTGACGTTTAGCTTGGATGTGTTGCTGTTTCGGGTGCGCTAGCCGCCCTGGCAGCCGGTTAGGCTCGACCGGGAAATGGCACAATGAAGGCGAGCCAGAGACTATGTTCGATCGAATCACCTGGGAACCCGGCAAGATGAACGGCCAACCCTGCATCCGGGGAATGCGTCTAACGGTTCGCCGGGTGGTGGCCGCCGTGGCACTTTATCCAGACCGGCAGGACTTGTTCCGGAACTACCCTGACCTGGACGAAACAGATGTGCAGCAGGCTCTGGAGTTTGCGGCCGCCAATTCTGTCAATTCGCCTCTGTGATTTAGCAGGCTGCGGAAAACAGTGCAGGACCACTCCCTCACGGTCGTGGCTCTGTAAGTAGCAAGTTTCGCGTGTGGGTTTCAGAGCCGCGCGCGTCAGCAAGCGGTCTCCGGTCCTTTCCTCAGCCGCCTAGACCAGCGGGCTAGAATTGGGCAAAGAAATCTGGATCGTGGGTAACCTCAGGAACCATCCGAGTTCTGACGCCAAGTTCATACTTTTGGAGTAGGTCGCATAGGCGGTCGCCGTCGATGAGTTCGATTGGGGGCACACCGTCGCGCGAGGCCTCTTTTCGTGCCTCGGGGGTAAAGGTACCCGTTGTAATGAACAGACCCTTGTCGGTCCGGCCCGCCAATGCACCCCGAAAATTGCGCACTTCCGCCGAGCCTACCGAGTCTGCGTACTTCTTGCACTGAAAGAAGACGTGGAACGAGAGCAGATCAGAGACTTCCAACATCCCCATTCCATCGATGCCACCGTCGTTGGCCTTGCCCGTCACCTGCACGCGCTTGAAGCCTGCCGCAGTCAGAAGACGACTTGAGAGGCGCTCAAATGCTTCCGGCTTCAAGCCCTTCAGTACTTGAAGAAGGTCGGTCTTCCAATTCGGCTCGAGCTCCACTGTTTCGTCAGCGGGAGTCAGTGGCGGATTGTTGGGCATGAGCCGCGAGGGAGACTGATTGCTCCGGTTTGCTACTGCCTCGGCCAGATCTGACGCCGAAGCGGACTGGCCCGCCGGGGTCGTGCGCCACCGGCCCTTGAATGAGGGATCGGCGTTCAGCAAGCCGGCCTTCATCAGCTTGATCTTGGTAACGCCCAGATGGTAGCTGAGCTTTGTCCAACCCTTGGAAGCAATGTGCATGATCTGCTGGGCAGATTCTGGGATCTCCATTGTCGTGGCGACTTGATCCAGTAACTCCTGGTGAGAGACATCACCTCCCATTTGTTGGAGTGCGGCCAGGGCAGGCCACATCATCGCGTCCGCAGAGGGGACAGTAGGAGATTCGCTCTTGTCGGCAGCCATCATCCGAGCATAGCTGAGGCCTTTGAGTGTGAGGGACAACAATGTCGTCGCCGGTCTCTCGAAGCGGGTCGGTTGCGGCTCGGTCCGCAGGCTGACCGTTAGCTCAAGCGCTCAGATCTTCAAAGCCCATCTGGAAGTTATCGCCCAGGTAGACGCGGCGGACTTCGGCGTCGCGTTGGAGCGTTAGCGGTGAGCCGGAGCGGAAGATTTTGCCGTTGTTGATGATGTAGGCGCGGTCGGTGACGGCGAGGGTTTCGCGGACGTTGTGGTCGGTGACCAGGATGCCGATGCCTTCGCGTTTCAGGTCGGCGATGATTTTTTGAAGCTCCAGCACCTGGATAGGGTCGATGCCCGAGAACGGTTCGTCGAGCAGCAGGAAGCTGGGCTCGATCACCAGGGAACGGGCAATCTCGAGACGCCGTCGTTCGCCGCCGGAGAGCATGTAGCCTTGGCTTTCGCGTACCTTTTCGAGACCCAGCTGTTCGATCAACCGGAACATGCGCTCGCGGCGTTCGCGCTGGGGGATGGGCAGGGTTTCGAGGATGGCCATCAGGTTTTCCTCGACGCTCATTTTGCGGAAGACGCTGGGCTCCTGCGGCAGGTAGCTGATGCCGCGGCGGGCGCGCTGGTACATGGGGAGGTTGGTCAGGTCCACGTCATCGAGCAGCACCTTGCCGGCATCCGGGCTGACCAAGCCGACGATGATGTAGAACGACGTGGTCTTGCCCGCGCCGTTGGGGCCGAGCAAGCCCACCACTTCGCCCTGCTGGACGTAGACCGACACGCCGTCGACCACGCGGCGGCCGCCGTATGCTTTGCAAATCTCCGCCGTCCGTAGGGTCTTCATTTTTTGGTCGTGGGTGTGGGCGCGGCTTGAGGCTTCTTGCGGCGCAACGAGCTGGAGCCGGGCGTTTGTTCCGCCCCTTCCACCGTCAATTTGTCGCTATTGGCCAACCAGGTGAGACGACGGCCCTTGGTCACGTTGGGTTTCACGCCGGGTTGCGTTTCGGTCAACTGCGGCGCTCCTCCTTCGAGGATAACCCTGCCGTCGGTGACGTAGTAATCGGCCGCTTCACCCAAGCCTTGCCGCGTGCGCGGGCCATTGGTTTGGACAATCTCGACGTTGCCTTCGGCGAACGCGCGGTCGAGGCCCGAATCGGGCAATGTGGCGGAGCTTTCGGCATCTGCCTCCACCAGGTAGGCGCGCAGCTTTTTGGACTTCACGGTGAGTTGCGGCCGGGTGAGGAAGACATCGCCCGAATAGAAGGCCACTTTCTCTTTGTCGGAGTAATCCATCTTGGCGGCGCGGATGACGGTGACGATTTTGCTTTTGTCCTGCAGCATGCTGACCACCCGCTCCTGCGCGGCGAGGGTGCCGGACGCGCGGTCGATATCGATAATCTCGGCATCGAGCTTGTTGTCGTTCTGCCAGACGGTGGCTTGGCCCTGATAGCGGATCTTCGAGTTATTGCCGCTGGTGACCATGCGTTGGGCGACGGCGCGATGCGGGTCCCGCACGGTGCGCACGCGGCCTTGGGCGACGGTGTCGCCGTTGGTCTGGTTGATGACGATCGATTCCGCATCCGTCGACCCGGCGGCATCCCACACGCGAGCGTCGGTGGTGAGGGTCATCAGGTTTTTCGGTTGATCGAGCACGGCGCGCTGCGCCACGGCATGGCGGTCACCTTCCTGGTAACGGAAGTTGCCCCACTGCTCCAGACGGGCCAGATCGCCCTTGGCGTCGAAACCAGCCTCCAGGTTCTCGCTGGAAGTGGTCTGCGGCGGTGCGGGTGCTTTGGCCGGAGGCTTTCCCGCGGGCGCAGTGGCCGGGTCGGTGTGGGTGGTGACTTTCACGGCGCGGAAGTATTCCATCTGATTGTTGGCGCCGTAGCGAAGATTCATCCGCTCGGCATCCAGGCGCCGCTTCCGCTGCGTCGGCAGGTTGGGCAGAAACTCCAGCGTGCCCGGGGCATGCGTGTCCATGGTGGCCACTTCGCGGCCGCCAGGCTTCATCTTCAATTCGATGGCGTCGGACTTGAGAACGCGGTTTTCCGGCTTGGGGTCGACCGTGGGGAACGATTCGGCGACAGCGGCTCCGTTGGCCAAGGCCTGCGCGAGCACGACGTTGCCTTTTTCATCCACGAAGCTGAGATCGAGTCTCTGGCTGCGGATGCGGGTGCGGCCGGTCTTGGAGACGCTGTTCAGACGGGCGTTGGTCTGGCCGGTGATCTTTTCGATGCGCGCGCCTTCGGCGAGGATGATCTGGAGCTGGTCGGCGCCGAACTCGACTTTGCGGTCTGGGTGCTGGTCTGTGCCCGAGGCCTGCACGGTCTCCACCAGCCGCAGGTTGCCGTCTTCAATCGTCAGGACGGAGGGGCCGCCGGACATGGTCAGTTTGTCGCGGGCGAACTTGGACCAGCCCAGCAGCCAGACCTTGTGCTCCGCTTCTTTGTAGATCAGCTCGCCCGCTTCGATCAGCATCGGCAGAGCTTTGGGGTTCTTGCCGCGCCAGTTTAGCTTGACGTTGCTTTTCAGGCGCAGTTCGCGAGTCTGCGGGTCATACGTGGCGCCGTCGGCTTCGCCATCGCCGACATCGAGGACAAACGTGGCGTGCTGGTCAGTATCGGCTTTGCCGGTTTGGTTCTGGAAGGTGACGCCCGCCGTGTGGATGTTCATCAGACGGCCGGCGAGCACGCCATCGGGCACATCGCCAAGCTTGATGTCCACTTCGCCGTCGGAGACCATCTTGCCTTCCGGAATGGAGAAGTGCGCTTTGGCGCTGGAGACGCGGTCGAACTTATTCTCTTCACCATGAAAGATTTTCAGTTCGACGCCGTTCAGTTCGATCAGCGGCGGGTCCTTGACCTGGCGGAAGTCCTTGGCGCGAACCTCGACCACGGTTTTTCCGCCCACGGTCTGTGACCAGGCCCATTCCTTGGCCTGCGAATTGAGGGCATTGTCGAGCGGTGCGGGCGGTGCGGTGGCTTGGTCCACCTGACGTTGGCGGATGGACCAATACAGATAGCCGACCCCAGCCAGCAAGCCCGCGATGATCAACGCCAAAATCGGGCCAAATCGCCGCATCTTAGGTTAGCTTAGCAGGCTTGGGACCTCGCGAAACAGTGATCACGCCTCTCGATAATTTCTAAAGCGTTGAAAACAATAACGCAATCGAGATCCACTGATTGACGCCTGAGGCGAACCCCTTAGTCTCTGGATGTGGCTTGCCCCGGCCGGGGCGGCTTTTGCGAAAAATCAAGGAGCTTTCGATGCCAATCGACGTGACGCCGATTATCATCCCGTTCCTGTTCTAGTTTACGCCGCCCCGAGCAAGGATTCCCCGCCTTTTCGAAACGACTGGCAGGAATCACTGTAGCGATGACGGGCGAAGACCCAGCGCCATTTCAGGAGGCGCTGAATAATTGAATTACCCTTCAAACTAAGTTTGACGCCCTACAGGGCTACTACCCCGCACATTCGCTGTGCTATACTACCATGCGGTACTACTAGGACTAGCGGTACCGCATGGCTGCCTGTCGATTCGCGGCCGCACTTGACCTATGGGTGTGATCCGTGCGTGCTCTCGCTTTCGGACTAATCTTGCTGCTCGCCCTCCCGTGTGTGGGCAAGGCACCGCGGCGGCCGGCTAAACCGGTCGAGACCGCCGATAGTCCGCGTCTCACGGCCATTCGTAAACAAGGGTTGGAGTTCTACAATACCGCCCGTTACCGCGATGCAGCCCTCAGTTTTGAGCAGGGCTACCAACAAGCCCGCCAAGAGGGCCAAACCAGCTCCGCCATCCGCTTTCTGAACAACTTGGCGGGTGCCCGCCTGCAGGTTTTTGACTATTCGGGCGCCATGAGCGCCTACCTGGAATCCCGCCGCTTCGCCGAACAGGCTGCCCTCACCGATACCATCCCTCTGATTAACGCCAACATCGCTCTGCTTTACGGATTGATGGGCGAGCATCTGAAATCGGCTGAAATCGCCGAAACGGCTTTGCGCGCACTCCCCCCCGCTTCCCAGAAGTTCCGCAGCACGATGTTGCAGATTCTCGGCGATTCGTTGACGTTGGGCGGCCGGGTGGACCGGGGCGCGGCGCTGCTGCTGGAGGCCGCCGAGGAAGCGGACCGATGGAAAGAGCCCAGCCAAACCGCCTCCGCCCTGGATCATCTGGGCTACTGGTATCTCACGCGTGGCCAATTGGATGAAGCCGACCGGTATCTATCAGAAGCTTTCCGGATCCGGCGTCTGCGGGTGCCGGGTGAGGTCTACCTTTGCTACCCCAAGCTGGGCAAATTGCGGTTGGAGCAGAAGCGGTACGCAGAAGCCCTGGCCCTGCTGAACCAGAGCCTGGAGAGCCGCCGGAGTGATCCGGGCAAGTTTCCGCTGCACCGGGTGCATGGCGACCGGGCCCTGGCGCGGTTGGCCGTGGGCGACCGGTCCGGCGCGCGGTCGGACTTTTTGCAAGCGCTGCAACTGGTGCGGCGTCAACGAGTTGACATTCTGCCAGTCTCCTCGATGCAAGCCAGTTGGGAAGCGGCCGCGCATGATCTGCGGTCGGCCTTTATTCAATTCACCGCCGAAGAATCGCTGCTGAAGTCCGACCGGGAGCTGGCCTTGGATGCTCTGGCGGTGGCCGAAGAAAGCCGCTATGCCAGCTTGCGGGCCATCGCCGCGCCAGGCCAACAGGTCCCGCTACCGGCCGCCTATTGGGACAAGCTGGCGGCCCTGCAACGCGCCCACGCCGATGCGCTGAGCCAGCGTCCGGGCGCGGCCGAGGCGACGCAACGCCTGGAGATCGAACTGGCGGATCTGGAGGCCCAAACCGGACTGGCCGCCGCGTTGACCTTGCCCCAGGCATCCCCGATGACCGCCCTGAAGGCGTCGCTCGACCAGCTGCCCGCCGATGAGGCGCTGTTCAGCTTTCACTTGGGTGAGCCGCACTCCTACGTTTGGCATATCACCCGGAATCGCATCAACCTCCGCCGTCTGCCTTCCAAGAAACAAATGCTGGAGCGGATCCAAACGTTACGCACAGCCGTACTGGAGGGTAATGTTTCAACGACGGATTACTCCCAATTTTTTGGAGAGATATCCCCCGATGTGGCCACTAGACGGTATTGGACGATCGTACTGGACGACCGTCTATTTGAGCTTCCGCTGGCGGCCCTGCGCGTTTCCGGGTCCAACGGCAATCTGAGGGAGAATCCGGTGTATTTGGTGGAGCGCCACACGCTTCGGCTGGCCCCAAGCATTTTTCTCACAAGTTCGACGGCGCGAGCCCCCCTGGCCCCGGGCCTGTTTGTGGGCGTCGGCGACCCGATCTACAACCCGGCCGATCCACGCCAGAAGGGTGAGGCGTCGGCGGCTGGTTTTAACTTGCCCCGGCTGATCGGGTCCGGCGCAGAGATCGCGCGTTGTGCCCGGGCTTGGGGGAGAGAGAACGTGACGCTGACCGGAGGAGCAGCCAGCCGCGCAACGGTGACGGAGATGGTGGCGCGGCAGCCGGCGGTGCTCCACTTTGCCACGCATTTCGTGACGCTGCCGGAATCGCCGACGACGGCATTGATCGCGCTCCGCCAGCCGGAGCTGCTGGGGGCGGAACAGATTGCGGCGTTTCGGGGTGCTCCAGAACTAGTGGTACTCAGCGGTTGCGCGTCCGGTACCGGGCAGACCGTGCCCGGCGCCGGATTGATGGGGCTCACCCGTTCGTGGCTGATTGCGGGGGCGCAAGGCGTCGCCGCCTCACTGTGGCCCACCACGGACGACCGCGGGGAGCTGTTTGACAGCTTCTACCGGCACTACGCCACTTCGCCTCAGCATAGTGGGGCCAACATGTCACGGATGGCCGCCGACGCCTTGCGTCAGGCTCAAATTGAGATGCTCCAGGCCGCCGATTGGCGGCGGTTACCACGCCACTGGGCGGGGTTTTTCCTGATTTCGAAAGGATCATAGATGCAAGCAGCAGCTACCCAGACAGCGCGAGTGGAGGAAGTCACCGGAGCGGAGGCCACGGCCGACGCAACCACCGGGACACCATCGTCCACGCCTGCCGTGGAGCCCGATCCCGCCCAAGCTGCGCCGTCCAGTTGGTCGCGGCTGGTGGACCGGATCCGCGCCAATGAAGACGCCGCCTTGGAAGAGCTGTACCGTATCTTTTCCAAGGGCATCCGCTACTACCTTTGCCGCCAGCTAGGCACGCAGGAGCTGGACGACAAGGTCCACGATACGTTTCTGATTGTGGTGCAGGCCATCCAGCGGCAGGAACTGCGTGACCCGGAACGGCTGATGGGGTTTGTGCGCACCGTCGTCCGCCGTCAGGTGGCCGCCTATATCGGCACCGCGGTGCAGAGCCGGCGGGACTATGTCGATCTGGACGCGGGCGCCTCCGTGGTGGATGCGCAGCGCAATCCCGAAGAGACAGCGATGGCGCGCGAGACCATCGATATCATGAAGACCGTGCTTTCCAGCATCTCCGCCCGCGACCGGGAGATCCTGACGCGCTTCTATTTGCTGGAACAAAGCCAGGAAAGAATCTGCGCCGATATGCAGCTGAGCGAAACCCAGTTCCGGCTGCTGAAATCGCGGGCCAAGGCCCGGTTTGGTGAGCTGGGCAAGCGGCGAGTGGTCCGCGGTTCACCCGGTTCATTCTTTCAGAGAATATCCGCGTTGGGACGGCACTAGAGGAATAGTGAGCGCTCTTGCTCCGAATTGCCCCTGAAAGTTGAGGGCTCGGAGCTTCCGCCCCCGGGAGCGCCATCGCAGGGCCAGCAGGGCCGCCTATCCCCGCCGCGGTAGTTATACCGGCGGTGAACACAGTAGGGACGCCCCGTCCCGCTGGATAGGTATGGGAGAGATAAGATGACGGAGACACTCACTATGCAAGCTAATCCGGAGGCGCCCCACCCGGGCGACGATATGCTCGAACATTACAGCTTAGGCCGATTGGACGACACTGCCGCCGCTGCACTGGAAGAACACTTACTGGTATGTCCGCACTGCCAGCAGCAATTGGACGAACTTGACCTGTTCACGCACGCAGCCCGGCAAGCGGCGCGGGAGTTATTGGAAGAAGCCGCCGCCCCCACGTTGTGGGATCGGGTGAAGGCGAGCCTGGCGAGCGGTTTCGCCATGCCGGCCTCTCGCTGGGTGGCGGCGGGCTCTTTGGCCGCCGTGATCGGGTTGATGGCGCCGATGCTGCGTCAACCCGCGGCCCTGACCGTGGAACTGGCGGCCATGCGCGGCGTGGAAAGTGCGACGGCCGCCGCGGGCCACCCGTTGACCCTGCGGGTGGATTTGACCGGGCTTCCCAACGACAACTGCTGCGAGGCGGAGTTGGTGACCGCCTCCGGCAGCGTCATGCAGCACGGGGCCGTGCGCCTGGATGGCGGCCAAGCCATCTTGACCACCGGCCAATTGACCGCGGGCCAATACTGGGTCCGGATCTACACCAAGTCCGGTGAGGCTCTGCGGGAAACCGGCCTCACCGTCCGCTAGACCACGCAAACTCCGTACAAGTCAGCCGCCCCAAGCTTGAGCCCCCGCTCTGGCCGCCGGGCGGCTGACTTGCGTTGGGGGAGACTTACGGCAGCAGCCGTTTGTACCACGGCCGCTTTTCCCCCTGCGGTGGAGCAGTGCGGGAGGCCGGTGCCGCGGCCGGTTGGTTGGGAGCGGCGGCTGGAGCCTCCACATAGGGCTTCTCTTCCAGCTTCACCACGCGATAGCCCAGAAAGGCGAAGGTGCGTGCGAGCTTCTGGCCATCCTTGCGGGTGACCACGGTGAACTCTGATAGATAGTCCGGCTTGCGGCCCGGGCGGACGACATCGAGCGGGAAGAAGCCTTCCAGGTTCTTCTCGCGGTAAGCCTGCTCGTAACGGTGCCGCCGGTGGTTGTAGAGGAAGATGCGGAAGCCGTCGAACTGGAAGGGCTGATTCTTCTGGCTCATCGTCGCCCACAGGTAGTGATTCTTGGACGTCCCCTCATCATCCACCGTGCCCAGCGGCCAGTACGCCATGATGCGGTGCCCTTCGGAATACTGGGCCACTTCATCCGGGATGGCCATCACCAGCATGCCCGACAGGGCCCAGCCCGACAGGCCTTTCTGCGGACCCGCGGTCAGCCGGACCAGCGTCCAATCATCGGTCTTCCCCGGGACGGTTTCAGTACGCTCCGCCAGGCTATCGGCTTGCGAGATCTCCTCCCAATCGTCCGGCAGTTCTGGCGTTGGTGGCGGTGGGGGCGGCTCCACCTCTTTGTCCTTGTCCTTGCCCTTGCCCTTCTTCTTTTTGGCCGCCTTGGGAGCCGCCGGCTTTTCTTCGAGCAGCGGCGGCGGCTGATACGGCACCCGCGGTGCGTACCGGTAGCTGAGCACGTCGACGATGCCCTTTTCGGGAATCTGGGCAAAGCTGGGCGAGCCGCGATTCGGCTCATTGTGGAGGTTCAGCGCCTCATAGACCGTGGCCTGACCGATGGGAACGGCATCTTTGTTGCCTTCCGAGAGTTGCCGCAGTTGGTCCAGCTGTTTGGCGGTGAGCAGCTGCCGCCCATCGATCCAACCCAGCGCTCCTGAAGCCGTGCGCACCCGGAAAAAGCGGCGGCGGCGGTCGATCAGCTCCAGCTTATCGCCGTGCTTGATCTGCGCCACTTCGGGTGACCGGGGAGATAGCTCCTGGCGCAGCGTGGCCGTCATGGGTCCGGCAAAGGCTTCGCCCAAGACGCGGACCGGCTCCGCCTCCGGTTTGCTGGAGCAGGCGGCCAGGGTCAACAACAAGACAAACAGAGCAGCGGAGCCACCGCGGCGGTCAATCCGGGACACGGGCGTGGATGACCTCCAACTTGCCGTCAACTGTCGCTGGCTCGTCGATGCGCCATACGTCGCCAGCCCGCAGCGCGTGCCCGTCGACTGTTCCTGATCCCTCCAGCGCCACCAGCCAACCCGGCTTGGCCGTGCGAGGGCCATCGAGATGCCATAGGTCCACTTCAAAATACTCGCTGGTGGCCAAGCGTTCGCCCGTCACGGTGGCGACGCCGGGATGGGTGGTCAAGTGCGACACGGCCAGGCCAGCTTCGAGGTGCAGCTCGCGCGGGCGGCCATAGTCGTAGAGCCGGTAGGTGACGTCGTTGTTCTGCTGCACTTCACACAGTGTGATGCCCGCGCCAATGGCGTGGACGGTTCCGGCGGGCACAAAAACACTATCCCCCGCGACCACCGGCACCCAGCTGAGCAGGTGTTCCACCTCGCCCGAAAGGCAGGCGGCGCGGAAGGTGGCGGGGTCCACCGGTTCCTTTAAGCCCACGGCCACGGCAGCACCGGGTTCAGCTTTCAGGATGTGCCACATCTCTGTTTTGCCCAAGGGCCCGCCGGGGTGCACCTGCACGGAAAGGTTCTCGGTGGTGAAAATGAACTTCACCAGCAGCGGCGCCGGAACATCGGGTGATGGTTCAGGGAACCACACTTCGCCGATGCGGCCGGAGGCGGGAGTAGGGAACAAGGGCTCAAGCGTGCGGGAGCCCCAGATGCGTTCGACGAAGGTTGGTAGTAGCTGTCGGGTCACAAAGCTCTTAACGGCAACTCCCTGCCGTCATCATAGATGCACCGGTAGGACGCGTGGGGCACACCCTACCGGCGCGGAACGAATCGAGACGAATTGCGACGCTACAGCGACTTGATGAAGGCTTCCAGGCGATCGAGCCCCCGCTCCAGCTCGGCCATTGAGCAGGCATAGGAGATGCGGATGTGGCTGTTGGTGCCAAACGCTTCACCCGGGACGGTGGCGACAAACTGCTCCGTCAGCAGCTTCTCGGCGAACTCAAACGCCGTCTTCACGCGGCCGCCCAGGAAGGCGCCGATGTTGGGGTAGGCGTAGAACGCACCCTCCGGCACATTCACCTTGATGCCGGGGATGGCGCGCAGCCGGCCGATCACATAGTCACGGCGCTTGCGGAACTCGGTCAACATTTCGGTGACCGATTCCTGCGGACCGCGCACCGCTTCGACGGCCGCCTTCTGGGCGATCGACGTGGGGTTCGAGGTCGAGTGGCTCTGCAGATTGTTGATCGCGGTGATCACCGGGGCCGGGGCCAAGGCGAAGCCAATGCGCCAGCCGGTGAAAGCGTAGGTCTTCGACAGCGACCCGGCCACGATCACCGTATCCTTGGCGCCCGGCAGCGAGGCCAGCGAGAACGGCGTCTCGTCATAGAGGAAGCGGCAGTAGCATTCATCCGTGATGATCAGGAAGCCTTCCGCTTTGGCCAGCGCGAAAATCTTTTCGAGCTCAGCACGCGGAATGATCGAGCCCGAGGGGTTCGACGGCGAGTTGATGATCACCACTTTGGTCCGCGGCGTCACGTGCTGCTTCAGGATCTCAGCGGTGAGGTTGAACCCGGCGTCTTCGTCGGTCTCGACAAAGATGCACTTGCCGCCGGCGTAATTCACTACGTCCTTAAAGGTGACCCAGTAAGGCACTGGGATGATCACTTCGTCGCCCGGGTTGATCAGCACCTGCATCAGGTTGAAGATCTCGTGCTTGCCGCCGACGCCCGCGATCACTTCGTTCAGCTTGTAGTCGGTGCCGTAGTCGATGCGGTGACGGTCAATGATGGCCTGCTTCAGCTCCACCGTGCCGCCCGCGGGGGTGTAGCGGGTGAAGTTCTTTTCGATGGCATCCACCGCCGCACGCTTGATATTGGCGGGCGTCGGGAAGTCGGGTTCGCCGACTGAGAAATCCACCACGTCCACGCCTTCGCGGCGCAGCCGGTCAGCTTCGGCCGCCACCTTCATGGTTGACGACACACTGATCAGGCTGACGCGATCGGCCAGCAACTTCTTTTCCACCGCTACTCCACTCATTTGACTGCTATTCCTCTCTCTACTTGACCAAGAATGCGATCTTTCAGCTTCGCTTCCACCACCGGCGGCACTAGGCCCCGGATATCGCCTCCCAGGCCGATGATCTCTTTCACCAACCGGGAGCTGACGAACGAATACTGCTCGCCCGCCATCAAAAACACCGTCTCCACGTCCGGCCGCAGGCGCCGGTTCATCAAGGCCATCTGGAGCTCATTTTCATAATCGGAGATCGCCCGGATGCCGCGGACAATCAACGATGCGCCGCGTGCGGCGGCGTAATCCACCAGCAGGCCGTCAAACGATTCGACGACCACGTTCGGAAACTCTTTCGCCACCTCGGTCATCATCTCGATCCGCTCCGGCACCGAGAACAACGGCCGCTTGGATTCGTTCTTCAACACCGCCACAATCAGACGGCCCGCAATCTTCGAGGCTCGTGAAATAACATCGCGATGCCCGTTGGTGATCGGGTCAAATGAGCCGGGATAGATGGCCGTTAAACCGGCTTGCGGCGATTCCAAGGTAGTTCAGTCATTAATTTTAGCGAACTTGGGGGTCCGGCTGCCGGAACCGGCCCGGCAATGACAACCGCGCCCGCGGCGATGTTCAACATCGAGGCGGGCGCGGCAGGCGGAAGGCAGATGCAGGAACTAGAGCAGACGGAAGTTCACTTCGATGGTCGCCTCCACGGCAACAGGCGTGCCGTCTTTGGTGCCGGGCGTGAAGCGCCATTGGGTGATCGCTTCGATGGCGTTCTGGTCGAGCGTTTCTTCCAGCCCTTCGAGCACGTAGATGTCTTCAGCGACTCCCTCTTCATTGACGACGACGTGGAGCTTCACCACGCCCTCGATCTTGGCGTCGCGCGCCTGTTCAGAGTACTTGGGCTCCACCTTTTGGGTCAGCTTAGGCGCCTTCACGCCCTCGTCCTTCATGGTGTAAGTTTTGCGATCCGGCGGCGCGGCCACCACCGGGAAAACCGTCACAGTAACGGCGACGGCGGCCATCAGGAAAGCTGCGCCAGCGATCATCGCACGGCGGGCGAGCGGCCCTCCCCAGGGAGAGCGGGTCAAATTGAGCATACGAACCTCCAAAGCATCGGTCTTTGAAAACGAATCACCATCCAGCACGCCCAACGCACCTTGCGGTACGGGGGCCGGGAGCAGTTGCGCCGCGGCTTCCAGCAGCCGGTCGGCATAGTCGGGCAGCCACGCGGCCGCCAGATCGTCACACGAGCATTCACGCGCCAGGGTCAGCTTTTGCTTCAGCCAGACAACGCCGGGATGCCACCACAATCCGAGCGTCATCACTTCTACGCACAAATTCCAAAAGTAGTCGCGCCGGGCGATGTGGGCCCGCTCGTGAGCCAGCACGGCCTCCCGGACGGGAGCGGGCATCTGCGCCCACTGGTCTTGCGGCACCAGGATCACCGGGTCGAGGAAGCCAAACGTCACGGGCGTCGCGACCTGCGAGGATTGGCGAACCGTGGGGTCGGTGGTGGGGAGTGAGCTCCGCCGCAGCGCGTCGAGCCGCACAACACCCAGCGCCACCCACATCAGCCGCCCCCCGGCCGCCAGCGCGGCCAGCGCCAGCAGGATATTGCTCCAGTGGAAGGGCGTGCTCGCGAAGGGGGCCGCGGCCGCCACGGCCTGCGTGTCCACCACGAAGGCGGCCACCGGTACGGGCCGCGAAGGCCACAGGGCGACCGCGGGCAGGATCCCAATCGCCAGCAGCGTGGCCGTGCCCAGCGCCGCCCGCCAGCCGCTCGAGACCCGGACCAGCCAGCGATCACTGATCCCCAGCGCCGCCGCCAGCACAAACGCCATCGCGGCCGCATTGCCCAGATAGGCCAACAGTTGGGCTGTTTCCACGTGAATCATTTCTTGCCTCCCCGAATCCCAGTTACCTTGGCACCGGCCGCCTTGGCCGCGGAAAGTTTCTCCTGCAGGGCTTTCAGCCGTTCCGGCGTCAGTTGATCCGTCTCCAACAGGCCCATCACCAAACTTTCAGCGGAGCCGCCAAACATCCGGTCCACCAGGTCCCGCACGGCGGCACCCCTGGCTTCCCGCCGCTTCAGCTCCGGCGTGTAGACATAGGCCCGGTCCACCAGTTCGCGCCGCACCTTGCCCTTACGGTGTAAGACATTCAGCATGGTTTGCACGGTGGTGTAGGCCAGGGGCTCACCATCGCGCGGAGCCAGATGCTGGGCCACGGCCTGGACGTTGCCGGGGCCGTGTTCCCAGAGGATGTTCATGATCTCCAGTTCCAAGGGCGTGAGTTGTTGAGGTGTCCGGGGCATCGATGTCCTAATTATTTAGGAGACGCCCGTTTTTGTCAACTAAAATTTTAGGAGATGAACTTCAAAAATAGATCCCGCCCGGCAACTTGTTTCCGCGACGGGTGTTCCTGTACCCTAAGCTTTCTAGCCGATCCGGACAAAGGAGACATTCGTGGACGAACAGACAGTACAAATCGTGGCCGGCCTTCTGGCCGTTGTGTGCGTCGTGATTGTGGTGATGCGCCGCAAGGCCAAAAAGACCACCGATCAAGACGAGTTTTAGGACGCCCGGAGGTTCCCGCTTGAATCCTTGGGCGGGCCAGCTGTAGCGGCCCGCCTTCCCAACCCTTCCCCCTACATCTCTGGACAACACTCCCCTTGACTCGCCCGAAGATCGACCCCGCGTACTGCAACTTCAAACTCAGCATTGGCAAGTCGCGCATCCACCGCTGGGGCCTGTTCGCGGCGGAGCCGATCCCCAAGAACCGCAAGGTGATCGAGTACACCGGCGAGCGCTGCAATCGCATCGAAACCAAGCGCCGGGGCGAGGAGCGCGAGCATGTCTACATGTTCACGCTGAACTCCTATTGGGCCATTGATGGCGCGGTGGGCGGCTCCGGTGCCGAGTACATCAACCACTGCTGTGAGCCCAACCTGGTGACGCGCATCATCAAGGAACACATCCTGTACTTCAGCATGCGCGACATCGCCGCCGGCGAAGAGCTGTTTATCGACTACCGCTTTGGCTGGGAAGTAGAACACGTCCCCTGCAAATGCGGCGCCCTCACCTGCCGCGGCCTCATCAACGTCAAAAGCTAGCGCCTTGCCTTTCAGCCCCATGCGTCAGCTTGGGGCTTTTTCGGGGAAGCGCAAGTCCGGCGGGACCGGCGGCCCGCGGGTTTCAGCCCCATGCGTCAGCTTGGGGCTTTTGCGGGATCCCGAAAATAGCCCCAAGCTTGCGCATGGGGCTGGTCCGAACCATCACAGAGTAAGCCAGACAATGGAAGGCTCACTTGCGGCCCAGCAAGCCCCAAAGCCCGGCCAAGCCACTTGATTTGGCCTTTTCGGGTGGTTTCGGCACAGCCGCTTCCGGCGGGCCTCCGGCCAGCGTCGTGGCCAATGCACTGAGGCTTTTGCCGAAGGCCGAACCGGCGGCGACCGGTTTCCCTTCGAGAAGCGACTGCTGGATCGCCTCCGGGTCGGCCGGGAGCGATTTGTAGACCGGAACGGACAGCTGTTGTTGCAGCGTCTCCGCCGCGCTGACCTTGCCATCGCGGTTCAGCACCAGCTTCACCCGTTGGTGGGGCACGCGCAGGTTCCGCAAATGGTCCAGCGCGCGCTGGCAGGAGCGCATGGCGCCCGCCTCCGCCGTGGTCACCAGCAGGACTTCGTCTGCCATCTGCGCAATCCGCTCATTCCACGGGCCATAGGGGGAGGCCACATCGGCCACCACCAGCTCGTAAAGCCCTCGGGCAAAACTGATCAGGTTGCGAGGCTCGGCCAGATCGTAGATGCCCTCGGCCAGCGCATCCGGCGCGAACAGCAGATCGACGCCGTCCATTGTCTGCACCAGCCCGCGCCAGACATCGACATCCAGCGCCGTCCCGCGCGCCACCGCGTCCATAAAGCTATACCCGGGCTTGGCCTTGAGCAAGAACGATTGGATGCCGCACAGCGGGTCTAGATCGGCCAGCAGTACGCGCTTGGCGTTGAATTTTTTGCGTTGGAAGACCAGATTCAGCGCCACCGTGGAAGCGCCGCAGCCGCCCTTGACGGGCATGACGGCGATCAGTCGCCCCTGCCCTTCGGGCTGCATCAGATGCGGATGGATCCCCGCCAGCCGGCCGAACACCGCCGCCACCTGGTCGGCCAGAAAGGGGTGGATCAAGAACTCGGACGCGCCTTGTCGCAGACACGACAGCACCAAATCCGGATCATTTTTCGCCAGCAGCGCCACCACCGGCAACTTAGGCGCCGCCTTCTCGATTTCGCGGACCAGCGGCAGCGCCGTCTCTTTGGAGGTGGCGGCGTCCAGCAGACACACCGATAGCGTCTGTGAGCTGAGCAGACGGGCCAGCGACGCCGTGTCCGGGTAGGACTTCACCTCAAACAGCTGAGCGGAGGGCACTTGGTCCGCCAATAGATTGCGCACCGCCGCGCCCAACTCAGCACTCGGCCCCAGGACAAGGATCTTCCAGTTGCGTGCGATCCCCAAACTGCTCATAGGTTCCGTAAGGGATTCATCGGCTGAACTGGGCTCGTTATGAAATTGTGAGAAACTGGCCCGGCTCAGAGTACTACCAATCAACGGAAATGAGTGATCTACCTGTTCGTCCCCGCTATTCGTTGATTGTTTGTGATTCCCAGCCGCTGACCATCGCGGGAATCCGCGCCGTCACCGCCGCCCATACGGAGTTTGACCTGGTGGCCGATTGCGATTCCATCATCGCGCTGCGCGACATAGCCAGCCGCGTCCGGCCGGCCGTCGTGTTGGTGGACAAGATGATGGGCCTGGATTCCCTGCCCTCCTGGCTGCACGACAGTGGCGCCGCCGCCACCATTGTGTGGGGTAGCGCGATCAGTGAGCCCGAAGCGGTCCGGCTGCTGAAGGCCGGTGTCCAGGGCATCCTGCGCAAGACCGCCTCGGCCGACACCTTGCTCGCGTGCCTGCGCGCCGTCGTCGAAGGCCATAGCTGGATGGAAGAGTCGGTGTTCCGCGCCGGTACATTGCAGGACCGGGCCCGCCGCAGCGGCCTCACCGCACGCGAACGGCAGGTGATGGAGCTGGTGGAAGCCGGTTTGAAAAACCGCGACATCGCCGCGCAGCTGGGCATCCGCCCCGGTACCGTGAAAATCCACCTGAAGCACATCTTTGAGAAGACCGGCGTACGCGGCCGCTACGGCCTGGCCTTGAGCGGCCTGAAAGATCGCGGCGTGCTGGAGATCGCCACCACCTCCGCCGGTGGCCGGTAACGGACTGCTGGCGTTTGAAGTCACTGATGTTTCGAAGTCACTGATATCCTGAGAGGGTGCCCGTCAAACGCTGTTGGTTTCTGGTTGTCACGCTGGCTTGGCTGATCTTGCCGGCGCAGGCACAGCCCGTGCTGGAAGTACTTCAGCAGGAGCTGGACCGGAACTTCTCCGCCCTGAAAGCCAAGGCGGAGCCACCGCCGTACTTTATCTCCTACGCCGTCACCGAGATCCAGACGGAGGCCGCCGTGGCCTCCTTTGGCGCATTGCAGAGCACGGGGGGCGGCCTAAACCGGTTCCTCGATGTCTCTGTCCGCGTCGGCTCCCCCAAGCTGGACAACTACCACGTCATCCGTGGCGACCGGCCGCGCTTTGCCGGAGCCATTGGGGTGCCCATCGACAGCTCGGCCGTGGGGCTGCGGCGCCGCGCCTGGGCCGAAACAGACCGCGTCTACCGCAACTCCGTCCAGCGCCTGATCAGCATCAAAACGGCGCAGGAGAACAACGTCAAGGAGACCTCCACTGCCAACGACTTTTCCACTGAGACGCCGGAAAAAGGGGCCGCCTTGCCGGCCGCGCTGAAGGTAGACCGTGCCACCTGGGAGGCGCGCGCCCGGAAATGGTCCGCGCTATTCATTGGCAAGCCCGGAGTGCTGGCGTCACAGGTTTCGATCTCCGCCCAGCGTGAAGTAAAGTATTTCGTCTCCACCGAAGGAACCCGCATTGAGCATGGCCGCATCTACGCCCGCATCGTGATTTCGGCGCAAGGCAAGGCGGGCGACGGCATGGATCTGGCCACCAGCGAGAGCTTTGAAGCGGCCGACGTCAACCGTCTGCCCGGCCTGGGCGGCGATGAGAAGCCGGTGCTGGCCGCGATTGAGAAGGTGCAGAAGGATCTGGAAGGCCTGTTGCGCGCCCCGCTGGTGGAGCCCTACGTCGGCCCCGCCATCCTGTCCGGCCGCGCGGCGGGTGTCTTCTTCCACGAGATCTTCGGCCACCGCATTGAAGGGCACCGCCAGAAGGATGAGGCCGAAGGTCAGACGTTCTCCAAGGGCATCAATACCAAGGTGCTGCCCGAGTTTCTCTCGGTCAGCTTTGATGCCACGCGCAAACAGATCGGCTCCACTGACTTGAACGGCTGGTACGACTATGACGACGAGGGCGTCAAGGCCGGCAAGATCAAGCTGGTGGACCAGGGCGTGCTGAAGACGTTTCTGCTATCGCGGTCGCCGGTGGATGGCTTTGCGAGCTCCAACGGCCATGGCCGCAAACAGCCCGGGGCGGAAGTCGTCTCGCGCCAGTCGAACCTGATCGTCGAATCCGGCAAGCAGGTGCCGTTCGCGGAATTGCGCAAACTGCTGATCGAAGAAGCCAAGCGCCAGAACAAGCCCTACGGGCTCTACTTTGAAAGCGTCACGGGAGGGTTCACGACAACAGGCCGCCGCGGCTTGCAGGCGTTCACCGTGATCCCCCTGGTGGTCTACCGCGTGTGGGCCGATGGACGGCCGGATGAGCTGATCCGCGGCGCTGACATTGTGGGAACGCCGCTGGCCAGCTTCGCCAAGATCTTGGCCACCGGCGACAAGACCGAGATTTTTAATGGCTACTGCGGCGCCGAATCCGGCTCGGTGCCGGTCTCCGCCGCGTCGCCCGCCTTGTTGGTTTCTGAAATCGAGATCCAGAAAAAGGACCGCGCGCAAGACCGGCCGCCCCTGCTGCCACGCCCCGATCCGGAACCAGAAACGCCCAAACGTGAAGGCCGCGGGAGCGTGCGCCCATGAAATTCCCACTCAACCCCTGGAAGCTTTCGCGCCGTCAATGGCTGGCAGTATTGGGAAGTGCCGTGGCGGCGGAGCAGGCGGGCGCCCAGAACGCTCCGCCAGCGGGCGCGCCGAAGCCCACCGTTGCACCTCCCCTGCTGTTGCGGGCGATGCTCGATGAACTCGGCCGCGCCCGGCAGTTGCGTCTGATCAGCCGCGATCAGGTCTATTACGTTGAGTACGCGTTGGACGATGCCGACAGCTACTCGGTGAGCGCGACGCTGGGCGGTCTGCTGGGGGAACGCCGCAATCGTTTCCGCCTGCCGCGCGTGACGCTCCGCCTCGGCTCGCCCGAGTTCGACAACGGCAACTACGTGCTGTCGGACTACTACTTCGGTTCGCGGTTCGACCCAGAGCAGTTCCCGCTGGATGAGGACTACAACGCGCTCCGCCAGGGCTGGTGGCTGGCCACCGACCGCGCCTTTAAGGGCGCCCTGGAGGCGATTGGCCGCAAGCGCGCCGCGCTCCAGAACGTCACCCAGAACGAGAAGCTGCCCGATTTCTCCACCGCCCCGGCGCAACAACTGTTCGAGCAACCCAAGCGGATCAAGCTGGATGAAGCGGCCTGGCGCAACCGTGTGGTCGCGCTGTCGGGAATCTTCGAGCGGTACCCGGAGGCGCTGGAATCAACGGTTGATTTTGATTTCACCCAGTCCACCGCGTACCTGTTGAATACGGAAGGCACTTCGGTGATCACCGCCGACAACTTGGCTTACGCCCGCGTGCGTGCCAGTGGCCAAGCCCCGGACGGCATGCGAGTCCGCGACCATGCTGTGATCCCCGCCCTGGACCCGGCGCAACTACCGGCCGAGCTCGACCTGCAGCGGGCGGTCACCGCCGTCGCCGAAAACGTCAAGGCGCTGGCCGCGGCTCCATTGGGGGCCAACTACACGGGTCCGGTGATGTTTGAAGGCACGGCGGCGGCGCAACTGTTTGCGGAACTGCTCAGTGCCGCCCTGCCTGCTCAACGCAAGCCGGTGGGTGAGCCCGGCCGTCCGGTGCCGTTCCAGACCAGCCCGTTTGAGGGCAAGATCGGGTCCCGCGTGCTGCCCACGTCGTTCACCGTGGCCGATGATCCTACTCAGAAGGTGTGGCGCGGACGGCCGTTGCTGGGCACCTACGCGATTGACTCGGAAGGTGTGGCGGGTCAAGCGGTCACCGTCATTGAGAAGGGCGTCCTGAAGGCGATTCTGTCCACGCGGCAGCCCGCGCGGGATGCGGCGAAGTCCAATGGCCACGCTCGGCTGCCGGGCAACTTCGGGGCGAAATCGGCGGCCATCAGCAATCTGTTTGTGAAGTGCGCGGAGCCCGTCACGGCAGCCGACCTGAAATCTCAGCTGCTGAAGCAAGTGGCGGACCGCAGTAAACCCTACGGCATCATCATCCGCAAAATGGACTTCCCCTCCTCCGCCTCGATCGCCGAAGTCCGGCGTTTGGCGGCGGGCAGCAGTGACCGGCCGATCAGCATCCCGCTGCTGGCCTATCGCGTCTACCCCGATGGCCGGGAGGAACTGGTGCGCGGCCTGCGCTTCCGTGGCGTCTCCGTGCGCAGCTTGAAAGACATTCTGGCGGCGTCGGACACCGAAACCGCCTTTGACTTCCTGGGCAACGGCGCGCCGTTTTCTTTGATGGGCGCGGGCGGATTTGTGTACCTCAGTACGGTGGTGGCTCCGTCGGTGTTGTTTGAAGAATTGGAAATGGAAGTGGCCACTGACGATCTGCCGCGGCTGCCGGTGGTGCCTCCGCCGCCCACCGCGTAGCGGCCGTCGT
Organism: Acidobacteriota bacterium; assembly: GCA_026394055.1. Classification (GTDB taxonomy): domain Bacteria; phylum Acidobacteriota; class Terriglobia; order Bryobacterales; family Bryobacteraceae; genus JAPKYZ01. Next base: position 46,865 of record JAPKYZ010000059.1, read on the forward strand.
CTCCCGCTATGCGCCTGATTAGCCGCGCCATATTTCGCGAGATCGCCACCGGCGCGGTGCTGGGCGTCACGCTGTTTTCGTTCATCTTCTTCCTGCAACGCCTGGGCGGGGAGCGCGGCATCTTCTCGTTGCTGGTGCGCAGCGCGGCGCCACCGCAGACGGTGGCCTATCTGGTGGCCCTGGGGCTACCGCCGACGCTGCCGTTCACCGTGCCGGTGGGCGTGCTGGTGGGCATCTTGATCGGGCTCAGCCGGATGTCGAGCGATAACGAGATCACGGCCTTGCGTGCCGCCGGTGTTCCCGCCCGTATCGTGATGCGGCCCGTGCTGGCGTTAGCCACCCTTGGTATGTTGGCGGCCTTTGCGGCCAGCCTCTGGTTGACCCCCTGGTCGATCCGCGAAACGCTGCGTATCTCGAACGATCTGGCGGCGACGCAGTTGACCGCCGAAATTCAGCCGCGCGTCTTTGAAGAGTCCTTCCCGAACACCATCCTCTATGTGGGCGATGTGATCTCGGGACCCGTCACCCGCTGGCGCAAGATCTTCATGGCCGACCTGCGTCCGCCAGACCAGCGCCGCAGCGGTGCCCGGGAATCAGGCGAAGCGCCGCCCATCACCATCGCCGAACAAGCCATCGCCCTGCCGGACCCGGCGCGCAACCGCATCCAGCTTTCGATGCAGAACGGCTATTCGCACGAGGCGGGCAAAAAGGCGGATGAGGACTACAACTCCTCATTCCCGCGCGGCGAGCAGGCGCTGGAGGCGCAGAAGCCCAACGAAGTGAAGGTGAGCCGCTACATCGAGCAGGACACGATCCCGCTCTACCGGCTGAGCCAGAAGCTGCCGCCGCGTGACGCCATCGACGCCAAGCTGGAGCTGCATCAGCGGCTCGCGCTGCCGCCGGGTTGCCTGCTGCTGGCGCTGGTGGGCATTCCGCTGGGCGTGTCGTCGCGCAAGGCGGGCAAGTCTTCGGCCTTCGTGCTGACGGTGCTGCTGGCGTTGATCTACTACATGGGCCAGTTGCCGCTGGTGGGCCTGGCGCGGCAGGGCTTGCTGTCTCCGGCGCTGGCTTCCTGGATTCCGAACCTGATCTTTGCCATCACCGGTATCGTGTTGCTGGTCCGCCTGGAAAAGCCGGGCGACTTTGATCTGCTGGGCTGGGTCCGGCAGCGCGCGGAGAGCTTCTTCCAGCAGTTTGACCGGCTGCCGGAAACGCCGCTGCGCTTGTTGCCGCGCCGGTTCTTCCTGCTGCCTCAACTGATCGACACCTACGTGCTGTCGGGCTTTCTGTTCTATTTCGCGCTGATGCTGGTCAGCTTTGTGATGCTGTTTGAGGTCTACACGTTCTTTGAACTGCTGAGCGACATCGTCCGCAACAAAGTGCCCATGGCGCGGCTGCTGATCTACATGTTGAATCTGGCGCCGAAGCTGATCTACGAGATGACGCAGCTGGCCGTGCTGGCGGGCGTGTTGGCGACGTTCGGCATCCTCACCAAGAACAACGAAGTGACGGCCTTCAAAGCATGCGGCGTCAGCACGTACCGGCTGGCGATGCCGGTGTTGCTCGCGGCCGGTGGGCTTTCGGCGCTGATCTTTGCCTTTGACCACTACTACGTGCCCGAGACGAATAAGCGGCAGGACGCCATCCGCAATGAGATCAAGGGCCGGCCGGTGCGCACGTATCAGCGGCCAGACCGGCGCTGGGTCTTCGGCCGCGGCTCCCGCATTTTCTACTACAAGTACTTTGAGCAGACCGACAACGTCATGCTGGGCGTCAGCGTCTACGACCTGGACCCCACCACCTTCCACCTGCGCCGCCTCGTCAATGCCGAGCGCGCCCGCTGGGAGCCGACGCTCAACACCTGGGTCTTCCAGAACGGCCAGATGCGCCGCATTGACGGCATCAAGGTGCTGGAGTACAAGGATTTCAGCGGGCAGACCGCGACGTTCTCTGATTTCGACGAACCGCCCAGCTACTTCCGGCAGGAAGTAAAGCTTTCGCAGCAGATGAACTTCCTGGAACTGGAGCACTACATCAGCGAACTGCGCCAGGCGGGCCTGGACACCATCAAGCTGCAAGTACAGTGGCAGAGCAAGTTCGCGGTGCCGCTGTTTGCCTTCATCATGGCGGTGCTGGCGACACCCTTCGCCTTTATGGCCGGGCGGCGCGGCACCATGACCGGCGTCGGCGTCAGCCTGGCCGTGGCCATCGCATATCTATCGGTGAGCAAGCTGTTTGAGCAGATTGGCTACTTAAATCAGCTGCCGCCGGAGGTGGCCGCCTGGTCGCCGGACGCCATCTTCGCGCTGGCGGGGCTTTACCTGATCGCGCGAATGCAGACCTAGATCTGCTCGATCAGCAGCTTGGATGTTTCCTTGGCCGTTCCCAGGATGATCGTGGTGCGGGTGCGGGCCACGCCCAACTGGGTTTTGAGATCGTTGCTCAATAGCTGGTCCAGTTGCTTCATGCTGGGGCAGCGGACCTTCAGCAGATAGTCATCCTCACCGGCCACATGGTGGCATTCAAGGATCGCCCCATGCCCCCGGATCGCTTCCAGAAACCCCGCGCGCCGGCTTTGATTCTCCAGCGTGACAAAGACGAAGGCCAGCACCGGATAGCCCGCCGCATCCGGATCGACCATGGCGGTAAAGCCCCGGATCACGCCGCGTTCCTCCAGCCGGTGCACCCGTTCGGCTGCGGCTGGCGGCGACAACCCCAGCAGTTCCCCCAGCTCCGCCCACGTCATCCGCCCGCGGTCCAGCAGCGCGGCTAAGGCTTTGCGATCAGTGGCATCCATCCTTACATTAGAATCCGCCGGCGCGCGCCGTGCTGAGGGGACCTGAACGGACAACCGCCCGCCGCTGGCCGCGATCAGCCAGCAAGCGGGCGGCAGCAGGTCCCGTCAGGGAGCGCTAGAACTTCAACCGGAGCGCCACTTGCATCGTGCGCGGGCCGCCAACGGTAGAGGTAATGGCGCCCATCGTGCCAACCCCAGCGGCCGGCAACGTCGAGTTCGGGTTCGTGAACACGGCCTGATTGAAAGCGTTGAAGGCTTCCCAACGCAGCTCCATCGTGTAGCGTTCCGCAAAGCGCGTGGTCTTGGCCAGCGCAAAGTCGAACTGGCGCTGCGAAGGACCACGCAGAATGTTGCGGCCCGAATTGCCCCAGCGATCATCAGAGTTGGCGAAGGCGGTGGGGTCAAAGTACTGGTCGACCCGGCTCTGCACGCTGCCGTCCTTGCGCGCGCTGTCGATCGTGCGGCCCGGAGCCAAGTCTACTCGTACGCGCGCCACTTGGGCCCAGTAGGCGTTGGCCGTCGAGGCACCAATGATGGAGAACGGCGTCCCGCTCTGCAGTGTCGCCATCCCGTTCAGTGACCATCCCCCCAGCACCCACTTCGACACCGGGTTGGACCTGAACGGCGTAGCGAACTCGTAGATATAGGCCACCGTCACGCGATGCGTGCGGTCAAAGTCCGCTGGGCCTTTGTTGTTGGCCATGTTGCGGGCATCGTGTTCCACGGTGCCGCCATCGGAGGAGATGTTGTCCAGCGTCTTGGCCCAGGTATAGGCCGCGTTCATCAACAGACGGTGCTGGAAGCGGCGCCGGTAGTTGAACTGCAGGCCGTGATAGGTGGAGGCGCCCCAGTTAGAACGCACCCGGTAGCCGCTCTGGCGGCCCAGGCCGAGATACTCCGGCGGCACAAAGAAATCGGGGTTGATCAACGCCCCGGTGCGAGTCCGGATGTCGGTGAAGCCATTCACCGGCGTGACGCGCGGGTCCACCGCTTGCGCCAGGTTCAACTTCGCCATCAGCCCCACGCCGCGCGTGCCGACGTAGCGGACATCGAACATGTTGCCGCGCCACGGTTCAAACTGCATGTTGAAGGTCCACTGCTGGACGTAGGGCGTCTTGATGAACGGGTCGATGAAGGTGAAGTTCTTGGCGGCAAACGGCTCCGTCGCGGGGAAGGCACTGCCGTCAAAGCGGCGCCAACTGGGCGCTCCATTGGCATCACGGGCGATCTGCACCTGCAACGGCACGGTGAACGGGTTGATGTTCAGCCGCGGGTAGGGGTTGGCCATATCCACCGGCGCCGGGACGTTCTGATAGATGAAGAACGGCGAAGAGAGCTGCAGGTCCGACTTGAAAGAACCGGACGGCCGCTCGTTGTAGATGCCATAGCCGCCCCGGATCACGAGGCGATCGGTGAACCAGGGCTGCCACGCAAAGCCCACGCGCGGCGCGATGTTGTTGAAGTCCGGCTGGAAGATGGTGTTGCGCGATGCCTTGTGGACCTGGCTCAGGTTGATCGGCACATAGGGCGACACCGCTAATCCCATTTTCAGCGGATCGAAACCCGGCTGGAAGATTACGTGTTTCTCGTTGATGTAGTAACCCTGCTCCACGCCGGCACGGGCGGCGTCAGCCTTGTTGAAGTAGGTGCCGGTGCGGCCCTGCGTCTCATCGGGCCAGCCAAAGTAGTCCCAACGGACACCGGCGTTGATCGTGAGCCCCTTCCGGATGCGCCAGTCGTCCTGGATGAACAACGACGTGTCCACCATGTTGTAGTCACGCTTGGTGTCGCCCTGATCCAAATCGGAGCCACCGCCCGAAGCGCCGTGGCCGGTGAAGAACAGAATCCAGTTGTCGTAATCCAAGTCGCCATTGGTGCGGGCCATGTATTCGCCCTTCAGATTGGTGCGGCGGATTTCGCCGCCGAACTGGATGGAGTGAGATCCGCGGACGTGCGTCACAGTGTCGGTGAGGTAGACGTTGCGCTGGCGATCATAGAAGTCCCAGGCGTTGCCGATGCCCGCGCCGGAGCGCTGCGTCACGATATCCACGGTCGGCATCAGCGAGGCCAAGCCGCCCACGGCATATTCCAGCGGGTTGTAGATGCCCAACGTCGAGTTGAAGATGTCCTTGTTCTTGGAGATACGCGTGTTGAACAGCTCAAAGAAGCCGCCGCGGACTTCGTTGATCCAGCGCGGCCCAAAGGTATGCAGGTGCGACAGCGACGCCACGTAGCCGGGCGTCTGGCCCTGCGTGGGCGATACCGAAGAGTTGGCCCAAGGGAACGCTTCTTCGACGAATTGCTGGGACTTGACGTAGCTCAGCCGCAAGCGGTCATTGCCGGCGAAGTTGTGTTCCAGCGACAGGGAGCCGGACCAGGAGTTGAAGAATGTCGGGAACGCGTTCACCTGCTCGCGTTCGCGCCCATAGGTGGCATTGCCGGGCAGCAGGCGGTTATTGGGGCCAACGGAGGGCAGCAGCAGCTGGCCGTTGCGCTTGACGTTCAAGATGTTGATCGCTACCGGGTGGATGTCCGCCGGAGTGAGCTGGCGGAAGACCGGGGCGGCGGGGTTGGCGACGCTCGTGAAGAACTTGCGCTCGAGACCCGGAATCTGATCGGCCGGGAAGCGGCGGATGGTGGTGAGGAAGTTGGCCGCGAACTGTGGGTTGTCCTGCGCGCCCGATTGGAGCCATTGATTGGCCACGGCGGCAATCGTGGCCGGTGTCCGGACGTCGCCCAACCCATCGGGGCTGGCCGTGGTGACGATGGCGCGGCTGGCGTAGCCCGACAAGAAATCAGTGCGCTGCACGGCGGCGTAGAAGAAGGTCTTGTTCTTCCAGATGGGCCCGCCGATGCCGGCGTAGCTTTCGTTGCGGCGGAACTTGGGGCGCGCCGTGCCGGAGCGGTTCAGGAAGAACTCATTGGCGTTGAACAGCTCATTCTGAAAGAAGTGCGAGAAGCTGCCGTGGAACTGATTCGTCCCGACGCGCGTGAGCATCTGCACGTTGGCGCCGCCATTGCGGCCGGTGGAGGCGGAATAAAGCGCGGTCTGCATCTCCACCGCTTCCAGCGCATCAAGGGGCACCGTGATGTTGTTGCCCAGGCTGCCACCGCCGTTCATCATGTTGGTGGCGTCGACGCCGTTGATCAGCAGGGAGTTGTTGGTGGGCCGCGCGCCGTTCACCGACGGATTCAGCGACTGCGTGCCGTCATCGCCCTGCCCGCCGGGCGAGGTGGCGATGTTCATGCCCTTGCCCGTGCGGTCCGGCAGCGGCGCCGCGACGCCGGCTTCGCCCACGATCAAGTGCGTGTAGTTGCGGGAGGCGGTGGGCAGCTTCTGGATCTGGTCGGAAGAGAGCGTGGATGTCTGGGCAGACGCTGCCGGCTGCAGCATGGTGGTGGTGCCGCCGATGTTGACGCTCTCGGTCACTGATCCTGCCGACAGCACAACATTCACGGTCGCTTCCGCATTGGTTTCCATCTCCAGGGTGCGGACCGATGCCGTAAAGCCAGGGTGCTCGACGCGCAGTTCCAGCTTGCCTGTTGCCGGGCGGAGAAAGCGATAGGCCCCATCCGCACTGGTTGAAACGGTGGCCACTTGATTGGTGGCGGTGGCGCGCAGCATGACTTTAGCGCCGGCAATGCGGGCACCGGACTGATCCTCCACATGCCCTTCCAGCCGGGCGCCGGTTTGGGCCGCGGCCGCCAGGGCTAACAGTACGATCAATGGGTAGAGCCGAAGCATAGTGAGTCCTCTTTCTGTGGCCATGCCAAAGTTACAACTCGATGTATGTGACAAATAAGTACAGTCCGACGCGGCCAGTTAGGGACAGGCGCGGCATCGGCGATGAACGAGATGTGTGTTACTTGATTCTGGCCTGCCCAGACGGCGGGAACAATCAGAAGTGATGGTCGATTTCAACCACGTTCGAGCCGATTTTGAGCGAATCTGGCTAGTGGCTGGAGGCGGAGATCAGCGGCTTGGCATTGCCCTGGGCGGGTGGGCAAGCCAGGCCGGCTTGGGACCGCTCTTGATACTCGGACGGCGAGTACCCAGTCATCCGGCGGAATAACTTGCCAAACTGGCTGGGTGAAGGGAACCCCAGCCCATAAGCCACTTGCTTCACCCCGGTGTCGGCGCGCAACATCTGCTCCGCCCGGTGGATCAAGACGTTGTTATAGAGCTCCAGCGGACTTTGGCGGGCGGAAGCATGCAACAGGCGCCGGAAGTGCGCCCCGCTGACACCCACCACCTCGCACAGCGTATCGACGGCGAAATCTTCCTTGCCGCACTGGTGCATGTACTCGACCGCCTGGACAAAGTGCTGGCGTGAAAGCAGTTGTTCGGGCGCCAGACGCTGCGGGCGGATGTTGGACGTGGGCCACTGCCACAACAGGTCCACCAGAAACTGCCGCAGGTAGCCTTCGATGTAGCTGTCCACACCCGGGCGTCCGGCGCCCACGGCGGCCGTGGCGGCTTTCATCTGGGCCACCAGCCGGGGCTCATGGAGCGTCCCCCCGAGCAGAGCGGCCTGCCCCTCCGGCGCCACGCGGACATCGGCCAGGGCTCGCTCCATCACCTTAGTGCCGACAATGGCGGTCGCCCCTTCGCAGGACCCTTCTTGCGGAAGGTACGTACTCGCGCGCAACAGGCCGGGGTGGCCCACCATCATGTCGCCCGCTTTCAGCGTGATAGACCGGCCATCCTCCAGGACGTTGATGCATCCGGCAAAGCAACAGACCAGCGCATACTCCGGCAGACGGCGCTCCGGAAAAAACTGCGGCTCCTGATAGCGGAAATGCTGCAATCCGAACTCCCGCGAGGGGACGATGCGGAAAGCGCTGCCCGACTCTCCATGCGGCAACACCAAGGTAGGTTAGCCGATGGACATTGCAGGGGAATGAACTTCCCGGGATGAAGCGCCGCCCGTCTAGGCGGCCTTTTTGGCGTACTCTTTGACGATGTAATCGCAGGTGCGCACGGTCAGCGCCATCATGGTCAGCGTCGGGTTCTGGCAGCCGATCGACACCCAGGCGGCGCCGTCGGTGACGAACAGATTGTTGACGTCCCAGCTTTGGCACCATTTGTTCAGCACGCTGGCCTTCGGGTCGGACCCCATGCGCGCGGTGCCCACTTCATGGATACAGAAGCCCGGCACGGACCACCGGCCATCGGGCGTCGTCTTGACATCCCTGGCCCCCGCCGCCTCCAGCATCTCGCCCGCTTGGGCCACGCCATCGCGCCACAACTTCTTGTCGTTATCGCCCCATTCCATGATGGTCTTCAACACCGGGATGCCCCAGGCATCGACACGATCCTTGTCGATCTCGACGCGGTTCTCTTTGCGGGCCAGGCACTCGCCCCACAGCCCAATGTTGATGCCGTACATCCCCGCGCGCACGGCCTCTTTGTAGTCCGCGCCAAAGCCATCGGCGCCCATGTTGAACGCTGGAGCTGAACCGCCCTGGTAGCCGTAGCCGCGGATGAAGCCGTTGGTTGAGGGTTGTGTCAGGTTCCGGAACCGGGGCACGTAGATCCCGTTCGGCCGGCGCGGCGCACCCGCCCATGGCTTGGTCTCCACATTGGGCATGATGCCCTGGGCACCACCGGAGTAGATGTGGTCCATCAGGTAGTGGCCCAGAGCGCCGGAGGAATTGGCGATGCCCGAGTTCATCATCAGCCGCGTCGATTCAAGCGTTGAAGCGCAGAGGATCACGATCTTGCCCCGCACTTCACGCGGCGCGCGGGTCAGGCGGTCAATGTAGGCGATGCCGTTCGCCTTGCCATCTTTCATCAAGACCTGCGCCGCCACCGCGTCGGTGAGCAGTGTCAGACGGCCGGTGGCCAGCGCGTCCTTGATGGTGGTGAAGGGGCTGGAAAAATACGAATACGTCACGCAGCCGCGTTCGCAGGGGCCGCAATAGTGGCACGCCGCGCGGCCGTTGTGGGCCTTGGTCAAGATTGCCGCGCGGCCGATGGTGACCGTGCGGCCCATCTTGGCCTTCATCTGATCGCGGAAGATCTCTTCGCCGCAGGTCATCTCCATCGGCGGCAGGAAGATTGAATCCGGCAGCTGCGGCAGATTCTCCGCCCGCCCGCTGATGCCGACGTACTTTTCCACTTCCTCGTAGTAGGGCACCAGCTCGTCGTACTTCAGCGGCCAATCGACGTCATAGCCATCGTGCGAGGCGCCGGCCAGGTCGAGCGGCGACATCCGGTAGCTCTGCCGGCCCCAACTGAGTGAGCGGCCGCCCAATACGCGCTGACGGATCCACCAGAAGGGCTTCTCTTGTGTGTAGGGGTTCTCGACGTCGCTGACGAACCACTTGTAGTTGTGTTCCGTGCAGGCATAGCACTTCCCTTGGATCGGCCGGTCCTTCATCAGCTTGGGCGACATGCCCAGGTAGGGCAGCTGCCAGGGATTGGTGTGCTCGGAAAAATCCTTGGGCGTCGTCTTGGCGCCGGCTTCGAGCAGGGCCACCTTCATGCCTGCTTCAGTCAACTTCTTGGCGGCCCATCCGCCGGTGGCTCCGGAGCCCACTACGATTGCGTCAAAAGGTTCAGTCGAGACAGAGACTTGTGCCATCTGGGGCTATGCTATCAGAGACTGGCGAGCCTGCCACGAAATGCACGCGGGCCGTAGATTGGATGCGTGATTCAATTGATCAGCACAGACCAAGAACAACACCTGCGAGGCAATCTGTGACCCGTTTCACCCTGGAAATGATGATCCGAGCTGCAGGCGCACGTATGCGGGCTGATCTTTCCGAGAGGCTGACCGACCACCCTGGCGAACTAGGCGTTGGTCGAGAAGAGATTATTCGGAGATTCCTTCGCGCCTACCTGCCATCCCGATTCGACGTGTCCAGCGGTTTCGTGTTTGACTCAACCGGCTCCGTGAGTCGCCAGATCGATATTGTGATTACCGACAGGCTGGTCTGTCCAAGATTCGAGACTGCCGGCGGCATCAAATACTTTCCCTGTGAATCGGTCGTCGCTGTCGGCCAGATCAAATCGGCGCTGACGAGTGCGGCGGAGCTCTTGAGGGCACTTGAGAATCTAGAGTCGGTAAAGGGCCTGGACAGGTCTGCCCGGGGAAAGGCCTTCGATGGCCGTCGGGGCGAGCCGATTGACCATCGGAACGATCATCTCCATCAGATTTTTTCTTTCCTTCTCATAACCGGGAAGGTACTGAGCGCTGGCCGGGTTCAAACCCTTGTGATGGAGCGCATTCTCGCGACTCCAGCGCACATTTGGACTAATATCATCCTTGCACTTGACAAGTACCTGATGACCTTTTGCTGCGACGCTGGGATATGCCCTAATCCCATGGACGCACGGGGGCTAGCGATGCAACCCGCCAACGAGGATGGTGAGCTTTTGATGCGGTTCTATCTTCTGCTTGGACAAGCGATTGAAGTCACACGTGTCAGCGCGCTTCCGTATTGGGAGTATTTGCACCTTGCGCAGAAGTGGACGGCAGAAGTTTGCTATTCCGCTACCGGCAATCCGCCCCCATACTTAAGCCAGATCACTTCCGAGTAGGTGCTGGCAGCTTCATTGCGCCTCGGGCCAACAAGCCTCAACCCACATCTTGAGCGTTGTTCTGTTCCAAGTTGGCGTCCGCCCGGTTAGGTACGGTTCGAGTTCCGTCTCGAAGCGCGCAATGAGCGTATCGCGAACAATCAACCCTGCCTGTGCGAGATACATTACGTCGCGGATATCGCGGTCGTTGCTTCGTTCCAGTTTGGTGAGCGCGAGGTCGTGCGGTTCGAGCGCCCACAACCTAACATTTGCCCACACGGGAAACAGGCGGACCAAACGCGTCTCGTAGTTATCCGGGTAGCTGGCGATCCCGACGTGGTCGATGTAGACCCGGTGCTTCTTCTCAAGTGGCGAGCCCTTGGTCGCCAGAGCCGCGACCCGTTCGGCGGCGCGGGGCGGAATTACCGTTAGGACATCCAGATCCGCCGTTTCCCTCGCGGACCCGTAGCGCTGGCTGACGACAAATCCTCCGATGCAGTGAAAGTCGGCAGGGCCGTCGAGAGCCGCATCCAGATCCGTTAGGAACGAGTACCAGGGCTCGGCGGGGCGGGGGCCGGCCTGATCATGCGGCACCGCGAACGTCCTCGGCTTGGAGCCTAGTCAACACGTTCCAATGCACGGCTAGCGGGCTCCGATTCGCCCGCATCCATTCGCGGGTCGGGGCGGGCATGGAATCCCAACAGAGGGTGCTCTCACGAAGCAAACGAGCGCAGTCCAACTCGCGGACGGCCATCAGTCCGCCGGGGGTGTCGACGCCAGCCAACTGCAACAGGAAGCCCAAGCGGTTTTGCAGGTCTTGAAGTTTGGCCTGGCGCACCATCCAGCCAAAGTCGAGTTGGCCCTGGAACACGCTCACGAGCCAGGGAAGGGCCGCAACGACTCGCGCGTCCGCATCCGGCTGGGCCAGCACGGCCAGCAGCAGAGCGTCCGGCCGGGGTCTACGCCCTACCTTCGTAAGGTGAGCAAACCCTGGGTAACCAAGGCGACACAGCTGAGCGCGGAACAGATCGTCTGGCGAGCGTTGACCGGCATCACCGGGCGCACCACTCCCGCTCTCGATCCGTCTCCGTAGGGCCGCAGTTAATGGCCGTGCTCCCTTTTCGAGAAGGGACAAGTAGGGCTGAGACACACCGAGCACCGCTGCCGCAGAAACCTGCGTCAGCCCGCTTCTCTTTCGCCACTGCAACGCGTCCGCCATGTGCGCCTATCCCGGAGGATAGCATGTAATATTACAAACGGGCGAGCCGTCTGCACGCTGACTGGCCAGACATGCACGCCGCCAACATCCATGGCCTCGCCAGACGGGTCCCCGTCATCGCGGCGGGTGGGCCCTTACAATCCCTTCGGTCACCAGACCCCGGACTCTTCTGAGCATCGGCTATTTCTGCCGGTACTTGCAAGCCGGTTGCACAATGGCGCGCCCGCCTCGGCTGGGGCCGCGCTCCAGGGATCTGGACCAGGAAGCGGCGACGCCAGCCACGGAGCGGCCCTGGCTGAGAATGAGCCGGGAGCTTACGGAGTAGGGTTCTGGATGCACAACCATGATGCGCTCACTCGCTGGAAATGGGAATTGGGTATTGACTCCCGGACCATTTTAGTCGTATTGTTTTGAAAGACCCGACATGCAACTCAGTTGCATGTTTGAGGGTCGCAGGAGTCCCGCGGGCCGTTCTTGGCCGAGCAACCCGCAGGACTGATTACAAACCACCGGAGTGGCTTGCGTGGTCCCAGAATAGCGGAACCCAGGCCAGCTTCGCTTAGGAGAACTGTCTATGGAATTCCGTCTTACCCACGCTGCTGGCGGCGAACGCCCGTGGCCGATTCAGGTGGCTGGGCGCTGCCCAAGTGGAAGTCATCTGCCTCAGGCGTCGCGTCACTCCGGTGACACTTTCGGAGCGCAAGGGAGAGCCGCATGAGAGCCGCTCTTCTTCTTGCAGCGGCGGCGGGGATGGCCCAGGCGGCCACGCTCGAGATCCGGCTCCGGGATGGGAGCGGGGCGGGTGCTGCGGGGCTTTCCGCCCGGGTGCAGCATCGCGCCACGGGCGCGCAAGCGTTCTGTACAACGGATTCGAGCGGCGCTTGCACCTTGGAGCTCAGCACCGGGTTCTACCTCATCGAAGCGTCGAACGACAGCCTCGAAGGCCGGGCGGAGCTGAACTTAACCGGCGAGCGGCAGGCGCTTCAACTGACGGTGCAGCCGCGCAGTCTGCGGAGCTCCATCACTGTGGTCAGCGCCTCGCGGACGGCGGAGCTGCAGGAAGAATCGCCCACCAAGGTGGAAGCGGTTACCCGGGAGCAGATGCTGAGCACGGGCTACGAGCGGGTGTCCGACGTGTTGCAGGAGATCCCCGGCGTACTGGTGCGGCGGGGCAGCACGTCGTCGGTGGGCGGCGAACAGATCCAGGGAGTTGATTCGCGTCAGGTGCTGGTTTTGCAGGATGGGCTGCCCATCGTGGGGGCCCGCGGAATCAAGTCCGGAGCGCTGAACCTGAACCGGCAAACCTCAGACCGGTTGGCGCGCGTGGAAGTGGCCAAAGGCTCCGGCTCCTCCACCTATGGCAGCGACGCGATGGGCGGCGTGATCAACATGATCACCCGTGAGCCGTCGTCGCCCTTTGAGGCGGGTGTGTCGGCTTCCGGCGGCTCGCTGGGCACGGTTGATTTGCGCGGCGATCTCGGTGGACGCCGCGGACCGCTCACCTACTTCCTGAATCTGGGAGAGAGCCGCCTGGACGCCTACCGGCTGATTCCGGGCAGCGCGACCACCGTGGGGCCGGATCAGCACCGCCAGGACGGCCTGGCCAAGATCCGCTACCAGTTCCATCCCAAGTTCGCGTTGGGCTTTACGGCGAACGCGTACCGCAACCGGGAAGAGGGCCGCAACAGCTCCGAGACCGGGCTGGTGACCGGGCTGGCGAAGGACTCCACGCAGACGTTCGCGCTGGTGGCGGACTGGGTGCTCAACAGTGCCACCACGGTGCAGGCGCGGGCGTATTCGGCGCGGTATGACGAGAACAATCTCACCACTCCAGTGGGACGGCCCGAGCCGCCGTCGCCTTCAAACCTCAATGAACGGCTGAAGCGGCTGGACGCGACACTCTCGCGGCAAGTCGGGTCGTCCCACTTCATGCAAGGCGGCGTCGAGTGGAGCCAGAATCTCTATCGCGGCGCCAACCGCCTGGTGGGCGACAACGCCGGCCAGCAAGTAACCGCCACGGACACCTGGTTGCAGGACAAGTGGACCGTCAACCGGTTCCTGACACTGACCATGGGCGGCCGGGTGACATCGCATTCGCTGTTTGGCAACGCCGCCGTGCCGAAGGCGGGCGTGATCCTGAAGCTGAGCGACAGCTGGATCGTCCGCGGGTCCTTCGGCCTGGGCTTCCGCGCGCCCGACCTGGGCCAGCTCTATTTCCGCTTTGCGAATCCGGCCAGCTTCTACCAGGTAGTCGGCAATCCCAATCTCAACCCGGAGCATAGCCGGACGTTCCAGGCCGGCGTGCTCTATCGCCAGCGGCGGTACCGCGTGGGACTGACGCTGTTCCGCAACGACATCCGGGACCTGATCGACAGCCGGCTCACCGGTACGCCCCGCACGGCGGCGGAACTGAATGCGATTCTGGCGAACTACGGAATCCCTTCGTTCTTCAACCCGCTGCTGGGGCGGCAGACGTACGTCTACGTCAACCAGGCGCGCATTTTCACCCAAGGCGTGGAGCTCGACGGTGAGTATGCCTTCAACCGCAACCTGCGCCTCAGTGGAGCCTACACGTTCCTCAATGCGCTGGATCGGGTGACCCAGCTGGGACTGCCGCAGCGGCACCGTCACCATGGCCAGACCCGGCTGGACTATTTCATCCCCCGCTGGGGCATCAGCACCAATCTTCGTGGTTCGTTCTACAGCCACTGGCTGCTGAACGCCGCCACCGGCACCCGGGGACTGCCCTTCCAGATCTGGGATGCCTATGCCGCCAAAGACCTGCGACGCGGACTGCAAGCCTTCGTCGCCATTGACAACCTGAACGACAGCCGGGACGCCAAGCTGCAACTGGCCGTTCCTTCGTTTGACCGGCCCGACTACGGCCGCACCGTCCGCGTGGGACTGCGCTACCGCTTCCGCCAGGACTAGAGCATTTTTGAAAGGACTCTCCACTATGAAACTACCCAAGCTTGTTGCTATCTCCGCCGCGCTGGCCATGGTGGCCCAGGCGCACTTCACCTTCATCCTGCCGTTGCCCGGCGATGAAGCCGCCGAAATGATTCTGGGCGACACGTTGTCCACCCGAGACACCGTCAACCCGTCGCTGGCCGCCGGAGCCCGGCTCTACCTGCGTGATGCGCAGGGGACGGTGACGCCGCTGAAGATGGACCAGGATGGTCATCGCTTCCTGCTCAGCTTGCCGGGCCGTGGCGACCGGGTGATCTATGGCGCAGCCAATCTCGGCGTGGCCAGCCGGGGCAAGGATGCCCGGCCGCATTTGCTGCTCTATTACACGAAGACGATTCTAGGCAACGCCTATGCCGCCGGCACCATCATTGGCGGAGATCAAGTGGTGGAGATCACGCCGCAAGGCAAGCCGGGCCAAGTGAGCCTGCACGTGGCGGCTCGGGGTAAGGCGCTGGCTGATGCCGAGATCACTGTGCTGCTGCCGGATGGTCAGCAGCAGAAGGTGAAGACCAACGCCGCGGGCTTGGTGGGGCCGTTCACGCAACACGGCCGCTATGGTGCCTGGGCCCGCTACTGGGAGGACAAGTCGGGCGATCACGAAGGCAAGCACTACGACCAGACCCGCCACTACGGCATGCTGGTGTTTGACTCACTGGCCCAGCCTCAATCCGTCGCGCCGCTGCTAGAGAAGACCTCCAGCTTTGGCGCCGTGGTGGAAGGAGACTGGCTGTATGTGTATGGCGGCCACGTGGCGCGCACGCACTCTTATTCCACGGCATCGGTGTCGGGCCAGTTCAGCCGCCGCAAGCTCTCCGGTGGCGCCTGGGAGCCTCTGCCCGCGGCCACGCCGCTGCAGGGTTTGAACCTGGCCGCTTACGCCGGCAAGGTGTGCCGCGTGGGTGGCATGCAGCCGCGCAACGCCGCGGGCGAGAAGACCAACAACGTTTCGGTAGCCGAAGCGGCCTGCTTCTTGCGCCAGCAGGGCACCTGGGAAGCCCTGCCCGCGCTGCCGCTGCCCCGGTCCTCGCACGATGTGGCGGTGGTGGGCGATCAGCTGATCATCACCGGTGGCTGGACTCTGCAAGGCACCGAACCAACTCTGTGGGCCAAGACCACGCTGATTCTCGATCTCAAGAACCCGGCCGCTGGCTGGCGCGAAGTGGCGCAACCGTTTGAACGGCGGGCGCTGGTGACGGCGGTGTGGGGCGGACGGGTGTATGTCATCGGTGGCATCACGCCGTCGGGTAAGGTGAGCAGTGAAGTAGATATATACGACCCCGCCACCAATGTCTGGACCAAAGGGCCCGCACTGCCCGGGGACAAGATGACGGGCTTTGCTCCCGCGGCGGCCGTGCTGGGCAACAAGCTCTACGCCAGCACCGGGGATGGCAGTCTGCTGGTGCTCCACGATGCCACCCAGCCTTGGCAGCGGGTGGCGCAGACGGCGCCACGGTTGGCCCATCGCATGGTGCCGGGTCCGGATGGGCTGTACATTCTGGGCGGCGCGGTAAAGGGCGGCAACCTCGACCTGACGGAGAAGTTGGCGATTCAATAGCGCCTGGAAAGACAATGGCCTCCCCCTGGCAGGCACTGCTGCGCCGCAGGGGGAGGCCCGAGGGCCGGGTCCGGCGGGGTGTCCCAAGGGACCTTGCGCCGCACCCGTCCGGGGAGCATGGTGGTTGATTAGAACGAAGCGCGCAGACCAAACTGCAACTGGCGGCCATTGCGAGCCGACGTGATGCGGCCAAAGTCCGCCGCGCCATCGCGATTGACGACCGCGCCGGTGCAGCCATCGATGGAGCAGCCGGGGTTCAGCCGGTTCATCATGTTTTCCGCCTCGGCCAGCGCCTCAAAGGTGTACTTTTCAAACAGCCTGAACTTGCGCGACAGGCGCGTGTCCATCTGGAGAAAGTCCGGACCGCGGAAGGAGTTGCGAGCCCGCCCGGCCAGCCGGTCATTCACGGTCAAGTCGTTGTTGACGTCGGTGCCCGCCACCGCGTTGACGTTGTAGCCGCTGTTGTACCACAGCAACGAACTCACTTCGAAGCCGTTGAGCCACTTCAGCCCGGCGTTGTCAAAACGCGGCGCATAGAGCCACTGCGTGTTGAACGAGTGCCGGACGTCGGTGCCGGAATTGCCATAGTCCAGGCGGCGGTTTGACGGATCGGTGAGTGAGCCGCCTTGCAGATCGGAATCGCTCAACGCATGCGACCAGGACCAGGTGGCCGACAATTGCACTCCCTTGGAGAAGCGCTTGCGGAAGCTGAGATCGAGGGCGTGATAGCTGGAGTTGGAGCCGGTCTCGATCAGCAGGATGCGGCGGAACCGCGCATCCGGGCGATTGGCGGAGCCGCTGTAGAACGGCCGCCCATCAGCCAGGAAGCGGACCGGCGCGCCCACGTTGATATCGCGGCTATAGGGCGCAAAGCGGTGACCCCAGAACGAGTATTGGACGTTCATCGCCAGGTCCTTCACCACCTCACGCTCCACCTGGAAGTTGGCGTTGTGGCCGTAGGTGATGCGGTAATCCGAGGGGAAGGCGTTGATGTCGGGCGGCGTCGCGCGGAAGCTGGCGGCATTGGTGAGCGCATCGCCAAACTTGGGGGCGCTCGCATCAGTGCCGGGGATGGTGTAGCTCAAGATGCGGCGGCCGTTCACGGAGGCCGCGGTGACGGCCAGGTTCAGCGCCGGATTGTCGAAGTAGATGCCATAGCCGCCGCGGACCACCGTGCGCTGGCCGCCAAACGGCGCCCAGGTGAAGCCCACGCGCGGCGCGAAGTTCAAGTTGTTGTTGTTGATCTTGCGCGACAGCTCGTACGGCGCCTGTTCGTCGAGCACCGGGAACATCACCAGTTCGTAGCGGACACCCAAGTTCACCGTCAGGTTGGGCCGCACGCGCCACTCGTCCTGGACGAAGGCGTTGAAGTAGTTGAACGTCAGCGGAATGTCCCGTTCGCCAAACTGCTGGCTCAACTGGGTGTAGGTATAGGGGCGGCCGGTGGCCGGGTCGATCTCGTTGCGCGTGGTGCGCAGGTATTGATCAAGCGGCGTAACCGCGCCGCGAGTGCCCGCGGCCGTCAGACCACCGAAGCTGTAGGTACGCGTCAGCGCCAGGCGGTTCAACAGATCCGTGGTTTGAAAGTCGATGCCCGCCTTGATGGAATGCTTGCCGCGCGTCCAGGTGATGTTGTCGATGATCTGCGTGGACTTCTCCACCTGCTCACTCCCGGCCAGCGGATTGACGCCGAAGCTGGCCACGCCCGTGATGTCGATGAGGGCTCCGTTGGCTGGCGCGGGCACGTAGGTGTTGCGGATGACGGCGCGGCGATTGAGGCCGAAGCGGACTTCGTTCAACAAATTCGGCTTGATCATCGTGGTGAACTGGGCCGCGCCGCCGTTCATCCGGTCTTCAAACGTAGTGGAGCGGCTGATGGTGGTCAGTCCGCCGCCGCCACCGGGTTGGTCGTTGGTGAAGCGGTTGTAGCGGATGAAGCCCGTGTTCTTGTCGTTCAAGTGAAAGTTCAGCTTGGCGGACGGGGTGTGGAAGGTCTCACCAAACGGGGAGTTGCCCAGGTCCGTCGCGGGCAGGCCGAGCGCGGTGGCGTTGGCGGGGGAGATGGTGACGGGCGACGGCAGCTTGTAGGGGTTGAACTCGTCATTGATGAAGAACCAGACGCGATCCTTGACGAGGGCTCCGCTGAAGTTGCCGGCCACTTGATACTAGGGCTGATCGGGCTTGGTGGCCGCCAGCGGAGGGCGCGCCGCCGCGGCGATGGGGCGGTTCAAGTACATAAAGCCGCCATGGTAGGTGTTGGTGCCAGACCGTGAAACCACGTTGATGATGCCGCCCGCAGCCCGGCCGAATTCAGCCGAGTAGCCACCGGAAAGCACCTGCATCTCTTCTACTGATTCCGGAGTGGAGATCACCAGGCGGATCTGGCGGGCGTTGGCGCGCTGCGTGTTGTCGATGCCATCGACAGTCCAGGTGCTGCGGTTGTTGCCGCCAAAGGTGAACTGCGTGGTGCCGAACCCGGTGGACGGGATGCCTTTGACGCCGGGCCCGATCAAGTGCAGGTTGTAGACATTGCGCGAGGTGACCGGCAGGGCGCGCATGGCGCGAGAGTTCAACACTTCGCCTTGCGCCGCCAGACCCGACGATTCCACCATCGCCGCGTCGGCCTGCACAGTCACCGAATCACTGGTGGACCCGACTTTCAGCGAGAGATTGACGCGCGCCTGCTGGCCCACGCGCAGCTCAATGCCACTCTGCCGGTACTCCGCAAAGCCCGGCGCCACCACGATCAGTTCGTAGGTGCCGACTTGCAGCAGGGGGAAGCGGAAATAGCCTTCTTCATTGGCCTTCGCTTCAAAGCGCTGATTGGTGAGCATGCTGCGGATGGAGACACTGGCCCCGGCGATGCGGCCGCCGGGCTCATCCATGATGTAGCCATCCAGAGCCGCATCCGTCGCGTTGGTCTGGGCAAAAGCGAACGTGGAAAAAAGTGCAAGAAGAAGCAGTAAAGAGGGCATCGTCATCAGATTACTGACCGTTTGTTGCACGGCTGTAAGGATTGCGTGAAAAACTGATGCTGTATGAGATTGATTGCGGTTTTTGTGGCCTGGGGCGTGTTGCTCTGCGGCCAGTCCGCCGTGCCGTTGCCCGGCATTGCGAACCAATTGGTGGCGAAGAATTTTTATCTGCTGGCACGCCTTGATGGCGACGCGGGTGTACGCCGCCAGCTCGACGCCGACAGCGCGCTGCGCAAGATGGGCGACGCCAAGCGGGCGGCGATGACGAAGGCGTTTGAGACGTGCGCGATCGACGCCGCCTGCCACTTGGCGGCGGTGCGCTTGACCGACGAAGAGATTGAGACGGCGGCAGTGCGATTGCGGGAGCTGGCGTCGGCGAAGGGTCCGTTGCAGAGCCTGGCCACGGGCCCGCTGCGCGATTCCGGCGTCTTCATCCGCTATCACGCACTGAGCGATGCCGCGCTACTCGAAACCGCTTGGCGCGACGCGGCCAAGGGCATCAACCGCTTGATCGCGGTCTATGGCGAGGGTAAGCCGGGCAGGTCGGCGGCCATCGATTCGATCTCCTACGATGCTTCCTCTGAAATCTACCGCCGCCTCATCGCCGCGCTGATGGGGACGTTCGACACCAGCCTGGCCCCGAATGAGGCGTTCTTCACGCCGTCGCTGCGGTTCGCCACCGAACTGATGATGCTGAACCGGCGTGATGAGGCCGCCCGGCATGAGCCGATGGAGGCAGGCGAAAATCGAGCCGCTTGGAAGGCCGCCCAAACCACGCGGTGGGCCGACTATCCCTACACGGTGATTGTCGTTCCAGGGGCCGGCGGCACGGATCTGACGACGCGCCTCTCCGCCGCGGGCCGCTTGCGGTCGATGGTTGCGGCGCAGCGCTGGAAGTCGAAGCAGGCGCCGTTTGTGCTGGTCTCGGGCGGCTATGTGCACCCCAACCAGACGCCGTTTGCCGAGGCGATCGAGATGAAGCGGTTGCTGATGCAGGAGTTCGGGTTGCCGGAAGCGGCCATCATTGTCGACCCGCACGCACGCCACACCACCACCAACATGCGCAACGCCGCGCGGCTGATGTTCCGCTACGGGTTCCCGATGGAACGCCCAGCACTGGTGACAACCGACCCCGGGCAATCGGCCTACATCGAAGCGCCGCTGTTTGCGGACCGGTGCCGGAAGGAGCTCGGCTATCTGCCCTATCGCCTGGGCAAGCGCCTCACCCGCTTCGATCAGGAATTCTTTGCGCTGCTCGAATCACTGCACGGCGACAACACCGATCCGCTGGACCCTTAAAAGAAAGCACCTATGACGAAGACCCTTTTTCGTGTGGCCGCACTAGCGGCGTCGATGAGCCTGTGCCACGCCTGGGGCGTGCGCGGCCATCGCGAAATCAACCGCGCCGCAGTGCGCGGCATCGCCGCCGACGGCCCGGCGTTCTTGAAAGCGCATGAGGACTACATCGTGTTCCTCGGCCCCGTGCCGGACAACTGGCGCGTCGGCATGGAGCCGTTTGTGAAGATCTTCGAAGACCCGAACCACGGGTGGTTCCAGGAGCAGTCGCCCAAGCTGATGCAGAACCCGCCGCGGTCACGCTACGAGTTTGTGATCGAGCTCTACCGCGAGTACGAGAAGACCAAGAATCCCCGCACCAACGTCCGCTGGACGGGCACGATGCCCTATGCCGCCGTCGAAATGTATGAGCGCATCCAGGCCGGCATGCGCCGCTATCACGCCGCCAAGGAACTGGGTTCGCCGGAGCTGAAGTTCATCGAGATGGAGATCGCCACCAGCGCGGGCTACCTGGGCCACTACCTGGCCGATTCCGCCAACCCAATGCACAACACAATCCACCACGACGGCTGGGAGGGCGACAACCCAAAGGGCTATTCCACCGACCCGCGCGTGCACGGCCGCTTTGAGACGGCCTTCGTCGAGTTGATTCAGCTCAGCAGCAAAGAAGTGTCCGAGCGGATGCCAGCGCCCAAGGTTCTGGATGATCCCTTCAACGCGATGATGGCGCACATCGCCGCCAGCTTCGCGGAGCTGGAGCATGCTTACGCCCTGGATAAAGCCGGTGCCTTCACCGATGAGAATCACGAAGAAGGACGGGCGCTGGTCTACAAGCAGACCGCGGCGGCGGCCTCACTAATGCGCGACATGCTGCACACCGCCTGGGTCCGCAGCAAGGAACCGCTGCGCATGGGAGGCGCCAACGATGGGCGCAACCGGATGAACCCGATTTCGCCATCTCACCCGCAGTACAACCCGGCCACCGGCTCCGCACCGGCCACCAAGCGGGAGTAGCTGGTTCAACGCAGACGCGGCGATGACGCGCAGCCGCGTTGGGCCGGGCGGCCGGTGGCCGGAATGGGATAGGATGTCCGGCAGCCGGTAAGGAGGCTTCTTCATGTCTTTTCGGGTTTCTCTTTTTGCGCCGGGCCGTGTGTGTTCCCTGGTGTTGATGTCCAGCCTGCTGGCGTTGCCGATCGCGGCACAAGGCTCCGGGCGGATCTTCAATACGGTGAAGACCAAGCTGGCCGAAGGCAAGAAGGTGATGGGCGGGACGGTTTCATCAAACGACCCCGACATCTATTGCGCCATGGCCTCCTCCGGCTGGGACTTCACGTGGATCGAGATGCAGCACAGCCCGCTGACCTATCAGGAAGTGGCGCGCATGATCTGGGCCTGTCGCGGCTCGGCCGCGATGCCGTTTGTCCGGGTGCCGGACGCGACCGAAGGCGACATCCAGAAGGCTGTCGATATGGGCGCGGCCGGCATCATCATTCCAATGGTCGAATCCATGGAGAAGATCAAGAACGCGGTGAAGTTCGCCAAGTACCCGCCCGTGGGCGCGCGCAGCCAGGGCGGCGGCCAGTACGGGTCACTTTGGGGTGCGGACTACCGCCAGATCGCCAACAACAACGTCATGATCGTGGCGATGATTGAATCTCCCGCCGGTGTGGCGATCGCCGACCAAATCGCCTCACTCCCCGGCGTCGACGCCGTCTTTGCGGCAAGCACAGACTTGACCAGCTTTTCCGGCTTCAAACAAGGCGAGCCGCAGTACGAGCAGATGGTGACCAAGATCAAGGAGGCGACGCTCAAAGCCGGCAAGAAGCTGGGCGGCCCGCTAGCCTGGACCAACCGCGACGGCTTCACCTTCTTCCAGGGCCCGGGCGAAACGACGCTGCTGAAGAACGGCACGAAGGCCGCACTCGGCGGCGCGATCGAAGGCGAACGCAAAGGCGTGGCGACGCTGGAAGGTACGGAGAAGAAGCAGTAGCTGGCGCTGAAACACCAGCTCCTTTTTACGGCGGGCGGCGAGCGCCTAAACCGCCCAATCGCGGGCGAGCATCCGCATCTGGTGCTGGATGATCCGTTCCACTTGCGCGGTGGCGGTGCCTTCGCTGGCCCACTGGGCGGTGATGCCCGCCAGCAGCACCCGGAACTGCAACACCATATCGGCATGCTCCGCGCCCAGGCGCACCATACCGCGTTCACCCAATAGGATCAGCAGCTCTTCGATGGTCTCGGTGGCCGCGTGGTTGGCTTGCGTCACCCAGTTCTGATCACCAGGTTGAGCCGCAAAGGTGCGGGCCAACACGGCGCGCACAAAGTTCCGGTAAGGCTGCATCAGGCGGAGCCGCTGGCGGGTGTACCAGACCAGCACGGTCTCCAGGTCCGCTTCGATGCTGGCAAATCGCCGCAGCTTCTCGCGGAGGCGGCCTTCGAGATCGGCCATAAAGGCCACCACCATATCTTCTTTGGCCTCAAAGTGGTGGTAGACCGTTCCCTTGCCCACCGCCGCGTGGGCCGCGATTTGGCCGACGGTGGTTTCGGTGATGCCCTGTTGGGAGAACAGCTCAATGGCGGAACCGACCAGTTTGTTGCGGGTGCGCTTGCCTTGCTGTTGACGAATACTGAGTTGTGGTTTTGCCGCTGTAGATGCCATCGAGTCAATAGTCGGCAGTTTCGGAGCGTTCGATTAGAGCCCGGGCAGGGATATACTCAGGGGCGATGAATCGCCGAGATGCTTTCCGGTTGCTGGGTTGGGCCGCGGCTTCCCCGCTGGCGGGGCGGGCCCAGGAGATCCCCGACAACCTTGACGGCCCGATCAATGTGCATGAGTTTGAAGCTCTGGCACAGAGCAAGATGAACAAGCTGGCCTACGACTTTATCGCGGGCGGCGTGGAGGACGAGAAAACGCTGCGCGCCAATATCGCGGCCTATGAGCACGTCTACCTAGTGCCGCGCGTGATGCGCGATGTCTCGCAGGTGGATACCTCGCAGACACTGTTCGGGCAGACGCTCCATTCGCCCATCTTGATTGCGCCCACCGGGGGCAAGAATCTGGTGATCCCCAACGCCGACGAGATCGTGGGCCAGGCGGCTGTGAAGACCAAGACCGTCATGATCTCGGGCGGTGGCGCGGAGCGACTGCTGCGCAACGGTGAGCCCCTGAACTGGTGGACCAACGTCACCGGCTTCCGCACCAAGGCCATCGCGCAGACCTTCGCCCGACGCACGGAAGAGAGCGGCTGCAAGGTGATCACCATCACCGTCGACAACGAGTATCAATCGAACCGCGACCGCAACAATCGCAACCGGTTCGACTATGGCTACATGCAGTCCGGCGTGCCCAAGCCCGGCGATCCGCCGCTACCGCCGCGCAAACCGGCCAAGCCGGCTATGTGGGATCCGCACACGCCTTCCATGACCTGGGAGCAGATTGAATGGGTGAAGAGCGGCTGCAAGCTGCCGGTCGTGATCAAGTGCATCATGGCGCCCGAAGACGCGGAACTGGCCGTCCAGCGTGGGGCCGACGGCATTGTGGTGTCGAACCACGGCGGCCGACAGCTTGATGGCGTGCTGGCCACGATCGACGCGCTGCCCGATGTCGTGCAAGCCGTGGGCGGGCGGGTGCCCGTGTTGATGGACGGCGGCATTCGCCGGGGCAATGACATCTTGAAAGCGTTGGCCCTGGGTGCCAAGGCAGTGCTAGTGGGTCGCGCTCCGTTGTGGGGCTTGGGCGCGTTTGGCCAACCGGGCGTGGAACGCGTATTAGAGATGCTGGCCGCGGAGTTCAAGCTGGCGCTCGCACTGGCCGGCTGCAAGAATCTGGCGGAAGCGAATAACCCCCGCCTCGTGCGGCGGCTCTACCGGGTGGGCTAAATGCGAATGTCCGGGTTCCGGACGCGATCGAAGTTTTGAAGAAAGTGTGATCCGCGATGCCTCCGCCCAACAAGTCCCCCATGGCCAAAGCTGGAGCCTATATGGGCCTGGTCTTTGTGATCCCGGCCGCCATGTGGGTCTGCTGGTGGATAGGCGGCTGGGTTGACCAGACTTACCATACCCGCTATGGCTCCATGATCGGCATGATGGCCGGGTTTGCCGGTGGTCTTTATGAGGTCTTGCGGCAAGCGGAGCGGATCGAACGTAAGTAATACCGAACAGGCCACGGAACAAGAGGGTTTCTGAGCCGCGCACGTCAGCAAGCGGTTTCCCTCTTTTCCGGAGCTGGCTAAGCGCCTAGATAGGCCGCTAAGATTGGGCTTCATCAGCCTCCAGACTGATACGATGGGATGTGCCTGTCGAGATGCGGGAAGTCTATTCGAAGCGGCACCGCAGAGATTGGCGCAGTCGATTGTGGCGAGCGTTGCAACCGCCGCCTCCCTACATTCACAACCCCCAGGAGCCACTCGATTTCCCCCTGGGCCGCTGGAATCTCTACGTCGGTGGGGCCGGCGCCCGGCCTGAAGGCTACGTCAATCTGGACCTATTTGCCGTACCAGGTGTCGACATTGCCGCGGATGCGGAGCGGCTCCCTTTTCCGGATGGACTGTTTGCGCGCATCGAATGTGATGCGGTGCTGGAGCACGTCAGCAACGCGGAGGGTGTCGTCGCTGAACTGTCGCGCGTGCTGGCGCCCGGGGGCTACATGCACGTGGTGACTCCGTTCTGCCACCCGTTCCACCAATACCCGCGGGACTTCCGCCGCTTCACGCTGGATGGGCTGAAATTGCTGGGCGGGAGTGATCTGGAACTGGTGGCCGAAGGTTGGAGAACCGGGCCTACCGCCACCTTACTGGTCTTCTTTCTGGAGTACGTGAAGCTCTTGCTTCCCTGGAAGCTGTGGCGGGTGGCCGCGCACGGCATATTGGGCTGGCTGCTGTTTCCCCTGCGGTACCTTGATCTGCTGCTGCTCCGCTCTGAGAATGCGCGGATCCTCGGGAACCACTGCTACCTTTGGTGGCGCAAGAAGCAGGTCATCTAGCATGCGGCAGGCAACAGCGGATTGAGCGCACGTAGGGACATCGAGAGCGCTAACGTGCAAGGGCTTGCGCGACCACCTCGGGCGCGCGCTCGATCACTTGCAGGTAAGCCTGCACAGCGCTATCCGGCGTCGCCCGGCCTTGCTCCCAATCCTGGAGCGTACGGCGATTGAAGTGGAAGCGGTGGGCAAATTCCGCCTGGGACAGCTTGAGCTTGTCGCGCAGCGCTTGCACGTCAACCCGCTTGGTGGCCGTCGCCAAGCGGGCCTCCAAAGTGGTCTCCCCACGGAAAAATGCCGCCACCTCTTCCGCCCCCCGCAAAATACTTCGGCCCACAGCGTTAGTTCTGGGGCGGGTGGTTTTAGCTGGTGCCACCTTCTGTGAAGGCGCGGACGATTTTCGCGAGACGTTTTTTGTCGGCATCAGAAATGTTCTCCTGCTGATTCTTGGCGTAGATGGTGATGAATAGTACCGTGGCGGGATCGAGTTGGTAGTAGTACAGAGTTCGCACACCGCCACTCTTGCCGGTCCCAGGGCGCGCCCAACGGGCTTTGCGCAACCCGCCAGTATGCGGAACCACCGGATGAGCCTCCGGCGTGTTTGCGATCGCGTCCTCCATGGCGAGCTGAAAAGCATAAGGAAGCAACTTCGCCGCCCGCTTAGTGTACTCGGCCGTGCGGAGGATGATCGTACCGGCCATGACCTGACTATACGGGTAATCCGTACCGAGGTCAACTATCGCGCCCGCGCAAACGCGAGGCTCCGCCCGGCAACGTCATGCTTACGGCCGAGTGACGTTCCAGAAATGCGCGAAGCTGGGAGAGCCCATGACACTCAACCGGATCGTCTGGACCCAAGCCGGACTCGCGCTGACCGGCACCGCCGCTACGGCAGCCCTGCTGGGCCGCAAAGGAGCACTAGGCTTTGTGGCCGGGGCGTTGATTGCGGCTGCCAGCTTCTGGGTGCTCCATCGCTTTGTCGCCGCGCTGGGTGGGGAGCGGCCGAATCCGCTCTCTTTCGTCCTGATCTCGGTTCGCCTGATGCTGGCCGGGTGGGTGCTCTATGTTATTCTGAATACTTATCAGGTGCACCGCACGGCACTTGCGCTGGGGATTGCCACGCCCGTTGCGGCCATCACGTTAGTCGCTCTCTACGAACTCCTCTATGCACGGTCATCATGAATCCTGGTTCACACAGCTGCTGAACCAATTTCTCGCGGGGCCCGCCAACGCCGCCCTCGAACTGGTGGGACGTCACGCCCACGATCCGCTGAAGCCTTGGGCGGACTGGATGGCGACACAGATTCTGGTCGCGCTGTTCATCATGGCCTTGGCGGCGCTGGTGCGCGCCGGCCTGTCGATGGACAAGCCCGGCAGCCTGCAGCACACCTTTGAAGCGTTCTACGGCATGATCAAAGGCCAGGCGACGGACGTCATCGGCCATCATGATGGGCCGAAGCACGTGGTCTACACGGCGACGGTGTTCCTGTTCATCCTGATGATGAACCTGATCGGGTTGATCCCGGCGTTTGAATCGCCCACGATGTTCCCGATGGTGCCGCTGGGCTGCGCGGTAGCGACGTTCCTCTACTACAACTACTGGGGCTTCAAGGTACAGGGTCCGATTACCTACATGAAGCACTTTGCCGGCCCGGTGTGGTGGCTGAGCTGGTTCATGTTCCCGCTGGAAATCATCAGCCACTTTATCCGCCCGATGTCGCTGACCATCCGTCTTTTCGCCAACATGTTTGCCGGCGAGCAGGTGACGATCGGCTTTATGACGCTGTTCTCGGCGTCAGGCATCTTGTTCATGGGTCTCCATACATTCGTCAGCTTCCTGCAGGCGTTCATCTTCACGGTGTTGACGATGGCCTACGTGGGCGCCGCGGTGGAGCACGAAGAGCATTAATTTTTTTGAGTAGTCCGGCTTAATTGCAACTGCTTCCATGTGAGCCCTGGGCGTCCCCACGCACCAACGGAACCACCTCTGGGACGGTAATTCTTTGAAGGAGAAGTAGATATGAAAATGAAGTCTTTGTTGATGCTGGCCGCACTGATGATGGTGGCGGCTCCGATCTTCGCCCAGACCCCGGGCGGCAGCAATTCGGGTGGCGGCTTGCTGGTTCCGGCGTTCGCTATGGCGCTCGCTTCCGGCATGTGCGGTATGGGCCAGGGCAAGGCGATCGCCTCCGCCGCGGAGGGCATTGCCCGCAACCCCGGCGCGGCTGGTGCCATCCGTATCCTGCTGCTGCTGGGCTTGGCGTTCATCGAGTCGCTGGCGCTGTTCACGTTCGTGAAGGTTGGCTAGAAGCCGGCTTTCGCCCTAGGGTGAAAATCACTTGTTAAACCTACAGGGGGTCTGGGTTCCACTCACGACCCCCTTTACCTTTGAAGGCGAGCTCTACCGCACCAAGGTGGCGCATAACGTCGCACGTCTGAACCTGACCTCGGTGGCCGGCTACGTGGTGGGTTCTTCCACTGGCGAAGCCGAAACGCTGGGCTGGGACGAACAGCTGGAGCTATTCCATCTGGTCGCTTCCGCCGCAGGTCCCACCAAGGTGAAGATCGCAGGTGTCAGCCGCGCTGGCGTGCGTGAGGCAGTCCAGCTGTCGCATGAGCTCATCACGCGCGGCGCACAAGCGATCCTGCTGGAATCGCCCTGGTCCGGCCCGGAGCATGATCTCTACTGCCGCACCATCGCGGACCGGGTGGATGTGCCCGTTCTCGCCGGCGTCGCCGGACACCCCAACATCCAAGCCGCTCCGGCCATTCTGCCGCCGCTGGCCAATGCCCTGCCCTACGCCTACATCACGGTCTATGAGGCGGAGCGGACTCGCGAGCAGGAAGCAGCCGACGACTGGCGCGCGCGGCTGGCACCAGCCGAACAAGTGATCGCCCGCCACAGCATCCCGGCCCTGAAGTACGCCATGGAACTCACCGGCTACTACGGCGGCCCGCCCCGGCTGCCTCGTGTCGCAATTAGCCCCGCCGTGCAGGGGGAAGTGGAGCAGGCGTTGGCGGGGTTGCGGAGCTAGTAGGCGGACCATCGCGGGTGATACCGTAGAGGCATGACCCGCCCCGCCGACACCGACGAGAAGACGTGGCAGTTCTACTTGAGCTTGATTCGCCAACTGACACCCGAGCAACGTCTGCGGCGCACCATTGAGATGATCGATATGGGCCGGGCGTTGGCCGCAGCGGGAAAGGCGGAACGTGACTGTCGCAACGGGGCTGAAACTACTGCTGGAAGCATTCGCTGAACTGCGCATCCCGGTGGCCATCGGTGGATCGGTTGCCTCCTCCGCGCGTGGAATGCCGCGATTCACTGCCGATATTGATTTAGTGGCGTCAATGGCTGTCTCACGAGCGGAGGCATTCGTCACGCGACTGGGCCCGGATTGGTACGCCGATGCAGAGGCGATCCAGGACGCCATCCGTCGCAGACGATCCTTCAATGTAATCTTTATCCCGCAAAGTTATAAGTTCGATATCTTCCCAGCGGCGACTGAATTCCACCTCGCACAGTTGGAGCGAGCCACGTCGGTGCCATTGACGATTGAAGGCAGCACCGTCTCCTGCCCGGTCACGTCAGCCGAAGACATTCTGCTAGCCAAGCTTTCGTGGCTTCAGCAAGGCGGTGGATCCGAGAGGCAGCGTCACGACATCGAGGGCATCATCAATGCCAACCCCGGGCTTGATCGCGTCTATCTGGAAGGCTGGGCCCAGCGGCTGGGCATCGCTGAGCAGTTGAAGACTTTTCTTCAGTAGCCCTTCACCATTCCGCCCCGCCGCCCGTCGGACCAGCCCTGCTTCCAGCCGTCCTTCTCCTCTAGCAGCACCGCATTCACATCGCCCTGTGACCGCAGCGCCGGGTTCAGCTTGTGGCCCATGGCGCGGAGCTTCTCCGCCACATCAAACACCAGCGCCGCGGGCTCCGCATCAATACCGGTGGCGCCGCCGGCGAAGTGGATGCGGGGGAACTCCACTGCGTCGCGCAACGACATCTTGAAGTCCACCAGGTTCATGACGATCTGCATCAGCGTCGACGGGATGGTCATCGCGCCCGGCGTCCCGAAAGCTACCCACGGCGAACCGTCGGGCCGCAGCAGCATGGTGGGCGTCATCGTGGAACCCGCCCGTTGATTGCCCGCCGCCTTGGGGCCGGTGAAGAAGGTCATGTGGTTGTTCATCAACACGCCCGTCCCTTTGATCACCACTTGTGAGCCGAAGAAGCCGCTGAGCGTATAGGTGTTGGTGACCACATTGCCAAAGGGATCAGCGACCGTGAAGTGCGTGGTGTCCGGCGATTCCTGCAAGCCCGACGGAGCCGAGCTTAGGCGAGGCAAGGGCGAGGCCTGGTCCAACTTGAGGCTCGATGCCAGATCGATGGCGTACTGCCGGCTGATCAACTTCTCAAATGTAAGGTCGCCGGATTGCAGCGCCTGGCGAGCCGCAAAGCCGCGCCGCATCGCTTCCGCTTGCAAGTGGCGGACGGCGGAACTGCCTTCCATGCCCAACCGGACGTCGAACTGGTCCATCACATTCAGCATCACGGCCAGCGCGGGACCACCCGTGGAGCTGGGCGGCGTCACCAATACGGGCGACCCGTGATAGCTCAGCTTGATCGGCTCCACTTCCTTGGCCTGGTAATTCTTCAGATCTTCCGCCGACAGCAGACCACCGTGAGCAGCCACGTCGGCCGCGATCAGGCGGGCCGTTTCGCCTGTGTAGAACTCTTGCCAGCCCTTCTTCTGCATCCGCCCAAGCGTCTCGCCCAAGTCGCGCTGCACCACCAGTTCACCTTGCTTGATCGGTTGATCGGCGCCATGCAGAAACACTTTGGCGGACTCCGGGAACTTCTTCATCACCGGCACTTCCAACTTCAAAATCAGCTCCAGGCGTTGGGAGGCGATGTGGCCTTCCTTGGCCAGCTTGCGCGCCGGCTCCAGCACGTCGGCCCACTTCAGCTTGCCGAGCTTCGAATGCGCGAGGCCCATGCCGGCGGGCGTTCCGGGCACGGTGATCGACTTGTGGCCCACCGTCGCCTCCTGCACGCTCTTAAAGATGCCGGGCTTCACCGCGGCGGGTGAGTTGGTGCCGTAGTCGACCACCAGCGTCCGCCCATCGGCCATGCGGACCATCATGTAGCCGCTGCCCCCCATGTTGCCCGCCTCCGGGTGCACGACGGCCAACACGAAAGCGATGGCCACGGCCGCATCCACAGCGTTGCCGCCCTTCTTCATGATCTGGATGGCCGCTTCCGTGGCCAATGGATTCACCGTGGCCACCATGGCCTTGGGCGACCGCTCCGGCTGCGACACCATGGGCCGGGCAGCTTGCAACTTCAAGCCGCTGGAGGCCTGCTCCTGCGCCAGCAGTGCAGCCGAGGCGAACAGAACAGAGAAGTGGAAAAGTAGGCGGACGGGCATATCGTCAGGATACGTGGTTCGCGCCCCGCCAGCCAATCCCGAGCGCTCACCCGGAAGGCGGACTCCGAGCGGACAACCAGAGTACAATCGTCAAACCATGCCCCCCGGACCAGAGCAAGAGATCCGTTTCGCCGTCGTCATGTATGGCGGTGTGTCACTGGCGATCTACATGAATGGCATCTCGCAGGAGCTGCTGCGGGTGGTCCGAGCCACGTCCGCCATCCCGGATGCGCAGCTGCGTGGGACGGAGCTGATCTACCGCAAGGTGGGCCGCTTGCTGCATCTGGAGCGGGTGCCCGGGGCGCTCACCGCCGATCAACAGCAGGCGGAAGAAGCGTCGGGACCGGTGCGGTCGCGCGTGGTGGTGGACATTCTGTCGGGCACCTCCGCCGGTGGCATCAATGCCGTGTTTCTGGCAAAGGCGCTCACCCTGGGCGCGCAGAATATGGACGCCCTGGCCACCATGTGGAAGGTGGAGGGCGACATCGGCAAGCTGATGAACGACTCAGGTTCGGAGCGCAAGAAGTACGATTCCGAAGACCCGCCCACGTCGTTGCTGAACAGCCAGCGCATGTACGGCAAGCTGTGTGAGGCGCTGGATGCGATGGACCAGACGCCGCGTTCCGGCTATGCTCCGATGGCCGACGAGATCGACCTGTTTGTGACGGCGACCGATCTGCATGGCCTCTACAAGCCCGTGCAGTTGGCCGATTCGGCGCCTGAGGAGCGGGTGCACAAGATGGTGTTCCACTTCCGGTCTGAGGCGTCCAATGTGGCGGACCTGCGCGGCCGGACATCGACCAATGATTTCACTTCGGACTACAACCCGATGCTGGGCTTCGCGGCCCGCTGCACGTCGTCCTTCCCAGCCGCCTTTGAGCCAATGAAGCTGGAGCACGTCCGCCGCGTGCGCCTTGATGCCAACCTTGATTCGAACATCTTCCGCAAGTTCTTCAAGCGCTACGAACAGTTGGACGAACCCTGGGATCGCACCAAAACCCGGCCCTATGCCGACGGTGGCTACCTGGACAACCGGCCGTTCAGCTACCCCATCGAAACCATCGCTCGCCGCGACGCCATCATCCCCGTCGAGCGGCGGCTGCTGATTCTCGACCCCTTCCCGGAATACTCCGACCAAAAGACCGCCCACGGCCCTCTACCCGACGTCTCGCTCACCCAGAACATTCTCGACGCGGCCATGGCTCTGCCGCGCTATGAGACCATTCGCGAAGACCTGGAGCGTATCCAGGCCCGCAACCAGATCCTCACCGACATGCGGGAGCTGATGGAGCGCATCGGTCCGCTCGACAGCTGCCTGGCCGCTGCGATCCCGGCCAATTTCTCCTCGCTGACCTTGGATGAACTGGTGGAGCGCTACGGCCCGGCCTACCGGCCCTACCATCACCTCCGCGTGATCGACACCACGCGACAGATCGCGACGCTGGTGGCCGCGCTGCTGCCGTTCAATGAAGAGTCCCACGAAGTGATCGCCATCCGGCGCCTGGTCGAGATTTGGCGCGATAGCCGGTATGCCGCGCAGCCTCAGGACGGCCAGCGCAGTGAGAACGAGCTGCTGGTCAGCTTCGACGCCGACTTCCGGCTGCGCCGCTTGAATCACCTCCGCATGGAGATCGATTGCCTGCTGCGTAAGCGGCGCGATGCGATGGACGATCTATTGCAGGTCCAACTGGCCGTCCGCCGCAGCTTTGCCCGCATCAGCCATCTGAATGAGCAGTTGCGCGAAAGTCAGCCGGTGCTCGATGCGCTGGGCCGGCTGGGCCAGCGGCTGACGCGCGAGGGGTTGCGCACCGTCATGGCCGCCGGGCAGGCGCAAAAGCAGGTGGCGAAGGAGATCTTCGCGCAGATGGGGTCCGATGTGGTCGATGAAGTG
Organism: Acidobacteriota bacterium; assembly: GCA_026394055.1. Classification (GTDB taxonomy): domain Bacteria; phylum Acidobacteriota; class Terriglobia; order Bryobacterales; family Bryobacteraceae; genus JAPKYZ01. The sequence continues at coordinate 79,503 of JAPKYZ010000059.1, forward strand.
GCCAAGGCGATTGAGACCGTGCTGGCGGCGGAGTTCGCCAAGGTCCGCTCCACCATCTTTGCCTCACTCGACGCCGCCGGCCCAGGGTTGGGGTCGGACTACCGTGAGCAGTTGCGCACCGAGTACCTGAAGTTCCCCTGCCGCGACGCGATTCTCTACCCCATGACGCGCGGCACTGGTGCGGACGAAGCCGCACAAGTCCAAGCCTTCCGCGTCGGCCCGGCGGAAGCGACGCTCTATCCAGCGACGGCCACGGATATGCGGGATCAGAAGCTGGCGGGCATCGGCTTGGGTGCGTTCGCGGGATTCTTGTCGCGGCGTTGGCGCGAGAACGACATTCTGTGGGGCCGCCTGGATGGTGCGGAGCGTATCCTCTGCGCCCTGATGCCCGATCCGCGGGACCGCGACCAGCGCAACCGGCTGCTGAGCGAACTGCGCCAAACCATTCTCGCGGAACAGCCGGAAGACATGTTCCTGCGGGCCATCGCCGCCTGGCTGCGCGAACAGTTCCACGGCAACGCCGAGCTGTCACGCAAAGCTCTGGTGGACATGATGAGCTCCGCCGATCCGGACCCCTTGGCGGACGTCTTGAAGCAGCGCCTCTCGCCACCGGCGCTCGAACGCTTCATGACCACCTACTACCGCACGCCCGACGGCCCCTCGCCCAAGGAGCAGTTGCAGTACCTGGGCCGCGCCCTGCGCATCTTCTCGGCGATGCTGGCGCAAATGGGCCCCAAGACCGGCATCGTCGGCAAACTGGTGGGCTTCCTGTCGCTGATTGGCAGCTTGATCCTGTCCGTACTGGCTCTCGTCACCGGCTTCGGCCGGCTGGTGCTGCGCCACGTGCTGTTGGTGGCGGGCTTAGGTGCGCTGATTGTCTGGCTAATCGGCTGGCTGCTGCCGGCCGGGGCGAACCAATACAGCTGGGTGAGCTACAACTGGTTCTGGGCGCTCCTGTTCTTCACCGCCGCCGGGTTGATCGAGTGGATGGTGGCGAAGCGGAAGTAGTTCACGGCGATGGGGCAGGCACAAGCGAGTGCCCGCCCCGCACAATAGGGCTGGACCCTTACAATAAGGGGCAATGGCTTCTTCGACAATTGAGCTGGCCGCGCCGGACGTCATCGCCAAGTATGAGGTGGTGATTGGTCTCGAAGTGCACGTGCAGCTGGCGACCAATACCAAGATCTTCTGCTCCTGCCCGACGAGCTTTGGCGCGCCGCCGAATACCAACGTCTGCCCGGTCTGCCTTGGGCTGCCCGGAGCGCTCCCGGTGATGAACCGGCGAGCAGTGGAACTGGGCTCGCAGGCCGCCATGGCGCTGCATTGCAACGTGAACGCGTTCTCGCGCATGGCCCGCAAGAACTACTTCTACCCGGACCTGCCGAAGGGCTATCAGATCTCGCAGTTCGACCAGCCGTTGGCCGAGCATGGCTTTCTGGACATCACGGTAACGCCCGAAGGCGAACCCGCTTACAAGAAGCGGATCGGCATCACGCGCCTGCACCTGGAAGACGACGCCGGCAAGAGCCTGCACGACGGCAGCTTCAAGGACATGGACCGCTACACGTACATTGACTTGAACCGCAGCGGCACGCCGCTGGCCGAGATCGTCAGTGAGCCGGACATGCGCTCCTCCGACGAAGCTGTGGCTTATCTGACGGAGCTGAAGCAGGTGATGCAGTACATCAATGCCTCAACCTGCGACATGGAGAAGGGCCACCTGCGCGCCGACGCCAACGTCAGCGTGCGGTTGAAGGGTGCCGAGAAGCTGGGCACACGCGCCGAAGTGAAGAACCTCAACTCGTTCCGCTTCCTGAAGCTGGCGGTGGAGTTCGAAGTGGCGCGGCAAGTGGCCATTGTTGAAGCCGGCGGCAAGATCCACCAGGAGACGCGCCTTTACGACACCGAATCAGGCGAAACCGTGGGCATGCGCTCCAAGGAGCAGGCGCACGACTACCGCTACTTCCCGGAGCCGGACCTGGTGCCCGTTCGTGTCAGCGAGAAGTGGCGCGATCAGCTGCGGGCCGAGCTGCCGGAGCTGCCCTTTGACCGCCGCGCGCGGTTCATCAACGACTATGGCCTGCGCGAATACGACGCCCAGGTGCTGACGCTCACCCGCGACATGTCGGACTACTACGAGCAGGCGGCCCGCGCTTCAGAAGACCCGAAGGGCACCGCCAACTTCGTCATGGGCGACCTGATGGGCGCGCTGAAGTCTGAAGGCAAAGAGATCTCAGAATCCCCGGTTCCGCCAGAGCACATGGGCGAACTGGCGACCCTGATCAAGCGCGGCGAAATCTCCGGCAAGCTGGCCAAAGAGATCTTCGTCAAGATGTTCGCCGAAGGCCTGCGCCCCTCCGTCATCATGGAACGCGACGGCTTGAAGCAGATCTCTGATTCGGGCGCCATCGAAAAGATCATCGACGAAGTGCTGGCCGCCAACCCCAAACAGGTGGAACAGTACAAGAGCGGCAAAACGGCCGTGGTCGGCTTCCTGGTGGGTCAGGTGATGAAGCTCTCCAAGGGCCAAGCGAACCCGGGGACCGTGAATGAGATGCTGGCCAAGAAGCTGGCATAGGCTGCCGTATCTTTCATACGGTATTCTGGAGGCATGAAGGAAGCTGCTGATCTGCGTAAAGTGACGGCGCTGTTGCCCGCCGATCTGCTGGACCGCGCCATGGAACTCACCGGCGAAGGCGTGACACCCACCCTGCGCCAGGGTCTCGAGATGATGTCGCGTCACTTGGCGTCTCAGCGGCTGCTCGGCTTGCGGGGCAAGCTGAAGTTGGCCATCGATGTCGACGAACTGCGGCAAGATCGCGACGAATAGCCCGGATGATCTGCGCTGACACAAACTGCTGGATCCGATTCTGGGCCGGAGACCGGTGCCGTGAGACTGAACTACTAGCTGCGGGGTTGGAAGCCGACCAGGTAGTGATCGCTCCGCCCGTGATTTCGGAGCTGGTCAGTTCGCCATTGTTCCCCGTTGCCCATGAAGCGGATTTGCTGAGACTAGCCCTGCTGCCGCTCGATCCTGGCTATTGGCATCGCGCAGGAAAGACGCGGCTGCGGCTTTACCAGCATGGGCTTCGGCCCAAACTGCTCGACACCCTGATCGCGCAGCTTTGTATTGACCACGGTGTCCCACTGCTCACGATGGACCGGGACTTCTCAGGTTTCTCGAGGCACGCCGGCCTGCGCCTGGCCTAGCGCCCTTACGCCGGCCGAGCCTTCAACCGCGCCGCTTTATTGCGCCGCTTTTGCATCCACAGCCAGACCCGGTAACCCATCAGCACCCAGAAGATCACCGCGTAGATCACGGGATCGAGCATGGCCGCCTTGCCCTGCCAGTAGAAATGGGCCACGCCTGCCAACGCGCTGAAATAGGCCAGCCGGTGCAGGCGCTGCCAGTTCTTGCCGCCCATCCATTGGATGGCTTTGTTGAACGACGTGGCCGCCAGTGGGATCATCACCGCCCAGGCCAGCAAACCGGCGATGAAAAAGCGCCGGAGCGTGAAGTCCGTCACCACCTCGTTCCACTCCCACAGCTTGTCCAGCGCCAGATAGTGCGCAAAGTGGAGCGTCCCGTAGAAGAACGCAGAGAGCCCCAGCGGCCGCCGGTATTCCACCAGCCACGTCCAGCCGGGCATCAGGTGACGCAGGGGCGTGATCGCGAGCGAGGCCAGCAGGAACCGGATGGTCCAATCGCCGGTAAAGCGGGCCACGGTTTCGATGCGGTTGAAGCCCAGCTGATTGTGGGTCCAACGCCAGATCAGCCAAGCCAGCGGAGCAAGGAAAATCAGCAGGATGAAGGGCTTCAGTCGGCGCACATGATCATCATCGCTGAATGGGCTGGTCTTGTTCCCAAGCCGACAATTTTTCACGCGCTGAGGCCTGCTGATCTCAGTTGGGGCAGGGGCAAAAGGGACGGCCGGACAGCCTTGTGGGCGGTCCGGCCGTGGTTACTGGAGGGGCCACCAGAGCCCCGCGCTGAGTCTACTGGACGACGAACGGCACTTCCGCGCTGGCGACGCCGTTGCGTTCCACCACCAGTTTGGCGGGCCCCGCGGGCGTATCCAGCGGAACCTGGAGAGCCAGTTGGCCCGGGTCGGTGTAGAAGACCGGGCAGGGGGTGCCGTTCACCTTCACCACCACGCCATCGAGACCCAGCGGATACGGCGTGACCGAGACCATGTTGCGGCGGTCGGCCAGGTCTGCTCCGTACACGGTCGCCAGAGCGCCACGCAGCACCGGTCCTTCGGTGAGCGTGAAGTAGTCAAACACGCCGCCGCTTACCTTGGGCGCGACGGGCGACACCGTGTAGGTGACCGGAATTCGGAGCGTGCTATTCACCGCCTCCGGGGAGGTGACGACGATCTCGGCCTGATAGGTGCCCACCTCGGCCGGCGGCTGTTTCAGGCGCACCTCGATCAGCTGCGGCGTCTGGGTGCCCGCATTGACAATCTCCAGCCAAGGCGAGGCCGTGGCCAGCGAGTAGGTGACATTCATGTTGCGGGCCACAATCCAGAGCTTCTGGGCGGCCGGTTCGGGCGCCCCTACCTCGCGGCCAAAGCTCATCTGGCCGGGCGTGGAGAACAGCTCCGGCGGATTCACCACATTCAGCTGGACCAGAATCACCGCCGCGTTGCCGGAACCGGACCGGAAGTAGAGCGAGCTGGTGTATTGTCCCGCCGTCAGGTTGCAATTGCTCAGCCTCAGGGTAAAGGGACCGGCACTGTAGACGGAGCTTTGGCTGAGGGTTAGCCAGGAAGCCTGCGGTACCAGCGTGTAGCCGCCTTCGCTGAGCCAGATGCTCGCCGAAGGTGCGGAGCGGCCAGTGACGCAAGTCATCTGGACCACCGACGGCGACACATCGAGCAGCTTGGCCGGTGCGTCGGGCACGGCGAGGTCGAACACATAAGCGGCGCCAGAGCTTGAGGCGCTGGTGTTCGACTGGTTACCCCCGATTCCGGTGGCATTGCTGGTCTCCCCAGGCGCGCCGACAACCAGCGTGTTGCCCGAAATGGCCGGGTAACCAAAATTCGCGCTGGCGCGGCTATTGGAGGCCTTCAGGTAGTTCAGCTGGGACCAGGTTGTGCCGCTGCGGAGGTAAACGTACACGGCACCGGAATTGCTGCTGGTCCGGGTGGTCTGGGTACCATCCACTCCGGTGGAGTTGCTGCCCTCATTGATCGCCCCGACCGCGAGAAAATCACCGGAGACGGCGATTGCCTCCCCGAAGCTGTCGCTCGCGAAGGTATTCGAGGCCTTCACGTAGGCTTGCTGGGTCCAGGTCGACCCACTGCGGACAAACACATAAGCGGCCCCGGCGCTGGACGCACTGGTATTGGCCTGATTGCCATTCACTCCGGTGGCATTGCTCGATTCAGCGCGTGACCCGATGGCCACCGTGTCGCCAGAGACGGAGACGGAGTAACCGAACAGCGCGGCGGCGCGCGCGTTGGACGCCTTCAGGTACGCTTGCTGGGTCCAGGTGGTGCCACTGCGGACAAACACATAAGCGGCCCCGGCGCTGGACGCACTGGTGTCGGCCTGATTGCCATTTACTCCGGTGGCGTTGCTGCTCTCGTACTGCGACCCAACCACGATCGTGTTCCCATCAATCGCCACCGGCAGGCCGAAGTATGCGCCGGACCGCGTGTTGGAGGCCTTCAAGTAGGCCTGCTGCGTCCATGTCGTGCCACTCCGCACAAAGACATACGCCGCGCCCGAACTTGAAGCAGAAGTGTTGTTGGCGTTGCCGTTGACGCCGGTGGCGTTGCTCGATTCACCGGGGATGCCTACGACGACGGTGTCTCCGGATACGGAAACGGAATAGCCAAAATAGTAGCCCGAGCCGTTTACCGGGGCCTTCAGGTAGGCCTGCTGGGTCCAAGTGGTGCCACTGCGCACGAAGACGTAGGCGGCGCCGGCGCCGGATACTGTGTTGTCGGCCCCATTGCCGTTGATGGTGGTGGCTCCGCCGTTTTCAGGCGGTGCTCCGACGACGATCGTGTCGCCGGAAATCGAGACACTGTACCCAAAGTAATCGCCGGTCTCCGCGTTGGAGGCTTTCAGATAAGCCTGCTGCGTCCAGTTGCCGCCACTGCGGACGAAAACATAGGCCGCACCGGCGTTGCTGGCGGTGTTGATGGTTTGATCACCGTTCACACCGGTGGCGGTGCTTCTTTCGCCGTATGCCGTCACCACCATGGTGTCGCCCGCAACGGCAACCTTAAAGCCGAACCGGTCGCCGGCGTCAGTGTTGGAGGCCTTAATGTAGGCCTGCTGCGCCACCGGATCGATGGTGATGGGGTAGTGCGCGGATTCCTCATCCACCAACAGGGCCAGCGTACCATCGGTAGCCTCCATGCGCGACGGCAGCACGCGTCCATCGCGATCCCACACTTTCAAGCCGCTATAGTTCATCACCGCGGCGCCGCCGGCATCGACAAACGATGCGGATTGGCCGTCCGGGCTGACGCGCGGAGCCAGCGTTCCGCGGACGGCCATCGTGAACCGCAAAGGTCCAGCAGTGTCCTCGGAGCCGGCGGCCGGCCGCTCGGCCAGCGTAAAGCCGTGTTCCAATCCCCGCTGATCGTTCAACCACCACTCTTCCAGGCCACCGCGGACCAGACGCACGCGATTCAATTGGTTGGACAACTGGCCCGCCTCTTGGACGCGGGTCTCATGGCCGGCAAAGCCATATTGCGCCAGGCTGAGACCCCAGCTCCAGCGCCCGGCGTACGGTTTGACGAGAAAGCCCTGGCGGTCAAAGCGGGTGGTCCATTGCTGGTTCGAGTTCGGCGCCTGGAGGGCGCCCTTGCCATCAGCCTGGGCCGCATGGCGATGACGTTCGTGGGTGGCGCGAACTTCCGCCCAGTCAGTCTTCGATAAGCCAACGGGCAGCTTGCCTTGCGCGGCAATTGAAAGGCAGCACGAGATCAGTAGGAGTGTCTTCATACGGTTCTATCCAACTTGTCGGTTCAAGGTTGCCAGGGTAAGAGCGCAAAACACGGGAGAACTTGCGCCCGTTTTACCATGGTGGGCCCGGCGCGAAAGGGCCAGTTACTGGACGGTAAAGGAGACTTCCGCGCTGGTAACCCCATTGCGTTCCACCACCAGCGTGGCCGTACCCAGTGCAGTATCAACAGGGAGCTGGAAGGCCAGTTGACCCGGGTCCGTATAGAAGATGGGGCACGGCCGGCCGTTGATCTTCACCACCACACCGTCGAGGATCATCGGGTAGGGCACCGGCGCCAAACTGCGGCGGGCCGCCAGATCCGTGCCGAAAACTGTCGCGAGCGCTCCTCGCGTGATCAGCCCGTTGCTCAACGCAAAGTAGTCGTATACGCCACCGCTCACCTTCGGCGCCACCGGCGTCACCGCGTAGGTGACCGGAATCCGTAGCGGGCTGTTCACCGCCTCCGCCGACGCGACGAGGATTTCGGCTTGGTAGGAACCGATCGCGGCGGGCGGCTGTTTGAGACGCACCTCGATTTGTTGCGGCGTCTGGGTGCCCACGTTGATGATTTCAAGCCATGGCGAGGCGCTGGCGAGAGTGTAGTTGACGTTGACGTGACGGGCCACAATCCACAACCGCTGAGCGGCGGGTTCTGGCGCCCCAGCTTCACGGCTGAAGCGGAGCTGGCTGGGCGTCGAGAAGAGCTCAGGCGGCCCAGTGACGTTCAGTTGCACGAGGATGGCGGCCACCTCGGCGCTCCCGGCGCGGAAGTAGACCAAGCTGGAGTATTGCCCCGGAGCCATGTCGCAGCTCTGAAGGGCCAGCGTGAAGGGCCGGCCGGCGGTGCCCGAACTATTCAGCAAAGTCAGCCAAGGAAGCTGCGGAGTGAGGCTAAAGCCCCCCGTTCCCTGCACTTGGAGCGCGAAAGAAGGCGGCGTGCGGCCCACCACGCAAGTGAGTGGCACCACGGCCGGGGAGACGGTGATGTCGGACGTTGAGGGCGGAAGCGGCGGAGCGTCGAAGACGTAGACCGCTCCGGAGTCCGGGCCGCAGTAGTCGAACTGATCGCCATTGACACCGGTCGCACTGCTGGTCTCGGAGTATGCGCCCACCACCACCAGGTCCGCGGAGACCGCCACCGCCACGCCGAATTGGTCGCTTCGCGTATTAGACGCTTTCAAGTACGCCTGCTGAGTCCACGCGGCCCCGGCCCTGACAAACAGATACACCGCACCGGCCGCAGTCAGACTGTTATTGGTTTGGTCGCCATTGAGACCGGTGGCGTTGCTCCGTTCTTGAGAAGCGCCCACCGCCACCATATCTCCATAGATCGCGACGGAGCTGCCGAACTTGTCCGCCGCTTCTGTGTTCGAGGCCTTCAGATAAGCCTGCTGCGCCCAAGTTGAGCCACTCCTTACAAACACATAGGCCGCACCAGCTTGAGAGGCGCCATTGTTGGCTTGATTGGCGTTGACACCCGTGGCATTGCTCGATTCATTCTGGGCGGCAATCACGGCGGTGTCGCCAGCGATCGCGACGGCATAGCCAAAGGCGTCACTCGCCTCAGCATTCGAAGCTTTCAGATAGGCCTGCTGCGTCCAGGTGGTTCCGCTGCGGACAAACACGTACGCGGCCCCTGCAGCGGCGGCGGCGTTATTGGCCTGGTTGCCATTCGCGCCGGTGGCATTACTGGCCTCTGACTGGGCTCCCGTTAAGATGGTGTCACCGGAAATGGCCACGGCGTTGCCGAAGTTGTCGCTGGCTTCCGCATTGGAGGCTTTCAAGTAGGCCTGCTGGGTCCAGGTAGTGCCGCTCCGCACAAATACATACACTGCACCGGAACCGGCGGCGCTATTGTTGGCTTGGTTGCCGTTCACGCCGGTGGCATTGCTCGATTCAGCCTGTGCCCCCACCACCGCGGTGTCGCCGTCAATGCCGACGGAGACGCCGAAGTTGTCACCAGCCTCCGTGTTGGAAGCCTTTAAGTAAGCCTGCTGGGTCCAGGTGGAGCCGCTCCGCACAAACACATAGGCCGCCCCGGATTGGGCGGCGCCATTGTTGGCCGCGTTGCCATTGACGCCCGTGGCGCCACCGGACTCACTCAAGGCTCCCACCACGATGGTGTTGCCGGAGATGGCCACGGAATAACCGAAGTTATCACCCGGGTCGGTGTTAGAGGCCTTCAAGTAAGCTTGTTGCGTCCAGGTCCCGCCACTTCTGACAAAGACATAAGCCGCTCCCGCATCGGTGGCTGAGTTGTCGGTGCCGGCGCCGTTGATGCCGGTACCATTGCTGTCTTCACGGGGTGCTCCAACCACCACGGTATTGCCGGAGACGGCCACGGAGTTGCCAAACAAGTAGTCGCCACCCGTGTAGACGGATGCTTTCAGGTAAGCCTGCTGGGCGATCGGATCGATGGTGAGCGGATAACGCGCGCCCTGCTCCTCAACCAGAATCATCAGCCGGTTCTCCGAAGCCTCCATCCGGGAGCTCAGCAGGTGTCCATCGGCGTCCCATACCTTGAGTCCGCCGTAGCTCACCACCGTGGCACCGTCGTCATTGTGGAAGGAGGCGCTTTTCCCGTTGGCGCTGACACGCGGGCGCAGAGTGCCCCGCACCGCCAGATCGAACCGCAGCGGGCCTGCTGAATTGCCTGCGGCGGCCCGTGAATTGCCTGCGGCGGCCAGTGACCTGCCTGCGGCCGGACGCTGGCGCACAACGAAGCCATGCTCCAAGCCGCGAGCGTCGTTGATCCACCATTCTTCCACTCCATCGCGGTTCAACTTGATCCGGTTCAAAGAACTGGTGAGCTGGCCCTGGCCCACCGCCCGCTCCTGACCAGCAAAGCCATAGCGCTGCAACGCCAATCCCCAGTTCCAGCCACCACGGTCCGGCTGGACCAGAAACCCTTGGCCATCAAAGCGGGTGGTCCATTGCTGGCTCTGATTGGGCGCCGTCAAGGGGCCGCGGCCATCGGTTTGGGCGGCGTGCCGGTGGCGCTGATGCACCGCGCGGATCTCTGCCCAGGAACCGGCCGTCAGCCCGGACGGCACCTTGTCATTTCCAGAAACAGCCAGACAGGTGGCCAGCAGCAGTAAGGTCTTCATAAAGCTCCACCCCTGAATTCGGCAACATTCGCCGGTCTCGTTAGAGCCGAAGGGCAAACATTGGCGAACGCCGCGGGTGAAAGCGATGACGCGGGCCAAGGATCCAGCCGGTGCCGGGTGGCCGGGCAGCGACGGGTCCCGGTCCGGTTCCACGTGTTCGGATGCGGGTGATATACTCGCCGCAATCTCATTCTGGAGCCAGCTCTTGCGACCCACAACACCTTCCAGCACGTTCAACCGGCGGTCTTTCTTGAATTCCAGTGCGGCGGCTCTGGCGGCCACGGCGCTGCCCCATTTCACCTTCCCGGCCCTGGCCGCGGGCGAAGAGGTGATCGCCTTTGAAGACACCCCCAAGTTCGACCCGGCCAAGCCGCGCCTGCCATGGGAGCAGACCTCGGAATGGCTGACGCCGCAAGACCAGTTCTTCTTCGTCGGACACTATGGCTTTCCGGAGGTCAAGCTGGCCGATTGGAAGTTGGAACTGGCCGGGCTGGTGGGCAAGCAGCTGTCCGTGACGCTCGATGAACTGAAGAAGCGCCCGTCGCGGGAGTACATCGCCACCATGGAGTGCTCCGGCAACGGCCCGACGGGCGGCTTGATCGGCAACGCTAAATGGAAAGGCACGCCGCTATCTGGACTGCTCAAAGAAGCCAAGGTTGCACCGGAGGCCGTGGAAGCGGTCTTTTTTGCGGCGGACTCCGGCACCGAGAAGATCCGCGGCGCGGACTACAAACAGAACTTCGCGCGCAGCCTGCCGGTGGCGGAGGCGATGTCGAACGACGTGCTGCTCTGCTACGAGATGAACGGGCAACCCTTGAACGACAAGCACGGCGCGCCGATCCGGTTGATTGTGCCCGGGCAATACGGCGTGTCCTGGGTGAAGTGGCTGAACCGGATCGAGCTGCATGACCGCAAGTACCTGGGCCGCTTTATGGGCCGCGATTACGTCACCATCCGTGGCGAAAAGCGCGGCGCGGAAACGATCTGGCGCGAGACCTCCGTCGGCCGGATGAATCTGAAATCCGTCCCCAGCCGCGTCGTCAAGCGCGCCGATGGCAAGCTAGTCATCCAAGGCGCCGCCTGGGACGATGGCACGCCGATCAAGCGCGTGGATGTAAAGATCGATTCTGGCGACTGGGTGCAGGCCAAGCTCGACGAAAGCCACAAGGAGCCCTACACCTGGCGCTTCTGGTCGCTCGACTGGCCGTCGCCCACGCCGGGTGAGCACACCGTCACCTCGCGCGCCACCAACGCCAAAGGCAAAGTACAGCCAGCGGCATCGGATGATCAAATTGCGTTGAAGAAGACCTACTGGGAAGCCAACCAGATGGCCGTTCGCAAGATCAAGCTGGGCGCGTAACACGACCGGAAGCCGACTGCCCACGGAGCATCCTGGCTATAGGTGTTAACCAAGTGAAATGGGCCTCGTTATTACGAGCGGCCTATCTCTTAGGGCTTGAGAGAAACTCGCGCGCCAACGCATTTGCCAGCAGCTTGGCCGAGTCGCCGACAGTGGGCCTGAGGGTTTCAATGCCGCCCAGGTAGACCATCAGTGTGTCCGGACGCCAGGCACCGGCAATCGAGCCATCGGCGAAGATGCCGATCAAAATGCGATCCGTACAGAACCATCGTGTCGCTGTAGACGGCGCTGTAGGCCGACGCCGTCCCACGATGGGCCGGCGGCGTCGCCATTGATCGTGCCCTCGTGGAGTAATTGCCGTTTCCAATAACTGGCGGGTAGCCAACGCTCGTAGTGCGCTCACCGAGGGAGTTTCCACTTGTATAGGGCGCAAAGCTCCCAGTACGACACGGCCGCCGGCCTCCACATAGACAGCAGACTATCGCTGAACAGTGCGTAGCTGTAGCTGGTTCAGGGAAGTGACGTTGGGCAACGGCGAGCGTCGCGGAACACGGGTCGAAGTCGTCGACGTTGGCGCCGAGAATGGCCGCGACGGAAGTGCAGAAGGTGGGATTATCGGCTCGCTCTGGGCAACTAGGGCGTGTTCACACTACGCGGAGGGCTTCGACGATGAGCGCGAAGCAGAGAAAAGCCACGAAGACGACGTCGAGCTTTTCAAAGCGTGAGAAGATCCGGCGGAAGCCCTTCAGTCTGCGGAACAACCGCTCGATC
>JAPKYZ010000063.1 GCA_026394055.1 Acidobacteriota bacterium
CCCCGGCACCGGGATTCGGACTCCTGACCGTTGCTGGAGGCGGACCGGCGGCCGCGTCAAGGCAACCCTTCGGGCTCGCTCACGCTCGGCCTTGACCCAGCCGCCGTTCCGCCCCCGACTCTGTTGAGGAGTCCGAATCCCGCCTCGCGAAGCTTGGTATTCTACGACCGAGCCAGCCTTGAAAAGTGTTACCTATGTGATCGGGCTAAAGTGTTACCTATGTGGGCGGCCGGACACCCTCACCACGCGAAATCAGCGCGTGGAGGCGGTCAATCTCGACGCCGCAGGCTCTCCTGGTCTGGTCAGCACGGTGCAGGATGGAAGAGGCCCCTCCTGCAAGTCGGGGCTCGGTCCCAGCGTTCTACCGCTCCCGGATCTTTTTCGCGTAGCCTTCCTTGTTGGTCTGGTGGCTGCGGCCAAAGGCCAGCGCATCGGCCGGCACGTCTTTGGTGATCACGCTACCTGCCGCCACGTAGGCTGCATCGCCGATCTCGACCGGCGCCACCAGCGTCGAGTTGGACCCGACAAACGCGCCCACACCCACCTTCGTCTTTGACTTCTTCTTGCCGTCGTAGTTGCAAGTGATCGTGCCCGCGCCGATGTTCGATTTGGCGCCGATGCTTGAATCACCCAGATAGGCCAGGTGCATCGACTTGGCGCCCGCGCCCAAGCGCGTCTTCTTTAGCTCGACAAAGTTTCCGATGTGCGCGCCCGCTTCCACGTGGTTCTCCATGCGCAGTCGGGCATAGGGGCCGATGTGCGCGCCGGTCTCGATGACGGAAGTGCCCACCATCGAAAACGGGTGGATCTCGACACCGTCCGCGATCTGCGAATCCGCCACGATGGAGCACGCGCCGACATAGCAATCTTCGCCGATGGTCGTGTTTCCGAGCAGTTGCACAAACGGCCCAATGATCGTGTCGCGGCCCACCTGCACGGCGGCGTCGATGGTGACCGTTTCCGGCTTCTCGATCGTGACGCCCGCGAGCATCAGTTCGGTGGTCTTGCGCTCCCGGAGGATCCGGTCGACGATGGCCAGCTCGACGCGGCTGTTGATGCCCATCAGTTCACTCGGGTCGCTCACCCGCAACGTCGTCGCCCGATGCCCCGCGCGGCGCAGGATCTCGATCATGTCGGTGAGATAGTACTCGCCCGCCGGGTTGTTGGTGCCGATCTCGCCGATGTGCTTCCACAGCAGCGGAGCGTCAAAACAGTAGATGCCGGAGTTGATCTCTTCAATCTTCAACTGTTCAGGCGTGGCCGCCTTCTGCTCGACAATAGCCGCGATGTCGCCCGCTTCGTCCAGCACAATGCGGCCATAGCCGGTCGGATCAGCCAGCATGGTGGTGATCACCGTGGCGGCAGCGCCCGATTCATCGTGCCGCAAAAGCATTGCCCGGATGGTCGCCTCACTCAACAGCGGCGTATCGCCATAGAGCACCACCAGCCGCCCGGGCAGGTGCGCCAGTTGAGCCTCACCCATGCGCAACGCGTGACCCGTGCCCTTTTGTTCGGTCTGCCGGAAGAAGCCCACGCCCAGCGGCGCCAGCACGCCTTCCACCGTCTCCGCCTGATGTCCGGTGACCGCAAAAATGCGGTCGGGGCTCGTGATCTTCAACGCGGAGTGGACCACGTTCTCCACCTGCGTACGTCCGCCCACCTTGTGGAGCACTTTAGCTTTCTTAGACCGCATGCGGGTGCCGAGCCCGGCGGCGAGAATGACAACTGTCAACGAAGAATCCATCACCTTCATTATCGGCATGGCTCTTCACAAGTCCATGACAATTTGCGCGGAAGGCCGCTACTGGCAGGCGGCTCGCACCACCGGGTTGCAGCGGGCGACACCGCCGCCCGGCAACTGGACCACATAAGGAGTGCCGTAGGAATTGCCCGGCCGGAAAAAGTCCGTTGACACCACCTGGGCGCCGCTCGAGAACGCGGCCTTGGCGCGCGACAGGTCATTGGCCTTCGCTTCATAGGTCTCAATGTCGGAGCGTGTGCGGACCAGATAGCCCGCCTGGACGAACTTCTGGATCTCTTCGGCGCGAACCACGGCGTTGTCGTACATCAGAAACGCCGCATGATCGTCCCCCGGCTCCGCCCGCAGAAACGCCACGCGTCCCTTCAACGACGCGTGACCCTCAAGGTAAGGCCCGGTGGAGGCGGTGCCATTGGCCGTGATCATCAGAAAGATCACCTTGCCGCGAGCGGCCTCGAGCGTCGGCCAGTTCTTCGCCAGCACCGCTTGCCGCAGCGTGTCATAGGTACCGCGCACATCATCGGGCGTGATCAACCGGTTCCGCCCCAGCACACTGAGAATCTCCGCGTCGAGTGCGTCAAAGGCCTTGGCATCAAACGGCGCCACTTGTGTTGCGCCCGGAAAGATGGGGATGGCTTGGCTTTTGGCCTCCAGCATGATGTAGAGCGGCACGTGCTGCGGGTGCGCCTCGCTCCAGGCCTTGATCTCCGCCAGACAGCCTTTGAAGGTCGGGCAGTGGCTGCGGAAATCGATGTCCGGTACGTGGAGCACCTTGAAGCCCGGCTGCTCCAGCCCCGCCATGTTGTGCGGCGCCAGGTCCTGGACGCCTTTGGCCCGCAACGCGCGGTACCCCGCGGGGTCCACAAAGCGGCCACCCTCCGGGTCCGGATTGACGTCGATCTCCAGGCTCCGCAGCCCGGCGTTGAGCTGGGTGGTCAGGTCCGGGTGGTGGTAGTTTAAGGCCTCCGCGAAGGTGACTTCATTGGGGTGCTCTTCCTTGAACAGTGCCGCCTGCGCCGGTGGCATCTTGGCCGTGACGCCGGACATCAGCTTACCCAGAATCGGCTCGACGACGGCCAATAACTTCGGGTCCACCGGCTGCGCGTAACTGTTGTGGCTGCCTAAAACCTGAATCTCATTCAACTTGACGCCGCGCTTAGTCACAAACTCCGGCGCACCTTGGGCGTTCGCCCGGCTCCACGCCGACGCCGCCAACACGATCCCCATCAGTAATCTCATCATCCGCCTCGAAACGCCAGTTTAGGGCAAATGAGGATTCTGATCAGTCAATTCTTGATGACAGCGGTAAGTGCCTGCCGTTCAACGGCTCGGGCCTCGCTGCTCCGGGGTCAGCGCCCCATCGCCGGGCAATTGAGGACGGCGCTATTCCAGGCCCAGTGGCTTGGGCGGCGGCTTGGTGGGGTCGTCTTCCTTGGCCTTCTTGAACAGCTCGTCGAACTTGCGCGCCCGGATCTCTTCCGCGTTCCGGTGCTGCTCAAAAGACTTTTCAAACAGCTTGTCCCGCTTGGCGGATTCACCCTTCAACGCTTGGGCGGCCGCCGCCAGATCATCAATGGCCAGTTTCCGCGGCGGTTCCTCGTGCCGGATAACGGTCTCAAACTTTGGGTCGATCACCAGCTTCGCCTGACAGCATGGGCAGGTAACCGAAATTGTTGGAGCGCCGGGGGAACCTTTGGCCATGGAAAAATCGTACCATCCAGAGAACTATGGAACTGCGTGTAACCGGGCTTTCGAAAACCTACGGCAATGGCGTCAAGGCGTTGGACAATGTTTCGCTCACCGTGCCGCAAGGGATGTATGGTCTGTTGGGGCAGAACGGGGCGGGCAAATCTACCTTGATGCGGACCATCGCCACCCTGCAGGAGGCCGATTCCGGCGACGTGCACCTGGGCGACACCGACGTCCTGAAAGACAAGGAGGGCGTTCGCCGTCAGCTCGGCTACCTGCCGCAGGATTTCGGCGTCTACCCGCGCATCTCCGCGGCCGACATGCTGGACCACCTGGCCCTGTTGAAAGGGCTGGCCAACGCCAAACAACGCAAGGAAGTCGTGGAGGCGATGCTGAATCGGGTGAATCTGTTTCAGCACCGCAAAAAGGCGCTCGCCAGTTTCTCGGGCGGCATGCGGCAGCGGTTTGGCATCGCCCAGGCGCTGATCGGCAACCCCAAGCTACTAATCGTCGATGAGCCCACGGCTGGTCTCGACCCCGGTGAACGCAACCGTTTCTACAACCTGCTGGCCGAAGTGGGCGAGAACGTCATCGTCATTCTCTCGACCCACATCGTGGAAGACGTGATGGAGCTCTGCCGCAAGATGGCCATCATTCATCAAGGCCGCGTGCTCTACGAGGGTGCGCCCGATGATGCGGTGAATGCGCTCGACGGCCGCATCTGGGAGCGGCGCATTCCCAAGGCCGAAGCCGGCGCCTATGCCGAGCGGCACAAAGTGATCTCGTCCAAGATGGTGGCCGGCCAGCCGCTGATCCACGTCTTTGCGGAGCAGGCCCCCGAAGACGGCTTCGAGCCCGCCAAGCCGGACTTGGAAGATGTGTTCTTTTCCAAGATCGCCGGGTTGAACTAGGAGCTTCGACTATGTTTCTAGAGTTCCTCAGTTTCGAGCTGCGCTACTGGCTGCGCGGCATGATGGTGTGGGTCTTTCTGGTCATCATCGGCTTGATGATCTTCGGCGCCACCAGCTCCGACGTCATCACCGTTGGCGGCGCCATGCAGAACACTCACCGCAACGCCCCTTGGGTGATCCAGAACTTCTATTCGTTCATGGCCGTGCTGACCCTGTTGATGACCACCGCCTTCGTCAACTCGGCCGCCTCGCGCGACTTCGCCTATGGCACCAGCGGCATGCTCTTCACGACGCCGCTCAGCAAGCGCGACTATGTGTTCGGCCGCTACCTGGGTTCGGCGCTGGTGGCCGTGATCCCGATGATGGGCACCAGCCTGGGCATCATCATCGCGCGCTTCATGCCCTGGGTGGACCCGGAGCGGTTCGGCCCCATTGATTGGGCCGCGCACTTGAAGGGCATCCTCGTCTTCGCCCTGCCCAACACGCTGTTCGGTGCGGCGGTGGTGTTCACCATTGCGGTGCTGACGCGCAGCACTATCGCCAGCTTCCTGGGGTCGCTGGTGTTACTTGTCGCCTCGGCGCTGTCGGACACGCTGACACAAGATCTCGATAACGAAGTGCTGGCCGCGATGATCGACCCGTTTGGCTCTCGCGCCTTCACCCTGATGACCAAGTATTGGACCGTGGCCGACAAGAACAACCTGTCACTCGGGTTTGAAGGATTGGTGCTGTGGAACCGGTTGCTGTGGATGGGCGTGACGGTGGCGATCCTGGCGTTCGCCTACTCGCGCTTCAGCTTTGCCGACCGCAACAAGAAGGGCAAGCAGAAGGAAGAGGATGAGCCCGCTTCCACCATGCCGGTCACCGTTCCGGTGGTGGAAGGTTCCCGGGGCTTCGCCGCAGACTGGGCTGCTTTCCGGGGTGCGCTCGACTTTGAGTTTTGGGGCCTGGTGAAGACCACTTCGTTCATCGTCATCCTGGTGGCCGCTCTGTTGAACTGCCTGCCGAACCTGTTGCTGTCCGCGACCGAAAGCTACGGCAACAGCAGCTACCCGGTCACCTACTGGATTGTCACGCTGGTGCAGGGCACGCTCTACGCCTTCTTGATCGCCATGATCACTTACTACGCCGGGGTGCTGGTGTGGCGGGAACGCGATGCCAAGATGGACGAGATTGAGGACTGCACGCCGCGCGCCAACTGGATCCAGTACGCGGCCAAGTTCGGTGCCCTGATGGGGTCGCTGGTGTTGATTCAGACGCTGGTCATGTTGGTCGGCATTGGTGTGCAGACCTACCACGGCTACACGCGCTATCAGCTGGATCTCTATCTGACGGAGCTGTTCTTTGCCGACTTCTCGTTGCTCGTGTTCATGGCGGTGCTGGCGTTCTTTGTGCACGTCATCTCGCCCAACAAATACGCGGGCTACTTCGGCTTTATCGGCTTCCTGATCGCCAATGCGTTTATCTGGCGGCCGCTGAACGTAGCGACGCGGCTGGTGCGGTACGGCTCACGGCCGGAATACTCGTACTCCGACATGTTCGGGTTTGCGCCGTATCGTGAGGCTTGGTTGTGGTTCACGCTTTACTGGGGCCTCTTCGCGCTGCTGGTGATCGCGGCCAGCATCCTGCTATGGCCGCGCGGCAAGGAGACCAGCCTGGCCAAGCGCTTTGCGGAAGTGCGGCTCCGCTGGCACGGGTCCACTCGGGTGGTGGTGTCAGGCATCGGCGTCGCCTTTTTGGCGGTGCTGGGCTGGCTCAGCTACAACACGCTGATCTTGAATAAAGTGGTGGGTCCCGATACCGCGCTGGACCGCCAAGCCGAATACGAAAAGAACTACAAGAAGCTGGCCGCCGCCCCGCAACCGCGCGTCACGGCCGTGAAGTACCAGATCGATCTGCAGCCCGAGACCCGTCACATGACGATGAAGGGTCAGCAGACCATCATCAACCAGAGCAAACAGCCGATCTCCCAGGTCTACCTGAACCTGGAATCGGAGTTCGACTACACCGTCGCAATTGACGGCGGCCAACTGGAGAAACAGGATCAGCCGCTGCTGTTCCAAACCTACAAGCTCACCCCGCCCATGCAACCGGGCGAGACGCGCCAGATGCGCTTTACGGTGACGCTGGCCCCGAAGGGCATTCCGAATAGTGTGCGCTTCGTGCAGATCGCCCAGAACGGCACCTTCTTCAACAACGGCATCGCGCCGCAGATCGGCTACCAGACTGATCGTGAGCTTGATGACCGCAATGACCGCAAAAAGCGCGGCCTGCCCGAAAAGGACCTGATGCCCGCGCTCGAACGCAACTGCACGGAGCATTGCATGAACACGTACCTCTCCAACAGCTCAGACTGGGTGAGCGTGGAGACGGTGATGTCGACCTCGCCCGATCAGATCGCCGTCGCGCCCGGTACGCTGCAGCGCGAATGGATGGAGAATGGGCGGCGGTACTTTGAGTACAAGCTCGACAAGAACTCGATGAACTTCTACGCCTTCGCCTCGGCCCGGTATGAGGTGGCGCGTGAGGACATCAACGGCATCAAGGCCGAGGTCTACTGGCACAAGGACCATCCCTGGAACATCGAGAAGATGCGCAAGTCCATCCGCAATTCGCTCGACTACTACACCAAGAACTTCGGGCCGTACTATCACAAGCAGGTCCGCATCCTTGAGTTCCCGCGCGTGGCCAGCTTCGCGCAGGCCTTCCCGGGCACCATGCCCTATTCGGAATCGATCGGCTTCATCGCCAAGCTGGACAAGCCGGATTCGATCGACTTTGTGCACTACGTCGTCGCGCACGAGATCGGCCACCAGTGGTGGGCTCACCAGGTGGTGGGCGCCAACATGCAGGGAGCGACCTTGCTGTCAGAAACGCTGGCCCAGTACTCCGCGCTGATGGTGATGGAGAAGGAG
Source organism: Acidobacteriota bacterium (assembly GCA_026394055.1). Lineage (GTDB taxonomy): Bacteria > Acidobacteriota > Terriglobia > Bryobacterales > Bryobacteraceae > JAPKYZ01. The sequence continues at coordinate 7,275 of JAPKYZ010000063.1, forward strand.
TACGGCCGCGACATGATGCGCAAGTTCATGGAGTACGAGATGGACCGCTACCTGCGTGCCCGTGGCGCGGAGCGGCTGAAGGAGCGCCCGCTGATCAACGTGGAAGCGCAGCAAGGCTATATCCACTACCAGAAGGGCTCGGCGGCGATGTACTACCTGAAGGAGATGATCGGCGAAGAGGCCGTCAACCGCGCGCTGCGCAAGGTGGTGGAGAAGTACGCTTACGCCGAACCGCCCTATCCCACGGCCCACGTGCTGGTGGACGCGCTCCGCGAAGAGACGCCGGAGAATCTGCGGTACCTGATCAAGGACTTGTTTGAGGACATGACCTTGTTCGGCAACCGGACGCTCGAAGCCAAGGCCGCCAAACGCGCCGACGGCAAGTTCGACGTCACCATCGATGTCGAAACCAAGAAGTTCAAGGCCGACGACAAGGGCAACGAAGTGGAGGTGGCCGTCGCGGACTACATCGACATCGGCGCCTTTGCGAAGCCCGATAAAGACAAGAAATACGGCAAGACCCTCTACCGCCAGCGCCTGCTCATGAAGTCCGGCAGGGCGCAGTATAGGTTCGTCACCGACGAGCTCCCCGAAAAAGCCGGCATCGACCCGTTCCGCATGCTCGTAGACCGGGTGCCGGATGACAATCTGAAGAAGGTGAGTGGGAGTTAAACCCAGCCCCATGCGTGAGCTTGGGGCTTCTGCGGGTCCGCGAAAGCCCTAAGCTGACCATGAGCGGCTCATTTTCGCGCTCTCGAAAAAGCCCCAAGCTGACGCATGAGCGGCTAATTTTCGCGCTCTCGAAAAAGCCCCCAAGCTGACCATGAGCGGCTAATTTTCGCGTTCTCGAAAAAGCCCCAAGCTGACGCATGGGGCTGATTACTTTTTCGCCAGCCGCCAGTCCTCTTGAAAGAACCCCGCGTCAACAATGCGCCCCGGCTTCTCACCATCGGGCGGTGCCGTCGTGTCGATAATCGCCCAATCAGGCAGCTTCGGCGTCTGCAGAGCGTTCGTGTAGGATTGGTCCTCCCGGAACGTCACTGCACTGTTCAGCACCAGATATCGCTTCGGCGCGGCGGGGTTGGGGTAGATGGCGATCAGCATCTGATCCTTGGCCGCGGGCCAACTGATGGGGGCGGGGAACTGCGCGATCAGCTTCGAGGTTTGCGGCGTGCCCCACAGCACCAGATTGGCGGACTTCATCAGCTCGGGTGTTACTGCCGCTTCATCCACTACCAGCGCATCACCACGGAAGATGGACCGCCATTCGCGGACCGCGCGGTCAAACTCATTCTTCACCCAGGCGGGCGCGTTGGCCGCCGGGCGGACCATCACAAAGCGGGACCCGAACGCATCATCAATCGGACCCTGCAGCCCGGGGCGCTTGTAGACTTCCAGCTCCGCCCCCGGTGACACCCAGTTCCAACTGCCATCGCTCCGTGGACCCGGTGCGTCGAACGTACGGCCATCCAGCGTGACCTTCACCGGCTGCCCCGCCGCAAATGGAGCCTGCGCCGGACCAAAGTAGAACTCGACGCGGCCGATGTTGTTGGTGGTGGCCGCAATGCCGCCCGGCACCAGTTGCGCATCCACTTCGGCGCGCTCCCAATGCTGTTTCAGCTCGTGCACCAGCACCCAATGCGAATGGGGGTAGCGCGTGGTGTAGGTGACGAACCGCACGCGGGTCTGGGTCTGGCGGCCGCGGTCCATCAAGGCGCCGACGCGACGCGCGACTTCGGCTTTCGCGCCGGGCTCGTACTTGTGGCCGGTCTTGGGTCCGATGATGTGGGTCAGCGTGACGCCGGATTTCGAAAGCTCGCGCGCCATGATGTCAGCAGCAGCCTTCTGCGGGTCATCCTCGCCGGAGTAAGCGACAACGGGTAGGTTCAGCAGATTGGCGGCGTACTCCTTGGCGTTGGTCAGCCGCCAGAGCTTTTGCTCCCAGGCGGACGGCATCGCCCAGGTGGGGCGCTTGTTCAGGTATTCTTCTGTGTCGATGAACCCGGCGCCCGGGTTGGCCAGCACGAACTCGCCGGGATGATGCACCGCGATGTGCCAGGTGCCCGCGCCACCCATCGAAAAACCGCGGAGGGCAATGCGGTCCGGGTCGATCGCATAGCGCTTCTGGATGTCGGCCAGCGCCTCAAAGACGTCGGTCTCGCCCGCGAATTTGAAGGCGTTGTTGTAGCGCCCAAACGGATGCAGCACGATCGTGTCCGGCGGCGTAAACTCGCCGCGCTTGGTCAACCGGTCATGGATGAAGTTCAGCTCGGTCGTCGTGTCGCCCCGGCCATGCAGCCAGATATCGAGACGCCACTTACCCTTGGCGGTGGGCGAATAGGAGGGCGGCAGCACGACACCGTAGGGCTGGATGCTGTCGTCGATCTCGCTCTTGAACCCGTGCACCACTAAGCCTGGTTGGCCGAACTTCTCATCGAGAATGGCCCGCGCGTTCGCCACCTCTTCTGGCTTGAAAAACTCGTTATAGCGCAGCGCCCAATCCACCGCCTTTAAGCGAACGGCGAGATCCGGCGACTTTTCAAAGGCGGCGCGCTTCTGGGCGAGCAGTGCCTCCAGTTGCGCCCGCTCCGGTGCCGGAATGGCGACGCCGGGCGGGGGGATGCGCTTCTGTTGGGCGAAGAGGCTGCTGGCGGCCAAGGCAGCGATGAGAAAGCGCAACAAGTGTCGGCTGAACATGCGTTTGCTTGTCAGCTTACACGGGTTCTCCAGTCGTCTGTACTCCTGCGGGCGCGGGAGCCCGCCGTGGTGGCGGACAGGACAAGTACCGGCATACTGTGTCGCGCGCGTCCCAGATCTTGGAATCCTTCTGCTTGCAGTGGTTGCCATTCCAGGCCGCGCCGATGGCGGCCTTCTCATTTGGCGTCAGGTGCCACGATAGAGGCGCATCTTCATCGGGGAATTCAAACTGGACGGACTCGATCGATACCTCGCTCGCCCACTTCTGCTTGAGCAGGTCCAACTCGATCTCGTTATGCGCAAACTGTCCGCTGCTCCGCACATTCAGCAGCGTCGTCACCGGCGCGAACGCCTGGAAGAACCAGCCACGGGACGTGTACTTCGCCTTTTCCTGTCCGGTGGGCGCAACGGGCGAGCCCAGTATTTGAATCACCAGCACGCTCCGTTTCTTGGCCGGTTCCTTGACTGCGTCCGGAGGTTGCGGCGGACGTTGCAACGCACTGTCCAACCACTCCACTAAAGTGGCCATGCCGTAGTTATCGTAGTAGCCCCCATCGACGATGTGGGGTTGATCGCCCGCCGCGTCGGACCGCGCCGCTGGGGTCACGTACGGGAAGCTGGCGGACAAGCGGGCCGCGGTGCTGACGGCGACATCGTATTGGACATGGCAAATCTCGTGGATCTGGTCGGCATCCACGCGGGCTCGGCCCGTGATGGGCGCGGCGCCCATGCTAGAGGTGGAGAACAACACTCGCTTCCCCGTTTCGGTGGCGGTCGCGTTTAGGATGATGGCCGGATGGGCGGTATCCGCCTCGGGCCGCCAATCACTCAAAGCCTGGTCCTTCAGTTTCTTCTGGCCTTTGTTGCCCGGGGCCTCGGCGTTGTAGCTCCAGGCTTCTTCCAACAGCCGTCCACGGCCAATGAGGCCCCCGCCGACCCAGCCCGGATGCCGCGGCTTCTGGCCAAAGGAGCCGAAGAGCCAAGGCACGAGGCCACGCAAGAAGTCCGTCCAGGCGATTCCCCACGCCACCTCGTCCAGGCTGGACTCCATCGCGGTCTCCACCGGGTCAGGGACCGCCTGCTTCGCATGGCTTCGGCGCAGCCAATCCACATAGAAGACTGTCCCGAGACTCCCTCCGGACACAGCGCTGATCATCTTGACGGCCCCCTTAAACTGCTTACAATCGGCGGCTAGACCATGCAGCACCTGCGCTGCCCACGCCGCCGATTGGATCCCACCGCCATTGGCCGCCACCACGATGATGCGCTCGGTGTCGCCAACCACCTTGGCGGGCTCGGGCTTCGGCGCCGTCCCCGCAGGTACCACCAGCCGGTAGAAGTGGTCCGACTTCAAGCTTTGACCGGTGATCGCACCCCAAGCAGCCAGCACCAGTAAGAACGGGAACCGGCTGACATCGAACAGGAAAGCCAGCGGCGCGCAGATCCAGCACAGCATCACCGCCAGCATGAGAGCGGAGGCCAGCGCGGGCACCATAGCGGTGGTCTTACCGTCGGCCTTAAGCCGATGCCAGCCATAAAGCCCCAGGCACGCATACACCACCAGGATGCACACGAAGGCCACACCCGCTTGCACATGCCCGGCCTGGAACTCCCCGGCCGGATTGACGTACCCGGGACCGAGGTTGACCGTTCCAAACAACACCCAATCGCACGCTTGGATCTCGGTATCCTTCTCGAAACGGAAAACCAGAGCGGCGGCAACCGCCATGCCCAGCCCCCATCCCAAGAGCCCTTTTCCCAGACAAGGCCAGACTGGGCCGTCCTGTTGTTTGGTCATCAACACCACGGCCCCCACGATCCACAAACTCAGAACGCCCACCAGAGTGACCCAAGCCCAAGCAGGCAAGGCGCTCAAAGAGCGGACCCCCATGCGGGCGGGCGCGTACGCGAGAACGATGGAGGCGTTCATGGCTGCGGCACCGGCGGCAGCCACCGCCGCGAGCGCCACTACAAGGGCCTGGTCGGGTTGGAGGTCGAACAACCCCCGGACGAGCGGCTTACTCCAGGCGAACCTCAGCCCCATCAGCGGCAGAAGGATCAGCAACGCCGCCAGTGCCAGCGGCACTCGCAGCAGGAAAGCATACTGCGCCAACACGTCCCAAGAGGGCCAGCTAACAGTTGCGATGACACCCGCGGCCAGCCAAGCGATTCCGGAGAAGCCAGACAAACCCATGATTACCCCCTTGGGCAGGCCGATTGGATCGATCTGACGGCCCGCCTAGGAGTAGAAGCGCGAACTCCGGGACAAATGGGACAGCTCCCACACGAAAGGAAGCCGCCCCTACGACGACCAGTTTTCCCGGAAGTCGGCGTAGAGCGTGACGCCGCCGCAGGCGTAGAGGGTTTGGCCGGTGATGTAGGCGGCTTCGGGTGAGGCCAGAAAGGCGAAGACGGCGGCCATTTCGTCAGCGGTGGCGGCGCGTCCGAGTGGGATGTGGGTTTCCACCGAGGCGCGGAGCTGGGGGTCGTCTTTCCAGGCGGCGTTCATCGGCGTCAGCACGGCACCGGGGCCCACGTTGTTCACCCGAATGCCCCGGCCGGCGTATTCGAGCGCCAGCGTCTTACACAGGTTGTCGAGCGCGCCTTTGGAAATGGCGTAGGAGAGAAACTCTGGCTTGGGAATCGTTTGTGCGCAGCTGGAATTGTTGACGATCACACCGCCGCGGCCGCTCCGCAGGAACAGCTTCAATGCCTCGCGGCAGCAGAGCACGGTGCCGCGCAGGTTGATGTTCACCACCCGGTCAAAATCGGCCATCGACAACTCATGGCTGGGCGTTTGGATCTGAATACCGGCATTATTGACCAAAATATCGAGATCTGACAACTGATTAAAGAGGCCGCACACTTGCGCTTCGTCGGCCACGTCCACCAGAAAATCGGGCTCCCCGGTGATGTCGCAGGTGAGCACTCGAGCTCCTTCGGCGCGGAAACGCTCGACAATCGCGGTGCCGATGCCTCCGGAGGCGCCGGTGACCAGGGCGGTTTTGCCGTGCAGTCTCGTTTTGCCGAGGCTGAGGGAAGGTTCGATCATGGTGAAATCAGGGGGGCGACCAATGAAAAAAGGGCCGGCGGCATGGACGGCCCTTTTGAGAATCTTGAGCGGACTACTTTTACGACGGGCGGGTTACGCCCTCGGCTTGGAGGCCCTTGGGGCCCTTTTTCACCTCGAACTCCACCTCGGTACCCTCTTCCAGGGTCCTGTATCCGGTCATTTCGATCGCCGAAAAGTGAACGAACACATCCTCGCCGGTTGAGCGCTGGATAAATCCATAACCCTTGGCGGCGTTAAACCACTTTACGATGCCTCTTTCTTTCACTACACCCTCTCCTGGTATTGCAGCCGCCCGGTAGCCCTTCGAAATTGCGACACCGTCGGCAAAACTGCTGAGGCAATTGTTGCATATTCTGCAAGGTGTTCGCGCGCGGACGGATGTCATTCCGCACGCGAAGGAGCGGCCAAACCTTCAATACTGAAGACCAGCCGGTTCCGCCGCTGGACCCGGGCGCGGAGCGGGCCTTCCGCCTGGCGGGATTTGTTGGCCACCACGCGCGCCCAAGCTGTTTGGGCGGCCTGAGCGGCGGCTTCATCCTTCCAACTGGAGGCATACAGGACCACGCAGCACTCCCGGGCGCCGTTACTTTGGCGTTCGAGAATCCGGTATTGGCCACCCCGCCAACCTTCGGCCACCCGCTCCGGCTGCGGGTCGCCATATTGCTTGAACAGAACCAGATGGTCGGCCTCGCCCAGAATACCGGCGCTGACGGTCCGATAACCCTTCAGGCGGGCGATGGGTAGGGCGGGCTGCTCCGGCACGCGATGCTCAAAATACGCCTCCGGATGGAGAATCTGTTGCGAGGAGACCGGCGGAGTTGTAAACACTTCGCGGAAGCCGCGGGGGCCGGAGCGCGCAATCACGGCCTGCTGGAACCGGCCGCCTTCCCAATAAGGGAACAACAGGTTCACCCGCAGATAGAGCGGGGCTTTTTCGAGTTCCGGAAAGGCGAAGCTGGCCTTGTCGTCAAATGAACTCCACGCCGGAAGGCGGCCGGGAGCCTCCGCCAAACTGGTGCCGTCGCGCTGCCGTGATTCGTAGTCGGCCATTAGCCAGGAGGCTTGGCCTTCCACCACGGCCTGACGGGCGAGCTCGGCATCATCGCCGGACTTGGCGCCGTCGATGAAGCGGCCGATCTTGAAGTGCTGGTCGGCCAGGGCGTGAGATAGCTCATGGGCCAGCACGTTGGGGTCAAACTCGCCCAGCGGATTGGCCAGCATCACCAGGCGCTTGCGGCGATAGTCGTAGTAGGCGGCGGCCTGTTCAGAAAGCAGATCGACGGTGGTGGTTTTCAGGTTAAAGCCTGGGGCGACAAAGCCCAGCCACTGCAACGTCAGCTCATCCACGCGCTGCTCTTCCGGCTTCATCAGTTTGTCGGCGCGGCGGGTGAAGTCCCGCTTTAAGGCATCACGGGTCATCTGGTGAACGGGGATCGACCGGCGGGGCTTCAGTTGCATCACCTCGCCCAACTGGCGCGTGATCTCGTCCACCTCGCGTTGCGAAGGCAGGTCGGCCGCGAGCGTCAGCAACAGCAGCGTGATCATGAAGCCTCTCTCCAGCGAAACACAACCGCGGCGGCAATGCAGATCAGGCTGCCGGCCCACACCACCCAGGTGGCGCCGATCGATTCCGCCAGCGCTCCCCCGCCCAGTGAGCCCAGCGGCAAGACGCCCACGTTCGCCATCGCAAAAAAGCCCATCACCCGGCCCCGCAGCGCCTCCGGCACACGGGCTTGAAGCTCGGTGTTGGTGGCGCCGTTCATCCGCATCACCGAAAAGCCCAGCAGGGCCATCATCGCCGCCGAAAGCGCGAACGAGGGCGAAAGCGCAAAGCCCGCCATCGCACCACCCAGTAGCAGGACGCTCCAGAAGGCCAGGCGGCGCAGACCCACCGTAGTCGTCCGAGCGGCCAGGCCCAGCATGCCGATGACGGCGCCCAGACCCATGGAGGCGGTCAAGAATCCGACGCCGGAGGAGCCGCGGTGGAAGACCGAATCGGCAAAGTGCGGCAGCACCACCCAAATCGGCGCCACCGCCAGGTTCACCACGGCATTCAGCAGCAACACGCGGCGGGCGTGTGCCTCCTGGGAGACGTAGCGGAAGCCTTCCTTCAAATGCGCGAGCGCTCCCGTGGTGGCGGCCGGTTCGGCGGGGGGTGCCGTTACCAGAAACAGGCTGCCCAGCACCGCCAGAAACGACAGCGAGTTCACACTAAAGCAGACGCCTTCGCCAAACGCCGCCACCATGATGCCTCCGATGGAGGGTCCGATCACGCGGGCGGTGTTGTACATCAGCGAGTTCAGCGAGACGGCATTCAGCAGATCTTCCCGGCCGGCCAGGTGGACGAGTAAGGATTGCCGCGCGGGGCGGTCAAAGGCGTCGACGAACCCTTGAAACAGCGCCAGCCCCATCACATGGCCCACCGTCACGTGGCCGGTCAGCGTCAGCCCCGCCAGCAGGACCGCCTGTAGCAGGAACAGCCCCTGGCAGAAGATGACGATCTTGCGCCGGTCCATCCGGTCCGCCACCACGCCGCCGACCGGGCCCAAGATCAGGGTGGGCAGATGGGTGAGAAAGCCGGTGAGGCCGAGCAGCAGCTCAGAGTGGCTGAGCCGGTAGACCAGCCAGGTGAGGGCGACGTTCTGCATCCAGGTGCCGACCAGGGAAGTGGTCTGTCCAATGAAGAAGAGGCGGAAGTTGCGGTGGCGGAGGGCGCGAAAGGCGGCCAACTTTTAGTTTAGCGGCCCGCGCGAGCCAGTTTAGCGGTCCCGCACGAGGCAGTTTGGCGGCCCCGTGGAAGGCGGTGCGATGATGAGTTTCATGGCCGCCAATGCAACCTGATCTCACCCTGGGCCAAGCGGTGCGCCAAGGGGCGGAACTGCTGGAACGGGAAGGCATTGAGGCTCCACGGCTGACGGCGGAAGTGCTGCTGGCCCACGCCCTCGGCCGGGACCGGACGTACCTGATCGCCCATTCCACCGATCGGCTGACGGAGCTGGCCTGGATCCACTACGGCCGCTGGCTGCATGAGCGAATGGGCGGCAAGCCCACCCAATACATCACCCGGCAACAGGAGTTCTACGGGCGCCCCTTCCGCGTCGAACCCGGCGTGCTGATCCCGCGGCCGGAAACGGAACACATCATTGAAGCCGTGCTGGCGCTGCCTGCGATTGAAGGCCCCATCGTCGATGTCGGCACCGGCAGCGGCTGCATTGCGATCACGCTGGCGCTGGAGCTGAAGCGGACGGTATTCGCGGTGGACATTTCCGGCCGGGCGCTCGAGATCGCTCGTGACAATGCGGCGCGCCTGGAGGCGGCGGTGGAGTTCATCGCCGGCGATCTATTGACCCCGATCGGCCGCGCGGCGCTGGTGGTGAGCAACCCGCCGTATGTCCCTGCCGGGGACGAGTTGGCGCGTGAGGTCCGGGTGTGGGAACCGTCGCTGGCCCTGTTCGGCGGCGGCGATGGCCTGGACGTGTGGCGGCGGCTGGTGCCCCAGGCCGCACGGGTGCTCGCGCCCGGTGGCTGGCTGATCGGGGAGATTGACGCGCGGGCGGAGATGGCTCCGCTGTTTGGGGGCTGGGCGGAGTTTTCGGTCTTGAAGGACTTGGCCGGACGGCCGCGGATTGTGCGGGCGCGGCGGTAGCGCCTTTTTCCAGCCAAGCCGTACGCCTTGGGCTAGGCTGTCTTTGAAACCGACTGAATCAGCTTCTGGGCCAGCGGACTGGGCGCATCGTCGCGCCACACCAGCAGCGTCTCGACCACCGGCATCGGATCCAGAATGGACCGGTATTCGACGCCTTCACGCGCCAGTTTCGCCATCGAAGCGGGCACCACGGCCACCCCCAGCCCAGCGCAGACCAAGGCAATGATGGTCTGCAATTGCGTGGCCTCTTCGGCAATTCGCAGTGTCAACCCCGCCATACTGAACGCCGCCAGCATGCGATCAAACAAGCCGGGGCTCAAGTGACGGGGGAAGGTGAGGATCGTCTCACCCTGCAGTTCTCCCACCCGCACCGGCCGCGTGCCCGCCAACGGATGCGAGTCAGGGATGGCCAAAACCATCCCCTCTTCGCCCACGTTTCGCGTCTTGAATCCGGGGTTCTCCAGGGGTGGATAGCAAAACGCCAGGTCCAGTGTCCGGGCCAGCAGGGCCTTCTCCTGCTGCGCGGTCGTCATTTCCAGCAGCTGCAGCGTGACCCCCGGATGGGCGCGCCGGAAATCGCGCAGCAGCAGCGGGACCACCCCATAGGCCATCGAGCTGGTTAAACCGACCGATATCGTCCCCACCTCGCCCCGTCCCGTCCGGCGCGTTCGCTCGATGGACCGGTCCAGCCCGTCCAGCAGGGCCCGCGCCTCATCTAGAAACACGGCCCCGGCGGCGGTGAGGCGAGTGGTCTTGCCCGCGCTTCGCTCCAGCAGCCGGGTGCCAAGCTCACGCTCCAGTTGGGCGATCTGGACGCTGAGCGGCGGCTGGGAGATATGCAAACGCTCGGCGGCTCCGCGAAAGCTCAACTCCTCGGCCACGGCAATGAAGTACCGGAGATGGTGGATTTCCATTGATACGAAAATCATATCAATCAAGCCAATAATGATATTGGACGGCGATCTAATCGCGCCCTATTCTGTGGTGCATGGAACGTTACACACCGGGCGATTCGCCCAATGTCACCAACTTCATGGCCCGCAGGACACTGGCCACCCACGGGTCGTTCTTTCGCCCTTTCCTCTTCCCGGGAGCCCACGTGCTCGACTGCGGCTGTGGACCCGGGACCATCACCGCCGATATCGCCAAATGCATCGCCCCCGATGGACAGGTGTGCGGCGTCGATGGCAACGCGGACCAGATCGATCTGGCCCGTCAGGTGCTATCAGGGGCCCCGAACGCCGAATGCCGCGTTGCCAGCATTTATGAACTGCCGTTCGAGAACAACCATTTCGATGCCGTCCTGGCCCATGCACTGTTTGAGCATTTGGCCGACCCGGACCGCGCGGCTGCCGAGCTGTTGCGCGTCCTGAAACCCGGTGGCGTCATCGGCCTCCGCAGCCCCGATTGGACGGGCCGGTTGAGTTGGCCAGCTTCCGGTCGAGCCGAGCGCGCGCTCGACTTTTACGCCGAGCTGCAGGCCGCCAACGGCGGAGACCTGACGATTGGTCGAAAGCTGCCGTCGATCCTGCGCCGGGCCGGCTTCCACGCGGTCCGCGCGACGGCCAGCTATGAATGCTACGCGCCGGTCCAAGTGATCGCCGAATACTTGGCGGCACAGATCGAAGTGACCTGGCAAGTGCCCTCCGGGGCATGGACCACCACCGAACTCGCGGAGGAGCTCCGCGTCTGGTGCCGTCAACCAGATGCGTTTTTTGCGCAAGCATGGGGTGAAGTGGTGGGGGTGAAGGCCGCCTAGAAGCCCGGAGCTTTGGCCTCCGGCATCAGCTTGGGAGCCGCCCGCCGCGATTGCCGGGCGTGAGCCGGACTGGTTCATCATCTAGAGAGGCACCGCGCACCGAGTTCTGACCGCCGGGCCTGTTTCGACACGTGAGAGGAGGAGGTCCGCCGAGCATGCCTGCGCCCAAGCAACGCCGGATCTTTCACGTCGACATGGACGCCTTCTTTGTCAGCGTGGAGGAGATTTTTGACCCCTCGCTGAAGGGCAAGCCCGTGGTGGTGGGCGGCGCGCGGGACCAGCGGGGCGTCGTGTCGGCGGCTTCTTACGCGGCGCGGAAGTTTGGGGTCCATTCGGCCATGCCGCTGCGGACGGCGGCGCAGATGTGTCCGCAGGCGATCTTTGTCGAAGGGCACCCGGACCGCTACCGCGACTATTCCAAGCGCGTGCAGCAGATCTTCGGCCGGTTTACGCCGGTGGTGGAGATGGCCTCGATTGATGAGGCGTATCTGGACATGACGGGCACGGAGCGGCTGCTGGGGCCGCCGCTCGAGGCTGCGCACAAGATCCATGAGGCGGTAAAGCAGGAGACACAGCTGAACTGCTCCATTGGCGCCTCGCAAACGCGCCTGGTGTCGAAGGTGGCCTCCGATCAAGCCAAGCCGAATGGCGTGCTGTGGATCGCGCCCGGGCAGGAGGCGGAGTTTCTGGCGCCGCTGGACGTCCGCAAGATCCCCGGCGTCGGCAAAGTGACCGCGGAAGCACCAGTTCTTTGCCCGCACCGTGCACCTGAAGCTCCGCTACTCGGACTTTTCGACGTTTACGCGAGCCCACACGCTACGGGAGCCCACGGCACTCGATCGCGCCATTGCCGACGCGGCCCGGCAGATGTTCCGCAAAGCGTGGCGAGCAGGGGAGCCGATCCGCTTGCTCGGAGTGGGCGTCTCGGGCCTGGATGTGGCGGCCGGACAGCAGGGATTGTTTGATGCTCCCGCGAATCAGCGCTGGGAGACCGCGCTGACGGCGGTCGACAAGCTACGGGAGCGGTTCGGCAGCGACGCCGTCTCCCTGGCTCGCGGCCTAAAGGGCAAGTTCCGTGAGCGCACCCACGAGGCGCTGCCGGACATGGACGCGCCCGCCATCAAGAAGCAGGAGTAGCGTTCTGTTGCAACCTTTTGGCGCTTCATGGATCAAAGACGGTATGCAAGTGAACATTGGACTCTCTGAAGCGTCGCGCAAAGCGGTGGCGCAGATTCTCAACGCCGTGTTGGCCGACGCCTACGTGCTCTACACCAAGACGCGGAACTATCACTGGAACGTGAAGGGCCCGCATTTCCATGACCTGCACAAGTTGTTCGAGGCGCAGTACGACACCATCGACGGCGCGATTGATGAGATTGCGGAACGCGTGCGCTCGCTGGGTGAGCCGGCGCTGGGCGGCTTGAAGGATTTTCTGGCGGTCACGCGCCTGAGTGATTCCGCCGGTACGCTGACCGCGCCCCAGATGATTGCCGCCTTGTTGAGCGATCACGAAGCGATCATCCGGCAACTGCGCGGCGATATCGACGCCGTGGGTGCGCAGCACGGCGACACCGGCAACCAGGACTTTCTCACCGGCTTGATGGAAGAGCACGAGAAGATGGCCTGGATGCTGCGCTCGACGCTCGAGTAGTCCGCGGCCCGCAAAGCCAGTCCCACGGCGGCCAGCAACAGCTCACTCCAAGCCTTTTGGGCGGGAGTGAGCTGTTGTCGTTGAGAAGCGTTGACTTGCGCTAGGCGCGGCGGCGGCGGAAGAACACTGCGGCTCTCGCAAGAGTGGCGCCGAACAAGCCCATGGTGCCCGGCTCCGGCGTCAGCGTGGTGCCACTGATCTGGAGCGGGAGCTGCCCGGGTGTCACGGACGCGGGGTACCAGTAGTCGCTGCCGGGTGAGCTCAAGATGTTGCCTCCGGATGCATACCGCACCGAGGCGAAAATGTAGGCTCCATCGGCGGCACGGTCGGTCTGAAGGGTAAGCCAGTAGTTACCCGCATTCAGCTTGACATCCGGGAAGCTGGCGGTGGCGGCATAGTAGGCGAATGTCCCATCGAAGCCCAGGTATTGGTTGGAAACGCCGGACTTGCCCTTGGTGATAGACTTCACACCCTCAGGCTCTTGGGAGATCTCCCAGCTTACTTCCGTCGCGCCCGGGCCGACCTGGACGCGCAGAGTCGAGAAGGTGAACGACGTCAGCAGGGAAGGTTCGGACAGGCTGAATTGCTGACTAGTCTTGCCGGGGGCGGACAAATACCAGCCGGCGCCATTGAACTCAGTGGGGCCGTTATCAAAGACGACTCCTGCCAGCGCCACGGAACCGGCGGCGAGGCTGAGGGCGAAGGCCCGAATGACGGCGCCGGTGGCCCGGCTGAACGGTGAACACGACCGCTGTTGCGGGTGGTTGACGTAGGACATGTTGCTTAAGTTTTCCTTGTGTGCTGGAGCGGTAAGTTTCCGCTCCTATGGGTAATTCGCCAAAAGGCGGAGCGCACCCTCAAGAAAACTGAAAATTCTTAACTGGTGGCGGAGAGGGACGATTTGGCCAGTTCCCGCGCCAGCCAGGCCTTGGCCAGCCGCAGGTGGCGGTGGACCGTGGCCTCCGAAAGGCTGACTTCGGCGGCGATCTCAGCATAGCTGAGCCCGGCGAAGTAGTGCAGTTCGACCATACGGGCCGGGCCCGGGTCCAGCGCGAACAGTTTGTTCAAGGCGGCGTCGAGATCAAGCAGCGAGCTGGCGTCGTGGCTGACGCCGGCGGCCGCGGCGGCACCGAGGGTGACCATGGGGGCTCCACCGCCGCGCTTTTCGCGATGGGCGGCCCGGGCGCTGTCCACCAACACCATCCGCATCGCGCGGCAGGCGAGGGCCAAAAAGTGAGTACGATCCTCCACACGCAACCCGGCGGCGGCGGACAAACGCAGATAGGCCTCATTCAGCAATTCGGTCGGTTGCAGCGGCACGGGCCGCAGGCGGGCCCTAACCGCGCTCCCGGCGATCTGGCGGAGCTCCTGGTAGAGCAGCGTGAAGAGCTGATCCATGCTGCCGCGGTCCCCTTGTGACCAGGCCGCCAGGAGGCGGCTGACAGTGCTGGGGCTGGGGTCCATTTGCCCTTTATCATGCCTCATTGAACCCGGTGCTGATGAGCTGTGAGTTTTTGACGCCAGCTGATATACTCCCCAGATTCTTCCGTGACTAATGTAAATTGGGCGCGTTTGCGCGATTTGTTTGATCAGGCGGTTGCCTTACCGGCCGGTCAAAGGGCAGAGCTACTCGCGGGTGTGCCTGAAGAAAGCCTGCGCCTGCAGGTGGAATCACTGCTGAATGCCGACGCGGGGGCGGAGCAGATGCTGGACCGCGTGCTGAGCAGTGCCCTAGGAACCGTCATCGAGGCAGGTGACCGGATCGCCCAGTACGAGATTGTGGGGCCGATTGGCCGCGGTGGCATGGGCGAGGTGTTTCTGGCCCGGCGCGCGGATGACCTGAATCAGAAGGTCGCCATCAAGATCGCGGGGGCGGGTCTGGCGACGCTGGAGGCGAACCGGCGGTTTCTCGCCGAGCGGCGCATTCTGGCCAGCCTGGATCACCCCCACATCGCCCGGTTTCTTGATGCCGGGGCCACGCCGGCCGGGTTGCCGTGGGTGGCCATGGAGTATATCGACGGCCAGACGATCACCGCCACCTGCGCCGCCCGTCAACTGAGCATCTCCGCGCGGGTGGAGCTATTTATCAAGGTCGCCGGGGCCGTCCAGTATGCCCATCGCAATCTGGTGGTCCACCGGGACATCAAGCCGGCCAACATTTTGGTGGATGGCGCGGGCGAGCCGAAACTGCTCGATTTCGGCATCGCCAAGCTGCTGGCAGAGGCGGGCGAACCAGAGCTGACGCGGACCCAGTTCCGGCCGCTGACGCCTCAATACGCCAGCCCAGAACAGGTGGGTGGCCAAACGCTGTCCACGGCCACCGACGTCTACTCCTTGGGCGTGGTGCTGTATGAGCTGTTGAGCGGCCGCTTGCCCTATCACGCGGTGTCCGGGCAGCCCGGTGCGCTGGAACGGACCATTCGCGAAGCGCAGCCCCCTTCGCTGAGCCAAGCGGCGCAGGCGGCCGGGCAGACGCGCCCCAACCGCAAGCTGTTGGAAGGCGATCTGGAGGTGATCGTCCGCACCGCCATGCAGAAGGACCCGGCGCGGCGCTACAGCTCTCCGGCGGCGCTGGCGGAGGACCTCAACCGCTGGCTGAAGGGCTTCCCGATCATGGCGCGGCCCGATTCCTGGGGCTACCGGACGCGGAAGTTTGTCGCTCGCAATCCGGCGGCTTCGGCGTTGGGAGCCGTGGCGTTGCTGTTGACGGTGACGTTTGGCGTGACGGCCACGATCCAGGCGCGACGCGTGGCGGCTGAACGTGACACCGCCAACCAGGTGACCGCGTTCCTGGTGAGCATCTTCGATTCCGCCGATCGCGGCAAGACCGATGGAGAAGCAGTGAACGCGCGCCAGTTGCTGGATCGTGGGGCGGCGCGCGTGGAAGCTGAACTGCGGGGGCAGCCGAAGACTCAGGCGCAGCTGTTTGGCGCGATTGGAGAGGTCTACCAGAATCTCGGTCTGCTGGAGCAAGCGCAGCAGGTTTTTGAAAAAGAAGTGGCGCTTTGCCGGATCGCCTGCGCGGATGGTCTCCAGTTGGCCAGCAGCTTGAAGCGGCTCGGCGAGACGTACCGTCAACAGGCCAAGTATGACCAGGCCGTGGCCTTGGCTCGCGAAGCACTGGACCTGTCCCGCCGCGCCGGTCCGGCCGATTCGCAGCCCGTGGCGGATTCGCTAAATCTGTTGGGCCTGATCCTGAACGCGCGTGGCAAGCCCGCCGAAGCCGAACAGCCGCTGACGGAGGCCTTGGCGATCAAGCGCCGCATTTACCCGGTGGCCGGCTACGAGGTGGCGGTGACCCTGCAGAATCTGGCCGACAACTATTCGGCGCGCGGTCAAGCGGAAGGGGCGTTGCCTTTGTTGCGCGAATCGCTCGCGATCCGGCAGCGGCTCTATGGCGACCATGATGCCCGCAGCGCCCGCGCGATGCACTCGCTGGCCATGTCGCTGAATCGCGTGGGCCAGTTGGAGGAAAGTGAGCGGTGGTTCCGGCAGGCGATCGCAGTGTATGAGCGGCTCTACGGCGCAGAGCATCCCACGACAGCCACGATGGTGAATAGCCTGGCCGCAGTGCTGCACGATCTCAAGCGCTATGACGAAGCGGGTGCATTATACCGGCGGGCGCTGGCAGTCCAGGAAAGGCTGCAGGGGCCGGAAGGGCCGGGCGTGGCGATTACGTTGAACAATCTGGCCACTCTCCATCAGGACCAGGGCGGCCTGGACGCGGCGGAGCCACTATTCCGGCGTTCGCTGGCCATCCGCACCAAGCTGTATGGAGCGGATAGTGTTCAAGTGGCCCGAGCGAAAGGCAATCTCGGGACGTTGCTGATGACCGCGCGCAGGTATCCGCAGGCTCAGGCGATCTTGACCGAGGCCGTGGCGACTTGGCTGCGGGTCGCCGGTAGTTCAGGCGCGAACCTGGCCACCGCCCGGTTCAATCTGGCGCTGGCGACCGACAAGGTGCAGGGCCGGGCGGTGGGTGCTCCGCTGGTGAACAAAGCGATGGAGGAGTTGCGTCAGTCACTCCCCGCCGAAAGCCCTGTGTTGAAGCGGATGGAGACGCGTTACGCCAAGTATCTGGCCGGACAGGCGCCGTAACGGGATGTGGCGTATGATCAGCCTGGAGCACGAAAGTAAGTAGCAGCCGCTGTTACTGGCTAAGCCGTGTGAGCAAGATGCTCACTGTTTTTTGATGAGCGGGAACTAACCACCAGGACCAGCGCCAGCCAGAGACACCCCGCCCCGGCAAAGTAGGGAGCGGTGCGGCTTACCTGATCATAGAGCGCTCCCGCGGCAATGGGGCTCAGCACGCGGGTCAGGCTGCCCAGGCTTTGCGAGACGCCCAGGATGCTGCCCTGTTCCTGCGAGGAGACCACGCGCGACAGCAGGCTGGTGAGGCTGGGTCCGGTGAGGCCCATGCCAAACGAGATGAAGCCGCAGGGGATAAACAGCAATGGTCCGCTGGGAATGAACGGGATGGCCGCGAAGGCCAAGCCGGCGATGGCGGTGCCGGCGATAGCCAGCTTGCGGCCGTCCACCACGCCCGAAATGCGACGCATCAGCAGGCCCTGGGTGAGGACGCCGACAATCCCAATGGCGGCAAAGATCCCGGCGATCTGCGCGGGTCCGATCTGAAAGGTGTCGAAGGCGTAGACGGCAAAGTTGGTTTGCAGGGCGGCCATGGCGAAATTGGCCGAAAAGAAGGCCAGCAGCAACAAGGTGAGCTCCGGGCGAACGAGGGCCCGGCCGATCTGGCGGACCGGGTCCAGTTGGCGCCAATCCGTGATGCGCGCGCCGCGCTTCTCCACCGGGTGCGATTCCGGCAGAAAGAACCAGGTGGCGGCCAGCGTCACCAGCGAGAGCGCTCCGGCGCCAAAGGCCGGGGCAATCAGGCTGATGTTCGACAAGACGCCGCCCAGCGCCGGGCCGATGATGAAGCCCAAACCAAAGGCGGCCCCGATCAAGCCAAAGTTCTTGGCGCGTTGCTCCGGTGGAGTGATGTCGGCGATGTAGGCTTGCGCGGTGGAGATGTTTCCTCCGGTAATGCCATCGATGACGCGCGAGAGGTACATCAGCCACAGCGCCCCGGCCCAGCCAAACAGAAAGTAGCCGAACGCCGTGCCGGCCAGGCTGATCAGCAGCACCGGACGGCGGCCAAACCGGTCACTCAACACGCCCAGGATGGGGGTCGCGAAGAACTGGGCGCCGGAAAAGGCCACCGACATCAGGCCCACGGCCATGGCGTCGTTTTGGAACTGGCGCACCAGGAAGGGAAAAACGGGCACCAGAATGCCGGCTCCCAGCAGGTCCAGAAACACGATCAGGAAGATAACGGCGAGAGGCGACAAACTATTAGGTTCTCATGCCACGGCCCGCCCCGGCAGGAATCCGTGCCCTTTGGGGCGGATTTTTCGCACTGCGGACCGATGTGTGACAGAGTGCCACGGGCTACCGTCCGTTGAACTTCAGGATGTCCCGCATGTCATACAAAAGAAAGTTCTTGGGGGCCGAGTTCATGGCCACGAACAATCCTTTGGGAAAGCGCGCGCCCAGGGGCGTGGATGTCACTTCAATGCCGTCGGTGGTGTCGGCCCCGCCCTTAAAGGCGAACAGCAACTGGTTTTGCCCACTGCGGGCATAGACTTTATACTCGCTGTTGCGGGGCAACTGATCGGTGGAGATCAGGTAGCCTTGCCCGCCGGGCGCGGTGTAGAGCGCCAGTCCTTCGCGGTCCCCTTGGTAGCCCTGGGTGCCCAGGAGCGCCAGTTCCGTCGCGGCGCCGGCATGGTCGGGGTCGGCGTGATACTTGCGAATTCCGGCGCCTTCGTCAGAATAGTAGACGAAGCCCAGTTCATCGTCCACCACCACCGCCTCAATCTCTTTGGTGCCGCTAAAACGGCCAAACTTTCTCACCAGCTTGCCGCTGACTTTTCCGCCCTTCAGCTCCAACTGATACTGCCACAAGTAGTTCGTGCGCGGACTGTCGGGCCGGCCCTTGGGCGCGACGATGGCGAAAATCGCGCCGTCGCGGGGCCGCCGGTAGAGGCCGATGCCCATCGGCTCCCGGCAGCAAGCCACCGTGCCGGCCTCCCGCACACCCTGGGCGGTGACACTGAAGATCCGCAGGCGATCCTTCAGACGCTCAGTGACGACGGCGATGTCGATGGGTTGGGAACCGGCTCCCGGGTTGGAGGGCTGCAGGCCATACTCGACATCGACGTTGTTGGGCCGGTCGATTCCGGTGAAGGTCTGGCGAATTTCGCCATCCAGGCCAAAGACCACCAGCGCGCCCCGGGGCGCCTGCACTTTGTTGGTGCCCAGCACCAGGCTCTGCTCCGGGTGGGCGGCGTTGATCCAGATGGCGGGGTCATCCGGGTCGTCCGTGACGGGCTTGGTGCCCAGCGCGGGCTTTACTTCAAAGATCTGCGGGGCCTGCCACGCAACCAGCGAGCAAGCGGCGAAGACGAGGAGAAGGGCGCGGTAGCCGGACATTCCTCAAAGGGTAGCCGAAGTTGAGGCATCCGTCAGTCACTCAGAAGAATTCTGTTTGTCATGGAAAAGAAATACCGGATTGCTAGATTATGTATTAAAACATGCGTACCTATTTACGAATTCCCGTTGCCTGTCTGCTGGTGACTGGCGGACTGTGGGCCCAGGCGGATCGCGCGGCGGTGAATGGCACCGTGCGTGATGCCTCCGGTCTGGTGGTGCCGGAAGCCAAGGTGGAAGCCCTGAACCCGGCCGACGGACTGCGGCGCGAAATCAAGACCGATTCGACAGGCACCTACCAACTGGTGCGGCTGCCCATCGGCACTTACACAGTTACTATCTCCAAGGAAGGCTTCAAGACCGCCAAGATTGACGGCGTGCAGCTTTCGGTGGGCCAGGTGCGGACGCTGGACGCCCAGCTTGAGACCGGCACCGTGGCCACGCAGCTGGAAGTGACCGCGGAAACCGCCGTCGTCGACCGCAGCACCTCCGAGATCGGCACCGCGATTGGGGAAACGCAGATCCGTAACATCCCGGTGAATGGCCGCAACTGGACCGCGCTGATGCTGCTGGCTCCGGGCGCCACCAACACGGGCGAAGGCAACCAGAACTCGATCCGCTTCTTTGGCCGGCCGCGCGATGAAAACAACTGGACCTTTGATGGCGTGGACGCGACGGGCGTCAAGGATCCGCGGCAGGAGACCAGCTTGCGGCTGGTAATTTCGCTCGATTCGATTGCGGAGTTCCGCGTCAGCTCGTCCATGTACACGGCCGAAGGTGGCGGTGGCGGCGGCGGTCTGGTGAATCTGGTGTCCAAGACCGGCACCAATGAGTTCCACGGCAGCACGTTTTGGTTTGTGCGCAACAGCTACTTCGATGCCCGGCGGTTTATCGATGGCCCGGTGTTGCCGCCCGTGCGCTTGAACCAGTACGGGGCCAATTTCGGCGGTCCGATTGCGAAGAACAAGCTGTTCTTCTTTGCCAACTACGAAGGTCTGCGGCAAAGGCTGACGACGACCTCCGCCTCGGGTCTGGTGCCGAGCCAAGCATACCGGGCGGCCACCTCGGCCTCGACGCCCGCGCTGCGCCCGATTCTGGAGGCATTTCCGGTGGGCAACGCCGGCGCGGTGAATGCGAACGTGGACCGCTACGTGGGGACGCCGCGGCAGATCTGGAATGAAGATTCGGGCATGTTCCGCATCGACTACCGGATTAACGACCGCCATTCGCTGTTTGCCCGCTACAACTCAAACACGGGCTTTATCAGTGAGCCGCGGACGGCGCTGCTCGAAACGCGGGACTCCGATATTCGCCCGGTGCAGGGCACGATCCAGTGGCAGTCGGTGTTTGGCGTGGCGACGGTAAACGAGTTGCGGGTGGGCGTGAACCGCTCCGCGCTGGAACGGACGCAGGTGGGACGGTACCGCTACCAGATCTCGGTGCCGGGCTTCACGGGCACGCAGGCGGGCCGCGACGAAGTGGAGAAGCCGACGTCGTACTCGGTGCTGGACAACTTCTCGCGCATCTTTGGGCGCCACACCTTTAAGGCCGGCTTTGAATCGCGGCGCGTCGATGTTAACGTGGCGGACTCGGGAGCGTCTACGTTGACCTACGGTACCTTGGCCAACTTTACCGCCAACCGCATGGATAGCCTCGCGCGCTCCACCAACTACCCCATGCTGGGCGCCCGCCGCTACTACACGTTCTTCTACGCGCAGGACGAATTCAAGATGCGCCCCAACCTGACGGTGAACTACGGCGTCCGGTATGAGAACTACGGCTTGGCGAACGAAGTGCACAATCGCGGCAAGGTGCTCGATTTTGACCGCTGCGGCGGCTTGTGCCCGGCCAACACGCCGTGGTACTTCCGCGACAACAACAACTTTGCGCCGCGCGTTTCGCTGGCGTGGTCGCCCGAAATGTTCAAGGGGCGCACGGTGTTCCGGGCTGGTGCCGGCATGTATCACACGCCCGGCCAGAATGACGACGTGAACGCGGCGCTCGATAGCTTTGGTGAGTCCTATACGTTGACCATCGCGGAGCAGGCCGGCCTCTCGTTCCCGGTGGATTCGTTCCTCAATCAGGCGCGGACCTCGGCCGTTACACCTCGGGCCCTGCAGCGCGACCGGCGCGACGCCTACACCACCAACTGGACCTTCTCGATGCAGCACCAGCTGCCGGCCTCGTTTGTCCTGCAAGCGGCCTACGTCGGCAACAAAGGGACGCACCTGTTTGGCCGGGATCGCCTGAACAATATCGATCCTGTCACCGGACGCCGTCCGTATGCGGGCTTCTCCAGCATCGACCGCAAGGTTAACTACAACCGCAACAGCTTCAACGGCCTGCAGGCGTCGCTGAACCGGAGCCTCAAGCGCGGCTTTATGTTCCAGATGCAGTACCTCTACGGCAAGGTGGTGGACGACAACGCGGGATCGGGCGAAGGCGCGGAAGTGATGCGCTCCAACTGCCGCTCTTGTGATCGGGCCCGCGCGGACTTCGACATCCGCCAGACCATGACCGCCAATGCCGTCTATGAACTGCCGTGGGGCAAGAAGAGGCTGTGGGGCGGTTGGGCCGTCAGCGGCTTCTACTTCGTCCGCACCGGCCGCCCGGTGAACATCCTGGTCAACCGGGCGCAAGGCACGCTGCCGGACGGCAACACGGTCAACCAACGTCCGAACTACGCGGGCGGTGCGGTGGTGTTGACCGACCCGAACCCCGGCGCCTACTTGAACCGGGCCGCCTTTGCCATCCCCGCCGCCGGTACCTGGGGCAACCTGGGCCGCAACGTAGGCCAGGGCCCCGGCCTGTGGCAGGTGGATACCGCACTCACCAAGCGCACGCGGATCACCGAGCAGTTCAACCTGGAGTTCCGGGCCGAAACGTTTAACCTGTTCAACCGCGCCCAATACGGCAACCCGGTGAACAACTTCTCAAACGGCACCTTCGGCACGATCCTGACCACCGCCAACGACGGCGTGACCGGGCAGGGAACACCGCGCCAGTTCCAGTTCGCGCTGCGGCTGAATTTCTAGGGCCGCCGGTTGAGTTAGCCGCTCTGTCGTTGCTTTGAAGAGCGAAAGTTCGGGAGCCCGGGTGGCGCAGACCTGAGGTCTACGCCACAACGGCCTGCCGGTCCAGCACTCCGTCAAGCGCTCCTGCATGCCGGACTACATCCGCGAACGACCCGGACGTTGCCACCATCAGCGTCACCGCTCGAAGGTAATCGTCGCCGTCCCCGCGGCGCCCGTGTAAATCAGCTCCAACTGCCGGATGCCTTCATCTTTCCCGCGATAGGGGAAGAACACCAACCCGGCCTGTGGCAACTCCCGCTCGCCCTCGGCCAACACCGCCTTGGTCACCTTCAACTCCATCGCCCGCCGCAGCGGAAAGGGCATCTTGGGCGGTAGCGGCTTCGGGTCACTGCCACCACCTCCGCCGCCCCCGCTGATACCACCCTTGGACTTTCCCTCCTCCGGCGAAACCGCCGGCTGCCACTCGGGGTCCTTCAGCGATTTCAGGGCCAAACCAAAGGGCGTCGCTGGCGTCGGCGCCTTCTTCCCATTGATCCGCAGCGCGAAGTCTTCGGCTGCCAGCTTCAGCTTCGCGTCCGGCTTCCCGTAGAAGGCCACTTCGATCACCACATACTCTTCATTGGAGAAGGTCCCGCCGGGTGTGGGCACGGCGTGGCCCACAAAATCAGCCGCAATGGTCACGCCACCCACCTCAGCCTTGGCTTGATAATCCTCGGCCCCGGCTCGAGCTGGTACGCCGTGCACCTCCACCGGCGCCTGCCCGCACAAAGGTAAAGCCCAAGCTCCGCTCAGGGCCAACGCCAATCCGATAAGTCGCATACCTCTGATTCTCCCGTGATCGCGCCCGGCGGATCAAGCCACTACACTAGCCTCAGATGGCCGACTACCAGCGTGAGCTAAACCAGATCGTGGCGGAGCTGAACCGCGCCTCTTCGCGTGAGCCGGCGGTGAAGTCTACAACGGCGGCAGCACTGTCGGAGTTGCTGGAGCTGGCCGTGCAGCAAGACGCCTCCGACATCCTGCTGGTCTCGGGCGCTCCGGCGGCTCTGCGGCGGCGGGGCAAGATGTCGGTGGTGCCGGGGCCGCCGCTGACCGACGCCGATATCCAGCGCCTGGTGCTGCCGCTGCTGACGCCCGGCGAGTACGGCACGCTGCAAAAGGAAAAGTCCGTCGACCTGGCCTTTGATTCCGGTGCCACCGGCCGCTTCCGCGCCAACGTGCACTACCAGCGCGGCACGCTGGCGTGCTCGATCCGGCTGCTGCCCCGCACCATCCCCACGCTCGAGGAGCTGCACCTGCCGGAGACGCTCGACCGGTTGGCCAACCTCCGGCAAGGCCTGGTGCTCATCACAGGCCCCACCGGGTCCGGCAAAACCTCGACACTCGCCGCCCTGGTGGACCGCATCAACGACCGGCGCGAGTGCCACATCGTCACCATTGAAGAGCCCGTCGAGTACGTGCACGCAAACCGTTCCGCCATCATTGAGCAGATCGAAGTAGGCCGCGACACGCCGGCCTTCTTGAACTCGCTCCGCAGCATCCTGCGCCAGTCGCCCGACGTCATCCTGATCGGCGAAATGCGGGACCCGGAGACCATCGCCACCGCGCTGACGGCAGCAGAAACCGGGCATCTGGTGCTCTCGACGCTGCACACCAACGACACCGCGCAGGCCGTCTCGCGCATCCTGGACGTCTTCCCCACCTCGCACCAATCGCAAATCCGGCTGCAGCTCTCGCTCGCCCTATCCGCCGTGATCGCGCAGCAACTGGTGCCCACCGTCGACGGCAAGTCCCGCTATCCGGCGCTTGAAATCATGATGGCCACGGACGCCGTGCGAAACCTGATCCGCCAAGGGCAGGACCAGCAGCTACGCTCCCAGCTCACCATCGGGCGGGCGGCGGGGATGAACACGATGGAACAGTCCTTGGCAGAGTTGACGCGCTCAGGGAAGATCTCAAAAGAAGTAGCGCTGTCGCATTGCTACCGGGCAGATGATTTGCGGGGGCTGCTGGCGGTGTAGTGCGATCGCCGGCTCGCGCCGCAAAAACTGGCCAGCGTGAACTGGCCCTAGGCACGGAACATCGCTTCCTGGCGACGGCTATGACCCGGGCAGTACTCCCGGCTGGACAAAAGATTCCAGAATGCCTCCGGGGAACTGACCGCTTCGTCGAGCCACTCGTTCTTCAATAGCGTCACCAGCAGTGCACAGGATCGGGCTTGGCAGTTAATGGAGCGGTCAGGATTGAACTCGATATCAGTAAAACCAGAGTACTTCAGAAGGTTTCGGCGAAGCCAATCGCGATGCTCGTAAAGGGCCGTGATGTACAACCAATCGTAGAAGGCCGTCTTCGGCTCCGGTCGGAACCATACGTTGTCGAATTTGAATCCCGTCAGAAGGCCAGATTGCCTCAAGCGCACGTCGCGCTTAGCATCGCGTACATCATCCACCGTGTACAGGTCAGTGAACGGGCCGCCATTCTCAAATACCTTGCTTCCCTGGAATGCCTTCTCGATGGGCATTAAGCCCAAACTCGTGCTACGAATCTTTAAATTGAACGCACTAAGCCTCTGTCCAACCAACTCATCAGATTTGGTGGACACTTCAAGCAGCGGAGCATAGCCAGCCCGCGCCGCAGCTGCATGAAGCTCCTGAACATTCTTCTTCTTTTGCGACGCCGCAAAACCAGGGTGCCAAACCAGACGAATCGAGATCTGCCGGACAAGTTCGGGGCTATCGGGTACCGGAATGAAAATTGGCCGTTCAGCCATGCGGAAGATTCCTAATGAGGTCCAAGGGTATCGCCTTCGGAACCAGAATTTCATACTTCTCAGCCGCCTGCAATCGCTTTTGGACGTCGGGATCAGCCCAATTCGTGCGCGTATACAGAACCTCGTAGTCGATCATCTCCCCGGCCTGTTCGACCGGAAGAAATTGGATGTTGTTGGTGTTCGCCATTCCCGGCGCAAATAGGACGCCCTCCCAATGAAGCACGCTGGCGTGAATCTGAAGGAAAATGGTGTCGCCGATCCTTCCTTGCTGTCTTGCTACAAACTCCATCGGATGCACACTCTTGAAGCAAAGGTGTATGTACTTGTGGAGATCCCGCTGACGGTCGACAAACCTACTGCCCTCGTCGCTTCCGGGCGCGGGAATCGCAACGTTTCGCTCTTCTAATTCGGCAAGTGGGTAGAGACCGCCGAGATCACGAATAAGCTGGAGGTTCCGCCGATCGGTGAAGTGATACAGATGAGGAATCCGCCGAAGCGGATCGATCTCGGGCATGCCCTACATCTTAGTCAGATTCGGACGGTTCAGCAATTGGCGCAGCCATGGCAGTCTTGGCAGGCCGCTTTAGCCCGTCCACAGCCGCTGTTTCGGGGCATCCGGCCGTGCCCCGAAACTTACGGGCGGAGATCTCGCCTTGGCGCTTTAACCCAAGCCCAGAATTCGGCGGTTGCGCTTGGCGTCGGTGGCGGCGCCGGCGAAATCGTCGAAGGCCTTGGTGGGCACGTCGATCAAGTGCGAAGCGATAAAAGGAGCACCCTCGGCCGCCCCCTGCACGCTGTCCTTAAAGCAGCACTCCCACTCGAGCACGGCCCAGCTCTTATAGCCCGCCGCGGTCAGGCGTGAGAAGACCTGCTTGAAGTCCACCTGGCCATCGCCCAGCGAACGGAAGCGGCCCGGGCGGCCGGTCCAGCCTTGGTAGCCGCCATAGACACCGCTCTTGGCCGACGGACGGTACTCGGCATCCTTCACGTGGAACGCCTTGATGCGCGGGCCGTAGGCGTCGATGAAGCCGACGTAGTCCAGGCACTGGAGCACAAAGTGCGACGGGTCGTAGTTGATGTTGACGCGCGGGTGGTTGCCGGTGGCTTCGAGGAACATCTCGAACGTCGAACCGTCGAACACATCTTCGCCGGGGTGGAGCTCATAGGCGAAGTCGATGCCGTTGGCGTCGGCATAGTTCAGGATCGGAATCCAGCGCTTGGCCAGCTCCTTGAAGCCTTCCTCGACAAAGCCCGCCGGGCGCTGCGGCCAGGGGTAGATGTAGGGCCACAGCAGCGCGCCGGTGAACGACGGCGTGACCGTGAGGCCCATGTTCTTGGACGCCTTGATGACGTACTTCAACTGCTGCACCGCCCACTTGGCGCGCTCCTTCGGGTTGCCGTGCACGGCGGCCGGCGCAAAGGCGTCGAACATCTCGTCATAGGCCGGATGGGCGGCCACCAGCTGGCCTTGCAGGTGAGAAGCCAGCTCCGTAATCACAAGACCGTTCGTTTGACCCTTGATGTCATCGCAGTAAGTCTTCGACTCGGAGGCCTTCTTAATGTCGAGCAAACGCCCGTCCCAGCTGGGCACTTGCACGCCCTTATAGCCGAGGCTGCTCACCCATTCGGTGATGTTCGGCAGTGTGTTGTAGGGGGCGGTATCGCCCATGAACTGCGCCAGGAAAATGGCGGGACCTTGAATTTGAGGCATACGGCATCATCTTATGCGAAATCGCGTGCCGTTCAAGAGCGCCGCGCGAAAATTATGGCTTCAAGGCCGAAAGCTTCTTGGAGAGGTCGTCACCATAGAAGCGGTCCCAGCTGCCATACATCGCATTGGGCAGGATGAACCAACGGTCGCCAAACAGGGAGCCGTATTGCTCCATCTGCTTCTGCCGGGCCTCGGGCGTGGTGGCGGCGGTGACGAAGTCGTTCAAGTCATCGCCGATCAGCAGCAGCACGTGGTACATTCCTGCTACCTCGCTGCGGCGGGGAGATTTGTCGGAGGTGCCGGTGCGGCAAATCAGCGCCCCGGGAACTCCCAGCGCCTGAAGGTTCTTGCGGGTGGGATCGGATGCATCCCCACTGCATTCCCGGTTGGTGATGTAGTAAATCGTCACGCCGCGCATCCGGGCATAGAGCAGAAACTCTCGCGCGCCCGGCACCAGCCCGGCTCGTGACTCCATCACCCACTTCTTCCAGGTCTCCTCGGTGAAGCGCTGTCCGGCTTTGGCCAATTGCGCCCGATAGGCCGAGTTGTCCAGCACCGTCTCATCGAGATCGAGAATCACTGCGGGCGGTAGGGGCTGCGCACCGACGTAGTTAGCCTCCAGCGCCGCCACCCAGCGCGGTGTGGCCAGCGCCCGATCCAGCGCCGCCCGCGCGGCCACATAGACCTGCCGCGCATTGGCTTGATATTCGGCGCTGGTCTGCGTCCACAGCACCGCGTCCACACTTTCGTACGTCTTCGAGTTGGCCGGAGCTTGCGCAGTCGCGGACAGAGCGGCCAGAGTCAGGGCAAGGAAGAATCGGCTCATGCGTCTATTCCAACATGACGGCTGGGAAGTTATGGTGGATCACCCTGAAAGCTCGTCGCGTCATGACGAGTAACCGCAAGTGCCCCACTAAGAGCCACCGCCTCACGCCGAGCCGCGACAGAATGGAGCGGAGTTTCCCACTTTCGTAGGCTGCCTCCATGATTTGCCCTTTGGACAGCATGGCCAGTGGTGTTCAAAGCATGATTGGGCCGATCCCGTCCGTCCTGGTTCCAGGGTAGCGACTGAAGGACGCCGACTCCGCTCGATTCCGTCGCGGCTCAGTGTGAGGCAGCGGTGCGTGACGGAAAAAT
Source organism: Acidobacteriota bacterium (assembly GCA_026394055.1). Classification (GTDB taxonomy): domain Bacteria; phylum Acidobacteriota; class Terriglobia; order Bryobacterales; family Bryobacteraceae; genus JAPKYZ01. The sequence continues at coordinate 35,243 of JAPKYZ010000063.1, forward strand.
ACCGGCCAGCGCTCACGGTTGCCTGCGATCGCGTGAACACCCCTAGTAAGCCCGAATGCGGTGGTCAGTAAACGTGAGATGCGGCACGGGGGTCGACTTGGGCATGTGGCAGCTCACACAATCCGGCTTGCACTGCGCGGCGCGGCGCAACTTGGACCCCGCGCCTTCGTGGCAGCCCACGCACTTGGCGTCATAGAAGGCCGCGTTCTTGCGCTGCGGGGCGTCGTGGGCGTCGTGGCAGGTTAAACAAGAAAGCTTGCCTGACTTTTGGAAGCAGTTGCTGGCCATCAAGCCCACGGGTTGAAACCGGACCGACAGTGGATCATCCAGCTCCGGCTCCCGCGACGCATTCTGGGCCGGCGGCGTGCGGTGGCATTCGCCGCAGATCAGCACTTGCTGGCGGGCGGGGAAGCGCCCCGGGTTCAGAACATTCTTGGCCGTGGGAGCCTTCACATGCGCCGCGCCGGGGCCGTGGCAGCGTTCGCACTGGACGCCCGGGACCATCTGCTTCAAGTCCGGACCCGTGGCCTCATCCCCGGGCTGGACACCCGTCGCGTGGCAGCCAAAACAGCGGCGCGCATCAGCCACGGACTGCCGCACTCCCAGTGCATCAATGAGCGTCGCGGGCGGCGTGCGGCGATGGCCGGGCGTAAAGTCAGCGGTCTTTGAATCGAGGTAGTAGGTCAGCCGGTGCTCCACCCAACGGCCCTCGCGCTGGCCGACGTAGGTGATGCCATAAAGACCGGAGCCGAAGGCCCAATCAAAGACCGCCTGCAGCGATTCCCCACCCTTGGCGATCTCGACGCGGTTGCCCGCCGGATAGCGGTAGCGGGTGCCATTGGCTTCGGCGTGGGTCAAGCCCTGCAGATGGTCGTCGGGAGCGGCCGGCCGTAGCGCGCGCCCATGGCCAGAGCGGGCATGGCGCGCCACTTCGTTTGCGTGGCACGGCGCGCAGGCCGAATTGCCGGCCAGTTGGACCACCCAGAGTTGCCAGAAAAACACTGCCGCAAACATGGCCGATCCAATGGTATCTTGCCCAATCAGGAGACGCTTGGTCCGTTTGCTAGCCTAAGCCCATGGACGCCTCGCTCAACCCCGGCCGCCTGTTTGGCATGATGACGGCCTATCAACAAACGGCCGCTTTGAAAGCCGCCATCGATGTGGATCTGTTTACCGCCATCGGCGAAGGCGTCAACACCGCCCGCGCCTTGGCCGCCCGCTGCAACGCCTCTGAGCGGGGCTTGCGCATTCTGGCCGATTACTTGACCGTGCAATGCCTGCTGGCCAAGCAAGGCGATCAATATTCGCTGACCGCGGAAAGCGGCGCGTTCCTCAATCGCCATTCACCGGCCTACGTCGGCGCGATGTCGCGCTTCCTGGCCGGCCCGCATGTCATGGCGCAGTTTGGCACGCTCACCGAAGCCGTCCGCAAGGGCGGTGTGGCCAGCGATGCCCAAGGCGCCACGGCCGATCAGTATGGAGGCTGGGTGGACTTTGCCCATGCCATGGAAGCGATGATGGGCTTGGCCGCGATGCAGGTGGCCGGCATGGTGAACGGACCGGAGCCGGGGCCGCTTGCGGTGCTCGACGTGGCAGCTTCGCACGGCCTGTTCGGCTTCCAGATCGCCAAGCAGAACCCGGAGGCGCACATCACCGCGCTCGACTGGCCGAATGTGCTCGAGATCACCGAGGCCAACGCCGCCCGCTGGGGCCTCACAAGCCGCGTCTCGACCATTGCGGGCGACGCCTTTCAAGTAGACCTGGGCGGCCCCTACGACGTCATCCTGCTCACCAACCTGCTGCACCATTTTGATTTCGCCGCCAACGTGGCGTTGCTCAAACGCATGAAGGCCGCGCTGAAGCCGGGCGGACGCGTCTTTACGCTCGAGTTTGTGCCGAACGAAGACCGCGTCTCCCCGCCCGGCTCCGCCGTTTTCCCGCTGGTGATGTTAGCCTCGACCCCGGCGGGCGATGCCTACACCTTCAGCGAACTTTCCAGCATGTTCTCGGAAGCCGGCTTCGCCACCAGTGAGCAGTTCCCAGTGATCCCCACCCCGGAAACGATCATCATCAGCCAGTAGCTCTATTCGATCAGCCCCATGCGTCAGCTTGGGGCTTTGGGCGGGGTCGGTCAGCAAGCCCCAAGCTCACGCATGGGGCTGATCAAGGGGCGGTCCCGGAGAAGGGACAGCGTGCCATCTACCCCCGCCGCAGAGCATTCTCAAGCAGCAAATCGAGAAACGCCTGCGCCGGTGCCGCCAGCGGGGCGCGGCTGGAGTGCACGATGCCGAGCGGGCGGCGCAGGCTGCGCGGCACCAGCGGGATGGCGACTAAGCGCCCGATCTCGACCCAACTCTTCACCACTGGCTTGGGCAGAATGCTGATGCCCTGCGACAGCGCCACGGCCTCGCGCACGGAATCCATGTTGTCCAAATGGAGAATCTTCTTGACCGTCACCTTTTGCTCGCGCAAAAAGCGGTCCAGATGGCGCTGGATGGGGAGATCTTCGTCGAAGGCGACAAAGGGCTCGCCCGCCAACGCCATCGGGTGCACCGAAGGCATTTTGGCGAACCGGTGCGCCGGAGCCACGGCCAGCACCATCTCTTCTTCGCGCCACGGAATCGCCACCACGTCGCGCGATGCTTTGGGGTAGCTGACCAGTCCCAAATCGGCCTGGCCGTCGCGGATCGCTTCGTAGATCCGTTCCGGGCGCATGTAGTCCACGGTGAGCTCAGCGGCCGGGTAGCGCTGCCGGAACTCCTCCTGCAGACGGTTCAGTTCGGGCAAACGCAGCGAGTAGATCGCCACAAACCGCACACAATGGCGAGGTTCAGCACCCAATCGGGCCACCACCGCCTGCAACTCCTCATGCTGCCGGAGCACCTGTTGGCAGAAGTCGAGATAGGCCGTTCCTGCCGCCGTTAGGCGCATCGGCCGGCGGTTCAGCAGTGGCATCTGGAAGCGCCGCTCCAGCTCCTTTAAGTGCTGGCTGGCGGCGGATTGGGTGACTCCGCACTCCTCGGCGCCCTTGGTAACACTTTTCAAATGAACAATTTCACGAAAAAGGCGGAGGTCAGAAAATTTCAGCGAATACATTAGACATTCTAATGATACATCATCAGTTTGACGAATGAAAGGCGGTGTTGCTATTCTTCAAAAACCCCCAAAGTCTGGAGGCGATTTTCTATGGACCAAGCACGTTTCGACCCCGCACTGCCCGCCCCGCAAGGCCTCTATCACCCGCAAAATGAAAAGGACGCCTGCGGCCTCGGATTTATCGTCAACATTGATGGCACCCGGTCCCACTCGATCATCGAGCAAGGTATCCAGATCCTCATCAATCTCACTCACCGCGGTGCCTGTGGTTGTGACCCGGATACGGGCGATGGCGCGGGCATTCTGATCCAGATTCCGCACAAGTTCTTCGCCAAAGAATGTGAGCGGTTGGGCTTTGCCCTGCCGCCGCAAGGCCAGTACGGCGTCGGCATGTGCTTTCTACCGGTGAACCGCCAGCAGCGGCTGATGTGCAAGGGCATCCTGGAACGTGTGGTGGAAGAAGAGGGCCTGGAGGTGCTGGGCTGGCGCGACACGCCGATCAACTCCGACGCCATCGGCCGCCTGGCTCGTGATTCGCAGCCGTACATCGAACAAATCTTCATCGGCTGCGCCAACTGCGCCACTGAGGATGAGCTGGAGCGGCGGCTCTACGTGGTCCGCAAGCGCGCCGAAAAAGAGATCGCCGCCGCCACCGAAATCCGCGACCGGGACTTCTTCTACATGCCGTCGCTCTCCGGCCGCACCATCGTCTACAAAGGCCTGCTGCTGGCGCCGCAGATTGCTCTGTTCTACAAAGAGCTCGCCGACCCGGATACCGAAAGCGCCCTGTGCCTGGTGCACCAGCGCTTCTCGACCAACACCTTCCCCACCTGGCAGCTGGCGCACCCCTACCGCTACATCTGCCACAACGGCGAAATCAACACCGTGCGCGGCAACGTCAACTGGATGTACGCCCGGCAGGAGCAGATGTCGTCGGCCATCTTCAACGGGCCCGACGGCAAGCCGCGGACGAAGGAGATGTTCCCCATCATCCGCCAGGGCCAGAGCGATTCGGCCTGTTTGGACAACGCGGTCGAGCTGCTCCGCATGGCCGGCCGCGAGCTGCCGCACACGATGGCGATGCTGATCCCGGAAGCCTGGGAAGGCGATCCAACGATGCCTGCCGAGGAGAAGGATTTTTACGAGTATCACGGCTCCTTGATGGAGCCCTGGGACGGCCCGGCCGCGGTGGCCTTCACCGATGGCCGCGTGATCGGCGCCACGCTGGACCGCAACGGCCTGCGCCCGGCGCGGTATCTCGTCACCAAGAAGGGCCAGCTGATCATGGCCTCGGAAGCCGGCGTGCTGCCGATTCCGCCGGAGGACGTTGAATCCAAGGGCCGCCTCCAGCCCGGCAAGATGCTGCTGGTCGATCTTGAAAAGAAGCGCATCATCCCGGATGACGAGCTGAAGACTGAGCTCGCCCGCCGCCGCCCGTACGGCAAGTGGGTGGCTGAGCAGCAGATCAAGCTTGATCAGCTCCCCGAACCGCCGCGCGTCTACACCTTCGACCCCAACACCCTGCTCGAGCGCCAGCGCTGCTTTGGCTACACCGAAGAAGATCTGCGCATGGTGATGACGCCCATGGCCACCAATGGCGAAGAGCCGATCGGCAGCATGGGCGCCGACACGCCGCTGGCCTGCTTGTCCGATAAGCCGCAATCGCTGTTTGCTTACTTCAAGCAGCTGTTCGCGCAGGTCACCAATCCGCCCATCGATTCCATCCGCGAAGACATGGTGATGTCGCTGACCAGCTACATCGGCAACGAACGCAATGTCCTCGAAGAATCAGCCGAGCATTGCCACACGCTAAAGCTGGAACACCCCATCCTCACCAACCGTGATCTCGAAAAGATCCGCCGCGTGTCCAAGGGTGACTTCCTGGCCATGACGCTCCCGGCGCTCTACATGGTGGACGGTGGCGAGAAGGAGTTGGAGCGGGCCTTGAACGGCCTCTGCAAGCGCGCCTCGCTCGCCATCAAGGATGGCTATTCGCTGCTGATTTTGTCGGACCGTGGCGTCGACTTTGAATCCGCCCCGATCCCGTCGCTGCTGGCGCTGACCGCGGTGCACAACCACTTGGTGCGCGAAGGGACCCGCTCCCAGGTGGCGCTGGTGGTCGAATCCGGTGAGCCGCGTGAGGTGATGCACTTCTGCCTGCTGATCGGCTACGGCGCCAGTGCCGTCAACCCGTATCTGGCGATTGAGACCTTGGAAGATCTCTCGAACAAAGGCTTGGTGAGCCTGAGTTTTGAGAAGGCGCTGAAGAACTACAAGAAGGCGATCGGCAAGGGACTGCTGAAGGTCTTCTCGAAGATGGGCATCTCGACCCTGCAAAGCTACCGCGGCGCCCAGGTGTTTGAAGCCATCGGCCTGCAGCAGGAGATGGTGGACAAGTACTTCACCGGCACCACGTCCCGCATCAACGGCATTGGTCTCGAAGTACTCGCACGCGAAGCGCAGATGAAGCATGACTACGCCTTCCGGCCGCTGCGTGAAGGCGAAACCGAGCTCGACGCGGGCGGCAACTATCACTTCCGCGCGCGCGGCGAGTATCACTTGATCAACCCCTCGACGGTGGCGACGCTACAGCACGCGGTCAACAACAACAACTTCGCGACCTTTGAAGAGTACGCCCACCTGATCGATGATCAGAACAAGCAGCTCTGCACGCTGCGCGGGTTGATGGAGTTCAAGTTTGCGGCGCAGCCGTTGCCGATGGAGGAAGTGGAACCGGCCACCGAAATCGTCAAGCGCTTCGCCACGGGAGCGATGAGCTTCGGCTCCATCTCGAAAGAGGCGCACGAGACGCTGGCCATCGCCATGAACCGCATCGGCGGCCGCTCCAACACCGGCGAAGGCGGCGAGGACGAAGAGCGCTTTATCCCGCTGGCCAATGGCGATTCAAAGAAGTCCAAGGTGAAGCAGGTGGCCTCCGGCCGCTTTGGCGTCACCACGAACTACCTCGTCAATGCCGAGGAGTTGCAGATCAAGATCGCGCAAGGAGCCAAGCCGGGCGAAGGCGGCCAGCTGCCCGGCCACAAGGTCGATCAAGTGATCGCCCGGGTGCGTTTCTCAACGCCCGGTGTCGGCCTGATTTCGCCGCCGCCGCACCATGACATCTACTCGATCGAAGATCTGGCGCAGCTGATCTACGACTTGAAGAATGCCAACCCCAAGGCGCGCATTTCGGTGAAGCTGGTCAGCGAGGTGGGTGTGGGCACCGTGGCCGCGGGCGTCGCGAAAGCGCACGCCGACGTGGTGCTGATCTCGGGCGACACGGGCGGCACGGGCGCTTCGCCGCTGACGTCGATCAAGTATGCCGGTTCGCCCTGGGAGTTGGGCCTCGCTGAAACGCAGCAGACGCTGGTCCTGAACGACCTGCGCTCTCGCGTGAAGGTGCAGACCGACGGCAAGCTGCAGACCGGTCGCGACGTGGTGGTGGGTGCACTGCTGGGCGCCGAAGAGTTCGGCTTCTCGACGGCGCCGCTGGTGGCGCTGGGCTGCATCATGATGCGCAAGTGCCACTTGAACACCTGCCCGGTGGGCATCGCCACACAGGACCCGGCGTTGCGGGCCAAGTTCCACGGACAACCCGAGCACGTCATCAACTTCTTCTTCTTCATCGCCGAGCAGGTGCGCCAGCTGATGGCCAAGCTGGGCTTCAAGACGATGGACGAGATGGTGGGCCGCGTCGACAAGCTGGAGATGCGCAAGGCGATTGATCATTGGAAGGCCAGCGGGCTCGACCTGTCGGCCATTCTCGAAAACCCGCGCGTCCCCGCCTCCGTAGGCCGCCGCTGCTTGATTGAGCAGGACCACGGCCTGGGCGGCGCGCTCGACCACCGGTTGATCCGCAAGGCGCAGCCGGCGCTCGATTCCGGCGAACGCGTCGAAGGCCGGTTTGAGATCAAGAACGTGCACCGCACGGTGGGCGCCATGCTGTCGGGCGAGATCGCCCAGCGCTATGGGTCAGAGGGGTTGGCCGATGACACCATCCGCTTCAGCTTCCTGGGCTCCGCTGGCCAGAGCTTCGGCGCATTCTTGTCGCGCGGCGTCACGCTGATGCTGGAAGGCGATGCCAACGACTATGTCGGCAAGGGCCTCTCGGGCGGCAAGGTGGTGGTCTACCCGCCCAAGGGCGCGACGTTCTCACCGGAGAAGAACATCCTGGTGGGCAACGTGGTGCTCTATGGCGCCACCTCGGGCGAGGCGTACTTCAACGGCCGCGCCGGTGAACGCTTCTGCGTCCGCAACTCCGGCGCGACGGCGGTGGTGGAAGGCGTGGGCGACCACGGCTGCGAGTACATGACCAAGGGCATCGCGCTGATCCTGGGCGAGACCGGACGCAACTTCGCGGCCGGCATGTCGGGCGGCGTCGCCTACGTGCTGGATGAGACGGGTGAGTTTGCGGCGACGCATTGCAATCAGTCGAGCGTTGATCTCGATCCGCTGGATGCGGCCGACGATCAACTGATTCGCGACTTGATCGCCAAGCACATTGCCGAAACCGGCTCACCGCGCGGAGAATGGATCTTGAGCCAGTGGAGCACGCTGGCGCCCAAGTTCTGGAAAGTCTTCCCGCACGACATGAAGCGCGTGCTGGGCTTGACGCGCAATGCGGAAAAGGTAGCAGCCTAAGGGCTGCGGCAAGAGTTACAGTAGCGGCTTAAGGCCGCGCCGTTCGAGACCACCAGCGAGAGAATACCGATGGGAAAGATCACAGGCTTTAAGGAATACGGGCGCGAGACCGCGCCGCGCCGCCCGGTGGCGGAACGCATCAACGATTGGTTCGAGGTTTATCAGCCCTTCCCGGAAGAGCGCGTCCAAACCCAGGCCGCCCGCTGCATGGATTGCGGCGTGCCGTTCTGCCATACCGGCCAGGGCACCGTGGGCTGCCCGGTAAACAACCTGATTCCGGATTGGAACGACATGGTCTACCGGGGCCGTTGGAAAGAGGCGATCCGCGAACTGCACGCCACCAACAACTTCCCGGAGTTCACTGGCCGCATCTGCCCCGCCCCCTGCGAGCAGAGCTGCGTGCTGGGCATCAATGAACCGCCGGTCTCGATCAAAGTAATCGAGAAGACCATCATTGAGCACGCCTTCAAGGAAGGTTGGATCAAGCCGGAGCCGCCCATCCGCCGCACCCACCGCCGGGTGGCGATCGTGGGCTCCGGTCCGGCAGGTCTCGCCGCCGCGCAGCAGTTGAATCGTGCCGGACACACGGTCACCGTGTTTGAAAAGGCCGACAAGCCCGGTGGCCTGCTGCGCTACGGCATCCCCGAATTCAAGCTGGAAAAGTGGGTGATCGACCGGCGGACCGCACAGATGGAAGCCGAAGGCGTCGAGTTCCGCTGCGGCGTCAACGTCGGCGTTGATATCGATGTGGCCACGCTGAGCAAGCAGTTCGACGCGGTGCTGTTGTGCAATGGCGCGGAAGCGGGGCGCGATCTCGATGTCCCCGGGCGTCATCTGAACGGCGTCCACTTTGCCATGGAGTATCTGCCGCAAGCTAACCGCCGGGCCCTGGGGCTGCCGGTGGAGGGCGAACCGATTCTGGCCACCGGCAAGCGCGTCGTGATCATCGGCGGCGGCGACACCGGCGCGGACTGCCTGGGCTCCTCCATCCGCCAGGGCTGCACCGATGTCCAGATGTGGGAACTGATGACCGAGCCGCCGCCCGAGGGCACGCGTCCGGCCGATCAGCCCTGGCCGCTCTACCCGCGCCAGAAACGCATCGAGAGCGCCCATGAAGAATGGACGCCCGACCCGCGCCGCTACCAGGTAAAGACCGTCCGCCTGATCGGCGATTCCAGCGGCAACGTCAAGCAGATCGAAGCCGTCAACATCGCCACCGGCGAGGCCTTCACCGTGGATGCCGACCTGGTGCTGCTGGCGATGGGCTTCATCGGCCCCGACCGCGCCGATCAGTTCGGCGTCAAGCTGGACGCGCGCGGCAACGTCGCCGCCACCAACTACGCCACGTCCACTCCGGGTGTGTTTGCCGCAGGCGACGTGCGCCGTGGCCAGTCCCTGGTGGTGTGGGCGATCCGGGAAGGCCGGGAGGCCGCCGAGGCGATCGCCCAGTTCCTGGAGCAGCGAGCCGAAGCCGCCGCTTAGGTGTCCTGCCCCCAAAAGGTAGGAGCATTTCAAGACTCCCGCAACGGCGCCAGGCCGCCAAGAACTCTCTTCGTTGCTTTGCGGCTTGGCGGGACAATCAGTGAGGACATTTGTCGCGAACTTCGGAGACAGGACACTAGTTGGCCGCGCCAAAACACTCGAGCCGCTTCACACCGAGCCGCGACTGCAAGGGGCGGAGTGCCCTCCGATGCACTGCCAATCGCGCAACGGGCACTCCGCTCCAGTAACTGTCAGACCGCGAACCTAGACGCTAACGACCGGGCAAGGCGCCATCCGGATGATCGAGTACGCCTTGGCCCGCAACCGCCCGAACATCCCGTCTGCGGTGTGACCACGACCGATCACGATCAGGTCGGCCTTTTCGGCGGCGGCCAATTCGCACACCTGGTGCGCCACGTCGCCGTAGTCGATGACGACGGCGGCATGCTTGACGCCCACCTCGTCCAGCATCTCGTCCAGGCGAGCCTTGGCGGAGCTGGCAAAGTAGTCGCGCCAGTTGGGGTCATACGATTCGCCGGACTGGCCTTCCAGCGACGGCGCCACGTGCGCCACCACCAGCTTGGCTCCCATCTCTTGCGCAAAGTCCGCCGCCCAGCGCAGCACCTTGACGCCTTCCGGGTTGAAATCGAGCGCCACCAGCACGCGCAGAAACTCGATCTTGTCCATCGGCGGAGCTTCTTCCATATGGACGCCCGTCAGCACGGGGCATTTGGCATCATGCAGTATCTGCGCCGCCACGGAGCCCAACAGGAACCGCCGGAACATGCCGTAGCCGTGCGTGGCGATCGCGACCAAGTCCGCGCCTTGCTCCGCCGCAAACTCGGCCAGCCGCGCGCCGGGTTCGCCTTCGAGCAGTGTCCGCCGGACGTCAAAGGCGGCCATCTCGTCGCTGAGAAAACCGCTTAGCTGCTTTCTGGCATGTGCCTCCCGGGCTGCCAGCACTTCCGCCAGCGCCGGACCGCTGACTTCAATCGACATCGCCTCATAGTGGGGCGGCGGCAACACATGCACCATCTCGACGGCCGGGTTAAAGCGCCGGGCCAGGGCTTCCACATAATGCGCCGCCCCGCGGCTCCGGGCCGAAAAATCGACCGGAAAGACAATCTTGTTGAACTTCATGGTTCCACCTCCACCGCAATGACTAGCACTTAAGTGGCCGGATGGGATCGGGCGGGGCGTTCGAAATGTGTGCGGGCATGCAGCTGCGCCGCCATCACCGCCAACAGCACGGTGTGGGGCGGATCGTCGTGGAACACCACGGTCTTGACCCCCGCGTCCCAGGCCCGCGACAAGCCCATTTCGTCACCCCGGTGGGCCACCACCACCGTCCGCTCGGGATGGGCCAGGCCGCAGTCCAGTTGTGCCAACCCGTTGGTGTCGACAATCAACACGCCCTCATATCCCGGGTCCGGTTGGTTTGCAATCTCCACATTCAGGCTGCACGTTTTCAGTAAGACCTTCCGCAGCTCATCCGCCTCCCGGCGGTTGGTCAGCGCGACCTGGATGCGATTCACCATTGCCCGGTTCTGTATGCAACCGGTGGGCCGCAACGCTCAGGCTCGTGTGATCAATCAGATACGCGCATTTCCCCTGGGTGATTTTCCCCAGTTGGGTGATTTCGCACAATGCAAACGAGGGGTGTTCAGGGGTGTGCAGAAAGGACTAGAATGGAGATCCGATGGCACAGAACCTGTTGGATGTCCTGTTTCGGGCGATTCCCGACGGTCTCATCGTGTATAACCGCGACATGCGGATCACCGCCGCGAACCCCGCCGCCGAACATATTTTTGGCATGTCCGCCGAAGCGCTGGCTGGACGGACTTGCAAAGAAGTGTTCGGGTGCGTGTCGTGCGACCACCACTGCGGAATCGCCGAAGGGCTTCTCCCCGGACCCGAAGAGCGCAACTCGACCGTACAGATCCATGATGGCCGGGGGCATGATCGCGTCGCCCTGATCCGCACCGTGCCGCTCGTGAACGATCAGGGTGAACCCGACGGCGCCATCGCCACCTTCCGGACCGTCTCGACGCCCTTTGCTCCGGCCACGGCTTTTGAGATCATCGCCGAATCGGCGTCGATGAAAGACGTGATGGCCTTCTTGCGCCGCGTCGCCGCCAGCGAAGCCAGCACCATTCTGCTGGAAGGCGAAAACGGCACCGGCAAGGACTTGCTGGCCAAAGCGCTGCACTACCAAAGCGTCCGTCAGGGCGGCCCTTTTACCGCCATCAACTGCGCGGCCATCCCGGACACACTGCTCGAAAGCGAGCTGTTCGGCCACGAGAAAGGCGCCTACACCGACGCCCGGGCACAGAAGCGGGGCTTGTTTGAGCTGGCTTCCGGCGGCACGCTGTTCCTGGACGAGATCGGCGAGATTCCTATGCCGCTGCAGGCCAAGCTACTGCGCTGCCTGGAGGAGCGCACCTTTAAGCGCTTGGGCGGCCTGAAGGATATTGAACTGGACGCCCGCGTCATCGCCGCCACCAACCGCAATTTGCGCGAGGCCGTCAAGGAAGGCGCTTTCCGGCAGGACCTCTATTTCCGCCTGAACGTCATCCACATCGACATCCCCCCGCTCCGCGAACGGCGCGCCGATATTGTGCCGATGGCGCGCTTCTTTGTCGAACAGTACAACCGCAAGTTTAAGCGCCACATCGAAGGGCTTACCTCAGAAGCGGAGACGGCCTTGCTGCTCCACAGTTGGCCCGGCAATGTCCGCGAACTGCGCAATGCGATCGAGCGCGCCATGATTCTGGAAGATAGCTCCCGCATCACGGCCGGCAGCTTGCCGCTCGATACGCCCGCGCGGGAGGTGCTGGCCGCCCAGGCGGCTACTCTGCCCGAAGATTGGATTCCGCTCGAAGAAAGCGAACGCCGCCTGGTGGAAAAAGCGCTCGCCACGGCCGGCGGCAATCAAACCCAGGCCGCGCGGCTGCTGTCGATCACGCGCGACACGCTGCGCTACAAGATGAAGAAGTTCAACCTGAAATAGCTGGCGGGCACACTCGGCGTCTTTGTGATGGAAGTCCGCTCCCTCAAGGTGGCGGCTCTGTAACGGGCTGATTCTACTCAACCCGCGCGCGTCAGCCAGCGGTCCGCCCACGGGCCCTCACGCGCCGCCCTAGCCCAGCCCTCTATACTCGACTCATGATTGCGCACTTGCGCGGCAACGTCCTCGAAAAAGAACCCGGCCATCTCATCGTGGATGTCTCCGGTGTCGGCTACGACGTGACGGTGCCGATCTCCACCTGGACCCGCATCCCGGATCTGGGCCACACCGTCTCCCTGCTGATCTACACCGTCGTTCGCGAAGACGCGTTGCTGCTGTTCGGCTTTCTGACCAAAGACGAAAAAGCGCTGTTTGAGAAGCTGATCAGCGTCAGCGGCATTGGCCCCAAACTGGCTGTCACGGTGCTTTCCGGCTTAGCCGCCCCGGACCTGATCGCCGCCATCCGCGGTGGAGACCTGGCTCGCCTGACGCGCATCCCCGGCGTCGGCAAAAAGACGGCTGAGCGTCTGGTGGTGGAGCTGCGTGACAAAGTCGGCGCCCCCACCGATACGCCCTTCCCCGTCGCCACCGCGATCACGGCGCTCGATCAGGACGTTTTGTCGGCTCTGGTGAACTTGGGCTGCCAACGCAACGCCGCCGAGGCCGCCCTGGCCAAGCTGAAGGCCTCCGGCGCGCCACAGGACTTTGAGACGCTGTTCCGGCGCGCGCTGGAACTGGTGCGCTAGCCTAAAGTTCGGATGAAGGAGAAAGGCATTGTTTCCGGCGCGGCCCTGGAAGGCGAAAAGCTGTTTGAAGCCAGCCTCCGCCCGCAGCGCCTGGCCGATTTCACCGGTCAGGCCAAGCTAAAGGAAAACCTCTCGATTGCGATCGAAGCCGCGCGCCAGCGGGGCGAGGCGATGGATCACGTGCTGCTCTACGGCCCGCCCGGCCTGGGCAAAACGACGCTGGCCTTGCTGATCTCGCAGGAACTGGAAGTCACCTTCGACCAGACCTCCGGCCCCATCCTGCAAAAGAAGCTCGACCTGACGGGCATCCTCTCGAACATCCGGTCCAAGCAAGTCTTCTTCATCGACGAAGTCCACCGCCTGCTGCCCGACGTGGAGGAGATGCTCTATTCGGCGCTGGAAGATTTCCGGGTCGACATATTGATCGGCAGCGGCCCCGGCGCGCGCACGCACACCCTGCCCGTCCCCAAGTTCACGGCCATCGGTGCCACCACGCGGCAGGGCCTGGTCAGCGCCCCTCTGCGCGGCCGCTTCGGGCTGGTGCTGCGCCTGGATCACTATTCGGCGCAAGATCTGGCCAAGATCGTCCTGCGCTCCGCCGGCATTCTAGGGGTCGAGATCGATGCGGAAGCAGCCGCTGAAGTCGCCCGCCGCAGCCGGGGCACCCCGCGTATCGCCAATCGCCTGTTGCGCCGGGTGCGCGATTACGCCCAGGTCCGCGCCGGTGGCGCCGTGACGCATGATGTCGCCGTCACCGCGCTCGACCTGCTAGATGTCGACCGCTTTGGTCTCGACGAAATCGACCAGAAGATCATGATGACCATCTGCGACAAATACGGCGGCGGCCCGGTGGGCGTCAACACCATCGCCGCCTCGATCGACGAAGAATCGGCCACCATCGAAGAAGTCTACGAGCCCTACCTGATCCAGTTAGGCTTCATCGACCGCACCCCCCGCGGCCGCGTCGCCACCGACCGCGCCTTCGAATACTTCGGCATCTTCCGCCAAAAACTCCCCCAGCGGCTGCTGTTCTAGCCCCGGGAAGTTGTCAGCAGCTCGTGGTGGTGCAGGCGGAAGGTCTGCGCCATCAATTCCCGCTCCGGTCCGCAGCCTCACGCGGGTGTGCCCCCTAGTCTTTGGCCTTGGCGATCGCCGCATACTGCGCGCTGACGGCGCGGCAGTAGTCGTCTGGGGAGATCAGGATCTGCAGGCCGCGTTGCCCGGCGGAGATGGAGATGACGTCGAACAGGATGGCGGTTTCGTCCAGCCAGACGGGGTAGTCTTTCTTGCCGGCGAGGGCCGTGACGCCGCCGCGGATGTAGCCCGTCAGGGGCAGCACTTCGTTGAGGGCGACGGTGTCGATCTTGCGATCTCCAGTGGCGCGAGCCAAGGCTTTCAGGTCGAGCTGCGCGTTGCCGGGGACCACCGCTAAGCAGACGCCGTGGCGATCTCCGCGGGCCACCAGCGTCTTGAAGACCTGCTCCGGCGGCAGGCCGATTTTGGCGGCAACGGTCTCGGCGGCCAGATCGGCGGGGTCTACTTCGTACTCACGCAACTCATAGCCGATGCCCAGTTGATCGAGCAAGCGGCAGGCATTGGTTTTGGCGGCCATCCGCGCTCCGGCAGCCCTAGTTCTTGGGCGGCAGCGAGGCCGCGGCGATCTGGGCGATGTCGAGCAGCTTGGGCGGGTTTGCGCCGCCTACCTGCACCAGCGCATCGCGGAACATGGTGTTGCAGAATGGGCAGGCTGCGGCGACCGTGGTGGCTCCGGTGGCCACTAGTTCCTTGGCGCGAGTTTCGCTGACGCGGTCGCCGTGCTCTTCACCCAGGAAGGCCAAGCCACCACCGGCACCGCAACAGAAGCTGCGTTCGCGGGCCCGCGGCGGGTCGATGACGGTGCCGCCCAGGCTAGCGACGGCGCGTGGCTCATCGTAGACATCGCGGTAGCGGCCCAGATAGCAGGGGTCGTGATAAACCACGGTTTCGGTGGACTTCGATTGCGGCAGCTTGTCCTGGTAGCGGTGCAGAAACTCGCTGTGGTGTTCGACGTTGGGCGTTTCGCCGAACTCCTTCCAGTCTTCGGTCATGGTGCGGACGCAGTGCGGGCAGATGGAGACGATCTTTTTGGGCTTGGCGGCGCGGATGTTGTCCAGGTTCTGTTCGGCCAGTTGGCCAAACGCCAGATCGTTGCCCAGACGGCGGGCGGCGTCACCGGTGCAGCGCTCCTTTTTGAGGACGCCGAAGGTGACGTTCAAGTGCCGCATCACCTGCACCAGCGACGAGACGATCTCGCGGCCCTTGGGGTCATAGGAGCCCATGCAGCCCAGCCACAAGCAGTATTCCTGGGTGCCGTCATAGAGCGGCAGTTCTTGCTTCGAGATGAACTTGTCGCGCTCGTTGGACGACATGCCCAGGGGGTTGCCGTTGCGCTCCAGGTTCAAGAACAGCTTGTTGCCGTAGTCATCTTCCCATTCGCCCGTGTTCACCGCGCCCCGGCGCAGGCCGACGATCACCGGCAGGTGCTGAATGCCCACCGGGCACTGGAACTCGCAGGCGCCGCAGCTGGTGCACTGGAAGGCCGCTTCCTGCGATTCGTACTTGCCCATCAGCTTCTCTTCGCTGGCCGGGCCAAACTCGTTCAAGTAGCCACGCAGACCGAGAATGATCTCTTTGGGGTTCAGCGTCTTGCCGGTGTTGTGGGCGGGGCAGTGTTCGGTGCAGCGGCCGCATTCGACGCAGGAATAGGCCTGCAGCGAAACAATCTGCGTCAGGTCCTTACCAGTGAGCAGGCCGAAATCTTCATCGCCGTCCAGCTTGGGGATCTTAGAAAAGCCGTCGCGCCGCAGGAAGACCGTGAACGGGCTCAGCACCAGGTGCAGGTGCTTGGTGTGCGGAATCAGCGGCAGGAAGATGAACAGCGCCAGAGTGTGCAGCCACCAGAAAACCCGCCCGGCCACCGTCGGCCCGTCGTGAACCGGCAGCGCGTAGTCGGCCAGATAGGTCCACATCAGGGTGAAGATCAGCATCGCGATGAAGCCGCTCTCCCAGGAGACTTTGGTGCCCAGCCATTGCGGTTTCACCAGGAAGCGGCGGACGGCCAAGCCGGTGATCGAGATCATCACCATCACCGCGAACAGCGACGCCAGGAAGAAGTAGAAGCGTCCAAAGAAGCTTTCCGGGTCCAGCAGCGGGAAGCCGAAGCCTTTGCCGATATGGTCCACCGTGATGACGCCAAAGGCGCAGAAGCCCCAGAACACAAAGGCGTGGGCGATGCCGGGCAGCGGGCGCTGCTGGATCACCTTGGCTTGCAGCATCACTTCCCAGACGAACTCCCAAACGCGGCGGCCGAGCGGTGCCAGCACAAACTCCCCGTCTTTTTTTGACGCCAGGATGTTTTTCAGCATGGGCTGAAAGCGGCGCCAGAACAGACTTACGGAGGTGACGAGGACGATGAAAAGGACCAGCTTTTCCGCCCAGTGCGGTTGAACCATATTTCTACAATACTGTTTCCGGCGAGGATTCCACAGCCCCGGCGCCGGATTGGGTGGTGGTCTCCCCCCCGGTGCGGGGCCTTCCACCGGACGCTGGGGGTAGAAATGACGGTATTATCGAAGGATTGGCCTCAGTATGTCTTTGCACCTAGTTGCCGGCGCGGCCGGCTTTATTGGTTCCCATCTCTGTGATCGGCTTGTGGCCGCCGGGCATGCCGTCACGGGGGTGGATAACTTCATCACCGGTTCGCCCGACAACCTGCGGCAATTGGCGGGACACCCGCAGTTTCAATTCGTCCGCGCGGACGTGACGGAGGCGGGTTGGGATGCCGGCTTGCCGGTGCAAAGCTTTGATTACATTTGGCATCTCGCCTCCCTGGCCAGTCCGGTGGAGTATCTGAAGCACCCGCTGGAGACGCTGGAAACGGGCTCGACCGCGACGCGTAATCTGCTGGAGCTGGCCCGGCGCAATGACGCCACGTTTCTGGTTACCTCGACCAGCGAAGTCTATGGCGACCCGCTGGAGCATCCGCAATCGGAGCAGTACTGGGGAAATGTAAACTCGATCGGGCTCCGTTCCTGCTACGACGAGTCGAAGCGGTTTGCCGAGGCGATCACCATGGCCTACCACCGCGTCCACGGCGTCCGGACCACGATCGCCCGTATTTTCAATACTTACGGTCCTCGGATGGCGCTGAACGACGGCCGCGTCGTCCCGGCCTTTGTCGATCAGGCGTTGCGCGGCGAAGCGATTACGGTATTTGGCGATGGCCGCCAGACGCGGAGCTTTTGCTACGTCAGTGACCTGGTGGAGGGGCTGATCCGGTTGATGCATTCGGGCTTCCGGGAGCCGGTGAATTTGGGCAATCCGGTGGAGATGACGATGCTCGAATTCGCGCAGGCGATCCAGGCCAAGACCGGCTCCGGCTCCGGCATTGTCTTCCGGCCCCTGCCGCAGGACGACCCCAAGCGCCGCCGCCCGGACATCAGCCGGGCCAAGCAGGTGTTGGGCTGGGAACCTCAGGTCTCCTTTGACGAAGGCATGGCGCTGACGATTGAGTACTTCTCGTCGCTAGTGACCGCCTAAACGGTCGCCGCTAGACCGGCCGGACCCAGACGCGGCTGGCAGCGGCGGGGTCGATCAACTTTTGCTCGCCGCCCACGGTGACGGCAATCGCGGCGAGCGAATGCTCGATGGCCGAGGGCGGGGCGGCCGGGATACCTCGAGCAGTTGATTCCAGATAGCTCCGGGGCCGGATGCCGAGCTGGTCCAGGTATTCCAGCAGCGTCCGGTCCCGCTCAAAGACAAATTCCACCACGCCCGCGCCCTCGAGCTCTCCCAGCGGCTTCAGACCGCGCTCGCGCCGCTGCGCCGCGGTTTCCAGCTGCAGCGGACTGCCATGCGGGCACGGTCCGGCGCCACCCAGTTTCTCGTCGAGCAAGCGCTCAAAATCGGCACTGATGGCGTGTTCCATCTGCTCAGCTTCGTCATGGATCTTGTACCATTCCATGCCGAAGACCTCGGCCAGCATGCGCTCGATCAAGTGGTGCCGGTAAAGGACGCGGTTGGCGATGTCGGCTCCGGCGGGGGTGAGCGTGATGTGCCCATTGGGGGCGACGCGGATCAGCCCGTCGCGCACCAAACGCCGGGTGGCCATGGTCACCGCCGGGGCCGAGACACGCAACCAGCGCTTCAGCGTCGCCGCGATAACGGCTTCTCCTTCGGCCTCTGCTTCGGCAATGGCTTTCAGGTAATTTTCTTTGGAGATCGTAATCCGCAAGCGTTAATGCTATTCTCTCGTGAAACGCATGCTGTCACGAATCTGTCTTCATTCCACCCTCATTTTGGGCCTCAGCTGGGGCTTGAACGCGCAAGAAAAAGTTGACCTGGAAGTTGTGCACAAGATCCGCAAGGAGGCCTTTGAGAACTCCAAGGTGATGGACCATCTGTTTTACTTGACAGATGTGTCCGGTCCGCGCGTCACCGGTTCGCCCGGCTACACCAAGGCCGCCAATTGGGCCGTGAAGCGGCTGGTGGAGATGGGCGTATCGGATACGCACCTCGAAAAGTGGGGCCCGTTCGGCAATGGCTGGTCCTATTCGAAGTTTGTGGCCACCCAAGTGGAGCCCGCCTTTTCGCCGCTGATCGGCTTCCCCCTGGCCTGGACGCCCGGCACCAATGGACCGGTCCGCGGCGACATCCTGCTGGCCACCATCCGCCTGGAACCGGACTTTGACAAGTGGAAGGGCAAGCTGAAGGGCAAGATCGTCCTGCTGGACCCGGCCAAGGATCTCTCGCTGCAAGATAAGCCCTCGCTGCAGCGCTGGAGCGACGCGGAACTCGCCGAGCGCGCCATGGCCCCGGAAGCGGGCCAGACGCCGCGCGCGGCGGAAGGTGCTCCGGCACGGGCCGCCATGCCGGGGATCGCTCCGGGTCAGCCTTTCTCGATGGAGAAGGTCCGGGCGTTCATCGACAAGCGCAACCAGTTCCTGCGTGATGAAGGCGCCCTGGCCGTGCTGACGGTGGGCACGCGCAATGACGGTGGCACCATCTTTGCGACCTCCGGCGGCAGCTTCGACCCGAAGCGTCCGGTCCCGCCGCCCACCATCGCCATCGCGGCGGAACAGTACAACCGCATGGTCCGGTTGGCGGAGCACAACATTCCGGTGAAGGTGGAACTCGATGTCGAGACCAAGCTGCACACCGAAGACCAGTACAGCTACAACGTGATCGGCGAGATCCCGGGCTCGAGCAAGAAGGGTGAAGTGGTGATGCTCGGTGCACACCTGGATTCCTGGCACGCCGCCACCGGCGCCACCGACAACGCCGCCGGCAGCGCCATCATGATCGAGGTGATGCGCATCCTGAAGACGCTGAACCTGAAGATGGACCGCACCGTCCGCATCGGCCTCTGGAGCGGGGAAGAGCAGGGTCTCCTGGGCTCCCGCGCCTATGTGAAGGAGCACTTCGCCGACCCCACCGACATGAAGCTGAAAGGCGAGCACGCCACCATGGCCGGCTACTTCAACATCGACAACGGCACCGGCAAAATCCGCGGCATCTACATGCAGGGCAACGACATGGTGCGGCCGATCTTTGAAGCGTGGCTGTCGCCATTCAAGGATCTAGGCGCCACCACTGTCTCCATCCGCACCACCGGCGGCACGGACCACCTGGCCTTCGACGGCGTCGGCCTCCCCGGCTTCCAGTTCATCCAGGACCCGATCGAGTACCAGACCCGCACGCACCACTCCAACATGGACGTCTACGACCGCGCCGTGCCGGAAGACTTGAAGCAGATGGCCGCCATCGTCGCCAGCTTCGTCTACAACACCGCCGCCCGCGAAGAGAAACTACCGCGCAAGCCCCTGCCGAAGGCTCGTCCAGCGGGTGCTGGCCTCGGTGGCCCCGGCGGCGGCCCTCCCGCGGGCAACTAGCCCCAACCCGGCACGCCGACGTGGTTCAACCGAAGTAGCAGCCGTACCGAGCCGCGACGGCAACGGAGCGGTCTGTTCCTGGCCCCGCTTTTGCGAACTTGCGGGGTCGGGATGGTCCGCTGTAGGCTGTGCCGTTTTGCGAGCCTCATTCGTGTCAACTCCTGTAAACTCAAGAGAAGGAGGCCGTTATGGATACGCTCGCCGAAAGACTCGATACGAAGCTGCGCACTTGGAATGCGGAGACTGCTGCCGACGTTCGTGAACGCATTGCTGAGGTGATCGATCTGGCGGACTCCGACGTGCTCGACCTGATGCGCTCGCGGGCCCGCGAACAGGCCGTGCTGGACATTCTGGATGAACCCCCAGCCCGGTGAAGTGTGGTTGGCCGAGCTTGGCCTTGCGGCAAAGGCACGCCCGGCTTCCAGTTTATCCAGGACCCGATCGGGTACCAGACCGGCACGCACCACTCCAACATGGACGTCTACCGGCTGGCAACTAGTGTCGTAGCTCGGCAGGGCCCGAAATAGGGATCGAATCTTGGGTCGCCCAGAAGAACACGGTTGCGATGAAGGCCGTGCCTAATCGCGCCGCGAGACGCCGCGTAAGGCATCCCGAAGCCAACTCTTAAATGAGCAGTTCTCGACTACGCACCCGCCATGCGCCAAACCGATTTGCCGCTTGCTCTCAGTTAGGCATATACGTGCTGGCGTTGGCGCTACCGGCTCGTAGGATGCCTGTATTCAGATAGACTAGGGAGCTGTAGCCATATCGGTCCCCTTACGATTGCAGATCTCACATGAGCAAAGTAAATATCAAGCGCACGGTCGAGAATATCCGCGCAAATACGACTGTTTACTCGCCGATCATCGAGGTAGTCGTCAATGCCCTTCAGTCCATTCAAAGCTCCGGTCGACGCGACGGAAACATTGCGATCCGCATCCACCGGGACGGCCAGACCGAGATGGACGGCGGCTTACCGGGGATCCGGAGCTTCGAGGTCGAAGATAACGGACTGGGCTTTACGGAGGCCAACCGCGAATCCTTTGACACGCTTTACTCCGACCTGAAAAGCCTCGAGGGCGGCAAAGGGTTCGGGCGCTTCATCTGCCTGAAGTACTTTGCGGATGTCTCGATTGACAGTGTCTTCGCCGAGGGGGAAGGACTCAGACGCCGCACCTTTTCGATGGGTAAGGACAGCGACATCATCATCCATGAGAAAGTCGCACTTGTTCCAGCGACAACGGCCGTCAAGACGATTGTCCATCTGAGGGATGTCAAGGACAAGAAGTTCCCCGACAAGAAGCTTGAGACTGTGGCGCGCAACCTCGCTGAGAGGCTGCTGCCGCATTTCATCACCAAGGATTATGTCTGTCCCTCGATTGTCCTGTCGGCAGAGACTGGTGATTCCATCTGCCTGAACGAATGGTTCAGTAACGAGATTTCCGGCGTAATTAAGGAAATCGAGATCCCAGATGGAAAGTTCGTATTGAAGGCGTTTGACGTAGATGAGCACTTTGAGGTGCGGGTGTTTAAGCTCTACTCCCCGAAAAATCAAAAGAGCAAGATCAGCTTGGTAGCTCACCGTCGGGAAGTGTCGGGCTCGCCAATAGACGATTACGTGCCCGAGTTCGGTGAAGATTTTTACGATAGAGGGGGCTCGGGCGAGTCGGTCTCAGAGAGGAACTACATCGTAAAGGCTTACGTGTTCGGTCCATATCTCGACCGACACGTTTCGCTTGAGCGGGGCGGCTTTGAGTTCGAGAGAGAGCGCGACCTGCATTATGGAATCGGGCAAGCCGAGATTGAGGAGAAGTCCGCTTCAATCGCCAAGGAGGCGGTCGGAACGGAAGTCGCTGGGCGACAGGAGAAAAAACGCGAGCGCGTTCACACCTATGTGGAGGACGAAGCGCCATGGCACAGAGTCCTTCTCGAAAAGATAGACCTCAGCGGGATGCCCCTCAAGCCCTCAAACGAGGAGATCGAGTCGCGCCTGCAGAAGGAAAAATTCAAGCAGGAAGCCCAAATTAAGCGCGACGTTTCTAAAATCCTGTCGAGCGGGGACCTCGAAGGATTGGAGCAAAACGTTAAGGACATTGTCGAGAAAATCTCCGGTGCCAGCCGAAACGACCTGATCCATTACATAGCGATGCGCCGAAATATTCTCGACCTGTTCGGCAAGAGCCTCCAATGGGACGAGAACCACAAGTATTCCTCAGAGGGCTTCGTCCACGACATCATCTTTCCGCGGAAAGGTGACATCTTCAAGACACCATTTCACGACCATAACCTGTGGATAATTGACGAGCGCCTGAACTTCACCACCTATCTTTCATCCGACGTTCCGCTCGATGGTGGCAAGACAGAGCGACCGGACCTCATCGCCTATGACCGGCGCGTAGTCTTTCGCGGCGACAATGAATCGAGCAACCCGGTAACAATCTTCGAGTTCAAGAAGCCTCAGCGTGACGACTTCGTTAACAAATCCTCCGACGAGGATCCGGTTGAGCAAATCGTTCGCTACGTCAACAGCATCGTGGACGGCAAGTTCAAAACGCCCGAAGGCTTGAAAATACTGGTAGCACCCAACACGCCGTTTTATGGGTTTGTAGTCTGCGACTTGACAGCGAAAGTCGAACGCTGGCTCTTTAGTGAAAAGGATTTCAAGCCCATGCCCGACAAGCAGGGATGGTTCTCATGGAAGGGGAACATCAACCTTTACATCGAAGTGCTTTCCTGGGACAAGGTTCTAAAAGACGCCCAGATGCGCAACAAGGTTTTCTTCCATAAGCTTGGCATTTGAGGCCACAGCCCTCTCCAGCAAGCCCATTCTCCTGCTTCTAACCGAGAAAAAGTGGCTTAACCGCGGCGGGTGCCGCTTTCGCCCATCGGGCTAGCCTGACCCTCGGCGATTTGACGCTTCACGACTTCCGGATCACGGCTCAGGCCCAGTGCGCAGCCCCGGCGAGCCTTCGAAAAGGTGCTCAAGCGCGTTCTGCTCGGTGTGCTTGACATTTTCAACTCTTCGAGTAGGAGGTCGATCTCCGCTGGAGTTCCTTGGAGGGACCGCATCATTGAGAGCCTAAGGCAGTCTGCGTCAGTGTTGGTGATGATCGCCCGTCACTCGCCGCCGCCGCCCCCATCCCCCCTATTCTCCATCACTTAGGCTGCGCTCTAGCCGGCACACCCGCACCAACATGCTAATTCCGGAAGTGGAGGACCCATGCCGTCTCGCGCCCCGCGCCGCTTTCTGGCCCAGCCACTCACCAACGCCCGCGCGCCCCGTCGTGCCACCGCCAAAAACCTAGTACTTTACCGCACACCCCGCGCTTCGTTCCGCAACGCCGTCCATCCGGTAACGCACACAAAAAGAAATACTTATTCCGTTCGCCAGCGTCGGGGGGAGGGAGATTTCGTTTTTGCGAGCGCTACACCCCAATGCGGGTAGTTTCCGGTGAGAGTCTATCGCCGTGAGATGTCTTGGCGGAGTTCCGCCACTGACCTGGTAGCAACGGTTCCCGCACAGTTTCTTCGCGGCGGCCAGCGGTGTAGAGAGATTCATCGGTGGTTAGCAACCTGTTCCGAAGACCGCTCCCTGACGGTCGCGGCTCTGTAACGCACTGACTCGACTGAGCCGCGCACGTCAGTAAGCGGTCTGCTGGGGCTTTCGCTACTGCTAGTTGGGGCGGCGATTTCTCGCGAGATTGACCCTTCACACCGACGAATATGTTCGATACACTCCCGGCCGTTAGGGAACTTCTATGCATTTCCCTCGTGTGTCGGCGTTTGTGCCGGTCTCGCGGCGCTGAGTTGCGCCAGTGCTCAGGGCCAAATGAATCAGGCCCACGCGGCCATTTTCCGGCCGCCGCCGTCGAACGAGCTGGGCCGGTTGACGGACCGCGTGGCCTCTCCACTACCTCCGGCCACCACTGCCGGACCCATCGCGCGCCGCAATTTCGTTGATCAACATATCTTTGCGAAGCTGGCCGCCGAGAAGGTTTCCCCCGCACCGTGACCCGCGGAAGCGCGACCGGCTGATTGACCAGTTGCGCCCAATCGAAGCCTTGGTCGACAAGTTCGTCCACTACTTCATGGACCTGTTCCGCGCCATGATCGAGGCCTCCGCCAGATCGAATGATGGGACCGCGCCGGCTTCCGGCGGCAACGAGGGAGGGTTCACACCAGGGCGTCACCCGCTTCGCGCGGGCACTTACGGGGTCGGGCTAAGTTCTTCTTCCGGTTGGGGCGAAGACCACATGGCCAGCGTGCGCTGCAGGTCTTCTAGCGAGAAGGGCTTGGTGACGAAGGCGTCCATGCCGACGGCCAGGCACCGGTCTCGATCTCCCTTGAAGGCGGAGGCGGTGAGGGCCACCACGGGCAGATGCTGGCCGTCGGTGCTGGCTTCGCGCTCCCGCAGGGCGATGGTGGCCTCGTAGCCGTCCATCTCCGGCATGTTGCAGTCCATGAACACGACGCGATAGTCGGACGATTCAATTGACTCCAGCGCCTCCCGGCCGGTGGAGGCCAGATCTACCGCGCAGCCCAGCCGCTCCAGCATTTTCTTGCCCACCAAACGGTTCACCGGATGGTCGTCCACCAGCAGCACGGGCATGCCGTCAAAGCGGCGGGGGGCGGGGGCGGGGGCAGTCTCGGCGGCGGGCAGCGGCTCGGCGGCCTTCGGCAAGGGCAGCAGGACGGTGAAGCAGGCGCCGGCGCCCACCTCACTGTGGACAAACACGTCGCCGCCCATCCGTTGGGCCAGCCGGAGCACGATGGCCAACCCCAGCCCGGTGCCTCCATGGCGGCGGCCGCCGGAGTTGTCGAGCTGCGTAAAACGCTCAAACAGGCACCCAATCTGAGCCGCGGGGATGCCCGGGCCGGTATCGGTGACCGAGATCCGGGTGAGTGGCATAGGCCCCTGGCCCGCATGGGCGGCCTCAATGGTGACGCGACCTTTGGCGGTGAACTTGATGGCGTTGCTCACCAGATTCAGCACGATCTGGCGCACCCGGTTGGGGTCGCCCCAGCAGGCGGCCGGCAGGTCCGGATCGGCCACCAGAACCAGCTCCAGGCCTTGCTCCAGTGCCTTGGGCTCCATCAGCTCGACAATGCTCCGCAGCACCGCCCGGAGGTCGAAGGCCGTCTGGGTAAGGTCCAGCTTGCCGGCCTCTACTTTGGAAAAGTCGAGGATGTCGTTGATCAGGCCGAGCAGACATTCTCCGGAATGCATCAGGGTGCTGAGCATCTGGCTCTGTCCGCGGCTCAACCGGGTGGAAGACAGCAGGCGGGCCATGCCGAGCACGCCATGCAACGGCGTCCGGATCTCGTGGCTCATCACGGCCAGGAAGTCGCCCTTGGCGCGATTGGCGGCCTCGGCGCGAATCATTTCTTCGGCCAACGTTTGGCGAGCCGCCTCGGCTTCGGCCAGGCTGCGCTGGGCCGCCTGCTCCGCCAGTTTGCGGGCGGTGACGTCGAACTCCATCCCCACGACGCGAACCGCGATGCCCTGGGCGTCGCGCTGCACCTCCGCGTGATTGGCCACATAGCGGATGGAGCCATCATCGAGGACGATCCGGAAGCTGGTCTTCAGCACGGATCCGGAGGCGAGCGCCGCGGCCACCTCTACTTCGTGTTCTGCCAGGTCGTCGGGATGGACGCGGCTGCGGAAACGGTCGTACGACACTTCGCTGCCGGGTTCCCATTCGTACATTTCGTACATCCGGTCGGTCCAGATGGTTTGGTCCGAGGTGACGTTCCAGTCCCAGACGCCAATGTTGGCCGCGCGCAGGGCGAGCTCCATGCGCTCGGTGGATTCCCGGGCCCGGAGCTCGGCTTCCTTGCGCTCGGTGATCACCCGGCACCAACCCTGGAGCCGGACACAGGCGCCGCTTCTGAACTCTGGTTCGCCGGTGCACTGAATCCAGATCGGCCGACCGGTGGCGGTGACGATCTGGCACTCCAGATCCCAGCTGCGGCCTTCGCGGATGGCGTGGTTTAGCGCGGTTTCCAGGGCGGAGCGGTCCGATGGCGCAAAGAAGGCCAGGCTTTGGGCCAGATCCGGCTGATAGTCTGGCGGGACCTCGTGCAGGCAGCGGACTTCCGGAGACCACAGCATCTGGCCGCTCTCCAGGTCCAGCTCCCAGCTGCCGCCTTCCGCCATCCGGCCGATGCGGCCCAGCATTCGGTGTCCGTAGGTGAGATCGCCATCTCGCGCCGTGCCGGACGAGGGATGGGCGGCGCCGGACCCGGTCTGATTGCTTAACGCCCGCATAAAATCGGGCAAGCCGTCGGCCTGAAATTCACCTCTATCCGGCATTTAAAGCAAAACATCCCCACCGCGTCTTATCGTCGCGTTCCCGGCCAAATTCGAGCCACTTCACGCGCTTTGCAGCCAACGGGTGCCAGAAAGCCGCTGCCGATTGCAAACGTAGTCACTGCGTGGGCCTGCCGGTGTCCGGTCCGGCGGCGCGGGCCCTGCTGCCGGTCACTGGCGGCAACAAGAGCCAGACAAGTCCGGGGATACTAGCTTGCTCCGCCCGATGCGCCGCGGGCCACTTCAGTTACGCCCAGGCGCCACTGCGCTTCTGAAACTACGCGCGGGTCGTCATGAAGAATGTATCCCTTTTCGAGATTCCGGATCGTGTATTGCTTGTTGTAAAGGAAGGCGACGACGATCTGCCAGATGCCGAGGGTGCACAAGCTAAACAGCAGATGCAAGGCCGCCACGCCCAGTTCTCCGCGGATGAGGGGGACAAACCAACCAAAGAACAAATAGGTCCAACTGAATCCGTAGAAACCCTTCTTGACCACGCCGGTATGGGGATTCCTGATCATGACAACTTTCGCCATTTACATTTACTCCTAACGTAACTATGTCCTTCGTGAAGGACCCGGAGAAGCTAACATGTACTTACGGGCTTGTCAAGCCCCCCCAATTCTTCTCAGGGCCAGGAAAGCGGAAGCAAGAGAAGAAGCGGGCCCTTCACACCGATAGAGATTTTCGATACACTCTTGCGCGACAAGGAATCCGCATGCATTTTCCATGGAGACCGGTGTTGGTTTTCGGCCTGGCGGCGCTCGGTTGCGCCCGTGCGCAGGACCAGATGAATCAGGCCCACGCACCCATTTTCCGGCCGCCGCCGTCGAAGGAACTGGGCCGGTTAACGGACCGCGTGGCTGCTGAACTGCCTCCGGCCACCACTGCTGGGCCCATTGCGCGCCGCAATTTCGTTGATCAACATATCTTTGCGAAGCTGGCCAACGAAAAGGTGTTGCCCGCACCGCTCACCACGGATTACGAGCTTGTTCGGCGGGTGACACTGGATTTGACGGGCCGCATCCCATCGCCCGAGGAGGTCCGCAGCTTCGTTGCCAGCCGCGAACCACGGAAGCGGGATCAACTGATTGACCAGTTGCTCGAGAGCGAAGCCTTTGTCGACAAATTCGCTTACTACTTTATGGACCTGTTCCGCGCCAACGGCAAGATGGGCCGCGGGCAGGAGCTGTTCCATTACTGGATGAAAGAGAACCTGCGCGTCGACCGGCCGTATGACGACGTGGCCCGCTCCATGATTGCGGCCTCCGCCAAATCGAATCATGTGGTGGCGGCGGCGAATGTGATTGCTCGCGAGCATGTCCAGGGCAAGGCTCAACCGGACGACGCTGAGGATTGGGGCATGGTGCAGCAACTGGACACGCACGATGAGCTGAATGTCCTCTATGCGCAGCGCTTTCTCGGGTTGAATCTTTCCTGCATCTCGTGCCACGACGGGCAGGCGCATCTGGAGAAAGTGAATACGTGGCTATCGAAGAAGCGCCGCGTGGACTTCTTCCGCAGTGCGGCCTTTATGGGGCGCAACCGCTACCTGATGTATTGGGAGAAGGGCATGCCGCAATCAGGCGAGTTCCTGATTGATGACGCGGGCCCCGGCTACAACACCAAAGGTGCCAGCATGATCCGCGTACCGCGTTTTGGCGGCGCCAGTGACCCGGCCTTCATCATGACCGGCGAAAAGCCGCAGGCGGGCGAGGAGCCTCGGGAAGCGCTGGGCCGCATGTTGACTGCCCACCCGCAATTTGCGCGCGCCACGGCGAACATGTTCTGGGCCAAGCTGATGGGCACGGGCATTGTCGAACCGTTCGATGACTTCGATCTCGACAACCCGCAGCAGGCTTCGCATCCGGAACTGCTCGATGCCCTGGCGGCGGACTTTCGAGACCATGGCCACAGCCTGCGCCGCCTGATCCGCACCATCTGCCGGTCCAGCGCCTATCAGCTGTCGGCGCGCTATCCGGGCGAATGGAAGGAAAGCTATACGCGCCTGTTCGCGCGCAAGCTGGTACGGCAGTTGACGGCGGAAGAGGTGCATGATTCAATTGCGGCGGCTACGACGCGGCCGGCGGACTTTAAGGCGCGCGGGCAGCAACGCTCCTGGGCGATGCAGATGTCCGGCCCCACGGGCGGCGGCGATATCAAGCACTTCATGTCGACGTTCGGCCAATCGAACCGCTCGAACCCGCCGAAGAATCCCGTCGGTTCTCCTTTGCAGGCGATGCTGATGATGCAGTCGCCGGTGGTGGGGGATCGCGTAGTCGCTGAGAAGGACAGCCGCGTGCAGCGGTTGCTGGACACTTACTCTGACAATGCGCGCGTGGTGGACGAACTGTTCATGGCCACTCTCTCGCGTCCGGCCACGCCGACGGAGAAAGAGATCAGCTTGGCGGCCCTGAAGCCGGACCGGGTGCGCGGGGCGCAGAATCTCCAGTGGGCTCTGCTGAACCAGGTCGAGTTCCTGTTCAACTATTGAGGTGTTTTTCAACATGCGAACTGTGGGCGACATCTATCCTTCGCGGCGCGACCTGCTGAAGTTCGGCGGGCTGGGGCTGGCCGGTGCGGCGGCGGAAGGCATCTGGCCCCTGCAAGCTGCCAGCGGCAGCAAGGTAACGCCGCGCGGCAATGCGCGCAACGTGATCTTCTTTGAGCTTTCGGGGGCCATCAGCCACGTCGAAGGCTGGGACTTTAAGGAGACCGCGGGTACGCCCAAGGATCTGGACATGCGGCCTGTGGCGCGGGATCTCTACATGTCCCAGTTGCTGTTTCCGCGGCTGTCGAAGCAGATGTCGAAGTTCGCCATCGTGCGGTCTTTGTTGAGCCACGAGGAAGTCCACTTTCGCGGCCAGTACTACCTGCAGACTGGCCGTCAGTTGAACCTGGCTTTCGCCAAGGAGATCCCGTCGGTGGGCTCCGTGATTGGGATGGAGCTCGAAGCGCGGCGGCGCGAGAAGGATACCTTTCCCACTTACCTGTCGTTGAACCTCGACAAAGGCGCAGCGGGAGCGTTGGCCGCGGGCTTTCTGCCGCCGCGATTTTCGGTGGTGGACATCAACCCGGAATCGGCCGTGAAGGGTGGGGCACTGGATGAGAAGGCGGTCCAGCTGCTCGAGGAGCGCTGGCGGCTGCTGAAGGCGTTGCGCGATACGGACCGCAGCCGTGCTCCGGGCTTGGGTCGCGATATGGCGGGCTATCTCGACTATTACGACACCGCGCATCGTCTGTTGACCGACGACCGTTGGCCTGCGTCGTTCCGTTTAGCCGACGCTGATAAGCTGCGCTACGGGAACACCTCCGTGGGCGTATCGGCGATGCTCGCTCGCAATGTGCTGGCGCAGGATGCGGGGACGCACTATGTCCACATCTGCCACCCGGGCTGGGATCATCACGTGCAGATCTGGGATCGCTCTGCGCCGAGCCATCACTACAAGCTCTGCGAAGAGCTGGACCCGGCGCTGTCGAGCTTGATGGAAGATCTGGCCGCGACGCCGTCGAAGACTAACCCGACGCAGACCCTGCTCGATGAAACGCTGGTGGTGGTGATGGGCGAGTTTGGGCGCACGCCTGGCGCTCTGAACAACATGGGCGGCCGTGACCATCACAACAAGTGCTTCCCGGCGTTGTTCGCGGGTGCGGGCGTGGCGGCCGGCCGCATCATTGGCCGGTCCGACAAGGATGGCGTCACCTGCGCCGAGACGGGCTGGCATCGCAAGGAGCAGCCGCGGATTGAGAATGTCGTGGCGACGGTCTATTCCGCGCTGGGCATCGACTGGACGAAGGAAATCCGCAACACTCCTTCGGGCCGCGCGTTCACGTTGGTGGATCCGCTAGGCCCCAACGGCTTTATCCCCACCGATGAGATCTCGGCTCTCTACGCGTAGCCCCGTGGCAGTGCTGCTGCTGGCCGCTGCTCTGCTGCGACCGGTGACGGCGGCTGGTCAGAAGGGCTCAGCTAAGGCTGGCGCCGCCACAGCGGTCACGGGCATGGTGCTGATCCCGGCGGGTGAGTTTCTGCGGGGCCGCTCCCACGCGTTGCCCGATGACGGGCTGAAGTGGGTGCCCACGGTGGTGAAGGATGACCGGCCCGTCCAGCGCATTTACCTCGATGCCTATTGGCTCGACCAGCATGAGGTGACCAACCAGCAGTATCAGGCGTTCGTGAAAGCCACGCGCCATCGCCCGCCCTACAACTGGCCTGCCGGTGCCATGCCTGCTGCCATGGCCGATCTGCCGGTGGTGGATGTCGACTGGCACGATGCCACGGCCTATGCCCAATGGGCGGGCAAGCGGCTGCCCACCGAGGCTGAATGGGAGCGGGCGGCGCGAGGGGAACTGGAAGGCAAGCTCTACCCGTGGGGCGATGATCTGCCAGTGAAGCAGGACACCGAGAAGGACGGCAAGAAGCTGATCTCGCAGGCGGTGTTCGATGGGTTGAACGGTCCGGCCAAAGTTTGTAGCCGCGCGGTCACGAGTTTTGGCCTGTGCGATATGGCGGGCAATGTCTGGGAGTGGACGGCGGATTGGTACCAGCGGACTTACTATGAGCAAGCCCCGGCGCGCAATCCGACCGGCCCCTTGGAAGTGCCGGAAGCGACGCGCTATCGCGTGCTCCGCGGCGGCAGTTGGGCCGATGAAGCGAAGTACCTCACCTGTGCCCACCGCAGCTGGGCCCGTCCGGCGGAGCGCAGCCCGAACATCGGCTTCCGCTGTGCGCGCTCAGCATCTCCCGGAGCGCGGCCGTAATCTTGCAGGCGGCCAGCGGACCTCTGTCATACATCGCGATCCACATGCTAGTACTTGCAACGCTGGCCACAGCTGGCGTATAGTGGAGGCGTTATGCGCGCCTTTTATGGCAACTCGTTTCGATTTTGGTCCTGGTATCCGCCCGGGCCCTGACGAGTAGCGCATCCACCGATTCGCACTATTCCTCAAGCGGCCCACTCAAAAAAGAGTTGGGCCGCTTTTGTTTTTGGCGTTGAGATTTTGATTGAAGGAGAGTGGGCAAGTTATGGTGATCTCCCTGAAGAGACACGCGACCAAGGAGCAGATCGAAGAAGTCTGCGACCGGATCCGCGATTTTGGCTACAAGATTCACGCCAGCGAAGGCGCCGAGCGCGTCATCATCGGCGCTGTCGGCGTAGGCGATGTGTCGCACTGCCTGGACTCGCTGCGCGCGATGCCGCAGGTGGAAAAGGCGATGCGCATTTCGGCGCCCTATAAGTTCGTCAGTCTCG
Source organism: Acidobacteriota bacterium (assembly GCA_026394055.1). Classification (GTDB taxonomy): domain Bacteria; phylum Acidobacteriota; class Terriglobia; order Bryobacterales; family Bryobacteraceae; genus JAPKYZ01. The sequence goes on from JAPKYZ010000063.1 coordinate 66,706, forward strand.
AATACAAGGAGAGTCCCACTGTGGTCCGCATCCCGGTTGTACGCGGCTCCGCCATTGAGATCGGCGGCGAAGATTTCACCGTGATGGCCGGGCCCTGCTCGGTGGAAAGTGAAGCGCAGATCATGCAATGCGCGGAAGAAGTGGCGGGGGCGGGTGCGCGCATTCTGCGCGGGGGCGCCTTTAAGCCCCGCACCTCGCCTTACGACTTCCAGGGCATGGCCGAAGAAGGCTTGAAGCTGCTGGCCAAGGCTCGGCAGCACACGGGGCTCGCCATTGTCACGGAAGTGATGTCGGACCGCGATGTGCCGCTGGTGGCCGAATACGCCGACATCTTGCAGATTGGCGCGCGCAACATGCAGAACTTCGCGCTGCTGAAAGAGCTGGGCAGCTGCGGCCGTCCGATCCTGTTGAAGCGCGGCTTAAGCTCGACCATCAAGGAACTGTTGATGTCGGCTGAATACATCGTGGCGCACGGCAACCCCAACGTGATGCTGTGCGAGCGCGGCATCCGCACATTCGAGACGGCCACGCGCAACACCTGCGACATCTCGGCCGTGCCGGTGCTGAAGGTGTTGACGCACCTGCCGGTGATCCTGGACCCCAGCCACGCCACGGGCAAGCGCAGCCTGGTGCCGCCGCTGTGCCGCGCCGCGGTGGCGGTGGGCGCCGATGGCATCATTGTTGAGATGCACCCGCATCCGGAGAAGGCCGTTTCCGATGGGGCGCAGTCGCTTGATTTCAACCAGTTCAACACGATGATGCGCGACATTGAGCCGTACGTGGCCTTGTGGCGCAAGAGCCGCGAAAGCGCGCTGGCGCTGGCCTAGCCGGGCACAGCCGCCGGTCAAGCTGTACTGATGTCCCAGTGGCCCAACGGAGCGGTGCAAGCCGGTTCTGTTGGGCCACTTCTGCATGGGCTAGCCAGCATAGAACTTTCCGGCACACCGATGCTTGCTAAGCTTACGGTAGCTAGATGCGCCTTGGACCCTGGACTCTCGCCACTTTACTGATCCTGCTCTGCCTGGCTGTGGCCAGCGGGATTTTCTACTACCGCAGCACGGACCTGCCGGTACATGAGCTGGCCCGCCATCTTCCGTCGAAAGATGCGGTGACCCTCACGATTGATGTGAAGACCCTGCGCGCGGCGGGATTGCTGGAGGCGCTGGCGGGTTCACGGGTGGCCGAGGAGCAGGACTACCGCTCCTTTGTTGACGTGACGGGGTTTGACTACCGGACTGATCTCGACACGCTGCTCTATTCGTCGTCAGGGGGCAACATCTACCTGCTGGCGGCGGGGCGGTTTGACTGGAACGCGATCGCGAGCTACGCCAATGGCCAGGGCGCGTTGTGCCGCTACACGTTTTGCCGCATGCGGTCCAGCCAGGCGGGCAAGTGGTTGTCATTCTTTCCGCTGCGTTCGAACGTGATGGGCTTTGCGGTTTCGCAGGACGAACTGGGCGCACTGGCGCTGCAGGAACGGTCTGAACCACTGGTGGCCAGCCTCTATGCGGATCCGGTGACGATTACGGTGCCCGGGCGGCTGCTGAAAGCCAATGCCACCGAGGTTCCGGCCAGCCTTTCGGCGTGGCTGGGCTTGCTGACCGGCGGCGAATCGGCCCGCTTTGTGATGACCGGGCGGAACGGCGATTTTGAGATCAAGATGCGGGTGCAGTGCCCGACGCCCGCGGCTGGTGCCGGGATGGCGCAGCGGCTGAACGATGGGCTGCATGACCTGCGCGAGGCGTCGGCCAAGGCGGAGGCGGACGGCGGCGCGACGGGTCTGCCCTTGCTGCTGTCGCAAGGTGAAGTGAAGCAGGAAGAGCGCACGGTGGTGGCCACTTGGTCCGTGAACCGGGGCTTCTTGGAGTCGTTGCTGAGTGGCCGCATCTAGCTCCGCCTTCGATTGCCTGGTGGCCGGCAATATTGTGGTGGACACGCTGGTGCGTCCGGTGACCGAGATCCGTTGGGGCACGACGCAGTGGGTCCAGTCCATGGCGCGGAGCCTGGGCGGCAATGGAGCCAATACTTCCTTCGCGCTGGGCCGGCTGGGGACGCGGGTGCAGCTGATGGGCTTTATGGGCCAGGATGAGCCGGGAGACTTTGCCCTGGCCGAACTCCGGCGGGCGGGTGTCGATACGGCGGCGGTCCATCGCATCGCGGAGAAAACCGCCTCCACCATCGCACTGGTGCATCCTGACGGACGCCGAGCGTTCTTCCACGTGCCGGGTGCGAGCGCGGCGGCTTTCCCGGAACTGCCGGAGTTTGGGCGGGCCGATGCGGCGCATCTGCACGTGGCCAACCCGTACGGTCTGCCCCATCTGCGGCGGCTGGCGCCGGAGATGTTGCGCCGGGCGAAGGAGCAGGGCCTGTCCACCTCTCTTGATACCGGCTGGGACTCGCGCGGTGAATGGAACCAGGTGCTGGACCCCTGCCTGCCCTACCTCGACATCCTTTTTCTCAACGAAACCGAAGCGGAGCATCTGGGCGATCCGGTGGCGCCACTGGTGGTGAAGAAGTTGGGGGAGCGCGGATGCTCCGTCAACGGTGAGCCCGTGCCCGGCTTTTCGATTGAGGCGGTCGATACCACGGGCGCGGGCGATTGCTTTGTGGCCGGCTTTCTCGCCGCCCGCCAGCGTGGCGCGGCTCCTCACGAGGCCGCGCGTTTTGCCAATGCCGTGGGGGCCCTGAGTGTCTCGCAATTGGGCTCCGTGGCGGGCGTGGTGGGCTATGCGGAGACGCAAGCCTGGATTGGCCGTCAGACGGCCGGTTGAGATGCGCCGAGCTGGCGGGACGCAGTCTCCAGAGGAATCAGCCCCATGCGTGAGCTTGGCGCTCTCGCCGGAGAAGTGAAGAAGCTCCAAGCTTACGCATGGGGCTGGTAGCGAGCGCAACGCCCCCGGGAAAGGTCACCACCACAGTTCGGATCATGGGAAAGACCGCTCCTGCTCATCGCGGCTCGGTACGGCGGCTCATGCCGTTTGCAGCACTGGTGATTCTTTACGGCCACGGGCCGGGAACGAGTTTGCCCCGCCTGCTAGCGCCCGGCGATCAGCTGGCCCAGCCGGAAGGGCAGCGTGCAGATGCCCCAGATGAGGCTCAGCACTCCACCCACCGCCACGCCCACGATCTTGAAGGGCAGCAGCAGAATCCAGACCAACGGGTACAGCACCAAGGCCACAATGGCCAGCGGCGCGCACAGCACGAAGAGGATGCACCACAGCAAAAATCCGATCATCAGCCTACTGTACGCGATGGTGCCGGAATTTGTTCCCTCGACCATGCGCCGGGCTGTTGCGGGCGCACACTTGCAGCCCAACGTGGCTCGCTCGAAGCTCCAACGGGCCGTTTACCGCGTCTCTGACTGACTACGATTGGCTCGCGGTGGAAGCCGCCGTCAATTGATGGGCGGCTGTGGTCACTTTCCGCAGAATGGTCCACATGGACTTCCATTCGGCGGCCGTGAGCGTGGATTCAAACGCAGACTGCGCGGCCTGCCAGTGCGGGTGTGCGGAGGCGAGCAGTTGGTGGCCTGCGGCGGTGAGCGAGAAACCGCGCTCGCGGCGGTCCGCAGAGGGCGTTGCGGTGATCCAGCCCTTTTGCTCCAGCAGGCGCAGATTGCGGGAGATGGTGGTCTTGTCCGAGGCCATGATGGCCCCCAGCGTGGCCTGGTTCGCGCCCGGCTTGTGCTGGACGATGGAGAGCAGGTTGTACTGGGGGGCCTCAATGCCGCTCGCGCGAAGGTGGCTATCGTAGAGCTGCGTCAGCAGGCGCGACAAGCGGCGCGTGGTGGCGCAGGCACACGGAAATGGGGGAAGTGTTTCCATGGCTTGCTCGCGGGATCTAGTTGGCCGGTGCCGGAGCTTTCAACAGTAGCCGCAGCGGGGTCAACGGAGCCACTCCGATGAAGTTGAACTCCGCGTAGTTGGCCTTGATCAAGGGCAGTTCGTCGGTGAGTGCCTTGGCCTCGGCGACGGTTTCGCACGACAGGAAGAACACCACGCCCTTGCCATCCTGGCGGCTGTACCACTGCGTGATCTTGCCCTTCAGGTAGAGATCCACGGTGTCGCGGATCTCTTGGTCCATCATCTTCATGATCTGCTCGCGCGTGGCGGGCGGCTTGACGGAGAGGATGGCGATGACTTGCTTCGATGGGTCCGCGGCGGTGGCGGGGACAAGGGAGAGGGCGAGGAGGCAGACAGTGCCGAGTAGCGATTTCATGCGGGAGTTCCTTTCAGATGGTGGTAGATGCAACTAAATCCTGAAAGTAGTATATGCACCTAAGATTGCGAAGGTCAACCAAGAAATTTGCTTCGTCAGAAAATCAGGGCTTGGGCTTCGGCTCGGGCTTTTCGGCGTCGATCCGGATCTGCTTCAGCAGCTCCGCGTCGGGGGGCAGCTCGTCTTTGCCGGCCGGGAATTTGCCCATGCGGAAGATGTAGGCCAGGATGTCGGAGTTGGCTTGGCGCGACAGGGATTTGGGCTTGCTGATGGGCATCGTGGTGCGGATGCGCTCGAACAGATCGCCCACGGTCAAGCCATTCCAGTTGGCCAGAAACTCGCCGCCGGTGAGGGGCGGGGACATCTCGCCCCCGCCCATCAGGTCGCCATGGCAACTGGCACATTCCTTCTTGTAGAGCGGTTGGCCGCGCTGCGCCTGCTCGCCGGTGTAGATGCCATCCCAGGTGGATTGCGTGGGCTCCGGCGCTTGGGCCGCCCAGACCATCCAGGTAGAGGCGAGCGTGCCCGCCACCAGGGTGGTGATGAGATGCCGGCTGATGGTGAAGCGGGACACGGTTAGCGCTGCGCCCCGCCGCCCGCCGCGCCGCTGGGGCTGCGCTCTTCGGCGGCCGGTAAGGTGAAGGCGATGTATTCGCCGGAATAGGCGCCACCGCTGACGGCGACGATGATGTACTGCTTGCCGTTCAGCATGTAGGTCATGGGCGAACCGGTCTGCGGAGCGGGCAGGTAGACTGCGCCTACTTCCTTGCCGGTCGCTTTGTCATAGGCCCGCAGCATGGCCCCGCGAGCGCGGCCCGGAGGGCTGGTGACGGCGCCGTCGCCTGCGATCACCAGCGTCTTGGTGACCAGCGTGCCCACGTTGAAGCCCGATTGTCCGGTGCGCGGAATGGTGAGGCCCTTCAGCGCGGGATGGTTGCGGATGAAGTCCGGTGTTTCGCCATGGGCGATCTGCCAGACGATCTCGCCGCGGTCCAGGTTGATCGCCGAGATGGTGCTGTAGGGCGGCTTGATCAAGGGGAGCCCGTCGACATTCAACGCTCCTCCGCCACCTCCCGCTGCCGGTGCGGCGGGTGCGGCCGGGCGGCGCGAGGGCAGGGGAGCGTCCGCGCCCGCGCCTTCTCCCGGACCGCTCCGGAGGCGGATCTCTTGACCGGCGGTGCCGGCAAAGTAGTCGAGCTCGGACATCTCCTTGGGCGGCTTCACCAAGCCGATCGGCGTGAGGCAGGCGTTGCAGGCGAAGGCGTAGATGGTGTGGGTCTCAGGATCATAGGAGGCTCCGGGCCAGTTGGTGCCACCGCTCGCCGTGCCGAGCGTCAACGTTGCCAGCGGCCCTTCCACCTTACTGACCACGGGCGGCGTGTAGACCGGGCCCAGCTTGTACTTGGACGCAATCGCGAGCGCCTTCTCCTTGAGCGCGGGCGTGAAGTCAATCAAGTCATCCTTGCCGACGCCATTGCGGCTGTAGATTGGCGGCTTGCTGGGGAAGGGCTGCGTGGGGGCGTACCATTCACCCGGCACATCGCCCTTCTCCACCGGCTTCTCGATGATCGGCCAGACGGGCTTGCCCGTGACGCGGTCAAACACATACAAGAAGCCTTGTTTGCTGGGTTGCGCGACGGCCTTGATGTTCTTGCCGTCGACGGTGATGTCGGCCAGGATGGGGGCGGAGGAGATGTCCATGTCCCAGATGGGGTGGTGGACCAGCTGGTAGTGCCACTTGCGTTGGCCGGTCTTTAAGTCGACGCAGACCAGGCTTTCGCCATACAAATTGTCGCCGGGCCGGTGGCCGCCATAGTAGTCCGACGTGGGCGATTCCACTGGCAGATAGGCCAGGCCCAACTGCTCATCGACCGTCATCTGGGTCCAGACGCCGTTGTTGCCGGTGTACTCGGCGGAGCCGTTCAACCACGTGTCGTAGCCGTGTTCGCCCTTCTTCGGGATCGTGTGGAAGATCCACAGACGCTTGCCCGTGCGGACGTCGAAGCCGCGGACGTAGCCTTTGTTGTTGGTCTTGGACTTGATGGTCATCCCCTCGCGGAAGGCTGCGCCGATGATCACGGTATCTTTGGCGACGACGGGCGCGGACTGGAGGCCGATCTCGCCCGTGGTCAGGTCCGGCATGATGGTCTGATCCATTTCGAGCTTCAGGTCGACGATGCCGCCTTTGCCGAACGTGGGCACCGGCACGCCGTTCTTGGCATTCAACGCCACCAGACGATAGCCTGGCGTGACATAGAGCACGCGCTCCTCTTTGCCATCGGACCAATAGGCTAAGCCGCGGCCGGACAACTGGCGAGGGGCCGCCGCGCCCCGTTCGCCTTCGCGTTCGCCGTGGACCCACATCAGCTCACCCGTTGCGGCATCGAGGGCCACCACCGCCCGACGTGAGCCCGCCGTGGCATAGACGACGCCGTTCACCATCAGCGGCGTGCCTTCCAGCTTGAACTCCGGCCGGTTGCCCAGGCTATCGGTCTTGAACCGCCAAGCTACTTCCAGCTGCTTGAAGTTACCGGCATGGATCTGGTCCAGCGGACGGTAGCGGGTGCCCGCCAAGTCAGCGGCATAGGTGGGCCACTCAGTGTCTTTGGCCTTGTACTGGGCGTGAGTGGACAGTGAAACTAAGGCGAGCGCCAACAGGCTGGGGACCCGGAGGCTTGAGCGACGATGCGAACACGGCATAGAGAAAGAGCTCCTGATAACCAGGCTCACCAGACCGGGGTGCGCCGGCAAACGAGTCAAGACTACATCCCCGCCGCGCGCGGCCAAGGACGCAACTTAGGCGCAGCCAGACAGGGGCCATGCAGTCCGGGGTCGAAGTTATCACAAGGAGTGGTGGAGCGCAATCCGCAATCACAGCCGCGGAGGCCGGGTGAGAGGAGCTAGACCTCAGAGCCCAGCCACGTTCCGGGCGTCGACCGGAAGTCTGGTTCGATGGTGCTGCCGTGGGCGACGAACTGCTGATAGAGGTCGAGATACTGGCGCGCGACCACCGGCCAATCGAGCGCGGCGGCGGTGGCCAGGGCTTGGGCGATCCGCTGCTCGCGGTCGGGACCTTGGAGTGCGCCGCGGATGGCTGCCGCGAAGGCTTCGGGCTCAGGCGGTGCGAGCCAAGCGTTGCCCGCATGGGCGAAGGAGGTGATGCCGCCGCGATCGGGCGCCACGAGCGGAGTGCCGCTGGCCATTGCTTCGAGCGGGGCGATGCCGAACGGCTCAGCCGGGTTCGTGTGCACGAAGACATCGGCGTTGGCATAGAGCCGGGCCAGTTCTTCGCGGCCGCCCACGTGGCCGAGAAAATGGGCATAGCCTGGAAACCGAGCCTCCGCAGCCTGCTCCAGCGCGGCCCGCTCCAGGCCATCACCGGCGATCAGCAGCCGGTAGTCGTGACCAAAGTCCCGAAGCACACGCTCAAAGGCATCCAGCAGCAGCGGCAGATTCTTTTCGGGCGCCAGCCGTCCGGCGTAGAGCACCAGTCGCGTCTCCGGATTGCCACCGGCGGCCTGGGCCAGACGAGTATGCTGCGCCGGGTGGCGATGGGCGGCGCTGAAGCGCGTGAGGTCGACGCCATTGGGGCGGATCCAGATGCCGCGCTCGCGGACGTGGCCGCGCGAGGCCAGCCGCAGTTCCTCGGCGGTGTGGTGCGAAACGGTGACGTGGTGGTCAAAGAAGGCGAAGTAAATCCACTTCATGTACCACTGGGCGAAGGCGCGGCCCCAGCGGGATTTCGTCAGGTAGACGCCCAGGTTGTCGTCCATGCGCTCACAGCTCATGCCCACCAGTACGGGCCGCTTCTCAAGGCCGGAAAACAGGCCCCGGCGAATCGCCCCGGCCAGATAGTGCAAGCAGTATTTGTCGCAGACCTCGATCAGGTCCGGCTGCTCCTGGCGGACGATCTCGGCCACGCGGTGGTGCACGCCGGGCCAACGATTGGGGTAGATCACGCGGTAGCCAGAGTTCATGCGCGTCAGCGGCGCGGCCACGGTGTAGATCCGCGTGTGCTTGTTTTGCTGGCAGGTGTCGTGCTCGCCCGGGACCACCAGCACCATGCGCCGCCCGTCCTGCTCAGCGGCCTCGAGCAGCGCCCGGTAGTAGGTGGCAATGCCGCCCGATTTCGCGTGCCAGGCGTTGGTCAGGTGCAGCGAGGTCATCGCGGCGCCGCCGCACTCCGCCAGCCGCTCGCCGAACGCCACACTAGCTTGGGGCCACTAGCCACAAAGCTGGCCAGCAGGGAGGGGAAGCGAAGGATGTCCTTCCACAGGGGTTGCGCCCCCGCGCCCACGATCAATGATCCGCGCCGCATCGAATAGAGGTTGAACAGCGTCGAGAACACGGTGAAGATCATCGACACCAGAATCGAGGGCAGCAGCTTCGGCGTCCCGCGCAGCCAGTGGATGGTGAACTCAATGCCGTGCTGGAACACCGGCAGCAGGAACATCGCCGTTAGATTGGCCTGCCAAGCTGGCTCGGCGCGGCGGAAGGCCTGCGTCATGGAGCCATAGCAGCCGGAGGCGATCAAGCGATAGATGAACTCCGCCAGGGCAGCACCCCAGGCAGCTTCCAAGCCGGATGATAGGTTGACTCCGAAGAACAGGGAGAAGCGGATCAGCGCGCTGAACAGCGACGCCTTCCAGTGCCAGCATTCAATCAGGTGATAGCCCGGGCGGCGGAGCAGATCAGCTAAAACGTCCTGTACCGTAACAGCGGCCGGAACAGTGACAGCGCCAAGGGCGATGGGGGAAGGGGAGCCATGGGACATCCTATTTCAGCGTAGTAACGATGAATGTCTGTCCGATGACGGGAGCTTGAACGCCGGAGAAATTTTCCGTGAGAAGTTCGTCACGATCGCGAGACCGCTCACTCACGTTCGCGGCGCAGTAAGGCGTTGATGCTACTGAGCTGCGCGCGTCAGCAAGCGGCACCGGCAAAGCCGCAACGTTTGCCACGGGCTCTAGGGCTGAGCGGCGGGCTTGGCGGCTTCTTCCGGCACGATGATCATCGAGGTCCGGGGGAAGGCGAACTTCTTGCCGAACTCGTCGATCACGTTCACCTGGCAGATGTAGGTGCCGGGCTTCAGGTCCTTCAAGGGAAGCTGGAGCCGCAGCGGGACGGCGTTCTCGCCGCGGGTGCCCACGCGGAAGGCACGAGAGGGCGCCGATTCGGCCACCTTTCGGTCATCTTTCAACAGGGAGAGGCTGGCGGAAACTCCTACAATGCCCGCCGGTCCGCCGCCTCCTGGTCCTGCGGCACTCTCGGGTGCTGCCGGGTCATAGAGCTCCAGATAGGCGAACAGCGTTTGGCCGGAGCGGAACGCTCGCGTGACGTTGGGCACCAGTTTCTGGCCGTCGGTTGAGACCAGGGGGTTCTGCTCGACGAGCTTCTTCTTGTTTGAAGCTCCGGCCAATTGCTCCTTTGCTGGCTGCCGTTGATTCGAGAGCACGACGGAGCTCAAGCGCAGGGACTTCTCCGCCGCCAATTCTGGAATGATGACGTTGGTTTCGAAGGTGCCGGTTTTGCCTTCGCCATTCTCACGCGCGATGAAGCGGAGCACATACTTGCCCGGCGTCAGCGTGAAGCCGGTGTCGTATTGAATCTGCTTGCGCGCGACTTCGCCTGCCGTGGCCTGATCGATCTTCAGCGGGATCGTGTCGCGCACCAGCGACGAGACGCGGCCTTTGGAGTCCTTGAATTGGGCGATGAAGTCGAGCTCCGTGGCCGCCTTCGAACCCTTGTTCCGGAAGGCGAGCGCGGCCCCGGAAATACGCACGGTGACGGGGACGAAGTACTTGGTTTTCGACAAGCGGAAGTAATCGATCTCGACCGCCAGCGGCAACTCCGTGGAGCCGCTTTCGCTCGCCAGCGCTTGCTGGAGCTGCGTCTCCTTGTCGCTGCCGGTCATGGTCTTGAAGGTGGACGCGGCGAAGTAGCCTTGCCGGTAATCGAGCTTGGCCCGCAATGCGGCCTGTCCGGGTGCCAGCTTCACTTGCACCTTGCGATAACGGCCGTCGTCGGCAATGTTCGTGCTGACGTAGCTCAAGATGTAGTAGCTATCGATGCTCTTCTGGACCTCGCGCAAGCCCACAGTCAAGTCGTTGCCATCGAGCAGCGCCTTGCCGCCGGTGTCGGAGGCGAGCGAAAACAGCGTCTCCTGCTGATTGTTGAAACTATCGGAGCGTTGGCGTTGCCCGCGTCCGCTGGCCAGCGCAGTGCCAGAAGCGCCGGCCTGGCTGGCATCGCCACCGGGAGCCGAGGCCGAAAGGCCCCGCGCATCGATGGGGTAGAACGAAACATTGGCCCGCACGGCGGCGGCTACAGTGGAGCGCAGTTGGGACTGGTTATCGACGCCAGTCTTTTCGACACCGCTTGAAAAATAGACCAGCGCCTTCTTCTGCGGATACGGCGCCAGCTTGCGCGACGCATCTTCGAGAGCGGCCAGCTTACGGTCCGTGTTGAAGATGTTGAACTCCGTGTCGTCGGCCACAAAGGCTCCGCTTTGGTCTTCCGCATCAGCGCCGGTTTCCGCCACGCCCGATTGCTCACTGCCTTCACCGACGCGGATGCCCTTGATCGTCGAGAGCAGCAGTTCGCGGTCCGCTGTGAAGTCGAGCACGGTCTTGAGCGACGTCGAGAACGTCATCACCGAAACCACGTCCGAGGCGGAAAGCTGCGTCGAGACGAACTTCTGCGCGGCTTCGAGAGCGCGAAACTGCTCGGCCGGCTGCATGGAGGAGAGATCGAACAGCATCACCATGAGGCGGCGATCCTGGTACTGCTCCTTCAGTTGGTCGCGCTCGGCTGCCGTGACGGTTCGCGGCGGCGTCGTGGGCTTCTGGCGTTGCGCGAAGGTGGGTGCAATAGGGGGCAGCGGGTCGGTTCCCAAGCGCTGGAAGTCAAGCGAGCGGATCTGCTGCGGCTTGCCGTCTTCGAGCAGAATGAAGTCGTCTTTGGAGAGCTTGTCCAGCGGCTGTCCATCACGCGCTGTCACGGTGACGTTGATGATCACCACCTTGACGTCGGACTTGAAGACGACGTCCTGCCCGGCGATGCCGGAGGGCCAGGCCAAGGTGAGTGCGAGCAGTGTTGCCAGGGCGGGTTTCAGAAACGGTACCTCATCACAGCGGTCATTTGCCGCATGGTGGCGGCGGCGGTGGGGGCACCGTAGTTGATGGCGTTGACGACGGTGCTCACGTTAGAGAAATTGGTCTGGTTCAGGACGTTGTTGGCTTCCATCCGGAACTCCAGGCGGCGGCGGGTTTCGCCCAGCGCGAAGGAGCGGCCGAAGCTCATGTTGACGACGAGGCTCCCCGGGCCGGTGATGGTGTTGCGTCCGGCGTTGCCCAGCGCTCCATTAGCTGGGGCGGCAAAGGCGGCCGGGTTGAAGAAGCCGCTGGCGCTCGTGACCGGTAGACCCGTTGCATCCGCGCGGCGGCTCCCCGTTCCTCCCGTCTGCGCCAACTGTGAGCCGTTGCCCAACACGCGCGCGGTGAGCGGTGTGCCGGTCTGCGCAGTGAAGGATCCCGATAGCGTCCATTCACGCAAGGCTCGCGTGAGCACACTGCCTGGTGCGCCGCGAGTTGCGCGGGACCCCATCGGTGAGGTCAACAGCCAATTCATGTCGAACACGTGGGCACGGTTAAAGCTCGATAGGCCGCGCTCGGCGCTCAGGTCCAGCCAGTTCTGGGCTACGGTGTTGCCCGCGCCGCCGAAGGTGGAGGAGTTGTCGATGGATTTCGACCACCGGTAGGTCGCGCCAAACGACACACCGCGCCGGAAGCGTTGCGTGACGCGTGAGCTGAACGAGTGCAGGATGGAGTTGCCGTTCGACGAATCGTAAGTGAACCCCGTGGCGCTGCCCAGCTGATTGCGCGGGCCGCTCGCTTGCTGACCCAAGCTGTTGGGCGTGGTCTGGACATCGAGGCGCGTGCCTTTGGTGCCCAGATAGGAGAGCTCCGTGAAGAGGCCGCGTGGCAGGTCGTGCTGCAGCGAGAAGTTCCAGGTCTGCACGTAGGGCGTGCGGAAGTAGCGGTCAATGGCGATGGTGTTGGTGACGTCGCCGGGCCGCACCGAGGTGAAGCCTTGGGCGAGCGGCAGCGGGTTCTGGGGTGTCGAGTTCAGGGTAAACGACGTCGCAAACGGCGGCTGTTGAGCCAGCCGATTCGCAAAACCGTTGTAGACCTGCCCGTTGTAATAGACGCCATAGCCCGCCCGAATGATGGTCGAACGCTTGATGTGCGGCACCTTCCAGGCGAGCGCCAGGCGCGGGGCAAAGTTGTTGCGGTCCGGGTTGATCAGGCCGCTGGGAAAGGCTCCGGAATAGGCTCCCGCTTGGCCGGGCGTCACCACCGAGACCGCGCTGAAGTTGGGTGCGATGTCGAGGTTGGCCAGATGGCCGCGCTTTTCTTCGAGCGGTGAGAAGTACTCATAGCGCAGCCCGAAATTCAGGGTCACGCGGGCATGGATCTTGAAGTCATCCGAGACAAAGGCCGAGATGCTGTTCTGGTGAAAGTAGGTGCTCGAGTCGCCAAAGCGGATGGAGCTCGATTGCGCGTAGCCGTAGAGGTAGTCGGCTAGATCGAACCCGGTATTGGCCACCGGCGTGCCGTCGGCCGTCAGCTGGCTGGTGGCTTGTCCGGTGAAGTTGAGCGTGCCGCGGGCGTTCGGGTCCGTCCGGTTGGACGGGCTGGTGCGGCGGTAATCAATTCCTGAAGTGACCGAGTGCCGCCCGTAGATAAACGTCAACCCTTCGCCGACTCCAAAGGTCTGCGTCCGGTTCACCGATGGGTTGCCGTCGGAGAGCGCGCCGAAGTTGGTGAAGTTGAGGTTGGGCGGCCCGTAGTTCAGGGGATTGCGGGAGGTGCCGGCAATGCCCAACTGCGTGGCGATGTCCTCGCCGTTGGCGAAATAGGGCACCAGCTCATTCCGGTTGCGGTTGAAGGTCACCTGCGCGTTGCTGATGATGCGCTTGGCCAGGTTGCGGGTCCAACTGAGGTTGGTGTTTAGGCCACTGCCGGAAGAGGCGTCACTGAAGGCGTAGGGCTGCAGATTGGTGCCGTCGCGGGTTTGCAGGCCCAGGTTCAGCGCCAGGCGGTCTTTCTTGGTGACGTTGCGTTGCAGCCGGAGGTTGAGGTTCACACTATCCTGCGCGGCCGAGCCGTAGTAGGCGTAGTTGTTGACGCGGGCGGCGGTGGTGGGGCGCGGGATATAGCTGAGCAGCTTCTGTGCGATCGGGTCCAGCCGCGAAGCTGGGATGACGTTGCCCGCTAGCGGTTGGCGCGATGTCGGGTCAAACAGTTGTACCGGGCTTGTCCCCTGCAGGCTGCGGGAGAAGTCCCCGGCGCGCTCCAGATCCGTGGGGACGGTGGCGAACGCTGAGTAAGGCTGGCGCGAGCGGGTGAGGAAGAAGTTGACGGTGAAGAACGTGCTCGTGTCCTTGATCAACTTGCCGATCACCAGCGGTCCGCCCAGCATCACGCCAAACCGGCTTTGGGCATAGGCGGGCTGGATCAAGTTGTCGCCTGTGATCGAGAACGGCTTGGCGTTCCAGACGGAGTTGTTCAGTGTGAAGGAGAACATGCCGCGGATGCCGACATTGCGGTTGGCGCGATTGCCAAACTGCGTGCCGCCGGAAGGGTTGGGCATGCGTCCGCGCTGTCCGGGGCCACCTTGTCCGGGGCCGCCACGGCCACCAAAGCCTCCGCCACCGCCGGGTCCGCCGAAACCTCCACCACCGCCGGGACCTCCGAAGCCACCGCCGAAACCACCACCACCGAAGCCGCCCCCGCCGGGACCTCCTCCGGGTCCGCCGCGGCCAGGCCCACCGCCGGGTCCACCCGCTGCGGCAAGTCCACCGGGGCCGCCGGGTCCGGCGGGTTCACCGTTGCCGCCTAGACCTCCTAGACCTGCCAGGCCCCCGGGCCCTCCCGGCCCAAACTGTCCTTCGGGCCGGAAGCCGCCCATTGACGGGTCAAACCGCATGGCGGAATCCATGCCATCGGGTCCGGCGTTCTGCCCCAGGCCCTGGCTCAAGCTGCCGGAGACCAGAAAGGCTTCCGTGGAGGTAGAAGCGCCTGCACCCAACGTTGCGTCCGGAGCCGTAAACCCGGCGCTCTCAGTCTCTTCCGCTGCCTGGGCCCGGGCGGCGCCCGCACCGCCGCCCATCGCCATCCGGCGAGCCATTGGGGATTCCGCCAGCTTGAGCGAGATCTCAATGGGGGTTGAGGTGGTGAACGCCTGCTCCGGTTGACGATAGACCTGGAACCCGAAGACCTGGACCTCCAGGGCTCCTTTGCCGGAGACGGTGTCGGGGAAACGGAAGCGGCCATCGGGTCCGGTAAGGGTTTGGAACACTTGGCCGTTGAGGGTGACCTTGACGCTGGCGCCGGGGATCGGCTGATTGGCGGAAACCACTCGTCCCGATTGGCCAAAGGCCAGCGCCGAAGAAATGATCCAACAGACGGCCCAGGCCAGTTTCACGATGCGCAGACTCCTTCGGGGTTCCGGATGGCCGCGATTGAGGGGCCATTATGATCACGGACAGGATCATAAACCCGCCCCTGCCAGAATTGTTGCGATGGCCTGCGGCGATGGGCGGCGGCTGCGGCGGAGGCCGGGAAAATCGAGCCTTGACGGCCACCGGCGCACGGCACCAGCGGCGCGTCGCGGCGGGCTGCGCTCTCGTTTCATGGCCTTGGCGAGCGAGCCTGGTGCAAGCGATTGCAGGCGGTGGTTAGCCCCGGGATCAGAGCCCGGCGGACGCCTCAAACTAGGGCTGTCGAGCCTTCAAAATGGCGGCCCGCGACCCGATAAGATCCCCATGGACGCGTTCCTAAATTTCGATGATGTTCTAGAGAATCACCGGGCATGGCAACCCCGACTGCAATCGTACTTTAAGAACCCTGACTACTCGATTGACACCCGCCAAATCCTGAATGGCAAGGTCTTCCCGATCTGGAAATGGTTCCGCGACTACGGACATCTATTCATCAACATTCCCCAGTACGGAACGCTGGTCGAATCGCAAACCCGCTTCCGGTCCGCGCTGGCGGATGCGGTGGTGAAAGCCAACAGCCTGGTGGTTCGCAATCCTGAATTCGTGATCGGACCCCAGAGCGAATTCGGCCGGGCCTTGGCGACCTTTGAGCGCGACTTGCGCGATTTTGAAGACCGTGCGAAGTGGCTGCGAGGAACGGGCAACGCGGCCTAGGCCACTCTTCCAAACACTCCCTTAGCCGGCACACTACCTCGCGCGGCGGGATTCCCGCCCGTTCCTTCATCATGACGAAGGCGTCACGTTGGGGTTCCAGCTCGATTGCCAAATCTCCACCTTCGGGTTATCATTTCAGACAATCCAGGTCGATCATTTTGGGGAGGTTTCATGAGACGCTTGCTCGCAGTGTCCATCCTCAGCATGCTGGCTTTGCCCCTGCTGACTGCTCAGATTCAAAGCGCCCGTATTGAAGGCACCGTGGAAGATACTTCCGGTGCCGTCGTTCCGGGCGCTAAACTCATCATTGTCAACAATAAGACCCAGGTAAAAGCCGAAGCGGAATCCGATGCGGCGGGCTTTTACGTGTTTCCGACGTTGACGCCGGGTTTCTACACCCTGACGGCGGAAACCAATGGCTTCCGCAAAGCCACCGTCACCAATATTGAGGTGACTGTGGGCGTCAGCATCCGGCAGAACATCAAGCTTGAGATTGGTACGGTGACCGACACCATTCAGGTGGAGTCGAACTCGGTTCGCGTCACCACCACCGACGCCACCATCCAGCGCGCCGTCACCATGAAGGACATCGACACGCTGCCGCAGTTGGGCCGAGGTCCGATTGCACTGGCCACCTACCAGCCCGGCGTCCAGTTGGGTACCAGCCCGAACGACCCCAGCTTTGCCCGCATCAACGGCATGCGCCAGGGTTCGAACAACAATACGCTGGACGGCATTGAAGTGAACGATCCGGTGTCGCCCCGCCTGGGTCTCACCCTGAATGCGAACAATACCGATTCAGTGGAAGAGTTCCGAATCATCACCAATGGCGCCAAGGCCGAATATGGCCGCAACGCGGGCGGTACGGTGGAATTGATCACCCGCTCCGGCACCAATCAGTTCCGCGGCAACCTGTTTGAGTACCACCGCAACACGGTACTGAACGCCAATAACTTCTTCAATAAGTCCTCCGGTACGGAACTGGCCCGGCCCAAGTTCATCCAGAACCAATACGGCGGCTCCTTTGGCGGCCCGGTGCTGATCCCCAAAGTTTTCAACGGCAAGGACAAGCTGTTCTTCTTCTATAACTACCAGGGGTCCAAGGTAGCGCAGGAAGTGGTGCGCAACCGTACCGTGCTGACCAATGAAGCCAAGGCGGGCCTGTTCCGCTGGGTGGTTCCGAACGGGCAGCCCAATGCGGGCTCAACCCAGAGCTTTGACATCGTCAAGAACGACCCCCGCGGACTGGGCATCGACAAAGCCGTCGCCGCCAACCTGGCGCTGCTGCCTGCTCCGAACAATTTCGACGTGGGCGACCGTTTGAATACGGGCGGCTTCCGTTTCAACGCCATGGCCAACAACCAGGGCGACCAGCACACCATGAAGACCGACTGGCAGGCCACTTCGTCCATCCGTACCTACTTCCGTTACTCCTGGTTCCGGACGTTGACCCCAGCCGATTCGCTGAACAGTGCCGAGCAGACCTTCCCCGGCCAGCCCAACGGTACCCAGGGCGGCATCCGCTCCGGCTACTCGATTGGCGCCAACTGGACGGTGAAGCCCACCATCATCAATGAGTTTTTGATGGGCTATCAGGAATCGACGGTCGAGTTCGGCCGCGTGCGTAGCTTCGCCTACCCGGGCGCCTCCCTCATCGGGGCCAACCTGTTCACCAACCCGATTCCCACGGGCTTCGGTTCGGCCCGCAACTCTCCGGTGTTGCCTCAGATCTCGGACAACGTTTCGGTGATCAAGGGCAAGCACACCTATAAGTTCGGCTTCCGCTACGCCAAGATCACGCAGTTCCAAACCAGTGATGCCAACATCTGGCCCACGATCAGCTTGGGACAAGGCAACGGCAATGCCGCGCCCGGCAACGTCGGCCCCACGGGCAGCATCATCGCTTCCGCGGACCGCGCCCGCTTTGACAACCTGTATAACGACCTGCTGGGCCGGGTCAGCTCCATCCAAACTACGTTTTACAGTGACTTGTCCAAATTCCAGACCTTCGGCACACCGCGTGTCCGCAACTTTGTCTTCAATGACTATGCGGGCTACTTCCAGGACGACTGGCGCGTTACCCCCAACCTGACCTTGAACGTCGGACTGCGGTACGAGTTCTACGGCATTCCGACCGAGCGCGACGGCTTGCAGGGTAACTTGCAGCAGGCGGCGGCCGGCCTGGTGGGCACCTCCAGCCAGATTCAGGATTTGACGGTGGTGAAGACTGGTTCCTGGTACAAGCGCGACAAGAACAACTTCGCGCCGCGCTTTGGCTTTGCGTGGTCTCCGTTTAAAGACGGCAAGACCTCCATCCGCGGCTCGTGGGGCATGTTCTATGACCGTGTGGTCGGCACGGCCGCCATTGATCCGGACAGCACCACGCCGGGCTTTGCGCAGTCGGTGTCGGTCTTCCCGAACCAGGTTGCGGGCAGCGATGTCCGGGTGAGCGATAAGCCAGCCCTGCCCGCGCCTCCCGCCACGCCGACGCTGACTCCGGCGGCCAACCGCGTCTTCGGCGCGATCAACTTGTTTGATCCGAATTTCCGCCAACCCTACGTGATGCAGACCAACCTCACCATCCAGCGTGAGATCTTGAAGAACACCGTGCTGGAAGTAGGCTATGTCTCCAACCGTGGCGTCAAGTTACTGTTTGACCAGAACGTGAACCAGACCCGCATCTATACCAGCGGTTTCCTGCGGGACTTCAATGAGCTCCGTGCCTTCCAGGCCAATGGCGCGCCGACTTCGGCGGGCAACGATCTGGTCCGGATTTTTGGAACCCCCGCGGCGGCCATCAGCTCCATCGGCGCCACGCCGGTTCGTCAAGGTGCGGTGGGCGCGGCCGCCAACACCGTCGATACCAGCAATTACACGCGGTACGGGGCGGCGGGAATCTCGCAGTACTACCTGCGTAACTACCCGCAGTTCACCAATGTCTGGATGTCTAACAACTCCGGCCGTTCGTCGTATGACTCGCTCCAGGTCAGCGTCCGCCGTCAGGCTGGCGCCTGGAAGGGCGCGTTGAACTATACGTGGTCCAAGACCATGGACAATGCCTCGGTGGACGGCGGCGGCAACACCGGCCCCCTGGACAACTACAACCTGTCGCTGATGCGGGCCCGCTCCGACGCCGATCGGCCGCACACGATCACGTGGTCGCTGGTCTACACGCTGCCCATCGGCACCGGCAAGTTGATCGGGCGTAACATGCCCGGTTGGCTGGATCGCATTGCCGCGGGCTGGGAAGTGGGATCGCTGGGAATCTTCTCCTCCGGTCAACCGTTCAGTGTTTCCTCGGGCGTGCTGACGGGACCCAATACGACCGACTTTGGTCCTCTCGCCAGCAACCTGGGCGGACTCGCGGACTACTCTGGCACCGACCGCAACATCGGCAAGATTGAGCGGTACGGCGGCGGTGTCCGTTACTTCACGCCGGAACAGATGAGCCTGTTCTCGGTGCCCGCTCCTGGTTCCACCGGCAACTCCGGACGGAACAGCTTCCGCGGACCGGGTTTCTTCAACACCGATCTGTCGATCGTGAAGCGCTTCCGGTTGGCGGAACGGACCTTCGTGACGTTCCGTGCTGAAGGCTACAACCTGTTCAACACGGTGAACTTCGTTCCGGCGGCGATCAACCTGCAAACGCCGCAAACCTTCGGCGTCATCTCGGCCACTCCGACGGGAGCCTCTAACCAATCGGGCGCCCGCATCCTGCAGTTCGCTTTGCGGTTTGACTTCTAACCTGAAGCCGGCTGTCAAGCCGAACACAATCGTTCGTGTCTTAACTGAAGGGCTGCCCACCAGGGTGGCCCTTTTGTTTTTTTGAGCGGGCGAAACCGAACCTGATCGGCCTCCAGTCCGGGTGTTTCAATTGTTACGACGCGGTGAATTGGTCGTTTACAACTTACCGAACGGGGCCAACTCTCGTGGTTGGGCCAGGCTTTGTGATTTAGTGATTGAATGACGACGCACGAGACTGGTAAGATCCCATTCATGCTTCGGCTCCTCATACTTCTTGTTACAACTATCAATCTCTTCTCTCAAGCGCCCCATATGTTGTTCGACCGGTAGCCGGACGATTCGATTCCGGAGAAGGTCTACCGGCTGATCGTGCTCGTATTATTCAGCCCGGACCCATGGCCATGGACCGGAACGGTACGTTGTGTTTTGCCGAACTGGACAACAGCCGGGTCCGCGCGATCGGCCGCGACGGTACCATCCGGACGATGGCGACGGTGTCGCTGGCGGGTCTGGGTGTGGGCCTGGATGGGCAGTTGTATGGTGCCGGCAACGGTTATCTCTATCGCATCAGCGAGAAGACTGGCGCCGAGATTATTGGGGGCAACGGCCAGTTGCTCTCGGGCAGTACGGGAGATGGAGGCCCGGTGACCCGCGCGTCGGTGACCGGTGTCACTGGCATTACCGCGGATGCAACCGGCATCATCTACTTCGTGGAGCGTACGGCGCATAAGGTGCGCCGGGTGACCAAGGATGGCATCGTCCAGACATTTGCGGGTTCCGGCGTCGCCGGGGATTCCGGGAATGGCGGACCCGCCACGGCCGCCCAGTTGAATTCGCCTAGTGCCGTCGTGGCGGACGCCCGGGGAAGCATCTTCATCATGGATGCCTACAACTCCGCGATCAAGCGGGTGGCCTCTGATGGCACGATTAGTCTTTACGCGGGCGGCCGGTTTGGTCTTCCGTTTCCGGATGCCAATCGCCTTAATTTCCGGTTTGCTACCTCGGACCGCATGACGGCGGACGCGGCGGGAAATCTTTATTTCACTGACTGGTATTGGGGCATCATCTTCCGCATTAGCGTCACCGATGACAAGGTGTCGTTTGTGGCCGGAAATGGTGACTACGGGACGGCGCTTCCCGAGAATCAGCCCGCGCTGAAGGCGCCTTTGAACTTTCCGGACGGCGTAGCCGTGGACACCAATGGTGATGTGTTCTATGGCGAGCCTTTGTTTGACTCGATTCTGCGGGTAACCGGAGGCTCCATTCGGCGTTATGCCGGCCGCCTACCGCTTACCGTGGACCGGCAAGCGCTGCAAGCCGACATTAAGTTCCCGCTGTCCCCGGTGCGAGACGCCAATGGGAACATTTACTTCTCCGAGCCGACCAACAACCGCGTGCTCCAGGTTTCACGAACCGGCGTTGTGAACGTGCTCGCTGGTACGGGCCGGGCTGGGTTCAATGGTGACGGGGGTAATGGGCGGGCGGCCCAAATGGACAACCCGCGGAGCCTGGCCCTTGATGCGAAAGGCAATCTCTACATCGCCGATGCCGACAACGGCCGGGTCCGCCGGGTTACACCGGAAGGCGTGATCAGCACCTTTGCTGGAGATGGCAAGTTTGCCAACACGGGGGATGGTGGCGCGGCCACGGCGGCCAGCTTCAAATCCATTGACGGCCTGGCAGTGGATGCGGCCGGCAATCTCCTGATCACGGACGGAACATCGGGCGTGGTGCGCCGCGTGGCCGCCGCCGACGGGCGCATTTCGACGATCGCCGGGAATGGCACCCTCGGCTTTTCGGGTGAAGGCGGGCAGGCCACCGCCGCGTCATTGTCGCTGCCGGGCGCGGTGGCCGTGGACGCAACCGGGAACATGTATATTGCCGACAATGGCAACCTCCGGATCCGGCGCGTGACGCCCGCGGGCGTGATCTCAACTGTCGCCGGCAATGGGCGTTTGGGCACCCCGGCCGATGGCGTGGCCACGGCACAGGCGCTGACCCCAGCGACCGGGTTGGGTGTGGATCGGGCGGGCAATGTCTATTGGAGCGGTCTTTTCCCGACCATCCACCGGATTGCTCCGGATGGCGCCATGACGAAGGTCGCGGGCACCGGGAACCTGCTGGCGCCCACCGGCTCACTGAACGATGGCAACCCGGCGTTGACGTCAGATTTCGACATTCCGCGCGGCTTCCAAGTGAGTGCGGAGGGCGACATTCTGTTGGCGGAATACTCCCACACGGTCCGGAATCTCGTCTTGAACAGCCCTTCGCGGCTGACGGCCGTGTCTGGTGACAACCAGACCATTGCGGCCGGCGAAACCAGCGCCGCGATGACCATCCGCGTGATGGGCCGGGCGGAGGTTCCGGTGGCGGGCGCTCGGGTGAGCTTCGCGGTGGCCAGTGGCCCGGGCTCCATTAGCCGGCCGGTGGTGACGACTGATGCCGCCGGTCTGGCTGCGGTGACCGTGACTGCCGGGGCTGAAGCCGGTAAGGTGGTGGTGACCGCCACCCTGACCGGACTGCCGGCCGTCTCGTTTACCCTGAATGTCACCGCGCCGGTGGGACCGGTGGGTCCGCGGCCTTCTCGCGATGGCATCATTGGCGCCGGTGGCTCACTGAACGCGGTGAAGGAGTTCGCCGCGGGCATGATGGTGACCATTGGCGGACAGTTCCAACTGACTTCGGCAGGACGCCAGATCACCGGTGATGACTTGGTGGAAGGCGCGGTGCCGCGCCGCTTCCTGGGGCACTGCGTCCTGGTGGGTGGTCAGCGAGCGCCCATCATTCACGTCTTCCCGCAACAGATCACGATCCAAGTGCCTGATGTCGCCGCGGGCGCTCAGCCGATGGTGGTGATTCAGGATTGCGACGGCCCGGCTGAATTGCGGAGCACTCCCGTGAACATCACCATCCGGGCCGGGGCGTCACCGGAGTTCTTCTACTTCGTGCGGCGCACCGAAGGGCTGTCCCCCGTGGCTGCCGTGGATGCCGCAACGGGCGCCTATATTGCCGCTCCGGGAACAATTGCCGGAGCGACGTTCAGCTACGCGCAGCCTTCGCAGGTGGTGTTGATCTTCGGCACCGGCGTGGGACCCACGAACCCGGCGTTCCCGGCCGGTGTGATCCCCACCGCCGCGGGACCGGCGGCACTGCCCGTGTCGGTGACCCTGGGCGGACGGACGCTGGCCGATAGCGACGTGATCTACGTTGGTGTCTCCGGCTCCATGGCTGGTCTGCACCAGATGAACATTCGCATTCCGGCCGACATGCCGGATGGCGATCACGCGCTGGTGCTGACCATTGGCGGCGCATCCAGCCCAGCGGGCCTGCTGGCGGTGCGGAAGCCCTAGGCAGCCCATCGCGACAAATCGCTTTGGAGAGCCCCCGGGTTGTTCGAGCCTGGGGGCTACACCAGTTGGGGTCTGCTTACTGGGCGGCCGTGGTTTCCCAGGTTCCCTGGTCGACTTCCGATGAGTCACCCGCGGGCCGCGTTACGTACTTGCCGGAAAGTTTGGAGCCTTTCATGGCTCCCTCAATGGTCGATTCCAGGCGGTTGCCTTGGATGTCGAACGCATAGACCACCTTCAGCTTTTCGCCGTCCACCGCGATCGACTTTACCGTGCACGGCACGTCCTGCCCGGCGATCGTGAAGGACACCGTGGCCTTCCACTGGCCATCGGCTTGTTCCATGGCCAGGCGAATGGCGCCGGAGGCGGAGCCGCCTTCCCACTTGCCCAGGTATTTGCCGGAAGCCACCGGCTCCGCTACGGCAGCCAAGGCCGCCAGCGTTAGAACTGCAATTGGTTTCCACATCTGGTTAGATCTCCGGGTAGAACTCAAAGAAGGCATCCAGCGACTGCATCAGCTGCGCGCGGATCTCGGTTTCGCCGCCCTCCAGCAGATGCATGGTGACGTGGGCCGTCTGGCCGTTGGTCAGCTTCACTTCGGCTTCGCCCACTTCCGCGACATCATCGGCCGGCAGCAGCCGCAGGCCATACACTAACGCTAGTTTTGCCATTCGCCTTGATGGTAGCGCGCGGGCGAATCGGGCCTATGACAGCTGGGTGAATGAGTGAACAGCTCGGGGTAAGACTGCCGGAGACCGCTTGCTTACGCGCGCGGCTCTGAATGCTCTTCTGAGCCGCGACGGTTACGGAGCGGTCCTCCCCGAGGATGCCTTACGGCTTCTGATAGCCCGGGCCGCGGAGTACTTGGCCGGGCAGTGCGCCGGTGTGACGCTCACCTTCGAGCACCAGTTTGCCGTTCACCAGCACGTAGGCCATGCCGACGGCATATTGGTGAGGCTTGTCGAAGGTGGCGCGGTCGGCGATGGTCTTCGGATCAAAGATGGCGACGTCGGCCCAGTAGCCTTCCTTCAGCAGGCCGCGCTCCTTCAGGTTGATCTTGTCGGCGTTCAGGCTGGTCATCTTCTGGATGGCGGCTTCCATGCTCACCGCCTTCTGTTCGCGCACATAGCGGCCCAGCACGCGGGCGAAAGTCCCATAGGAGCGCGGGTGCGGATTGAGGCGCGATTGCGGGCCGTCGATCGACATGGCGGAGCCGTCGGAGCCGATCGAGACATAAGGCTGCTTCATCGCATACGTCATGTCGGCCTCAGAGTGGTGGAAGAAGACCGTCGGCACACTGCCGTTCTCTTCCAGCAGGATGTCGAAGAAGGTCTCCACCGGGTCGCCACCGCGTGCGGCCAGCAGATCGCTCATGCGCTTGCCGACGAACGGCTTGTTCTTGGGGTCCTTTAAGGAGACCAGGATCATGCCCTGCCAGCCGCCGCCCGTGGCGGAGTAGTGGTTGTACCAGCCGGGCAAGCCTTCCAGGATCTCCTTCTTCATGCGGGTCCGCAGTGCGGGGTCGCGCAGGCGCTCCAGCATTTTTTGGTTCCCGCCATCGTGCGCCCAGGGAGGAATGATGGCCCGCAGATTGTTCTGGCCCGCGGTGTAGGGGTAGACGTGGGCGCGGATGTCGAAGCCCTCTCCGCGCGCCTTGTCGATCATCGAGATCACTTCCTTCATCTGGCCACAGAGCTTCTGGTCGGCCACTTTCAGGTGGATGATGTCGACCCGGATGTTGGCGCCTTTGCCGATGGCGATGGCCTCCTCGACGGACCGGAACACGCCCAGCCCTTCGTCGCGGATGTGGGTCGAATAGATACCGCCGTATTGCTTTGCTACCTTCGCCAGCTCCACTAGCTGCGGCGTGGTCATCAAGCTGGAGGGCGGCATCAGCAGCGAGGAACTCAGGCCCATCGCGCCATCGCGCATGGCCTGCGCCACTTCCTTGCCCATCGCCGTTACTTCAGCGGGGCTGGCGTCCGTCATCCCGTAGCCTTTGACGTGCGTCCAGATCTGCGTCTGGCCCACGTAGCTGGCGATGTTGGTGGCGACGCCGCGCTTGGCCACGAAATCGAAGTATTCGCCGAGCGTCGCCCATTCTCGCAGCCCGGGCTTGATGGGACCGGCCGAGCCGCCTTCGCCGAGCACCATCGTTGTGACGCCCTGGCGGATCATGCTTTCGCACTTGGGTTCATCCACCAGCGTGTCGTCGGAATGGTTGTGCATGTCGATGAAGCCGGGGGCCACCACCAGCCCTTTGGCGTCAATGGTGCGCGAGCGCGCTGTGCTCTTCAGGTCGCCAATGGCCGCGATGCGCCCGCCCCGGATCCCGACATCGACCGGCCGTGCCGGGCCGCCGGAGCCATCCACCACTGTGCCGCCGGTGATGACGACATCAAAGTTCTGCTGCGCCGCCGCGGTAGCGGCCAGAGGGAGAAGGGAGAGAAAGCGACGCCGGATCATGTCCAATCAGTGTATCCGCAGCGGCTGTTCTGTTGGGGATGAAGGTCAGCAGAGGCTATTGCGCGATCTTGGTCGCCTGCCGGGCGACGAGTTGCCAGCCCTGGGGCATGCGGGTCCAGACATAGAGCACACTCAAATGCAGCAGCGTCGGGCTGCCGCCGGCGGCTTTACTGCCGACATCCATGTTGCCGCGGACGATGGCGTTGGGGCCGAAGATCATCACCGTCTGGCCGCCCAGCGTGGTCATTGAGGTGTTGGGCAGCTTCTTCGCCTTGGCCAGAGTGACGATGTCGGACTTTGATTCCAGGCGTCCGCTGGAATGGCTGTAGATCAGCTGCGGGTGGAGCAACCGGTCGAGCGCTGGGGCGTCTTGCGCCAGCGTGGCCACACGCCAAGCTTCCATGGCATCGAGCACTTCTTGCTCAGCCTTGGTGGGCGCCGCGGCTTGAGCAAGGACGGTGGTGGCGAGCAGGGCGGTGACAAAGCGGATCATGGCCTAGCTAGCATATCCGACAAATCTGAAAGCGCTAGCCGGCGCGCACCCGCCAAGTCTGTCGGGCTATGGGCGGAAGGGATTGACGATGGTGACGCCTTCAATCACTTGTCCGTTCGACAGGTCCTCGCTGTAAAGCGTGTCACACCCGGCGGCCAAGGCGGAGGCCACCACGGCACTGTCCCAATAGGAAAAGCCCAGCGCCTGGCGGATCGAAAGCGCCTTCTTGAGCACGGCCACCGTCAGGTCTTCGATGCGAAAGCGGAGCCACGCCTCGATCAGCGTCTCCGCTTGTTGATGAGTGACCGCGCCGGAGCGGCTGGGGCGCGTGGCCTGGACGTAGAACTCCTGGAGGACCTGGACCGATAACACCCCGGCGTCGTCATCCAGCAGCTCGATCGCCCGGTCGCGCTTGCCGCGCTCTTTGGGCGCTGAACTGATTGAGTAGAGCAGGATGTTGGTATCAAGAAAATGGCTCATCGCGACCGGCTATGGACCTCATCTCGCGACAGCCGCTGTTCCGCGCTGAAGTTCTGGATCTGACTTCGAACCTCGCGCTCCTGACGCTTGCGGCGCTCCGATTCTGTTTCGGTCGCCGATACCTGGGTCAGGAACGCCTTCACCAGAGCGGAAACAGACGTGTCGCGCTCCGCCGCCGCGATGCGGGCGCGCCGGTAGGTCTCATCATCCACCGAAACTGTGATATTGCGCATAACCTCACAGTATCACCGTCTCTTGGGCTTCAGGCGCTCGAACCGGCTGGCCCGGCCGAACAACGGATGACCGCAAAGCTTGTACGCTATAAGGAACGTTTTCCATGAGCAACCTGAAACAACAACTGAAGGGCGTCTTCGGATTCCCGGTCACTCCGTTCAAGGCCGACCTCTCGGTCGATTTTGAGGCCCTCGACAAGATCATCGACATGATGATGGGGCATCCGTTCTGCGCCATCGTCGTCACGGGCGGCACCGGGGAGATTTATTCGTTGACGGCCGATGAAGCCGTGGCGGTGGTCGCGCATTCAGTGAAGGCCGTCAACGGACGGATGCCGGTGGTGGCGGGCGTGGGCTATTCCACCGTGATCGCCAGCGACATGGCGCGCCGCATGGAGAAGGCGGGGGCTGACGCACTGCTGGTGATGCCGCCCACGTATTCGCATGCGCCGGAGGCCGGGCTGTTTGCATACTACCGCGAGATCGGCGCCGCTTCGGGCTTGCCGCTGGCGATCTATTCGCGCGATTGGGCGGTGTTCACCCCGGATCAAGTGGCGCGGCTGGCCGATCAGGTGCCGACGCTTCAGATCTGGAAAGACGGGCAGGGCAATGGCCGTACCTACCGCCGCATCATGAACAAGGTGGGCGACCGGTAGGCCTGGATTGGCGGCCTGGGTGACGATTGCGTCTCCACCTACTTTGCTTGCGGCGTGCAGGCGTACACCTCGTCGATCTCCAACATTGCTCCTAAGGTGTCGCTGGCGCTGGCCGAAGCGGGCATGGCGCGCGACTTCGACAAGCTGGATGGGCTGATGGACAAGTACGTCCACCCGCTCTATGCCTTGCGGGAGCGCATGAAGGGCTACGAAGTTTCCGTCATGAAGAAGGCGATGGAGATGCTGGGCCTGTGCGGCGCCACGGTGCGGTCGCCGCTCGCGCCGATGCGGGAAGCCGATATTGCGGATTTGGCCGCGATCATGGAAACGTATCGGGAGATGCTGTAGAGGGCTCTCGAATAGATGGCAGGCTGCGACAAGCGGTTCGGCAAACCGCTCCCGCTAGTCGCGGCTCGGTACGGCGGCCTCGTCGTTTGAGGCATTTGCGATTCTTCAGGGTTGCCCCTGATGAGCCGTCAGGTGATTCACCACGGCTGGCGCTTCAATGTCTCCCACTGCAGCCTGGCGAAGCCCGGGTCAAGCCGGGAGTCCACTTTGGCGTACACCTGATTCAGCCGCCGCGTAATCTCCTTGTCGTCCATCTCCGTGAGCAACTTTTCTAGCGCGCGAGCGTCGGACTTGACTGTGCTAGTGGCAGGGCCTGTTGGCCTCTGTTTCGGCTTCGCGGTCTTCATACCGGAATTATAGCTGCGGCTGTTCCCTGGTCGAACCATACCCCGGACCGCTACCCTAGAGTGATGGACCCGCTCCGAGAAGCCCTGCGTACCCATTGGGGCTATTCGGAATTCCGTCCCCGGCAGGAAGAAGTGGTGCGGGCGATTCTGGGCGGCCGCGACGTGGCGGTGGTGATGCCGACCGGCGGCGGCAAGTCGCTCTGCTATCAGCTGCCTGCGGTCGTTTCGGGCAAGACGGCGGTGGTGGTGTCGCCGCTGATCGCGCTGATGGAAGATCAGGTGGCGCAGTTGGGCCAGATGGGCATTCCGGCGGCGGCCATCCACAGCAATAGTGACTGGCCGACGCAACTGGCCGCGTGGCGAGAGGCCGATGCCGGGCGGTTGCGGCTGCTCTATGTGTCGCCGGAGCGATTAGCGCTCGATAGTGCGGCGGAGCGGTTGCGGCGCATTCCGCTGGGCTTCTTTGCGATCGACGAGGCGCACTGTATTTCCGAGTGGGGCCACGAGTTCCGGCCTGATTATCGCCGCCTCGGGCAACTGCGGGACTGGTTCCCGGATGTGCCGATTGCCGCCTTTACAGCCAGCGCCACGCGGCATGTCCGGGGAGACATCGTCAACGCCCTGGGGCTCGATGATCCGCTGAAAGTGGTCCGGAGCTTCCACCGCAGCAACCTGCAATATCTGGTCCGCAACGTGGATGAGCCCGCCAAGAAGAAGAGCAAGCGGCTGACGCAATTGCAGGCCACACTGCTGGCGACGCTGCGAGATCTCGATGGCGAGAGCGTCATTGTCTACGCCTCAAAGACCGCCGAAGTGGACACGCTGGGCGAATGGTTGACGTCCAAGGGGATCCCCTCGTGCACCTATCACGGCAAGATGGATTCGGCCACCCGTCAGTTGAACCAGGAACGCTGGATGGCTGATGAAGCTCGGGTGATGGTGGGGACGCTGGCGTTCGGGCTGGGCATCAACAAGCCCGCTGTGCGCGCCGTGGTCCATATGGCTTTGCCCAAGTCTGTTGAGCAGTACTACCAGGAAGCGGGCCGTGCGGGTCGCGATGGCGAGCTGGCCAAGTGCTACCTGCTGTGGCGCAAGCGCGATGTGGCGCTTCTGGTCCACTTCATCAACGAGATCCAGGATCCGGCGGAGCGTGAGCGGGGCTGGCAGCGCTATCACACCATCAAGCGCTTCGTCGAAGGCCGCCAGTGCCGCCACCGCTTCCTGTGCGAGTACTTTGGCGAAACCCCGAAGTGGGAGACCTGCGGCGCTTGTGACGTCTGCCTGGGCCTCTCAGAGACTGTGGAAGAGGCCATCGTCGAGGCGGTGGAGGAAACCACCAAGCCCGCCCGTCCGGTCAAGCCGCGCGTGGCCACTGCTGCTGACTTGGATCAAGACCTATTGGCCAAGCTCCGAAGCTGGCGCACCCGCACGGCCCGCGAAAAGAACCTGCCGGCCTACGTGATCTGCCATGACCAAGCGCTCACCGAGCTCTGCCGCCGCCGCCCGGCGTCGCTCGCGGAATTGCTCGAAGTGCCGGGCATTGGTGTGAAGAAGGCGGAGAAGTATGGGGCGGAGTTGCTGGCGCTGGTGAACTAGGTTGGCGCTTGAAGTGGGTCTAGTGTCGAGCAACAATAGAGGCATGCCAACCGAAGAAATGATCGGCCCTGGGCCTGCAACGGTGAGGGCTTGGTTTGACACGTTCTTTCGTGATTTGTTGTCAGCCCTCACGCGGGAGCGAAGACTTTTACAGGCGGAGAATTGGACTTGGCAAGCCAAGCCCCAGAAACTGGTGATGATCCGGCCCCTCGGCCAGTACACCGATCACGAGTATTGGCCAAACTTTGATCAGTTTAAGCGACTGAATCAGAATTTTATTCCGTTGATGGAGGACCACGACAGGTCGGTTGAGGAGCTGACCCACTGTTGCGCGGACTATCGTTCAGCACTCGCCTCATGCCCTGAGTGGGCCCAACTGCGCGAACAGATTCTCATGAATCTGACCTACAATTCCATTTCAATCGACACCGATGAACTAGAAGACTCACTACTCGACTTGGTTGTCAATAATTCGCCCGAGCTATTGCCCGGCTTTCCAATTGCCCCTGCTTGGAATCCGAATCGAGAACGACTGTTGAAGCTTCGGGAGACGCCGAGTGTCAGTTCCGCTTACCGCCTTGCGCAGGCGGCGGCTCTTCAGCTTCGGGGTGCTACGGGGCGCTGCATGGACTTTCTCGAGCAATCCCGCGAAGGGCTTTCACTTAAGCTGGATGTTCCTATTGCCCTCCCTTCTCGTTAGATTCTTGTGCCGACGCTGACCAGAATCGCTATTGACGCGAACATTCTCCCAATACTGTTTCTCATAGACCGACTACCGGACTTGCAGTTGGATCCAATTCGGTTTGAGCAGCGGTTGAATCGTATTCGGGGCGGAAAACACATTGCACTTGATTCATTCCGGCGACTCTGGAGCTGCTTCCTACTGGCGCAGCATCGCTTGATCACCGTCGGATGCTTGGTAGAGGCAGACAACCTTCTCGAGACCAGGGTCTGGGACCAAAAGGAAGTCTACGTAGAGCGGAAACGATTGGAGCAGTTCGTGGTCAAGTATCAGCTATTCGTAGTGGGGCCAAATGGCGACCACGGGTTCCAACACGCCTCCTTTGCGGAAACATTCCGCAGTGTTGGCTATTCAGATGCCCTTCTTATCTTTGCAGCGCGGGACAACAACTGCGCTGTCTTGAGCGACGACCAGCGGCGATTCCCGGACAAGTGCTACGAGCATCGAGTGAAGTGCTATTCGATCGAAACACTCTCGACCGGCGCCTAGCGCTTCGCCTCCGTCACCGTCACCGGAGCCGCCAAGCGGAAGCTCAGTAGCGACTCGGCGGGGATGACGGCGGCGTCGCCCTTGGTGACGAGCACGGCGCCCGTTCCTCCCGCGGCGCCCGCGCCGGCGCCAATCGCGGCACCGCGTCCGCCACCGGCGATGGCCCCAATCGCGGCTCCGATGCCGGACATCACGCCTACCTTGAGCGCATCCTTCTTCACGCTGCTCTGAGCTTCGCGTGATTCGCTGTCGGTGCGGATGGAGATGGTGCGGCCGTCGGCGGTGGTGATCCGCCGCAGTGCGACCGTGATGGACGCTTTGCCTTTTACGCGGCCACCGTCCTCGGCTTCAGTGATGACGCCTTCCACCTGGGCCCCTTTGTCGGCCACGATGTAGCCATCCACCTCCAGCGGAGCGGCCAGAGAGGCTTCAAACGTGCCGCCGGTGGAGCTGGTCTTGGTGGAAAGCGCAGAGGTGGTGCGCACCTTGATGGCGGTGCCGGCTTCGAGCGTGTGGGTCTTGGGCGGCTCGGCTAAGCGGCGGGCCTCCTCGGCCTTGGCTTCCGCGGCGAGCGCGGTCTTCTTGGCGGAATCGGCGACGGACGCATTCTGCTCGACGGCGGCGTTGGTGTCTTTCATCGCCTTGGCCGCGCTGGCCAGGTTGTCGGCGGAGCGCTTCACGTCTTCCTTGGCCTTGGCGAGTGCCTGGGACGCCGCCTTCTTGGCCGCTACGGCTTCCTGTTTGGCCGTCTGGGCCGTCTCCGCGGCGGACTCGACCTTCTCACCGGCCGCCTTTTGGGCCACTTCCAGAGCCTTGGTGGCTTCTTCTAATTTGGCCTGCGCTTCGGCCAGCTTGCGTTCACTCTCTGCCTGCGGGCTCCGGCCGCAGCCCGCCAGCAAGGTACAGATCAATCCAATGGTGAATAAGGTCTTCATCACAAACACTCCTCCGGACAATGACACTGCTGACAACTACACTACGCCTCTTGTTGAGGGCGCTGCTGCACATCGAGATGATGGGCCTGTGCTTGTTCCGACGCGGTACGGCCGGGTCAGGTTTCTTCCGCGTGTTTCGGCGAGGGAGGAGCCGCGTTCCCCGGGGACCTCGCGAACCGGCTCTGGACCGCCCGCAGCAGCCCGCCCAGCACCAGCAGCACCAGCAGCCACCGGCCGCACGAGGCCAGCAGTGCAGCGTCCCAGACGGGCCAATGCAGCGGGAACTGGCGGAACTTCTCCCACCGCTCCAGCAGCCAGTGCCACCCGGTGTGGGCGGCCAGTACGCCGGCGATGGTGGCCGTCATGCGCTCGGCCTGCGTCCACCGGACCAGCAAGCGAAAGCAGGCGACCAGAACGATCAGCACGGCCAGTTGACCCATCTCGACACCCACGTTGAACGACAGCAGCGACGCCAGCAAGTGGGAACCGGCAAATTGCAGATTCTCGCGCAAGCCAAAGGAGAAGCCGAAGCCGTGCACTAAGCCGAAGCCAAAGGTGATCAACCAACGCTCCTGAGTGGGGGCGGGGCGGATTAGGTTCTCGATGGCGAGATAGACGATGGAGAGCGCGATCAACACTTCAATCAGTGGCGGAAACCACAACGCGTCCGGGCCTAGGTTGTAGGCGGCAGCCAGTAGCGTCACAGAATGGGCGACGGTGAAGGCCGTCACCACCGGTACGAGATCCCAGAAGCGCCGCACTGGGATGACCAGGCAGACCAGGAACAGCAGATGGTCGGTGCCTTCCAGGATGTGCTCCGTGCCCATGACGACAAAGCGCCACGAGGCTTGCAGCCAACTGGGGTCCAGTGCGACCAGGCCGGGATCGCCGGTGAACTCAAACGGCCGCACGCCGCCATCCGGTGGCATAAAGCGCAGCACGGTCACCACGCGCTGGCCCAGATGCGAGAGCTTGGAGTGGACGGAGAAACGGGCGTGGTCCGATTGAATGGGCGCTTCAAACAGCACATCGAGCAGTGCTTGATTGATCACCACGTTCACTTGCTCGTCCAGGGGCGGCGAGTTCAAGTTCTCCAGCGCCTTGTCGTAGGAGCCGAAGGAGCGGTCTGATTCGAGCGCGACGCGTGTCTTCACGGCTCGCAGGCCTTTGATCGGAAGATCGTTCTCGTAGAGGTCCACTGCCCCGGCGATCCACTGCTGGGCGGCGTCCTCAAGCAACGGCGCGGCGCGCGCGACATCCAGATAGCCCGGCCCGCGCTGCGGAAACACAAAGTCCCGCATCGAATGGAGAGGCACCCGCACCAGCAAATAGATCCGGCCACCCACTGGCTTGACGAACGCCTGCACGGCCACAGCATTGGGGATATCGTGGCCCTGCAGCGCGGCTCCGCTGGCCAGCGCGATAACGGTCACCAAGAGACGTTGAATTTTGGTCAAGCCTGTATGTTAATGTAGTTTCCCGAAACGGAGTGTGACCCCGATGATTCGTCAACACCGCAAGCTGGTGCTCTATGTCGTGACGCTGGCCGCCGTAGCGGGCGGTACCTGGATGCTGGAACGCCGGGCCGCCGTCGAAGCCGCGGGACCCGTGGCGCCGCGCTTTGAAGTGGACCCGATGTGGCCCAAGCCGCTGCCGAATCACTGGCTGATGGGCTCCGTGATTGGCGTCAGCGTGGATGCCAAGGATCACATCTGGGTGATTCATCGTGGGGCATCGCTGGAGCGAATGGAAACTTATGCCGCGGCTAAGCCGCCGGCCGCTCTCTGTTGTTCACCTGCGCCGCCCGTGCTGGAGTTCGATCAGGCCGGCAATCTGTTGAGCCACTGGGGCGGCCCGGGCGCGGGTTATGAGTGGCCTGATTCCAACCACGGCATCACGGTGGACTACAAGGGCAATGTCTGGATTGGCGGCAACGGCCGCGGGACGGATCCGAAGGCCAAGGCGGCGGATGCGAATCCGGCGTCCGGCGGCGGCTACAACGCGGGCCTGGGTTACTACCACGACAACATGATCTTGAAGTTCAGCCGCGACGGGAAGTTCCTGATGCAGATCGGCAAGGCGGCGCAGAGCAAGGGCAGCAACGACGTGGAGAACGTCAAGGGCGCAGCCAAGATGTTTGTTGATGCCAAGACCAACGAACTGATTGTGGCCGATGGCTACGGTAACAAACGCGTCATCGTCTATGATGCCGATTCCGGTAAGTATAAGCGCCACTGGGGTGCCTATGGCAACAAGCCCGACGACGGCAACCTGGGCCGCTATGACCCGGCGGCGCCGCCCGCCAAACAGTTCCGGAGCCCGGTGCACTGCGCCGAACTGTCAAACGACGGAATGATCTATGTCTGCGACCGGCCGAACGATCGCATCCAGGTGTTCAAGCAGGATGGCACCTACGTCAAGGAAGGCTTCGTGGAGAAGAACACGTTGGGTGATGGCTCCACGTTTGATATCGCCTTTTCGAAGGACCCTCAGCAGAAGTACCTGTACGTGGCGGATGGCTCCAACCATCGGGTCCATGTACTTCTCCGTGACACGTTGGAAGAGCTGACCAGCTTTGGTGACGGAGGCCGCCAGCCCGGCCAGTTCTACGCCGTCCACTCGATCGCGACGGACTCCAAGGGCAATATCTTCACGACCGAAACCTATCGTGGTCAGCGCCTGCAGCGGTTCGTCTATAAGGGATTGGCTCCGGTGACGAAGAAGGACCAGGGCGTGGTGTGGCCGTCGGTGGCGCTGCGGTAGTCGGTTTTGCGGAAGCGGTCCGCGGCTTACTGCGGACCGGAGAAGGTGCCGTTAAACAGGCTGCGGGCGTTGGCCACGACAAATTCCAGTGCTCGGCGGGCGAAGTCCGCGGCTAGCTGCACGGTCCGCATAAAGTCATCCCGGAACTCCGGTCCGCCAAAGGCAAAGCCAAAGGCCGTCCACATGACGAAGGCCAACCACGCCAGCCAGACCAGTCCGGAAAAGGCCCGCCATAGGAGCGGCCGCTGGGCGCGCAGGGCCCGCCGTTGAGCTTTCCAGGCGGCGCGTTCGGCCTTCCAGGCTGCTCGCTGAGCCTTCCAGGCCAGCCTTTCCGCCGCATGGGCGCCGAGCACTCCGGCGCCAAAGGCACCCGTTCGGGATCCAAACAGTAGGTGGGCAAATCGCATGGTGTGTTTGAGCCTTTCCCTTACGACATCTTACGCGAAGGTTGTCCGGAATGTTCCCGGGGTTGAAATATTTTCTTCGTTACAAAACAAGGCTTCACGAAAAAGGCCCGGGAGCGATGCTCACGGGCCTCGATCGAAACTAGTGCGTAGGCGGTTACTGCTTTTCGAGAACCTGCTTCATCTCCATCTCGCCCATGGGTGAGACCATCTTGCGGACGATGGTGAGAACTTTCTTGTCTTCCGAGAGGGTCCACTTATCGGTCTGGCTCATTTCGCCCTGGCTAAAGGCCATGTTGGTGTTTACGGCCAGAGCATCCTTGTCCCACTTGGCCGTGGACTTGATGGTGACTTCGCCATTGGGCGTTTCGCGCTTCATGACGCTTTCTTTGCCGTCGGTGGTGAGCTTGTTTTCCTGCGCGCGGCCACCCATGCCCGGTTGAGCGATGGTGAGGGAAGGGTCCTCATGCGAGATTTTGACAATGAAGGTTTCCGGCATACGGTCCGCCATGGGGCCAAGTTCGCTTTTGGCCTTGTTGAGCTTCCATTCGCCGGTGAAGTTGGGCTTGTCCGCGGCAAACAGAGCCGCGCTGGTCAGGGCCAGGGCAGCGATAACCGCCCGGCGCGTGAATGACATCATGCCCGCAGGATAGCACCGGATCCGTGCCTCACAACTTAAGAAATGTTTACCACCCGCGCCGCGGCGCAGTTCGCCCCAGCTTGCCGCGGGCGGTGACGGGCGCCACCGGAGGCATCCAGGAAGGGTAGCGAGAAATTGTACGCTCCAAAACATTACCCTGTAAGAATGACTCGACGGGATTTTATGCTGGCCACGGGCGCCGGCATTATTGTGGCGGCTCCGGCCTCGGACGACGGCATCTGGGTGAAGATGGGCGAAGTGACGCCCACCACGGCCGTTATTTGGATCCGGAGCAAGCGGCCCGTCCGGGTGGTGATGGGCAACCAGCGGCCGCCGTGGCGCCGGGGTCTCGAGTCTAACGACTTCACGGTGCGCTGGGTGTTGACACGGCTGACCCCGGGCCGGGAGGTCCGCATCCGCGTGGAAGGGAAGCGGCAAGCGCCGGTGGAAGCCCATTTCCGGACGGCGCCGCTGGCCAGCGAACCGGCCGATGCTCTGTTCACGATGCTCTCCTGCCAGATGTACAAGGATCGTGATGACCCGGCGCGTGGCTTTAAGATCTACGACGCCATTCGGGCCTTGTCCCCGGCGGCCCTATTCTCTTGTGGCGACAACGTCTACTACGACAACGAAGAGCCCGTGGTGACGTCGGTGGAGCTGGCACGCTTGCACTGGCACCGCATGTACACGCTGCCCTCGATTGCGGACTGCTTGCGCTCCGTGCCAGGCTACTGGCAGAAGGACGACCACGACGTCTACGACGACGATTCCTGGCCGGGCAAGAGTTCGCCCAAGATGGGCGGCTTCACCTTTGCCGAAGGCCAGCGCATCTTCCGGGAGCAGGTGCCGATGCCGGACCCGGCTTATCGCACGGTGCGCTGGGGCTCGCACGTCGAGTTCTGGCTGCTCGAAGGCCGGGACTACCGGTCGGCTAACACGGCGCCAGATTCGAAATCGAAGTCGATCCTGGGTGCGGAGCAGAAGGAGTGGCTGCAGACGACGATGGCCGAAAGCAACGCCACCTTCAAGATCGTGATCAGCCCGACGCCGCTGGTGGGGCCGGATCGCAAGACCAAGAACGACAGCTACGCCAATGCGGCGTTTGCGACCGAGGGCGCAGAGCTGCGGGCGTGGCTGGCCAAGGCGCTGGGGTCACGCGGCGCGGTGCTGTGTGGTGACCGGCACTGGCAGTATCATTCGGTGGACCCGAAGACCGGGCTCCAGGAGTTCGGCTGCGGACCCGCGAGCGATGCGCATGCGGCCGGGACACCGGGTGAGGACAAGACCATGCACCGCTTCCATCGGGTGAAGGGTGGCTTCCTGAAACTACAAGTGACTGCGGGGCGCTTCACGCTGACGCATTGCGACGTGATGGGCGCCCCGGTCTATTCCGCGGCCTTAACGGCCTGAGCGGGCGCCGGCCTTCTGCAGGTGGCTGCGGCTGGCGCTGTAGCTGAAGTAGATCACCAGGCCAAACACCATCCAGGCCAGGAAGGCCGTCCAGGTGAGCGAGTCAAGCGAGTACATCAGCGCGAAGTTCGCCAGCACGCCCAGCGCCGGGATCAGCGGCACCATCGGCGTGCGGAAGGGCCGCGGCAGTTCCGGCCGCGTGCGCCGCAGCACGATGATGCCAATGCAGACCACGATGAACGCGCACAGCGTGCCGATACTGGTCAGGTTGCCCAGCAGGCTGATGGGCGTAAAGCCCGCCAGCAGGCCCACAAACACCAACAGGATCAGGTTGGACTTGTAGGGCGTCCGCAGCTTGGGGTGGATCTCGGAGAACGTCTTGGGCAGCAGACCGTCCTTCGACATCGAGTAGAACACGCGGGACTGGCCGAATAGCATCGCCAGCATCACGGTGGTCAAGCCCAGCAGGGAGCCCAGCTTCATCCAGAAGCCCAGCCACGGCAGGCCGGTCATGCGGTCGACCGCGAGAGCGTAAGGCGCGGCAACGTTCAGTTCCTTGTAGTTGACGATGCCGGTAAGCACGAGCGCGTACAGGATGTAGAGCAGCGTACAGACGGCCAGGGAGCCGATGATGCCTATGGGCATGTCGCGCTTGGGGTTCTTGGCTTCCTGCGCGGCGGTGGAGACGGCGTCAAAGCCTATGTAGGCGAAGAAGATGGTGCCCGCGGCGCTCATCACGCCGGTCCAGCCGAACTTGCCGAACTCGCCGGTGGTGTTCTCGGGCAGGAACGGCGTGTAGTTGCCGGTGTTGATGTAGCTGTAGCCCAGGATGATGAAGGCGATGACGACGGTCAGCTTCACGGCCACAACAATCGAGTTGAAGCGGGCCGATTCCTGCACGCCGCGGATCAAGATCGCCGTGATCACCATGATGATGAAGACCGCCGGCAGATTCACGAGACCTGGATCAGCGTCCCAGGGCGAGGCCAAAAACTGCTGCGGTAGCGTGATGCCCAGTGACTTCAAGATCGACACCATGGTGCCGGACCAACCCACCGATACCGTCGCGGCACCCACCGCGTACTCCAGCACCAAGGCCCAACCGATAATCCAGGCCACCAGTTCGCCCAGCGTCGCGTAGGAGTAGGCGTAGGCGGAGCCCGCAATGGGGATCATGGTGGAGAACTCGCTGTAGCAAAGCCCGGCCAGCGCGCAGCCAATGGCGGCCAGGATGAACGAATAGACCACCGCCGGTCCGGCGTGGTTGGCCGCCGCGGTTCCCGCCAGCACAAAGATGCCCGCGCCGACCACCGCGCCAATCCCTAACGCCACCAGCTGCATCGCGCCCAAGGTGCGCTTCAGCTCGCCACCACCACTCCCGTGCGACCCATCGCCACCTTCGGCGATCAGCTGGTCTACCGACTTTGTCGCAAACAGATTCATCCCTTAACCTCTTTCCCGCGGCCTCTCCAAATGTAAAAGACCGGCACTCCTAAAAGAACGATGATCAGGCCCGGCCATGTGTAGCTGGGCTTGTAGAGCAATAGCAACCACTCAATGGTCAACGCGGCGACCACGTACAGCGCCGGGACCACCGGGTAGCCAATGGCCCGGTACGGCCGCGGCGCGTCAGGGCGCCGGGCCCGTAAAACAAATACGCCACAGATTGTCAGCGCGTAGAACAGCAAAACGGCAAAGATAACATAGTCGAGCAGATCTCCATAGCGCCCGCTCAAGGTCAGCACGCAGGCCCACAGGCATTGCGCCCACAGTGAGACGTTGGGCGTCTGCGTCTTGGGATCCAACTGCGCCACCTTCTTGAAGAACAGGCCGTCCAGCGCCATGGCATAGTAGACGCGCGCCCCGGCCAGCGTCAGGCCGTTGACGCAGCCAAACGTCGAGATCATGATGGCGATGGCCATGATGGCCTGCGCGCTATCGCCCAGCAGCGCCTGCGCGGCAGCGGTACCCACGCGATCCTGCGCGGCGTTGGCGATGCCTGAAAGCGGCAGCACGCTGACGTAGACGTAGTTGGCGCCCAGGTAGAGCAGCGAGACGATGGCGACGCCCAGCGCGAGCGACAGCGGCACATTGCGGCGAGGGTTCTTGGTCTCGCCCGCGGTGAAGGTGACGCAGTTCCAGGCGTCGGAGGAAAACAGCGAGCCCACCATGGCCACGCCCACCAGGCGGATGCAGGCCCAGCTCCAATCCGCACCTTGCCAGAAGTTGTCGAAGTTGGGCAGCGCCTCGGGCGTATGGCCGTGCCAGAGGCCCAGGCCGATCAAGCCCAGCAGCGCGCCCGTCTTGGCGATGGTGAAGACGTTCTGCACCATCACCCCTTCGCGGACGCCGCGGGTGTTGATGTAGGCCAGCGACACCAGTACGCCGATGGCGATCATCTGCTGCTCGCGCGGGCCCAGCGGAATGAAGACGCCCAAAAACTTGGCGAAGGCGACGGCCACCGCCGCCATGGTGCCGGTCTGGATCACCAGAAACAGGGTCCAGCCATAGAGGAACGCGGGCAGGGGACCGAACGCTTCGCGCAGGTAGACATACTGGCCGCCCGCCTGCGGCATCATCGCCGCCAGTTCGCCATAGCTGAGCGCGGCCACCATGGTCATCACGGCGGTGGCGATCCAGACGATCAGCAGCAAGCCGGGGGACTGCACCTGCCGCGCAATATCGGCCGCCACCACGAAGACGCCGGAGCCGATCATGGAGCCCACCACCAGCGTCGTGGCATCCACCAATCCCAACTTGGCCGTCAGGGCCGGGCCGTTTTTCAACTCAGTCGCTTGATCCAATCCATCACCCGTGCGCGCAGGCTGTGCGCGGTCAGTTCTTCCGGATAGAGGTCGCCGATGACGGCGACGGAGTCGGCACCGGCTTCGAGTACAGAAACTGCATTATCGCGCGTGATGCCGCCAATGGCGACGAGGGGCCGATTTGTCAGGGGCCGCCAAGCGCGCAGATTCTCAAGCCCCACCTGCGGGTCAGGGTTGAGCTTGGAAGCGGTCTGGAAGATGGGGCCGAGTGCGACGTAGTCCACCGGCTCAGCGGCACTGGCGGCGAGCTGGGCCGCGTTGTGCGTCGAGAAGCCCAGCATCCGGGAGCCGATCTGCTTGCGGGCCTCCGCGGGCGGCAGGTCGGTCTGGCCGACGTGCAGTCCAGCGCCCACCAGCGCCGCTATGTCGGCGCGGTCGTTGACGATCAGCCGCGGGCAGAGCTTCACCAACGCTTCGAGTTCGGTTAGACGCTCGGGCGTCCAGGGGCCTTTGTGGCGCACCTGAAAAAACGACGCCCCGCCGTCAAGCAAAGCCTGGGCCTGCTCGACGACGGGGAGAGCGCGGTGGGGATCGAGAATCGGGTAGAAGCGGGGCAACAAGGAGAGTTGCGCCCTTACTTCTGCTTGGCGATGATCAGGTCCTTGATTTTGTCGTAGGTGGCTTGGGGGATGATCTTCTTCTGCGGCAGCTCGTCTTTGCGCTTGTAAGGGCGGCCTTTGACGATGGCGGCGGAGTAGGCGTCGCCGATGCCAGGGATGGTCTTCAGCGTGTCGGCGGAGGCGGAGTTGATGTCGATCAGTTCGCCCTTCTTCTCGGCGACTTTCTTTTCCGGTGCGGCTTTCTTCTCCGCCGCTTTGGCGTCAGGAGCGGCCTTCTTGTCCGCCGTCTTCTTTTCGGCGGCTTTAGGGGCGTCCTTTTTGGCCTGACCAAAGGCCACCGGCAGCGTCAGGGCCGCGGTGAACAGGAGTAGTTTGGCAAGTGCTCTCATAGGCCGCCAGTTTACCCGATTTCAGGGTGCGCTGTGCAGCCAGCGTTCTAGCCCCATGCGTAAGCTTGGGGCTTGTGCGGGAATGCGAAAAGCCCCAAGCTCACGCATGGGGCTAGGATGGGAATGCGGAAGAAGCCCCAAGCTGACGCATGGGGCTCTATGCGGTCCGTACCGGCGACATAGGTAACAAAACAGCCCGGCGACATGGGTAACACTTTGGAGGCCCCGGAGGGCGGAGCGGACTTTCTGCAGACGGCAAGCTGGAAGGATGCCGTGGAAAGAGAGCCGGGCGATGGATGTGCGGGCGAAGCTCATCGAGGACTACCAGGAGGGCGAAACGATCACCGCCCTCGGCGAGATCTACGGGGTCTCGCGCAAGACGATTTATAAGTGGCTGGGCCGCTACGAGGAGGCGGGCGTGGCCGGGTTGGCCGAACGGAGCCGCGCGCCACACCGGCGGCCGCAGCAGCTGACCGGCGAGATCGCGGCGCGCATCGTGGCCGCCCGGCAGCGCTGGAAATGGGGCCCGCGCAAGCTGCTGGCGAAGCTGCACCAAGCTCATCCAGAAGTGGCGTGGCCCGCGGCGAGCACCGTATCTGAGCTGCTGCGCGAACGCGGCTTGACCCACCCGCAGCGGCGCCGGCTCCGCACCCCGCCGTATCCTCAGCCGCTGGCCGAAGCCACCGCGCCCAATCAAACCTGGTGCGCCGACTTCAAGGGCTGGTTCCGCACCCGCGACGGCACGCGCTGCGACCCGCTCACCATCAGCGACAAAGGCACGCGCTATTTGCTGCGCTGCCAGATCACGCCCAAGACCGACACGACGCATGTGGAAGCCATCTTCGACGCCGCCTTTCATGAGTTCGGCCTGCCCGGCCGCATCCACACCGACAACGGCGCGCCATTTGCCAGCCGCGCTCCGGGCGGGCTCAGCCGGTTGTCGATGCGATGGGTGAAGCTGGGCATCACGCCGGAGCGGAGCCGCCCCGCGCACCCGCAAGACAACGGCCGGCACGAGCGGTTGCATCTCACGCTGAAGCAGGAAGTGCTGCGCGACGTGGCCGCGCATCCGCGCGCGCAACAGCAAGTGTTCCGCGAGTTCCAGCAAATCTACAACTGCGAGCGTCCGCACGAGGCGCTGGGCTATCAAACACCGGCCAGCTGTTATGTTTTATCGCCACGCCCGATGCCACGGCGCGTTCCGGAACTGGAGTATGCCGACGGCACGAAACTGCGGCGGGTCAGCCGCAGCGGCGAGCTGCATTGGAAGGGGCAAGCGGTGTTTGTGAGCGAGGTGTTCGACGGCGAGATCTTGGGCTTGCGCGAAGTAGACGGCCGGTATCTGCAAGTGTGGTTCGGCCCGGTGGCCCTGGGCTGGCTCGACACCCACCGCCGCCAGTTCCAACGCCACCCCCCGCGGCACCGGGCACCGGACCCGTCGGGTTAAGGGCCTGCAGACACAATGGCCCCGTGCGACGGCGGTCCGTGGAAATGACGGCCCGTGGAAGGAGAGGAAAACCAAACCCCGGTTTTCCTCTCCTTCCACCGCCCTTGGAAATCGCTCCGCGATTCCCCCATTCCCACAGGCTCGACGATGGGTGTACCTTAAGGAAACAAGCAGGCCGCTCCACCAAAAGTGTTACCCATGTCGCTGGGCTGTTTTGTTACCTATGTCGCCGAACGGACACAGCCGCGCAAGCTATTCGGCGAACTTCAGTACTTCGCCGGGGCGGGGCATGCCGCGCTGGCCGAAGCGGATCTTGCCGTCTTTGCCGATCAGGTAGACCGTGCGCTTCACAATGACACCATCCGCATTGTAGAGCTTGGCCACCCGCTTGCCTTCGTCGACCAGTAAGGCATACGGCAGATGGTGCTTCTCACGGAAGGCGCGGTGACTTTCAGCGGAACCGGGGTTGACACCGTACACGACGGTGTTGTGCTTGGACATCGCGGACCAATTGTCGCGGATGTCGCAAGCTTGTTTGGTTCAACCAGGGGTATCGTCGGCGGGGTAAAACACCAGGACGACGTTTTGCTTGTCACGATGAGTGAGCAGATTTACCACTTGCCCCTGCTCATCGCGCAGGGAGAATCCGGGCGCGTCGGTGCCGACGGGCAGCGGGTCGGACCAGAGCCAGCCAAGGTTCATATGTCAATGATGCGCTGGCTGCCCCGAAGGGTGCAATGGTTACCGGTGTCTATTCAATGCCCCGGAGGCGCGGCGCCAACTCACGCGCATCTTTCGAGCTTTCGGTGACCACCAGGATCGTGTCGTCACCCGCCACGGTGCCCACCACCTCCGGAAAGCCGGCTTGGTCGAGCGCGCGGCAGAGGCTCATGGCGTGGCCGGCGTGCGTCTTGACGACAACGATGTTTTGCGCGGCCCGGGCGTCGAGCAGCAGATCGGGAGCCAGGGTCCAGAACGTGGGCCCCTTGGTTTCGCCCTTGCCGGTGGCATAACCGCGGCCGGTCTTGATCAGGCCCAGGTCGTGGATGTCCCGCGAGAGAGTGACCTGCGTCACGTCCACGCCCTCCTGCTTCAACAGCTCCGCCAGCTGCTGCTGGGTGTGGACCTCATGCCGGGCGATCAGGGCGAGAATGCGCCCATGCCGCTGCGCTTTGCTGACCCCTTCCATCGGCTCCTGCTATGCCTTCCAGCCGTTCAATCGCTCCTTGGCCAGCTTGAGGGCTTGGGCCACGGCTTGGGGGCCGGTGCCGCCCGGGAGTTCGCGGCTCTTCATGCCTTCCGCGGGGTTCAGCAGCCGGGCAAACTCGGCGGTGAATTGCGGGGCGAACTTTTCGAGCTCGGCCACGGTCCAGTCCGAGGGCTTCATCTGGTGGCGCACGGAATGCAGCACCAGCTTGCCCACCAACTGGTGCGCCTGATGGAATGGCGTGCCGCGACGGGCCAGTTCTTCGGCCAGATCAGTGGCCACCACCCAGCTGACTTCCGCCGCTTGGCGGGGCAGGGCGGGGTTCAGCCTCGTCGTATCCACCACCACCTTGGCCATCATCAGGCAGCCGGCCACTTGATCGACGGCGTCGAACAGCGGCTCCTTGTCTTCCTGCATGTCGCGGTTGTAGGTGAGCGGCAGGCCCTTCATTGTCGTCATCAGGGCCAGATAGTCGCCAACCACACGGCCGCTCTTGCCGCG
The DNA here is from genome assembly GCA_026394055.1 of Acidobacteriota bacterium. Classification (GTDB taxonomy): domain Bacteria; phylum Acidobacteriota; class Terriglobia; order Bryobacterales; family Bryobacteraceae; genus JAPKYZ01. The sequence continues at coordinate 110,164 of JAPKYZ010000063.1, forward strand.
GATCAGTTCCAGCGAATCGGGGTTCTTCTTCTGCGGCATCAGGCTGCTGCCGGAGGTGACGCCGTCGCCCAGGTCGAGCCAGCCGAACTCTTCGCTGGAATAGAGAATCCAGTCCTCGCTCAGCCGTGACAGGTGCAGCACGGTCAGGTTGGCGAAGTGCATGAAGTCGAGCGCCCAGTCACGGTCCGCGGAGACGTCCATGGAGTTCTTGGTGATGGCACCGAAGCCCAGGTCCTTGGCGATCGCCTCGCGGTCAAACGGGAAGCCGCTACCGGCCAAGGCGCCCGAGCCCAGGGGCATCACGTCGACGCGCGCCCGGGTCTGATCGAGGCGTTCGAGATCCCGCGCCAGCATCTCAAAATAGGCCAGGCAGTAGTGCGGCCACAGCACCGCCTGCGCGCGTCGCATGTGCGTGTAGCCGGGGATGATGGCGTCGGAGTACTTGTCGGCAATCGTCAGTACGGAGCCCAGCAGATCGACCAGCAGCTTGCGCACGCCGTCAATCTCGTCCCGCAGCCACAGCCGCACGTCGAGCGAGACCTGCTCATTGCGGCTGCGTCCGGTGTGGATCTTGTCGGCGAGCGGCGTCTTCTCTTTCAGCTTGCGGATCACCAGGGTGTGGACGTCCTCGTCGGTGGCGCCGGCAAAGAAGGCCGGGGTGGCCGCTTCTTTGCGCATGGTCTCGAAGACGCTCAGCAGTGTGTCGAGCTCGGACGCATTCAGGATGCCGACGCGCGAAAGGGCGCGCGCAAAGGCCTGGGAGCCGCGGATGTCAGCATCCACCAGGCGTTTGTCGAAATGCAGCGATTCGCCAAACTTCTCAAAGACCTCTGACGGGCCTGCTTCGAAACGTCCACCCCAAAGCTTCATCTGATTCTCTTTTCTTGAAAGTCTTTCCGGGCAGGACTTAAGTCCTGCTGCAGGCTGACAGCCTGCGCCACCAGCTAGGTCTACAGCAACATCAGCAGCAATGCCTTTTGGGCGTGCAGCCGGTTTTCTGCTTCTTCAAAAATACGTGATTGCGGCGATTCCATCACGGCATCGGTGGTCTCTTCGCCGCGCTTGGCGGGCAGGCAGTGCAGGAAGATGGCTTCCGGCCGCGCCTTGGCCATCAGCGCTTCGTTCACCTGGAACGGCGAGAAGTCGGCCAGCCGTTGGGGAACGTCGGTCTGCTCGCCCATGGAGAACCAGACGTCGGTGTAGACGGCATGGGCTCCGGTGACGCCCTCCACGGGGTCGTTGGTGATCTTCAGGCTGCCGCTGCCTTCTTGCGCGACGGTGTGGGCCAGCACGATCATCTCGCGCTTGGGCTCATAGCCCTGCGGCGTGGCCACGCAGACTTCCATGCCCAGGCGCGTCGCGGTGAGCATCAGCGAATGGGCCACGTTGAAGCCATCGCCGACAAAGGTCACCTTCTTGCCGCGCAGGTCGGTGCCGAACTCCTGCCGGATGGTCAGCACGTCGGCCAGGGCCTGGCAGGGGTGATAATCCTTCGACAGGGCATTGATGACGGGGACGCGCGAATGCTTCGCCAACTCTTCCACGGTGCGTTGTGAATAGGTGCGCGCGACGATGACGTCCACCCAGCGGTCCAGGTTGCGGGCCATGTCTTTCACCGGCTCACGCTCGCCAATAGGCCCCGCCACAAAGGTGGAATGCCCGCCCATCTGCGCCATCGCCATCTCGAAGGTGACGCGGGTGCGGAGGCTGGGCTTTTCAAACAGCATCGCCGCGCTCTTGCCGTCGAGCGCGCGGCCGAAGTCGCGCGGATTGGCCTTGATGGCGGCCGCCAGATCGAGCAGCGCGAACAGCTCATCACGGGTCAGATCGAGATCCGTGCGCAGATCGCCAACCGCAACGCGGGGGAGGGCTGTATTTTTATTCACAACTATGAATAATTACACAGCCTAGGGCAGGGGTCAACCTTATATGAGGCGCTTCGTGGAACGTTGCTGCCAGGCTTGCGAAAAAATGCAAAACCACTCCCTCACGGTCGTGGCTCAGTTAGTTGTCGCAGGCGAGTTTCTGAGCCGCGCGCGTCAGCAAGCCACCATGATCCTTCGAAACAACAGAAGCGATGAAAATGCCGCCGCCGACGCCCTACTTGGAATCAAGGGGTTAGGGGGCATTTTCGAGGGAGCGGTTTTAAACTTCCAGAATCACCGGCAAGATCAGCGGCCGGCGGGAGGTCTGTTTGTTGAGGAACTTCTTCAGGTCGGCGCGGATGCGGTCCTGCATGACGCCCCAATCGCTGCGCTGTTCGGCGGTGGCGGATTCTAGCGTCTTCAAGTCGATGGCGCGGGCGTCGGCCATCAGCGGGGAGCCGTCTTCGAGCGACACAAAGCCGCGGGAGACGATTTCGGGGGAGCCTTCGACGCGGCCCGACATCTTGTTGATGGCGATGATGGGCAGCACGAAGCCGTCTTCGGCCAAGTGCTTGCGGTCGCGGATCACCATGTCGCCGACGATGTCGTCGATAGAGCCGGAATCAATGCACACGCGGCCGACGTGGATGCGGTCCGCTTTGCGGGCGCCCTTTTCGTCGATCTCGACCACGTCGCCGGTGTCGAGCACGAAGGTCTCTTTCAACGTGTGATTGTGCAGGTGCTCGGCTAACCGGGCGTGCTTCTGTAACTGGCGGTATTCGCCGTGCACCGGGATGAAATACTTGGGCCGCAGCAGGTTCAGCACCAGCGTCAACTCTTCGCGGGAGCCGTGGCCGGAGACATGGATGGGCGGGTCACTGGCACCGTAGATCACGTCGGCACCGCGGCGGGCGAAGTGGTCGATCATGCGGTAGATCGGCTTCTCATTACCCGGAATGATGCGGGAGCTCAGCACCACCGTGTCGCCTTTGCGGACGCTCAGGTTCTTGTGATTATCCACGGCTACGCGCGACAGGCCCGATTGCGGCTCGCCTTGGGTGCCGGAGACAACGCAGCAGACCTTCTTGGGGTCCGTATCCATGATGTCCTGGGGGCGCAGCAGAATGGCGTTAGGAATATTGAGATGTCCCAGCGAGTGGGCGATCTCCGTGGCCGAAACCATCGAGCGGCCGAGGAAGGCCACTTTGCGGCCATACTCCTGCGCGATATCGAGGATCTGCTGCATCCGGTGGATGGAGCTCGAAAAGCAGGAGATGATCAGCCGGCGTTCGGCTTGGGCGAACACCGATTGCAGACGCGGGCGGACGGCGCGTTCGGACGGCGTGTAGCCGGAACGCTCCACGTTGGTGGAATCAGACAGCAGCAGCAACACGCCCTGTTTGCCGTATTCAGCGAAGCGGTGCAGGTCGAACAGAATGTTGTCGGTGGGGGTCTGGTCGATCTTGAAATCGCCCGTATGGATGACGACGCCCAGCGGCGTGGTGATGGCCAAGGCGACGCAATCAACAATCGAGTGCGTGACCCGGATGAACTCCACCGAGAACGGGCCCAGTTGCACCTTGTCGCCGGCCTTCACTTCATGGATGTCGGTATCGTCGAGCAGCTTGTGCTCTTCCAGGCGCCGTTCGACCAAGGCCAAGGTATAGGCGGTGCCGTAGATCGGGATGTCGGGGAGGACGGAGAGCAGGAACGGGATGCCGCCAATGTGGTCTTCGTGGCCGTGCGTCAGCAGCAGGCCGCGGACCTTTTCGCGGTGTTCTTTCAGGTAGGCAAAGTCCGGCGTAACGATGTCGACGCCCAACAACTCGGCTTCGGGAAACATCATCCCCGCGTCGACGACGATGATGTCGTCGCCGTATTCGAGCGCCATCGAGTTCATCCCGAACTCTCCAAGGCCGCCCAAGGGAATGACGCGTAGTTTATTTTCAGGCATTCTTTTGCAACTTAAGCGTAGCAGGCTCAAGCCGGACCGGATGGCCGCGGACAGTCTCTACGAAAAACGAAAGCGGCCGGTGGTGGCCGGCCGCTCGCGAAGGGTTGGGGTGATGCGGGGGAGTGCTAGTTGCCCCGGATCGGGAAGCTGCCCACATAGAAGCGCACCGGATTGGTGATGGAGTTGTCCCACTCCACCGTGGCCGTGGCGCGAGTGCAGAACAGCTCTTCCTTGCCCGTGTTGGGGTTCACCTTCTTGCAGCACTTGGTGATGGACTTGGCGTCGGCCCGCAGGACAAACGTGATGTCCACCGGCTGGGCAGCGGTGAACGAGCCCAGGTTCAAGGTGATGGCCTGGGGGGTGCTTTCCTTGCTCTCGGTGTCGTTAAACCCGATCGTCCGGCCATAGGTGGACAAGTAGTTCGCCTTCTGGAGGCCACCGGCGCATGCTTCGTTGGGGCCAATGTCGTCGCTGAGCACGGTCTGCCGCAGAGCTTCCGACTGCCAAACCGGGTGATCGTTCACCAGCAGTTCAGCCCGGAAGCGCTCCTGCCGGCGGCCGAGACCGTCCAGTTCCGTGAACCCGGTGAGGGTAATCTTCGGCAGGCTGAACTGTACGTAGACCGGCACACCGGCGCCGTTGGGCACCACGCGGGCCGACCAGCCGACGGTGCCCCGAGCATCCGCCTGGCCAAACGAGTTGACGTACATAAACGGCAGCCCGTTGGCTTGAACCGTGGCAAACACCTGGGCCGAATCGCCTGACTTCTTAAAGTCGAAATACTGGTTGACGGGCGGCGTATTGATGGCGGGTTGCGGATTCACCGGTTGGCCGGGGAGGGACGCACCCACATAGATGGCCGCGGGGACATTCACTTTGCGGTCCACATCGGAGGAGCTACCGTTCTTGGTGGCCACACTGCCTTGCGCCGCGACCTTCAGTTCGGGAAATACTTGGTTCGGAGAGCCGCTCTGGAGGATTTGCAGCCACTCAAACGCGCTCAGTTCGCGGGCGGGCATGACGGTTCCGGTCTGAGCCGAGGCCACGGCCAGCGTCAGCAGCGTGGTGATCATCATCGAATTGATCTTGTTCATGGTGTAGATTCTCCTTTCTCGTAGTCGCTGTTCGCCTTAGAGGCCGGTCTTGCCAAAAATCCGGATGCTGGGGACGCTTTCGGTGTCGCCCGGGTTGCCGAGTTGCAGGCCCTCGGAGAGCTTGGTGCAGTGCTTGGTGATCACCGGGTTGTAGTAGCTGCCGCCCTCGCTGCCGCAGCTCTTGGCGTCGGCCACGGCATCGGTGTGGACCACCAGATTGAGGTTGACGGTCTGCCCGGCGGATAACTTGCCCAGGAAGATCGTGGTGGTGTTGCCGTCCAGCGAAACGTCGCCCCACTGGGATTCCGTCTTGTCCCAGGCATAGACAGCCAGTCCGGCCGGGAAGAAGTAGGTCTCTTCTGACGTGTAGATGGGCAGGCCGTCGGCCAAGATGTCAACCGAGGAGCGTGAACGCGCGGCCTTGGGCTTGATGTAGCTGTAGGTGCCGCCGTTGGAGTCGCCCGAGCAGCACAGGGAGTAGGCGGCACTGAACGAGAAGGTCCGCTTGGGGTTCCGGACGGTGGCAAAGTAGGAGACCGGCGCGACGCCGCTGTGCTGGATCTTGATGGCGTAGCTGAGCGTGGTGGTGGCTTGACCACTGGCGTGCGTGAAGGAACTGGTCTTGCGCGGCGAAACGGACATGTCGACCAACGCCCGTTCCGTGTAGTTGGACGTGTAGGCGTATTGCTGTCCCTGATCCACATAGCCGGCAAGCGCCTTGAAACGCTCCACTTTGGGAAACAAGGGGCTGGCGGCGTAGGCGTGGAACCAGGGGGCCAGCGCGTAGTAGGTGTTGGCCTCCGTGCCGATCTTCCCCTGTCCGAGTTCACGGTAGGTCAGGGCACCCGAGATGTTGGCATTGGGTGCGAGCGCCACCGAATTCCAGATCACCGGCGTTTCCGTGCCGGAGGCAATCTTGGATGCATTAATAAAAAGTTGGCCCGAGGCCGTGACGGTTGAGACAGCGAGCAGGCAGAGATAGGCACCCGCGCGGTATGCAGTTTGAGGTTTCATGTGAGTAACGTGAATCAGGGCAGCAAGAGCGTTTCACGGTCAACAACGATTTCGCTGAAGTTTTTTCCGAAAAACTTCGCAACCATGTCCAAATGGCCGTCTGTCTTTCGCTTAGCAGGAAAACGAGCCGAAAAGACGATTGTCTTCCCGTGTCACTTGTGGCTGATTTCAAGATTCTGTACGCATGCAAGACGAAGAAGTTCCGCCGAAGCGCAGTAGGACTGAAATTTGCTGTTTTCACCCGGCGGTACTGCGGGCATTCATAGTTTTCCGCCGCTTGGCGGGCGCTGTGGGCGTTGTCTTTTGGTGAAAACTGCCGGTCTTCCAAATCCTGTAGAGGTTCTTCCAAATCAAGAATTTAGGGCGTGATGACAGCATTTGATTCAGAGGTGGAATTCGTGTATTCTGGCGATAAATTGGCTTTGCCAGAATTGGCAATTCGATTGCTGTGATTCGACCGAGTCAGTGTAAGTTATGCGGGGTCTGCAGTCACAAATCGCCGGTGCGCTCGTCATCATCCTGACGGTGGCGGCGATGGCTTGCGCGCTGGTGAACTTCCAACAGCACGCCAAGTTCCGGCTGCCGGAAGACGGGGCGGTTTGGGTGGAACGCACCTTGCCCGGCGGCGGCGTCCGCGTGGAGGCGATCCACGTCGAAGCGGACGGGCCTTCGTATCGAGCGGGCATTCGTAAGGGCGATGTTCTCTTGAAGATCGCCGAAGCGCCGGTGGTGGAAGCCAGCGACGTGATGAAGCTGCTGGTGCGCATCTCCGCCTGGCAGACAGCCGAGTACCGGCTGCGGCGCGGCGAGGTGGAGATTCCGGCCAAGGTGATCGTCGCCGAGCGCGTGCTCGACTTTTCTTTGTACTACCAGTACGCCGTGGGTGTGGCATATCTGGCCATCGGTGTGTTCGTTTGGTTCCGCCGGTCGCGCGCGCTTAAGGGCACGCACTTTTTTATCCTGTGTCTGGCGTCATTTGTCTTCTCGACGTTTCACTACACGGGCAAACTGAACACCTTCGACAAATTGATCTATTGGGGCAACCTGATGGCCGGTTTGTTTGCGCCCACCATTTTTCTCCACTTCTGCCTGACGTTTCCGGAGACGCCGCGGCGGTTTTCTGGTTGGCTGAGCCGGGTGCTGATCTACCTGCCGGCCTCGGTGGGTTTACTGTTTGTGTTCGCCGTCGCGACGGGCGCGCTGCGCATGCCGATCCCGCTGGGCGAACTGGCGTGGATCCTGAACCGCACCTGGCTGCCGCTGCTGTCTGCCGCATATCTGGCGGGTGGCGTAGTCTTGTCGCTCCGATTACGCCACGCGGAAGATCAGGTGTTGCGGCAGCAGCTGAAATGGCTACGCAATGGCGCCATTCTGGGGGCGCTGCCGTTCACGGTGATCTACGTCATTCCATATACGCTGGGCGCCGTCCCGAGCCCGTTGGCCAAGCTGGCGGTGCTGAGCTTGGGCTTTATTCCGCTCACCTGGGCGTACGCCATTATCCGGTACCGGTTGATGGACGTAGATGTGATCTTCCAGCAAGGTTACGTTTACACGCTGGCCACGCTGGCGGTGCTGGGCGTGATGTACGGCCTGGTGTTCTCGTTCGGCAAGGTGGATGAACTCAGCGCCAGCGCGGTGGTGATTCTGGTGGTGATTGCGACGTTCGTCTTCCAGCCCATCCGCAACTACCTGCAAGAGGTGCTGGACCGGCATCTGTTTTACCGGCACAGCTACGACTACCGGTTGACGCTGATCGAGTTTGCGCAGGAGCTGAGCTCGGAAACCAATATCGACCAGATGCTCCGCCAAGTCTCGGATCGGCTGCAGCAGACGCTGTCGGTGGCCCGGGTGGGCTTCTTTCTGGCCGACGGCGCGCGCTGGCCGGAGTTTTTGCCGGCGGAGTTTGACCGGCCGTATCTGTTTTTTGAGTCGGCCCGGCGGGCGGGCGGGGAAGTGGCGGCGCTCGACTACACCTACTACCTGCCGTGCCGCGTGCGCGGCAAGGTGATTGCCTGGATCGGCGTCAGCCGCACGGACAAGGGCGACTATCTGTCTTCCGATGACGTCCAGCTGCTGACGACGCTGTCGGGCTATGTGGGCATTGCCATCGAGAATGCGCGGCTCTACCAATCGCTTGAAAGCAAGGCCAGCGAGTATGAGCGGCTGAAGGAGTTCAGCGAAAACATCGTTGAATCGATCAACGTGGGCATCTTGGCGGCGGACCTGACGGGCCGCGTCGAAAGCTGGAACTCGCGGATGGAAGACCTGACCGGCGTCGCGCGCGAAACGGCCGTTGGTCAGCCTTTGCGCGCCTTGCTGCCGCGGGAACTGCTGGACCGGATCGCCACGGTCCCTGCCGGTACGGGGGTGCACCATTTGGACAAGGTGCGCCTGGGTACGTGGCAGGGCGGCCGTGACGCGATGGTGAATATCGCGGTGGCGCCACTGGTCTCTAAAGACAGTGAAGAGATTGGCCGCCTGATCATTTTTGACGACATCACCGACCGCAGTGAACTGGAGCGGCGGCTGGTGCAGGCCGACAAGCTGAGCTCGATTGGCCTGCTGGCGGCGGGTGTGGCGCATGAGGTGAACACGCCACTGGCCGTGATCTCCACCTATGCCCAGATGCTGGCCAAACAGGTGTCGGGCGACTTGCCGAAGACGGCGCTGCTCGAAAAGATTGCCAAGCAGACCTTCCGGGCCAGCGAGATCGTCAATTCACTGTTGAACTTCTCCCGCACCGGCCCCACGGAGCTGACGGATCTGGACCTGGCTCGCGTAATGCGGGAGGTGCTCTCGCTGATCAGCCACCAGTTGGAGCAGGCCCATATTGTGACGCGGCTTGAAGTGCAGGCGGATCTGCCAGCCATTCGGGGCAACTCCGGCAAACTGCAGCAGGTGTTCCTGAATCTGTTCTTGAATGCCCGCGATGCGATGGAGTCCGGCGGACGGCTTTCGATTGAGGCGTGGTCAGAGAACGGAACGGTCCGCATCGATGTGCGGGACACAGGCATCGGCATGCCCCCGCATGTGGCGCAGCGCGTGTTTGACCCGTTTTTCACCACCAAGGCGGCGAAGAAGGGAACGGGCCTGGGGCTGTCGGTGACCTACGGGATTGTGGAGGAGCATGGCGGCACGATCGAGGTGGAAAGCCACCCCGGTGATGGCACCATTTTCCGCCTGATGTTTCCGCACGCCCGGCCGGGCAACGCCGTGGCGCCCGCGGGCTCGGTTTCGATTAGCGCCTAAGGCCCGCGGCCGCGCCGCACCAGCTCTCACGCTGGCGCGGGGATGATTCCATCCGGATCTGTAATGGATCAAGCCGCTTGGTCAATTGATAGAGTGGCTAGTACATACCGAATGCCTGAATTCCAACGATTGCCGCGCATCCTGGTCATTGATGACGAAGAGGATATCCGGGACAGCCTGGAAGCGCTCCTGACGCTTGAGGGCTTCCACGTCGAGCTGGCCGCTAACGGTGGCGACGGCCTGCATAAGCTGGAGCGGGCCAACTACGACCTGGTGCTGCTGGACCTGATGATGCCGGACCGGTCGGGCATCGAGGTGGTGCAGGAGATCCGGCAGCGGGATGCGGATACGCCGGTGTTTCTGATCACGGCCTACGGCTCAGTCGAAGTGGCCGTGCAGGCGATCAAGGCCGGGGCCAACGACTATTTCTCCAAGCCCTGGGACAACGAGAAGCTGATCATCGAGATCCGCCGCATGATCGACGCGGCGCGCCTGGAGCGGGAGAACCGGCAGCTGAAGCAGGCGCTGAAGCAGCGCTATCAGTTCCAGAACATCGTCGGCAAAAGCGAGCGCATGGCGAAGGTGCTGGACCTGATCGCGCAGGTGGCCCCCAGCCGCTCCACCATTCTGATCACCGGCGAAACCGGCACCGGCAAGGAGAGCATCGCCAAAGCGATCCATGCCAATTCCCCGCGCGGCGAGCAGATGTTTATCACGGTCAGCTCCGGATCCCTGCCACTGGAACTGGTGGAATCGTCGCTGTTCGGGCATGTGCAGGGCGCCTTTGCCGGAGCCACCGCCGCCCGTCAAGGAGCCATTGAAGCGGCCAACCGCGGCACCCTGTTTCTGGACGAGCTGGCCACGCTGTCGATGGAAACGCAGACCAAGTTGATGCGGCTGCTGCAGGACAAGGAGTATTCGCCGCTGGGGTCGGCGGAGGTGATCAAGGCCGACGTGCGGCTGCTGGCGGCATCCACGCATGACTTGCGGAAGATGGTGGAGGATGGCCGGCTCCGGGAAGATCTCTACTACCGGCTGAATGTGATCAACATCGCGCTGCCTCCGCTGCGGGACCGCAAGGAAGACATCCCGCTGCTGATCGAGCACTTCTTTGGGCTCTATTGCCGCGAGAACGAGAAGTTCCTCGATGCGCAGGGCCACAGCCAGTTGCAGTTCGACCTCGATGCCATGCCCGTGTTGATGGATCACGCCTGGCCGGGCAATGTCCGGGAACTGGAGAATGTCGTGGAGCGGGCGGTGGTACTGGCCTCGTCGCCGACCGTGGGCGCCGACGTGTTGCCGGAGCATCTTCTGCATGCCGGTGGCTTAAAGATTCGCCGCGACGAGGGTGGCAATGTGGCGGCCGACGCCAGCTTGTTTGAGCTGGTGGCGGACTTTGAGCGGCGCCGGATTCTCGAGCAACTGGAGCGCTCCAACTGGAGCCAGACCGAAGCGGCCCAGGTGCTGCAGATCCCCCTTTCGACGCTGAATCAGAAAATCAAGCGTCTGGGAATCGACGTCAAGAAACGGGGAGCCTAGCCCAGATGACAAACAATCAGCCGGCACCGGCACGAGGTTTCAAGTGGTGGTATCTCGCAGTCGTGGTGGTGTTGTTGGCCGGGGCGGGTGGGGCGTACTGGAAGCTTTCCGGCAAAACCTATCGCGTCCGCGTTGCGGCAGACCCCGGCGTGCGCGCCCTGGACGGCTGGGAGGCCCAGGTGCGGGGCCAGGTGGAAGGTGCCTCGGCGATTTTTGCGCGGGAGTTCGGCATCCGCTTCAAAGTGGTGGACGTAGTGCCGTGGAGCCCGTTGAACGCCGCTCCGCGCCTGGATGCGCGCCGCCTGCAATTGAAGGAACAGGTCTCGCATGAAGGCGTCGACCTGGTGCTGGGCGTGACGTCCGGCCGAGAGGGCGCCCGCCGCGCGAGCGTCGTTCCCTTCTCGACCACGATCCTGCTGATCGAACCCTCGGGCGACCCGGCGCAGAACGCGCGCGGCTTGGCCCAGATCTTCGGCTACCAGTTGGGGGCGTTCCGGAACAAGGCATCTGAAGGCACGCTGGCGGGTGAGACTCCGGCGTCAGACCGGTTTGATGCGGAGAATACGGCCCGGATCAAGGCGGTCCGGTTCTATGATTTGGGCAAGGGGCTGGAGCGGATGTCGCCCACCGATGCGGATCAGCTGGCTGCGGCTCTGGCGCCTTTCCCCAATGACCAGGGCAAGCCGATGGGGCTGGCGCTGGTGCGGACGATGCTCGGCGCCAGCTTCATGGCCGATGGCCAGACGGAGAAGGCGGTCCTCCAGTTCAAAAACGCGGTTCAGGGTGACCCGAACCTGATTCCGGCGCGCTATTCGCTGGCCGTGGCGCTGGCGGACCGGCGCCAATATGACGAAGCGGCGCAGACGTTGCGCGAGGCGGCGCGCGTGCGGCCTGGTGACCCGCAGATTCTCGAAAGCATGGCGTGGCTGCGGCTGCGCCAGGGCAAGGATGCCGAAGCGATCGCGCTGTTGCGGGTGGTGGTAAATGTCCGGCGGGAAAGCCCGGTGATGCGGATGATTCTGGCCAGCTTGATGGCGGAGGCTCCGGGACGGCCCGACGGGCGGCTGACCGAGCTGCGTAATCTGGTCCGTTTGAATGTTGAATGGTCCCACCCGATGCGGGCGGCGCAGATGGCCCAGGGGCTCAGCGCCGCCGCGGCCCAAGCCAGTGCCTCCTCGCTGACGCCGGTGGCGGGTGGCGGCGGAATGTTGGCCTCGGGCATTTTGCTCACCTATGCTGGCAAGCTGCCGGAAGCGCAGCGGGCTTTTGAGACGGCTCTGAGGCAGGACCCGAAGTTGTTTGCGGGGCACATCAATCTGACGCTGCTCAACTTCATGACCGGCAACCTGGCCGCCGCGCGCGTTCAGGCCGCCGCCGCTGCCGCCGGTGGCCCTCCCACCGTGAAAGCGTTTGCGGGGGCGATGGATAAGCTGCTGCAGGGCGAAGCCAAACTAGTGCCCGGCTCCGCCAAGGCCGCCCCGGCGGCCGCGAAATAGACTTGCTGGCCCGGGGCTGGACCTTCGGACCCGCCGGCCCGAGCACACAATCTAAAAGGAAAGAGCCACCGGCGAACCGGTGGCCCCTCTTGAAGAATCAAGCTGACTGCCGCCCGCGGCGGCCCGTCCAAACCCTGTTGCTTAGAAGAAGAACCGGGCGCCGAACTGCACCTGACGGGGCAGGCCGATCTGGTTGTTGTTGGGGTCGTAGTCGCCGTTGGGCAGCCTCAACCGCATGAAGGAAGCATCCACCGGAGCCATCGTGCCATTGGCCTGATAGCCGGCGCCGTAGATCGTGCGGCCATAGACCACGTTGTCCAGGTTGGGCATATTGAAGAACTCGACCGAAAGCTGGACGCGGTAGCGTTCCTTGAACTTGAAGCTCTTCAGGAAACGCATGTCCAGGTTCTTGATCCCCAGGTTGCGGAAGGCGTTGCGGCCAAACGGCTGGCCGGGCCCCGCGTAGGGACGGTCGGAGTTATTGCTGTCCAGGTTGATGTCGCTGCCTGCGGTGGCGTTCAACGGAAGGCCGCTGAACTGGCGGTAGATGCCCGAGATCTCAAAGCCATAGGGCAGGAACCAGATGGCGTTCGAGACCCACTGGTGGCGGCGGTCCAGGTTGGAGTAGGAGTATTCCGGCTTCAGGTTGAACGGCTGGTCGATGGGGTTGCCACCGGTGTCGCGTTCATTGTCGTCGTCGGACATGTTGCGGCTGAACGTGTAGAAGCTTTGGAACTGCAACTTCTTGGTGCGGTACTGCACCTGCAAGGTCGCCGCCCGGTAGGTCTGCCGCGCGGAGCTCTCACGCACGGTCACCTGACCGAGCGACGGAATGGGCCGGGTGGCCGGCACACCGAAGAACGGCCGCTGCGACAAGTCACCCGCGCGGAGGGTCGGAATGGGCAGGTTGTAGTCGCGGTTGCGCATCAGGTTGACGGTGTTGACAAAGGTGCTCTGGACGCCCACGATCAGGTTCTTCGCCATCTCAGTTTCAATGCCGAAACCGGCCTGTTGCGCGCGGGGATTGCGGAAGTCGCTGGCCATCGTGGTGACGCTGGCCCCACGGAACGGATCGGGAGCCGAGCCGCCGAGGGCAATCTGGGCCGCACGCTGCACGACATCGAGCGGAATGATGGGCAGCTTGTCGAGGGTGGAGCTGTTCAGATCGACACCCGCCTGGCGGAACGCCTGGTACACCGAGACCGCGGAACCGGCCGGGATCACGATCGAAACGTCGCCCGGCGTGGTGCGGAAGTTGTTGTTGGGGCCCGCAAAGGAGAGCAGCGGCGTGGCGGCATAGAACACGCCGTAGTGGGCGCGGACGACCGTGCGCGGATTGTCAAACGGCGTCCAGGCAAAACCGACGCGCGGCATCCACTGATTGCGGCGATCCGGAGTCTTGGTCGGGTCCACACCATAGCCGATGGGCAGCTTGACTCCCTTCAACCGGTCGCTGAGGGCGGTGTTGCCAGACTCGACCGTGGGATTCACCTGGGTCTCATAGCGCAGGCCGAAATCGAGCGAGAAGCTCTTGCTCAGCCGCCAGCTATCCTGGCCGTAGAAGGCGATCTGGTGCATGTTGAAGGCGGCCAGCAGGTTGCCGATCTGGCGGCTGTAGGAGACGTTGGGCCCGTCAAAGCGGTTGGCGATTGTGCCACCGACGCTCATGATATCGAGCAGGGTGGGCACCACGGTGGTGTTGAAACCAAACGTGCCGAACTGGTTGAAGCCGAACGACTGGGAGGCGGTCAGGTAGTTGTAATCGCCACCGATCTTGATCGAGTGCTTGCCCTTGGTCATCGACAGGCCGTCGGCGAACTGCCAGCGCTTGTCGGACTGGGTGGTGGACAGGAAGCTACGGGTTCCGTAGGCGCCGATGCCATTGCTCACCGAAGGCTGATCGGCGTTGGCGATGCGGGGCCGCACTTCGGCCGAACCGAGGAAGCGGAAATCGTTCACCACGTTGGGCGAGAACAGGTGCGTGTACTGGAGCGCACCGTTGTGGATGGTATCGAGTTCGCTGCCCTCATTGCTGAGCGCGGCGTTCGAGAGCGGCAGCAAAGCGCCGCCGACGGTGGCCGAGTTGGTTTCCTTCGAGTCGCTGAAGTTGTAGCGCGTCGTCAGGCGGTGGCCCTTGGCAAACTGGTAGTCCAGGCGGCCCATGGCGGCGACGGCGCGGTTTTCTGGAGTGAACGGGCCTTCCAGCTTCTTGTAGAAGTCAAAGGCTTCCTGCGACGTGGCCACCGGCGTCACGCCGGACAGCTGCGAGAAGAAGACCTGGCGCTCAATCTTGGCCTTCTGCTGTTCGTAGGCGCCGAACCAGAAGAGCTTTTCCTTCTTGATGGGACCGCCGATGGCGCCGCCCCACTGCTGCAAATCTTCCGACGGCTTGATCTTGCGGACCGGGTTTTCACCGCTCATGTCCACGGGGCGGATCTGCCAGAACGCCTGGCCATGCATGTCGTTGGCGCCCGATTTGGTGATGGTGTTCAACACACCGCCCGTCGACCGGCCGTATTCCGCCGAGTATCCCGCGGCCACCACTTGGAACTCCTGAATGGCCGACTGCGGCACGGTGATGATTGAGTTCGACCGCTCACCGCCGCGGATGCCGCCAAAGAACGGCTGGTTGTAGTCACCACCGTCGAGCATGACGTTCGAATAGATGCCGCGCTGTCCGGCGAAAGAGAGCTGGCTGCGCGATGGCTCCACCGTGACGGTGGGCGTCAGCGTGGCGAAATCCTGGAAGCGGCGGCCATTGATGGGCAGGTCGGTGATCGCGGTCGAATTCAGGGTGGCCGACGACGAAGTCTGCACTTCGCTAATCGAGGCCTCACCGATTTCCACCGTCGTGGTGGTGCCCTGCACGGTTAGGGTAATGTTTAGCGAAATCGCCGAACCCACCGTCACGACCACGCCGTCAATCTTCGATTCCGCAAAACCGGCCGCGGACGCCGTCACGACGTAGGCGCCCGGGTCCAGCAGCACCGCGCGGTACTGGCCGACTTCGTTCGACTTCAGGTCGCGTGCAAAACCGGTCGATACGTTGCGCACTTTGAGCGACGCATTAGGCACGGCCGCGCCGTTGGGGTCGAGCACAGAACCGACGATTTGACCTTTGTTGGCGTCGGCCTGGGCGAAAGCGGTCGACACAAGTGAAGCCGCGATAAAGATGGGAACCAGCGATCGGATGATGCGGTGCATAGTACCTCGAGTGGAGTTAGCTCTACGGAGAGACAAACGAAGTCCTAGGGTAGCCTACCTATGTAACGATTTTGTTACAATTTCATTACCGGTTGATTGCCTATGCCGATTCTAGGCTCGCCGCAGCGTCATCCCCAGCCAAGTGGCCCCCAGCGATAGCCCTACAGATGCAGCGACATACGCCGCCGCCCGGCTGGGTGAGAGCTCCCAAATTGCTAGCGTGTCAGCGCTGAAGGTGGAAAATGTGGTGAAGCCTCCACAGACGCCTGGCACCAGAAACGCCCGCCACACCGGCGGCAGCGGGGACTTGATCCAATAGCCGATCAGGAAGCTGCCCGCCACGTTGATCAGCAGAATGGGCCAGGGAAACGGCAACACCCTGCCGGTCAACCAGATAGAGAGCCCGTAGCGCAGAACGCCACCCACCGCACTGCCCGCCGCGACGGCCAGCCAAGTCATAACGGATTCTCCGCCGACTGTTCCGCTGAAGGGGTGGTGCGCATTTAGCGAATCAGGGTGGTGACGGTGAGATCTCGAAACTCGACCAGACCATGGTCGCCCTGGATACACAGCGGACCGGGGGCGGATTCATCCGGATCGTGGCCCATGGCCGTCGGGCCTTCGATCTCTTTCTTGTCTACCACCACTTTGCCGTTCAGCTTGACGGTTACCGTCCGCCCCACCAGCCGGATGTCCACCGTCTGCCATTCGCCCGCCGGAGCGGCCGCGTCCGCCGTGGGGGCGATCCGGGAATAGATGGCGCCCATTGAATGCGTGTCGGGCGGCGCGCCATGCGTGTCTTCAATCTGGACCTCATACCGGTCCCGCAGCGCGATGCCGGAGTTCGATTTGGGGCCGATGCGGTATTCGGCATGCAGCTCAAAGTTCCAGAACTTCCCGGTTGAGATCAGGTCCGGGGCGCCTTGCGAGTTGACCAGCATTCCGTCCTGAAAGCTCCAGCCCTTCACCGGCCCCAGGGCGGTCTTCCATTTCGAAAGATCCTTTTCGCTCAACAGCTTGTAGACCTTGCCCGGCTTCCAGGAGGCGTCGTCCCGGTCACGGATCTCGGGTGCCCGCTCCCCCGTGAACTGGGCGCGCGGCAGGCCATCCACCACCAGTGATCCCACCAGCTTGCGGCCCTCCAGCCGGGCGCGATAGAGGCCGCGCTTGCCGGTGGGCTTGTAGTCGCGTTCAAAGACGAACTCCAGCTGGCCGCGGTCGATCTTGAGCGACGGGATCTCTTCCAGTTGGCCGCCCATCCGCCCCTGGCCGCCCGGGATACCGATCATCCGGCCTTTCAGATTCTTGGAACCGGCGCCCGAGACCTCCAGCCACCAGGCCCGGCCGCGCGGATCTCCCGTGACAGTCAAGTTCCAGCGGCCATTAAAATCAGCATCTCCGGCCACCGCCGAGCAAGCAGACACCACCATGATCCAGGCAATCTTCACGGGGCCATGATAACGCGGACGCCGGGCGGGGCACGAATCGAGCAGCGTAACCAAACAGACCCTCCGCGCATCCGTCATACTAGGTTAAGAACAGCCGCATGAGGTTCCCTGCCCGCAGCGTCGCGTCGATCGCCATTCTGGCCCTGCTGTTTTTTGTGCAGTGTGCCCTGGCGTGCGATTTGACGCCTCCGCATGTGCCCCACTGCCCGAAGCATGCCCCGGAATCGGGCCATCATTCGCAGAAGCTGTGCAAGGATGTGGCGGCGGTCTTCGATCAAGCCGTGCTGGACATCGCGCCGCAGTGGGCCGATTCGCCGGTGCTCTTCACCGTGGATACCGCCACCGTCATCGCGACGCCACCTCCGGCCGTTTTTACACCACCACCGCTGACCGCGCTCCGAATCTGATCTCTCTCCTGGCTGGCCTACGTAGTTCGTTCCGCTACGACTGACAGGAGAATTTTGTGTCTACATTTTTTGTGCGCCCCCGTGCTTTTGTGCACCCCTGTGCGCCGTTCTTTGCTCTTTTCATTGCTGGGGGACTGTGTGTCCCGGCCCAAACCACTTCTTCGTCCGACCCCTACGAGGTGACCCTGCGTCTGCCCGAGGGGGGCCTTTCCGCGCGCCAGGAGATGCATCTGGAAGTCAGCGTAAGGGACCCGCGCAAGTCCGATCCGGTCATGGGAGCCATGCCGGTGGTGCATGCGCAGCTGAACGCGGTGATCGACATGCCCTCCATGGCCGGCATGCCCAAGATCGCGGAGCTCGCGCACCCGGAGGGCATTCCGGGCGACTATGGCCTCCATCCGGTTTTTGTCCACGGTGGCACCTTCCGCATGCGCTTGGGCATTACGCCTCCGGGCCAGCCAGAGTTCACGCGGGAGTTCGCGTTAGAAGTTGGCGATGCCCGGCCCCTCAGCGGCAAGCAGACGCCCAGCTACAAGCTGGAGATGGAAGGCAAGCAGGACGACCTGACGTTTAAGATCATCTCGCTCAAAGAGCTGGAAAAGGGGCAGGTGAAGGAGTTTGACATCGCCCACGAGAAGAAGCTGCACTTGATCGCCATCCGGCGCGATCGGCAAGTGTTTCTCCACCTGCACCCGGAACCCAGCGCGGACGGATCGTTCCGGCTGCAGTTTGCCTGGCCGGCGGGCGGAGACTACATGCTGTTTGCCGACACGGCCCCGCGCGGGAAAGGCTCACAGGTCACCACCGGCAAGCTGAAGGTGAAGGGCCCGTCCGCCGCGCCGCCCGCTGTCAGCCCGCTGAAGCTGACGGTGGGTCCGCTGCCCAAGGTGGGGCGCACGGGCGTGCTGGAGCTGAAGCTCACCCCCGCGCTGCCACTGGAGCCCTATCTGGGCGCGATGGGCCACCTGATCATCCTGCATGAAGATGGCGAGACGCTGGTGCATTCGCACCCGGCCGATGAAAGCTCCGCTGAGAAGTTCCTGGTGCGGCTGCCGAAGGCGGGCAAGTATCAGGCATGGCTGGAAGTGCAGTCGGGCGGAAAGGTGATCCCGACGGCGTTTGCGCTGGAGGCCCAGTGAACAATGGCACTGTGAGCAATGGCACTGTGAACAATGGCGCTCGAGTGCGGCGCCGGGGCTTGGTGGCGCTCTCGGCGGCCATCCTGCTGTTTCCGGGTTTGGCCTGGAGCCACTCCGCCGGCAAGAAGAATCTGAAGCCCTCAAAAGCTGCCGCCGATCTCAAGCGCGCCCGTCAGCTGCAGAAAGACGGGAAGGCGGCGGAGTTCTCAAAGCTGATGCTGGCCTGCAAGCGCACGCTGGCCGGAGAGCGCCGCTATGCTTGCTGCATCCGCGGCGGCTGCAATGAATGCGCCTTTGAGCAGGAATGTTCCTGCGGCGCCAACCTCACCGAAAAGCTGAAGCCGGGGGAGAAGCGCAAGGGCGTCTGCCGTGAATGCTGGGCGGGCTGGAAAGCGGGCCGCGGGCTCTACGACGGCATCAAGCCGGAAGACGTCACCATCAGCGACATGGACGGCTCGATGATGCCTTACCTCTCCGGCACCTCGCTGCGCCCGGCGGAGCAGCCGATGTACATGGCGCATTCCAAGGTGAACGATTGGTCCTTTATGACGATGGGGCAAGCGCACCTGGTCTACACCGCGCAATCCTCCGCTCGCGGCGGGGACAAGCTGTTTGCGCCCAACTGGATTATGCCGATGGCGTCGCGCCAATGGGGGCGGGGCACGCTGACCCTGCGCTCGATGCTGTCGCTCGACCCGGCGACGGTCACCAGCCGCCGTTACCCACTTCTATTCCAGACGGGCGAGACGGCCTACGGCAAGCCACTGGCGGACGGGCAGCACCCGCATGATCTGTTCATCGAACTGGCCGCCCAGTACACGCTGCCGGTGGGTGAGCGGACGTCGGTGATGTTCTACGGTGGCCCGCGGGGCGAGCCTGCTCTGGGACCGCCCGCGTTTCCGCACCGGCTTTCGGCATCAGAGAATCCGATGGCCGTGCTTGGGCATCACTACCAGGACGCCTCACACATCACCAACAATGTGGTGACCTTCGGCGTGACGCACCGCAAGGTGACATTTGAGGTTTCTGGCTTTAATGGCCGCGAGCCTGATGAGCGTCGCTGGAATCTCGAAAAGGGTGCGATGGATTCGTGGTCGACGCGCGTCACCGTACAGCCCACGCCCCGCTGGGCGATTCAGTTCTCGGGCGGATCGCTGCCGGAAGGCGCTCGCGTAACGGCGTCGGCCCAGCATGTCCGGCCGCTCAGCCGGGGCTACATCGCCTCGACGCTGGTCTGGGGGCAGGACCGCTCCCACGGCCTCGCCAACAGCTATCTGGCCGAATCCACCCTGCGGTGGAAGAAGAACTGGGCCTGGAGCCGCTTGGAGCGGACCGATCGCGATTCAACGCTGCAATACATCGCCGACGAGCCGACGCGGATCGGTCAAGTGACGGCGCTGACGCTCGGTTACGGGCATGACCTGCCCCGTCCGGCGCGCTGGCTGTCCGCTTCGATGGGCGGCCAAGCGATGATCTACCGGCCCAGCGCCAACCTGCGAGCCGACTACGGCTCAACGCCGGTGGGCGCGCAAATGTTCTTGCGACTAAGGCTGGATTCGGCGCGGTAGCGGCTGCGCGGATTAGATCAAGTCTCTTCAAGAGGTGCCCTGGCTCAGCCCCATGCGTCAGCTTGGGGCTTGTTCACCCGCCCGAAGATAGCCCCAAGCTCACGCATGGGGCTGATAGCGGGTCCGGCCCAGCCGTGCGAATTTTCGAGAAACGCTCTAGTAGGAGCCGCTGTAGCGCTTGAGCAACTGCGGCAAGTTCTGCGAGAAGGCACTGCGGGCCAGCACCATGTCGATGCCGGCTTCCTGTGCCTTCTGCTTTAGCTCGCCTTGAACGTGCGAGACAAAGGCAATCAGGGGGATCGATTTGAACTCGGAGGCCTTCAGCTTGACGGCCACATCCACGGTCTCCACCGAGTTGCAGTTCAGGTCCAGGATGATCAGCACCGGGCCGTCTTTGGCCAGCGCCATCACATCCGCTTCGGTCTTCACAAAAGAAGCTTCAAAACCCGACCGTTTGGCCGTTTCATTGATCTTCACTCGAAACATGAGATCGTCCAATACTGCGACAATCTTTCTCGGTCCGGGCATAGCCCTCCTGTCTGATTCGCCAAAATCACTCTGTTGGCCAGCCGTGGACTAGTGCCCGGCGCCTTCGCCAATCTGCTGGGTCAGATAGTTTTCGTAACCCATTTCCTGGATCATGTGGAGCTGGGCTTCGAGATAATCCACGTGGTGTTCTTCGTCCACCAGGATCTTCTCAAAAAGGTCACGGGACCCATTGTCACCCGCCGCCACCGCGGCATTGATGGCCTTGTTCAGCCGCGGAATGGCCTCGTATTCCAGCTGCAGGTCGTTCTCGAGCTGCGCCTTCAGGTTCTGCCCGATGCGCAGCGGGAACAGCTCGCTCATGTTGGGGGCGCCGTCCAGGTAAAGGATGCGCTCGATCAACTTCTCCGCGTGCTGCATCTCTTCGATCGATTCCTTGCGCGTGTAGGCGGCGGCTTTCAAGTAGCCCCAGTTCTCCATCATTTCGGCGTGCAGGAAGTACTGGTTGATGGCCGTCAGTTCGGCGCGCAACGTTTCCTGGAGGTAAGCGATGACTTCAGAATTACCTTTCATCACTGCCGATTCTAACAGGGCCAGATGGAGGCCGGCCAGCAGGCCATCACGCTACACTCATTTGGTGATGCCGGGCGCTCCGCGATTCACGCACCCCGCCGACCGCGAAACCTTCCGCCGCGAGTTCTGCCGCTTCGCGGAAAGCCAGTACGCCGGCCCAGCCGCCGCCGAAGTGATCGATTGCGCGGCCCTGCTGCGGTACGCCTATCGCGAAGCCTTGCGCGCGATGAAGAGCGGCCTGAGCCCGCTTTTTGCGACCCACGCAGGTCCGCGCCACTTCGCCGATGCCAAGACTTTGCACGCCTACAACACCACCTTTGTCGATCGAGACCTGCGCGCCGCCCGCCCGGGCGATCTGCTGTTCTACCTCAACCTGGAACAGGACCAGCCCTATCACGCCATGATCCTGCTGGGCGCGGACGTCATCTATCACACCGGCGCGAAGCCGGGCGAGATCCGGCGGCCTGGCGTGGCGGAGCTGAATCTGCACCCGGACCCGCGCTGGCGGCCGTTGATCCATAACCCGAACTTTCTCGGTGTCCACCGCTGGAACATACTGAACTAGATGCGGCGTGCTCTGTTAGCCCTGGGTTTGTTGATCACCGCGACGGCGCAGCCGGCCGGTTACTTCACCGTTTCGACGGACCGCACCTTCTCGCCGCGGGAGCCGGTGAGCGTTGCCTATACTGCCCAGAACCTCACCCAGCTCGAGTTCCGGCTCTACCGGGTGGCGGACCCGGTTCGCTTTTTTGAGCAACTTCCCGACGCTCACAGCTTTGGCGGCCAAGCGCCACCCGTGCCCAAGAAGCGCACCTTCATTGAGCAGTTCCATGCCTGGAAAGGCCGCACCCGCTTTGCCCTGCGCCGCTTCGTCCGGCAGCAGTTCGGTGATGAGGAGCATGAGCAACTGGTGGCTTTTATGGAACGCCGTGCCGTCCGCCGCGGCCCGGCGCGCTTTGCCGAAGCAGCGGTGTTGAACCCGTCGCAACTGGTCCGGCAATGGACAGTGAAGATCCCGCCGCAAGGAGGCGAAGGGCGCGTCGATGTCGAGACTCCGGGCGTGGGCCTGTATGTCCTTGAGGCCACCGACAACCGTCTCCGCGCAGCCACCATCATCAATGTCACCTCACTCGCGCTGATCAAGAAGACTGCTCCGGGGCGCGTGGTGGTGCAGGCGCTGGATCGGACCACGGGCGAGCCGCAGCCCAACGTCGAGCTGTTCCTGATCAACAACCGCAGCGCGGCACCGCCAGTTCGCACGGATGCTGACGGACGGGCGGAGATCAAGATCGACAACTCGGACGCCGTGAAGTTGATGCTGGTGGCCAAGGGTGCGGCTACTTCCGGGTTGGCTCTGGCGGGCGATGGCTGGTGGGGCGCGCGCCCGGCGCAAGATGGGCTGGCCACGGGCTACATCTACACGGACCGGCCGATCTATCGCCCCGGCCACAAGCTGGGCTGGCGGGCGATCCTGCGCGGCGAGGATGCCAGCGGCTGGAAGCTGCCCGGAGTTTCGGAAATGGCCTATGAGATCACCAACCCGGAAGGCAATGCCGTGGCCAAGGGGACGGCCAAGCTGTCACCCTTCGGCACGGCCTCCGGCGAATGGACCATTCCGATGACGGCGCCGTTGGGGTATTACTCCGTCGTGCTCCGCGCGGGCGAATCGGCGCAGTCCGGCAGCTTCCAGGTGGAAGAGTACAAGAAGCCCGAGTACGAAGTGAAAGTGACGGCCGCGCAGCCGCGCCTGCTGCAAGGGGCGACGGCCACGTTCAATATCGAAGCGCGATACTTCTTTGGCGAACCCGTCGCCAATGGCCGCATGAAGTACCGCGTCTACCGCAGCCGCTACTGGTTCCCGTTCTGGGCCGAAGAGTTGGATGAGGACGGGCAAGAAGGTTACGACGGCGGCACCATGGAGCCGATGCCGGAAGCCACGGCTCGGCTGGACGCGCAGGGCCGGGCCACCATCACCGTGTCGACGCAGAGCCAGGAGTTTGACTATCTGTTACGCGTGGAAGCCGCCGTTACTGATGAGGCCAATCGCGATGTGACGGGCAAGGGCAGTGTGCTGGCAACGGTGGGTTCGTTCGCCATCAACGCCCAGCCGGACAAGTGGGTCTATGCGCCCGGCGAGACGGTGAAGTTGACCGTGGAAGCGCGTACCTATGATGGCCAGCCCGCCGCCAGCGCCAGCTTCAGCGTCCAGGGCGCCAGCGGCACCACCAACGCCGAGGGGAAGGGAACTGTGTCGCTCACCGCACCCGCGGGCGGCAGTCATCAATGGAAGGTGACGGCGCGCACGCCGGAAGGCCGGACGGTGACGGACACGGTGTACCTGTGGGTCTCCGGCCGATGGCGCGATGACGGCACCCGTGGCGCCGAGATCACGCTGGTGCCCGACAAGAAGAGCTATCAGCCGGGCGACGTCGCGAAGATCCTGGTGGTGACGGGCGTCGAGAATGCGACGGTGCTGCTGGGCGTCGAGGGCCGTGATCTCTACCGGTCCGATGTGCGCCGCCATGCTGCCGGGTCGTTTACCTACGAGGTCCCCATTAAGCCCGAGTATCTGCCCAACGTCTTCATTACCGCCGCCCTCATGCAGAACGACCAGTATCGCTACGGTGCCAGGTCCATCAAGGTGCCTCCGGTGAGCAAGGTGTTCCAGGTGGGCATTGTGCCGTCGAAGCCGCAGTTCAAGCCGGGCGAGCCGGCGACGTATCGCATCGAAGCCAAGGATGCCGCAGGCAAGCCGGTGGCGGCGGAGTTCTCGGTGGGCGTGGTGGATGAAGCGCTCTATGGAGTCGCGCCGGACACGATGCCGGGGCTCGATAAGGCGTTCTATGGGCGTATCTGGAATCGCGTGTACACTGATTCCTCGCTCGCCTACTACTTCTTCGGCACGGCGGGCGTGCGCCCCATGCCACTCGCCCGAGCCCGGCAAACATTGGCCCAAATGAAGCCGCCCCGGCCGACTGATCCGCGCATTCGCAAAGCCTTCCCGGATACGGCGCTGTGGCTGGCGAACGTCGAAACTGATGCTTCCGGTAAGGCGGAAGCCAAGCTCCAGTTTCCCGATTCGATCACCGCCTGGCGTGCCACCGTTCGCGGCGTCACTCGTGACACGCGCGTCGGTGGAGCCGTGAACCGCGTCGTCACCCGCAAGGACCTCATCCTGCGCCTGGCGGCTCCGAGATTCTTCACCGAAGGCGACGAGGTAGTGATCTCGGCCATCGTCAACAACTACCTGGATGGCGACCGGCCGGTGAAGGTGCAGCTGGAAGTGAAAGGCGCGGAACTGCTCGATGGTGCGCAACGCTCCGGCACGGCCATCGCGAAGCAGGAGACGCGCTTTGACTATCGGGTGAAGGCTCGGTCGCTCGATCAAGTGACGCTCACGGCGAAGGCGTTCGCCGCGGACGATGCGGATGCGCTCGAGATCGAGCTGCCGGTGAATCCCTACGGGGTGAAGTTGGTGGACGCGCGCAGCGGCTCGCTGGCCGATGGCGGCTCCGGCGGCGTGGAGTTTGGCGCGGCGCGGACGATCGATGTCCGCGTGACGCCGTCGCTCGCTGGGGCGGTGTTTGGCGCGCTCGACTATCTGGCCACCTTCCCCTACGGCTGCACCGAGCAGACGCTGTCGAGCTTCATGCCCACGCTGCTGGTGGACCGCGCCTCACGCGAACTGAAGCTGCCGCTGCAGCAGGACCGCGGCCGCCTGCAGAAGAAGATCCAGGCTGGTGTCGAGCGGCTGTACGAACTGCAGCATCCCGATGGTGGCTGGGGCTGGTGGGCATCGGACGAGTCCAGCGGCTTCATGACGGCCCATGCCATCGCGGGTCTGAGTGACTATGAGCAACTGGGCTACTACTGGAAGCCCGCATCCAAGTCGTCCGGCATGCAGTGGCTGCGGCAGGCCTTTGCGAAAGAGACCACGGCGCACCCGGACTTTCGCGCTTATCTCGCTTACGCGTTGAATGAGCCCGCCGCCGTCAACCAGATGTGGGAGGTCCGCGACAAGCTGACCGCGCACGGCCTGGCCTTGATCGGCCTGCGCGTGGCGGACCCGCGCGCCAACGAGATCGCGGACCGTCTGGAGAAGCTGGCCGTCGTCTCAGACAATCAAGCCTACTGGCTGGCGGATCGGGATTGGCTGATGGACTTGGATGTGGATGGTTCGGCGGAAGTGACCGCGCATGCGCTGAAGCTGCTCACGCGCGTGCGCCCCAAGAGCCCGTTGATCGAGAAGGCCGTGCGGTGGCTGGTGGATCACCGCAACGAAGGCTACTACTGGTCCTCCACCAAACAGACAGCGGCGGTGGTCTATGGGTTGGTGGACTATCTGAAGCTGACCAAGGAGCTTGATCCCAAGCTGGCCGTGGACGTGAAGCTGAACGGCGAGCAGCTCTACTCGAAAGAGCTGCTCGCGGCCGATGCACTTTCTCCGCACCCGCTGGGCGTGCGGCTGATGCCCAAGACCAGCATCAACAAGATCGCCGTCGAAGCCTCCGGCGCGGGCCGCCTCTATTGGGGCGCCACCGCCACTAGCTTTGAGCCCGGGCCGCGTTCCACTACGACTCGCGCCGCCCGTGGCCGGGAGCTTCGCTTACAGCGCCAGTACTTCCGGCAGCTATCCACCGGGCAGTTGGTGGCCTTTGATGGTCAAGCCAAGGTGGGCGAAACGTTGGTGTCACGCGTCACCGTCTCGGGCGGCGACTGGCGCTACCTGATGATTGAAGACCCAATTCCCGCCTCCACTGAGATCGACAAGACCCGGCGCGGCGGCTGGGTACAGCGCGAAATCCGGGACGACCGCGCGGTTTATTTTGAGACCTACTTCCACGGCGGCACGTATGAATCAGCCTTGAAGCTTACCCGGCCCGGCAAGTTCCGCGTGTCGCCAGCGCGCGTGACGCCCATGTATCAACCGGGCGTGATGGCCTCCAGCGATCCGCAATCGATTGAGGTGGTGCCATGAGCGGGTTATCTTTCATCGCGCCCGGCCTGCTGCGCCGCTGGCTGATCGCTTGTGTGGTGCATCTCGCGTTCGGCGCGGTGTTCTTCTGGTGGACGGGCATCGGTGACGACACGACCGGCAAGCTGGCGCTTTCCGGTGGGACCGCGTTCGCGTGGGCGATCGGATTGGCCTGGTTCGAGCGGTGGCTTTTTCAGGGTGCCGTGCTGGGCGGCAGTGCGTTTGCCATACGCTTGTTGGGCTTTGCCGGAGTGGCGGCGCTGGGCTGGTATGGCACTCACTGGGTGCCGAAGGTGTCAGGGCTTGCGCTGCAGAGCGCCAGCTTTCTGCTGCGGTGGGGCGGGGCTTGGCTGTTGCTGAACGCCGCGTGGCTCAACCTGGGCGTCTGGGGGCAGTCCGTTGCGCCAGTATCCGAAGACCGTCTCCCGGCCGAACCGGGCCAGTAGCGCATTCACCCGCTCCGCTGCCGCGCGGTAACGCGGGTCGGCGGAACGTTCATTGTTCAAGGCCAGTACCAGCCCTTCGCGGAACCACCACGGTTGATCGCGAGCCGTCACTGATTCGAGCACGACGTGCAGCATCTCGTGCCGCAGTGTCGATTCCAGCACATGGCGCGCGCGCAGGACTTCTGGCGGCTGCATGCGGATGGTGCCGCCGCGCGTGGTGGCGGCGATGGCTCCGCTTTCGCCGGTGGCATTGCGGTAGGCGGTCAAGTTGGGGTAGACCCGCAGGCGCGGCCGGCTTCGATACACCATGCCCGAGTACTGTTCGGCTTCTCGCAGTGCGTTGTCCGTCGCGGCTACCAGCCTCGCGTCGGGCGCCGTGGTGAAGACATCCACGCGTTCCCCTCCGGTGTACTGCCAGGCAAACCCGCTGGCGCTCAACCCGAGCGTCGTGCCCGGGTAGGCGAACTGGAGAATCTCGCGGTAGCTCTTACCTTCCTCACCCATGCGCGCGCAACCCGCCTGGCAGAGGCCGATACCATGGCCTCGCCCGCGGCCGGCGAAGACGAACTGGCCGTTGATTTGCGCCACGTCATACCAGCCGCTGGGCAAGCGGTCCCAGCCGATCATGCGGCCCACCGCTTGCCGGAACATCGGCGCGTCCACTTCGGCTCCACTCAGGTTCAGGCGTACGGCACGATTGGACGGCGTGCGGGTCACCACGGCCATCTGCGTGAACGCCGGTGGCACTGGCAGTCCCAAGGGTTTGAGCGCTGCCTGGATCTCTTCGCGCGACAGCACTGTTCGCCAGGTCTCCTGGTGGCGCAGACACCACGGGTCACGATGTTGATTGAGGTACGGCCCTTCGGGCGAGGCCTCGCTCATGCCGCCGCAATGGGCGGAGTAGTAGGCGGCTACCAGGGCTCCGCGATACCAGAGTAGTTCGCCTTCGGTCGCCTCCGCCGCGGCCGTGACGGCCTCGTTGACGGCCGAGCGGCGATAGTCCTGGCAGTGCGTGGTGTCGCAAAAATCAAACCCCTCGCGCGCATGCCGGCCTTTGAACTTCAGCGCGTAGGTCCGCGCTGCTACCGCCATCGCCTTCAGTGATTCAGGCGAGCGCATGCCCGCCGCCTCGCCCGCCAGTACAGCGGCAACGTATTCTTCGAGCGGTACCTTGACGGTCTTCGCTTGCGGCCCGCCCTGTTGCCAATAGAGACGCACGGTGACGTCGGCGGCCAACGAATTCAGTACCAACAGCGCGGCTAGCGGAGCCATTTGGCGATCAGCTCCTGCGCGGCTGGTTGGGCGTTGGTGGCGCCGCGTCCACCGGTCATCACGGCGACGACGATGCGCGGCTGGTCCACCGGTGCCCAGCCCGCATACCAGGCGGCTTGGGCGGTGGTGCCCGTTTTGCCGCCGGAGATGCGGCTGGCGTCTCGCTGCCACAGCGCGCGATAGGCTCGGGCCAGGCGTAGCGGCGTGGCCGAGACCCCCCAGTGTCCCAAGGCTTGCAACTGCCGCTGCTCAACCGTGGTGGCGAGTTCGGGCTGAAAGTCACGTAGGGCCTGGCGAGCTTGCTCGGGCGACACGGCCAGGATGGCTTGCGCGAAGTAGCAGTTGCACGACAACGCGAGCGCCTGCATGGGGTCCAGCGGCATGCTGACGGGCAAATGCGTGCAATCCAGACGATGGCCGCCGATCCGCAGCGTGCCGTGGCAGGGATAGACGCCGCGGACGGGCAGAAACGGCTTCACCGTGGAGCCGGGCAGGGCACTGGCATCTGCGCGCTTGGCCTCCAGCACGCGCCCCGTTTGGGCATCCAGCACCGCAAATGCTTCAGGCGACGCCAAAGGCCTCCCGGTACTTCTCCGGCAGCCGGATAGGCCGCAGGTCGGGGCCGCAGAAGACATGCGTGGTTTCGCCCGTGGCCAGCTTCTCGCCCGTCTCGGCGTTGGTGAGAATGTAGCCGATCTTGACCATGCGGGAGTGGGCGGTCTTCACTGAGGTGACGATCTCCACTTCATCGTCGTAGCGTGCCGGCGCGTGGTAACGGCAGGTGGCCTCAGCAACGGTCATCAGGACGCCGTCGCGTTCAATGTCGCGATAGCGGAGGCCGCGTGAACGCAGCCATTCGACGCGCCCCACCTCCATCCACACTAGGTAATTTGAGTGGTAAACCACTCCCATCTGATCAGTCTCTTTGAACCGGACACGAACTCTGGTCGAAACCACGGACATAATACAAGTATGCGGAAATACTTGGCTCTCGGTGCGCTGACGCTCACCTTGTGCGCGCAGGACTTGAAAGAGTTTGAAAAGCGGGTAACCGAATTCACGCTCAAAAACGGCTTGCACTTCATCATTCTGGAGCGGCATGACGCTCCCGTGGTTAGCTTCTACACCCGGGTCAATGCGGGCTCCGTGGACGACCCCAGCGGCTCCACCGGAATTGCCCACATGTTTGAGCACATGGCGTTCAAGGGCACCGAATCGATCGGCTCAAAGAACCTGCCGCTCGAACGCAAATCGCTCGCGTTGATCGAGAAGGTCTACGAAGAGTTGAATCAGGCGCAGCGGGCCGCCAAGCCCGACAAGGCGCGCGTCGAGGAGTTGGAGCGCAAGCTGAAGGACGCCATCGCTTCTGCTGATGCGCATGTCGATAGCGAGCTCTACACGCGGCTCATGGAAGACAACGGTGCGGTGGGCTTGA
>JAPKYZ010000031.1 GCA_026394055.1 Acidobacteriota bacterium
CCGTAAAACATGAAGGCGGTGTTGAAGCCATCGAAGGGCTTCGTCGCCTGCGCCCGGCGTTCTTCGATCCCGCGGCGGACGCTGGCGCTCGCGTTGGCGTAGGGGCGCAGGTCGAACTCGGTCTTCAACTTCTTCCAGCAGAACGTACCTGGAATGGTTAACATTTCCGGACAGGCCGTGCTCAAGTGCCCAAAGTAGCTGAGGAACGGTTCACGGAAGACCTCCTCGAAGAAACGCTCACTGGACTTAAATTGAAACGTGTATTCCGGGGCCACAAACACGTAAAGAGACTCGCCCGGCGTGGTGTCCAGTCCGCTGATGAACTGGTAGACGGCTCGGATCTTCGCCGCCATATTCATGGTCTTGGTCTGCATGTCCTGATCGGCGATCAGGCGGGTATTGATGTACCACATGCCGACATAAATGTTCTTGAAAGCCAAGCAAATCCCCCGAAAATCGGTTGTTCCCGCTTCCAAAGTCTAACAAGCGCCGGGAGGGATTCGCAGTCTGCGAGGGGCCTCCACGGAAACCAATCCGGGTGGGCGATGCCACCGCGGACTGGTCCCGTTTCTGCCAGATCCGAGGCTCTACGGCCGGCAGGCCTCGGTTAACGTATGGGCTCTCGATCCGTCATTGCCGATGCCGCTTAAGAGCTCTTCAAAAGTCTGAAGCGGGACCGGGTTGCCGCCTTTGCCCGAGGCCGGGATCAGCGCCCACTTGTCGGCGGCACTCATGGCCGTGACGGGGCTGGAATCGTCCGCCTGCGGCACGCCAGGAGAGATCTCGACGTGGCCCACGGGGATACACAGCGACGGGTGGTCAAACGGCGCCCGCTCATACTTCACCCGATCATCGGTCAGCGCTTTCAGGAAAGCCACCACCTGTGTGCGCTCCGCGGCATTCAGGCGGATCGCGCCGATGCCGGGGCCCAGGTTGGCGCCGCCAAAGTCGCCCTGGCGGCCGTAGAAGTCCACCACTTGTTCCAGCGTCGCCTGCCCGCCATTGTGGAAGTAGGGGCCGGTCAGCTCCACGTTGCGCAGGCCGGGAGCCTTGAAGGTGCCGTCCGCCGCCCCCGCGCGATTGGGGTTGAGCAGAGGCACGTTGAAGCCGTCGGTGGCGCCCAAGCCCACGTCTTCCGCGATGGGGCTGACGCCGATCCGGAAGAAGCCCAGATCGTTAGGATCGCCGGGGTTCACATTGTTGGCGGCGGCGCGAGTGTAGGACGCCGCCGTCAGCTCCGGCCCGACGTGGCAGCGGGTGCATTGTGAAGCACCACCGCGGAACTCGGCCAAGCCCTGTTGCTCAAACGGCGTCAAGGCTTGCGTGTTGCCTTCCAGAAACTGGTCCAGGCGCGTCTGGTCGGAGATCAGGGTCGATTCATAGGCTTGAATGGCCAGTCCGAAGAAGAGCGCGAAGTTGTACTCGGTCTGCGTGAACTCGTTCGAGTTGTCCGGCACGGCCATGATTTTCAGAAGGCTCCCTTTGCTATCCACCACGGTGGTGGAGCCCCAATATTCAGGCTGGAAGGCGGCCTGGATCAGTTGCTGGTAGCTGTATTCACCCCGCAGTCCGTTGCCCTCGGGGTTCGCCATCGCCCCCAGGACGCTATCGTCCACGGCCACTCGTTGGCGGCTCAGCGGTGACAAAGACATCATCTTCTTGCCCAGCTTCGGCCAGCTGCGCCCGTTGTAGGACATCTCGGTCGAGTTCAGCGCGGGGCCGACGGCTTGCGAAGCGAGGCTCGCGTTGTCCATCCGTACCCGCTCCGGTTGCAGACCGGAGGCACCGCCGGCGAGCACATTCAGCCCCGTGTCGGAATCGCCAAAGGGAGTGCTGCCCGAAAAGATGCGGCTGGCCCGGCCGTCCCAAAAGTTGCGGACGTTGAACACCGCATTGATCACTGAAGGCGAGTTGCGCCCCGTCACCTGCCGCAATTCCAGGCCGCCCAAACTGGTGGGGGCGGCGGAGCTGACCGTCGCTCCATCATCGGTATGCAGCCCGGCGTTGACATCAAAAAACGTCCGATGGACGGCGCCGGCGGAGCCCGCCACCAACCGCGTATCGCGAATCACCGCCGAGTTGTTGTTGTTCGGGTTGGCCAGCCGCCGGAACGGGAAGTCATCCGTGGTAAGCGTCCGGTTGCCCGTCAACGCCGTCGTGACACCCGACGGGCTGGCCAGCTGGTTTTGCAGGCGATGGTCCGCACCGGCGTGGAAGTGGCAGGTGGCGCACGCGGTCTGGCCATCGCTGCCCACCTGTGCATCCCAGAACAGCGCCTTGCCCAGCGCGACCAAGGCCGTCTGGTCCCGCACATACTTGGCTAAATTGGTGGGCTGTGGCCGCACCGCCGCCCGCAGGGGCGCAATGGGTCCGGGAGCGCCGCCGCCTCCCCGGCCTCCCTGGGCAGCGGCGGCCGCGCCCGTCAGTATGACGATGGCCAGCAACTGGGCTGGCCGGTTCCACGTGTGGCAATTCATCGGTGATTGCTCCTTCATCCCCGGTCGTTTCGAGTGCGGCCGCCGTCGGGCTCCGGTGGGAGTTTTCAGCGAATCCGTACTGGTAGTAGAAACGCGCCGGGAAGTGATGAAGTATCAACAAGTTCGGTAAAGCTTCGGGCGTTGGCCATAAGTCTGCAAAGGAATGTAAAGAATTGAAAACAAGGGTTAAGGCGCGTGTTCCCACGGCCCTAAACCCCGGGCGGCCCTTGATGTTGTTGACATTCTTAACAAAGGCCTATACGGCTGACAGCACTGTGGCGACTACTCGGCAAACAAATAGCTCGCGTAAACCAGGCGGGCATAGCCACGGGGTACGAGGTGAGTCTGTTCGTCAACCATGAGGCTGGCTAGATGTCCAGCCTAGTATTCGGCGCAGGCGGCCTCGTTGTCGACTGGGTTTCGACCTGATTCTCGGAGATCACTATCAGGAGCAGGAGGTACCAAACTGCACTGTTGCCAACCAGGGGCTTTACATGTCGACTTCGGCGGACGGACTAACGTTCGGTACGCCAACTAAGCTGCTGAACAATCCGCCTGGTGTGTTCGACTTCATCGCCCCTCGGGCCATCTATACCAATCAAAATGGGAGCGGATATCAGTGGTTCGTCTTTTTCCAGGGAGTGTTCAACGGAAGCTCGGCTAATAATATCTTTGCGGCCAAGGGTCCAACTCCTAGTTCGCTGTCTTGGATTACATCAGGTGCCAACGCCAGATCATTGATGTCCCCCGCCGGAAGCAGTGTCGGAATTGGCGAGGATTTTCAAATTTATGATTTTTCGAGTTATGGCGGTCTCGGGAACTACAGCGTTCTGGCGCTCTATAACGATTACAGTTCGGTTTACGGGGGAAGCATGTTGGCCGCGGTCGGCGGGGGCACCGTCCCAGACTTTACCTACTACTACTGGTACGGTCCAGGCGGTGAGACATGGGCTTCCGGCTCTCTGGTGAAGTTCGGTGACCTAATGTTAGCTGGGACGTTGGATGCCGCGACGAAGGGTGCGCCATCGCTCGTGCTTCACGAGGGGTGCACGGGCAACAATGTTCCGGGCTATGGGATCGGCATCAATGCCGATCCGTATCCGTACAGTGGATCTACTGGGTACCGTACGCCCATTCCTGCAGAGAGTTACATCCAGGCGGGTACACTGAATAGCATTGGGAGCAGCATGTTCCGGCCACGAATGGCGAGGAATAGCGCTGGATTTATTGAGCCGTCGGCATCCACAGGATCTTCGCGCACCTGGACCACCTATGTTTATTACACGCCAGGGCAGATCAATACATCCGGAAACTGCAGTGATGATTATCACCAAATCTGGAAAACCACTATACAGAATGTTGGTGTGACGGAAGTGACGATTACCGAGAACTGAGGCGTGCCACAGAGAGGCCGACTGCGATTGCGCATCGGCCTCTTCGTGGTGGATGCCATCTTTCGGGTATCATCATGTCGCGTGGTGGGTTCAGCAATCTATCGTAAGTATGGTTTCGCGCAGGCCGTTCCGGGCTTCTTGAGGCGAGCTTGGGCGTTGACTGTATATCCTCTCGGGCGCACCTTCATCCGCGTCCACTGCTGGTGGGACGATACGAGGCTCTTCTCGTCAACTGGACCTCGGGTCCCTCCGGCGCTGCTTCGGTTCCGGGTGGCGGAGAGCTTAAGTGTCAGTTCCTTTCTGGACGTCGGGCAGCGCTCAGTTGCTCATTTGGCCCGTGCGTTGGAGGGGACCGGACAAGATCTCGGCGACTCCCGCCGGATATTGGATTTCGGCTGTGGCTGTGCCCGGACACTTAGGTGGCTGCCGGGGTTAACTCCGTTGGCCGCGCTCTACGGTACAGACGTGGACGCGCAGGCGATCGCATGGGATCGTCAGCACTTTCCTGAGATCATTTTCTCAGTCAATCGACCAGAGCCCCCTCTGTCCTTTCCTGCCGGGAATTTCGACCTCGTTTATTCCATCTCGGTCTTTACGCACCTCGATCAACCATTGCAAGAGCGCTGGATTGCTGAATTGGAGCGGGTGACTGCGTCGGGTGCGCTTTTACTTGTAACTGTCCACGGTGAAGCGACTTGGCATGGCCTCCCGATGGAAGATGTCGAGCAGCTCCGCCAGCAAGGATTCCTATTTAAGCGTTCTTCGAAATGGCGAGGTATCCTGCCTGATTGGTACCATACCGCTTATCACTCACGGGCACACGCTGTTGAGGCTTTCGGGCGCCACTTTGAGGTCGTCTCGTACGTGCCCGAGGGTTTTGGGTATCAGGATCTTCTCGTGTTGAGGAAACGCTAGACGGGGGTTACCTTGGTTGCGCGGTAAACCGGTAACCCGTGCCGCGGATGGTGAGGATGTACTTGGGGAACTGCACGTTCTCTTCCAGCTTCTGCCGCAGCCAGGCGATGTGGACGTCTACTGTGCGGGTCGAGACGTTGGGTTGATACTCCCAGACATGCTGCAGGATCTCCTCACGGCTCAGCACGCGGCCGCGGTGGTCGATCAGGTGGCGCAGCAGTTGCAACTCCTTGCCGGTGACCGGCACATGCTGCCCGTCGCGCAGTACTTCGGCTTTGTCGAAATCCACTTCCACTTTGCCGAACTTGAAGCGCACCACCGGCGTCAGGTTCTCTTTGTGCACGCGGCGCAGCAGAGCTTCGACGCGGGCCACCAGTTCTGACGGATCAAACGGCTTGGCGAGATAGTCATCGGCGCCGAGTTTGAGGCCCACGACGCGATCGACCACCTGCCCCCGCGCCGTCAACATCAGGATCGCCACATCCGAGCCCCGCTGCCGCAGTTCGCGGCACACGTCATACCCATTCTTGCCGGGCAGCATGACGTCGAGAATGATCAGGTCGAACGAATCGCTTTGCGCCTTGGCCAGGCCCGCCGGCCCGTCGTGGACCATGGCCACCTGGTAGCCTTCGGCGGACAGCAGATCCGCCAGCGTGGTGGCCAAGTCCCGTTCGTCTTCAACCAGTAGGATTCGCGAACTCATTCACTCCCTCAGTGGCTGCCGGAAGCCGCAACACAAACTCGGCGCCGGTGGCGGCTCTGGCGGGCGGACTGTTCAGGACAATGGTCCCGGCATGCCCTTCCACCACGCGCTTCACCAGGCTCAGCCCCAGGCCCGTGCCGTGGATCTGATCTTCCAGCGCCAAGCGGCCGCGGAAGAACGGCTCAAAAATCTGTTTAGCCTCGGCCGCGGCGACGCCCGGCCCATGATCCGACACCCGAATTTCGATCATCGCATGCTCGCCGGCCCGCACCACATCCGCCGCCAAACCGATCCACTTGCCGCTGGAGCCGTATTTGGCGGCGTTGGTCAACAGGTTGATCAATGCGTGCTCAAGCGAGGCATAGTCGCCCCGCACCCAGGCGATCTCCGCTTCTGGGCTGATGCTGGTTTCAAGCTGACATTCCGCCGCCGTGATCTGCGCCAAAGCGCCTTGCGCCGCTGCTGAGAGCAAGCCTTCCAGCGGAAACGGTTCCAGCCGCGAGACACTGCGTCCTGCTTCGGCGTTGGCGAACCGGAGCACCTGCTCCACCATGTCCACCAGCTTGCCGGTCTGGTTCTGGATGATCTGCCCGTAGCGTTCCGCCTGCGCGGTGTTGCCGGTGCGGACCACGCCGCTCACCAGATTGTGGGCCGCCGTGCGGATGACGGTGAGCGGCGTGCGCAGTTCATGCGAGATGCTCGCGACAAACTCCATCTGCATCGCCGCCAGTTGCTGCGCCCGCCGCGTAAACCAGATCAAGGCACCGACGGTGGTGAGCATCAGCACCAGCAGGGCGCTGGTGAGGACGATGTTGCGGATGCGCGATTGGCGGATCAGGGCCTCAATGGACCCGGCCTGATGACGCGCCGAAAGCACCCAGCGCGCCCGCCCTTCCTCCGGCGGACGGCGCGGGCCGCCCCGCTCCTCTTCGCGTCCTGGGGGTGGCCCGGGGAGATCGGTTGGCCGCTCCCGCCGGGGTGGCCGCCCGCCACGACGGAACAACGGTGGCGAGATATCGAGCAAGCCGACGCTGGCGTCCGCACTGGCCCCGATCGGCTGCGTGCGGTTGGGGTCAGACCGGAAGACCGTCACCTCTGGCGCCTCCCGCAACACCACATCCACGGAGTACGGCAGACCCTCGTCGTCGCCCAGATGCCGCCGCAGCAGGTCGGGCAGCGCGGTGGAGCGGATCAGGTCGAGGTTCAATTCAAAGATCAGCCACTCTAGCTCACGTGGACGGTCGCCATCCGCCTCCTGGCCGAAGTACGGAAACTCGAGCAGCCCCGGACTTTGGCGAAAGGGTGCGGCCCGCCCGCCGGCGTCTTTTGAGACGCGATCCTCCAGCTGCCGCCGCAGTTCGGCCCATTCGGCCGGCCAGCTGATCATGCGGTAGGTGGCCGAGCCGGGGTCCAGTTCCCGCAGCTCCAGTGTGTCGCCCGAACGGATCGCGCGCGCCACGCGCACAAACGGCCACTCACCGCCGCCCGAATCGCGCCAGGACTGATAGCGCTGCAGATAGGCGGCCTCGCGCTCGGCTGCGGAGGGCGCTGGTTGGTCGCGCGGCGGCTCGGGCAGGGCCAGGGCGCGGGTGACGCGTTCGATCTGGTCGTTGAAGTCGCGGCTCACGCGGTCCAAGCCGATCCGCAAGTTGCGGCGGACCCGTTCGCCCTCCGCTTGGCTGACACGCATGATGGCGCGGAATTCAAGAGCCGCTAAAGCGAGCGACGACAGCACCAGCACGGACACAAAGGTCCAGGCAAGCAGGGTTTGTCGGCGCGTGCGGTTCACCATTCAAAAGGTAACCCGGCGCGGGGTCCGGCTGTGCCAAGTGCTGGTTAAGGCCTGGTGAACTTTGTTAAGGCGCGCCTATTCGAGCGGCTTCCCGATCAGGTTGGCCTCCAGGCCCGCATACTGGGGACGGACCCGGAATCGGCCGTAGCACAGCAGGCGCAAGATGGAGGCGGGCCGCAAGTACCAACTGGCCCAGCTGAGCGGTGTATCGCCGCTCATGTCACGGGCCTCCACTTGCGCGCCCGCGTTCAACAGGCGCTGGATGGTCTCTTCATCACCAAACGCCGCCGCGCGATGCAGCGGCGTTTCGCCCTTGGTGCGGCAATCGCGCATGAAGCCGCCGGTCTCGACGCCGGGGATGGTGGCCGCATTGGGGTTGGCTCCGTGAGCCAGCAGCACTTCCACCACGCGGTTGTAGACCACGGGCTGCGTCTTGCACAGCGCCGCATGCAAAGGGGTCTCGCCAGTATCGCTCAGCGGAACATTGGCATCGGCGCCCTGTTCCAGCAGAAACTGCGCCAGCCGCCAATGGCCGTGATAGCAGGCGCCGTTCAGATCCAGATTGGCGCCCAGCGTCTCGATGCGCTCGCCTTCCGCCAGCAGATAGCGGATGGCGCTGACGTCGCCGTAGTAGGCGCACCATTGCAGCAGCGACGTGCCTTCGACATCGGTCGCCGTGGCTTCTCCACCTTCGGCGATGAAGTCGAATACTAAATCGGTGCGGCCTTCGGTGATCCGTTCCACGAGCAGCATGGCCAAAGCTTACAACATCTCCTTCGGCGGCTTGATCGACGTTAGCGCGCTTCGTCGGGGTCCAGGTTGAAGGTCTCAATCAGGTAGCTGTAATAGCGGCCATCGTAGAGAAAGTCGAGATAGGTTTCGTGCACCAGATGGATCAACTTACGGACCGCGTACGCGATATCGCCATCGAGACTTAACAGCGTCAACCCCACCGTACCGGCGCGGCGTGACAGCTGGACGGTGCAGCGGGTGGCGTCGATCCGGCGGTGCTCCGGGCGCTCCAGCGCAAAGCAGCCTTCGACAAATGCCTGATAGTCGCGGTACATCTCGGGCGGCACTTGCGGCAGCACCAACGGCATGCGGAGCGTCTGCGCCAGCGGGTCAAAGGTGAGGTCGAAGTACTGGTCGCGATGCCACAGCAGGCGGTAATGCGCCTTGCCGCCGCGGACACCGGTGGCGCTAAAGCCGCGGAAGACGGCCTTCGCCGCATAGCCTTCGAGGATCGCGGTGACCGTGGCGATCGCTTCGGGAGGGCTGGTTGCGCCGGTCAACGGGCTAGTGCGCAAAGGCTCCCACACCTGGCTCCGGCGGCAGAGCGATGCCCGGCGCGTAGTCCCGGCCGGAGGTGAACTCCTTCAGCGCCTGCACGTTGATCAGGCTGGAAACGCCTTCCTTCGCCGCCGCTTGATAGCTGCGCTTCAAGGCCTCACGCATCTGCTCCGGCGTCGTGACATACTCGCCGCGAGCGCCTAGCCCCTCGGCCATCTTGTCGTAGCGGAGGTTCTCCTGGAACAGATACATGTGCATCGATCGCGCGGAACCCACCGCGCTGGGCCACATGCCCCAGGAGTTGTTGTTGTAGACCACGGCAATGGTCGGGATCTTGTACTTGGCCGCCGTATCGAGCTCAAACAGGCTGTAGGCGATGCCCGCATCGCTGGTGATGCACAGCACCGGCGCGCCTTTGTACGCCGCCTGCGGACCCACGCCGCGCTGCACCGCCGCTCCGGCGCCGATCATCATGGCCAGGTCAGGACCAATGGCGCCGTACTGATAGCCGCACGCCACGCCTTGCCCGGCGCGGTGGGCGCGCAACCAGCGGCCCGCGAAGATGCCCGTGGTCCAGCCGCCGGAGCCGGTGACGGTCTGTTTGGGGTCGATGTCGCCCTTGTAGAGGAAGTCGTGCACCTCTTTGGCCATCACGGCCGGGTGGACGGTGTTGGTGGCGGCGCTGTGCTTTAGGCCTAGGGCGTAATGGTCGAGATTGGTCTTCTCCCACTTGGCGCGCGCGGCGGCAATCTCAGTCACCCAAGCGTCGCGCTTCTTGGCGGGCAGGCGGTTGGCGAGCTCTTCCAGGAAGATCTTCTCGTCGCTCACAATGCCCAGGTCCAGCGGCCAGTTGCGGCCCAGGTCTTCCTGCTCCGGATGAATGCGGATCGCCTTCACGTCGGGGTTAAAGCGATACTCACCGGGGCTAGGCATCGAGTATTGCCCGATAAAGATCACCAGATCGGCGCTCATCAACGCGTCCGGCGCGAGACTGGTCGACAGCTTGTGGTCATCCGGAAAATGGCCGCGCATCGGGCCGGAGCTGACCACCGCGATCTCGTGCTTGGCCACCACCTGCAGCAGTGTGTCGTAGGCCTTGCGCTGAAACACACCTTGACCGGCCACGATCATGGGCCGCTCAGCCTTGGCAATCATGTCGACGGCGGTGGCCATGTCCTTGGGCGACGGATGCGCTCGGCTTTCGGTGCGGTACTTGTCCTTCGAGTAAAAATCCTTCAAGCTGGCTGGGTCCGTAAAGCGAGCGCGGGCCACTTCGCCGGGGAAGTCCAGATGGCAGGGCCCGGGCACGCCGGACTTCATGTTGCGGAAGGCGTAGGCGCCGTACTCCCACACCCGATCCGGCGCGATCAGCCGCTTGCCGTACTTCTTCATACCGGTGGTGATCGGCTGTTGATAGCCGGTCTGGATAAACGCCTCCCGGTCATCGCCCGCAATCTGCATGTTGCTCGCGAGCACCAGCAGCGGCGTGCGGGCCGCATTGGCGCTGGCGATGTTCATGATCATGTGCGTGAACCCCGGGCCCTCCGTGCCGGAGCAGGCCGTGGCTTCACCCGTCACGCGCGAGAACCCGTCCGCCGCGGCGCACATCGCGCCTTCGGTGCGGCCGCCATAGGCTGGGACGCCAGCGGCCGCGATTGCGTTGATTACCGTATAGTTGCCGGGGCAGCAGAACATTGCGGCCAGCTCTTCTTCCTGGCACAGCTTGGCGAACACTTCCGCGCCCGTCATGCCGCGGCCAGCAAAGGCGCCGGGCTTCGGCGGTTCGGCCAAGCTCGACAGCAGGTCCTTGGGGATGGCGATGGAGGGAATGCCGGCGGTGGTGGCGGCCATCGCAGCGGGAGCGGCTCCAGCGGCGGCAATGGCAGCAGCTGCGGCAGGGCCTTTCAAGAAGTTGCGGCGGGAGGCGCGGGCCTCAGCGGCATTCGGGGTTGATGACGAAGCGGGCTGTGACGACGGGGTCTTGGGGTCCATACGGGCTACCTTCTTTCCACTTAGGGCTTGTCTTCCACTAAGGCCGGGCGCTGCGCCTCTGGCCACAGGCTGTAGATGAAATTGACGAGGTGCCACATCTCGTCCTCAGTCGGGATCTGGGAGCGATAGTTGGGCATGCTGGCGCCCTGGCCATCGCGGATGCTGCGAAAGATTTCAGCGCCGGAGGTGCCGAAGCGGTAGAGCTTGGGGGCGGTCAAGTCGGTCGCGTCGGCTACCACGTCCACCGTCGCTTTGCCATCGGCGCCGTGGCAGCCGGTGCAGGAGTAGCGCACATAGAGCCCGCGGCCCTTGGTGATGCTCTTTTTCGAGTACGGGATGGGGCTCTTCAGCGCCTTCACTTGCTCGGGCGTCAGGGGCTTGTCGTCCTGGCCGCCTCGCGCGGCGGCACCGGCTCCGGCCAGCGCGATCAGGCCGGTGACGGTCATTATGGTGGCCGCGAAGTGTTTGCCCATCAACCCCATCTTCCTTCAAGTTGAACCAACTGGACAACCCGAACGGAGGCTACCAACTGCCCGCCGCCGGTGTCAACCGGTGGGGCGGACCCCGATATTTGTGGGGTAGCGGCGAACATTTCCCGTATTGCAGCGTTATCCTCAGTTAGAGTTATGTCAAGCCTGCGCCTCTCCCTCACCCTGGCCCTCGTTGGCGGCTGCCTTTGGGCCGCCGAAAGCGATGGCCCTGCGCTCTATCGCAACCCCACCATCAACAAAACCCACGTGGTGTTTGAGTACGCCAATGATCTCTGGATTGCCGCGCGCAGCGGAGGCGCCGCCACGCGGCTCACCACCGGGCCCGGTGCGGAGATCAACCCGATGTTCTCGCCCGATGGCGCGACGGTGGCCTTCACTGGGCGCTATGACGGCAGTGTGGACGTATTCGTGGTCGCGGCCTCCGGCGGTGTGCCGAAGCGCCTGACCTGGCATCCCGCCGCCGACGTGGTCGCCGGCTGGACGCCCGACAACAAGCGCGTCATCTTTTCATCGAACCGCGCCTCCGTCTCGCCGCGCTACCAGGAGCTTTATTCCGTCTCCGTGGATGGCGGACCGGAAGAGAAGCTGCCGGTTCCGGTGGGCTATGAGGCGGCGTTTGCGCCCGATGGCAAGCGGATGGCCTATGTGCCGATGGGCCGCGCCTTTGACGCCTGGAAGCGCTACCGCGGCGGTATGACGACGCCGATCTGGATTGCCGATCTGGCCACCTCCAAAGTGGAGAAAGTGCCGCGCGACAACTCCAACGACTATTGCCCGATGTGGGCCGGTGGCAAGGTCTGGTTCCTGTCGGACCGCGAAGGCAAGGTGTCGCTGTTCAGCTACGATCTGGGCTCGAAGAAGGTGGCGCGCGCGGTCGAGAACAAAGGCATGGACTTCAAGTCCGCCTCCGCCGGGCCTGATGCGCTGGTGATTGAGCAGTTCGGCGCGCTGCATCTATTCGACTGGAAGAGCTCCAAGCTGACGCCGCTGAATGTCACTGTCTCCGGCGATCTGGCCGAAGTCCGGGAGCGGTTCATCCCGGTGGGCACTCGCTTGTCGAGCGCCGCCATCTCTCCTTCTGGCGCCCGGGCCGTGTTTGAAGCGCGTGGCGAGATCATCACCGTGCCCGCCGATAAAGGCGACGCCCGCAACTTGACCAACACCACCGGTGTGATGGAGCGGGACCCGGAATGGTCCCCCGATGGCAAGAACATCGCCTACTTCTCTGATGCGTCGGGTGAG
This sequence comes from Acidobacteriota bacterium, assembly GCA_026394055.1. Lineage (GTDB taxonomy): Bacteria > Acidobacteriota > Terriglobia > Bryobacterales > Bryobacteraceae > JAPKYZ01. Next base: position 12,297 of record JAPKYZ010000031.1, read on the forward strand.
TATGAGCTCTTCATCGCTCCGCAGGATGGCAAGTCTGAGCCCAAGAAGATCCGGATCGAAGAAAAGCCGTCGTTCTACTACGCGCTGCGCTGGTCGCCGGACAGCAAGAAGATCGCGGTGGTGGATGCGCACTTGACGCTGTGGTGGGTGGAAGTGGAATCGGGCAAGGCCACCAAAGTCGACAAGGAACGCCTGTGGGGCCGGACCGGCAATCTGGTGCCGGAATGGTCGCCCGATTCGAAGTGGCTAGCGTACTCGAAGACGCTGGCCAACTATCTGGGCGCGGTCCATGTTTATTCCGTAGCCGAGGCCAAGGTGACGCAGATCACCGACGGCATGAGTGACGCGCGGATGCCGGCCTGGGATCGCGACGGCAAGTATCTCTACTTCACGGCCTCCACGGACGCCGGCCCCACCATTCAGCCGGACCTGACCTCGTCACAACGGCCGACATCGCGCAGCATCTACCTGGTGGTGCTGAGCAAGAGTGATCCGTCACCGTTTGGCCCTGAGAGTGATGAAGAGAAGGTGGCAGAAGACAAGCCGGCCGATGCGCCCAAGCCCGAAGGCGCCAAGCCCGAACCACCCAAGCCCGGCGGACCGAAGCCAGCGGCCAAGGTGGCTGAAGTGAAGATCGATTTCGAGAACATCCTGCAGCGTGTGCTCGCCTTGCCGATGCCCCCGCGCCGCTATGTGGATCTGCAACCTGGCAAAGCCGGTACGCTGCTGGCTCTGGAAGCCGGTACTCCGGCGCCGGGTGTGCCGCCGGGCACTACCGTGCACCGGTTCGACCTGAAGGAACGCCGCGCCGATGTGGCCTTTGGCGGTGTCAGCCAGTTCCGGTTGGCGCACAATGGCGAGAAGGCGCTGTACCGTCAGGGTCCGGGTTGGTTTATCGGCACGCTGCGCCCGCTGGCCGCGCGCAACGCTCCTCCGGCGCCGCCCGCGGGTCCGGGTGGGCCGGGTGCTCCGCAGGCGCTGAAGACGGCCGAGCTCGAAGTGAAGATCAACCCCCGGCAGGAGTGGGAGCAGATCTACCGCGAAGCCTGGCGCGTGCAGCGCGAGATGTTCTATGACGCCAAGCTACACGGCGTCAACGTGGCCGACTTTCAGGCCAAGTATGGCAAGTATCTGGGCAGCCTCGGCTCCCGGCGGGAACTGACCTATCTGCTGCAGGACATGATGGGCGAAGTGACGGCGGGCCACTTGTTTGTCGCAGGCGGCGAACAGCCGGACGTCAAGACGGTCCAGACCGGCCTGCTGGGCGCGGACTACGAAGTGGCCAACGGCCGCTACCGCTTTGCCCGCATCTTCAACGGCGAAAACTGGAACCCCAGCCTCACCGCACCGCTGACGCAGCCCGGTGTCAACGTGGCCGTGGGCGACTACCTGCTGTCTGTCAATGGCCGCGATGTCACGCCGCAGGAGAACGTCTACAGCTACTTTGAGGGCAAGGCGGGCAAGCAGGTCCGGATCAAGGTGGGCCCGAATGCGAACGGCGACGGGTCGCGCGAAGTGACCGTGGTTCCGGTGCCGAACGAGACCGGGCTGCGCAACCTTGCTTGGATTGAAGGCAACCGCCGCAAAGTGGATCAGCTGACCAACGGCCGCGTCGCCTACATCTATATGCCGGACACCTCCTCTGGGGGCTTGACCAACTTCAACCGCTACTTCTATGCCCAAGTGGGCAAAGAAGCGGCCATCGTCGATGAGCGCTTCAACGGCGGCGGTGCGCTGGCCACCGACATCGTGGAGATGCTGAATCGCAAGCCGCTGAGCCGCGTGGCCACTCGTGACGGCGATGACGAGCTGCAACCGCAGGGTGCTATCTATGGGCCCAAGGTGATGATCATCAACGAATGGGCGGGCTCCGGTGGCGACGCGATGCCGTGGTACTTCCGGCGTGCGGGTGCGGGGCAGCTTGTCGGCAAGCGGACCTGGGGTGGCTTGATCGGCCGCGCCGCTGCGCCGCAGTTGATGGATGGCGGGATCGTCAGCGCGCCCAGCTCCGCCGTGTGGGATCCGGCCAGCTCCAAGTGGATCGCCGAGAACGTCGGCATTGAGCCCGATGTGGAAGTGGAGAACGAACCCGAACTGGTCCGCCAGGGTAAGGACCCGCAGCTTGAGAAAGCGGTGGAGCTGGTCCTGGCGGAGCTGGCTAAAAAACCGCTCGCCAAGCCCGCCCGCCCGGCGTTCCCGGACTACCAGAAACTACCCGGTGCCCCGGGCGCCGGTACCGCCAACGCCACTAAGCGCTAGCCACCCAGCCCCGTGCGTGAGCGCGGGGCTTCTTCATACACCCGGCTAAGCTTGGCGCCTGCGTACGGGCCTTTTCACAAAACCCGAAGAAGCCCCAAGCTCACGCATGGGGCTGAGCGCGGGATCGACTCGCTAGTTGCCCATCCGGATGGGGACTTTCACCAGCAGCGGTTCCCCTGGCTTGGACCGGACGCGGTACATCGTTTGGGGCAGGGGATCATCGCGGGTCAGCAGTTTGGAGCTATCGCCACCCGAGGCTTTCTCGGCGGGAGACAGCGTTTGGCCGGAGCCGCCTTCCATCTCCAGGTGCTCCACTTGCAGGCCGTACTGCGCTTCCCACTTGTTGAGCAGTTCGTCGTCGATAATGGCCGGCTTGCGGCTGTGGGCGTTGATGTTTTTCAGCGGCTCCGGAGTCACCAGCACCACCAGCACTTCACCCACGTGATCGCCCCGGCTCTTCACCAGCTTGAAGCTGTTGATCCGGTCGCGGCGGTCGGGAATCTCGATCTGGCGGCCGGAGGCGACCTTGTTGTCATCCGGGGGCGTCTGGAAGTTGGGGTAGATCAGGTTGGCCGGGCCCAGCTTGCCGCCCTCGAACTGCTCGCGATCGATGACGTAGAGATGCCCGGCGCGCGGCACTTCAATCGACAACCGGACCCGCTCGCCCGGCTTCAGTGGCGAGCCTGCTTCGATCCGCTCCGGCACTTGCTCAATCTCGGTGCCCGCCTCTTCATCCAGAATCAGCAGTCGAGTGTTGGGGTCGTCCTGCGGCAAGGGCCGCCGGAGGCGCCAAAAGGTGATGCCGACGATGGTGTCGTCAGAAGAACGGGGTGGGGAGAGCTTGGGCGTAAGCTGATCTTTCACCGCCCGATAGGTGACCGGACGAATGGGGGAGCCACTGCCCGCCGGACGCCGTTGCCGGAACGCGGAGTCCCACAACTCGCGCGTCGAGTCCTCCTGGGCCGTCAGCGTCATCGCCGCCAATACCGCTGCTGCAATTACCATATGCTGCGCCGCCTTCATCTCACTCAATTATGCGCAGGATAGGTGCGCAAAGACATCAATGGGTAACGAAACAGGGGCCATTCTGTCAGCGATGCGTCAACGGAATCATCGAAACCAGCCGCGTTCCCGGCGTGGTGACCACCGTCCGTCCGGTCCCGGCACTGGTTTGGCCGTTGGGTTTCAGCAGATGTTTCACCTCCGCGGGAGGCTCTACGGCACGGGCATCGCGGCGCGGTAAGGCGGCCAGATCGGGCAGCGGCAGCTTGCTCCACACCATCCACAGGCGCTCCTCACCATGCTCCCGCGGGTCAAACCAGATGTCTCCGGTGGCCGGGAGCCGGACCGTCGTGGCGCCCAACATCGTGGCGCCCTGCTGCGGGTAGAGCAGCTTCATCCGGCCGTCGGTGGTTTCGTTCACGGCGTAAAAATAGCCATGCCCCGTCAGCTCAATGTCGAGCACGATGCCGTCCTCATCTGCAAACACCACCTCGCGCGCCAGCCGGAACGGTTCGCCAAACGGCTGGCCGCTGCGGTAACGCTGGACTTGGATCGAATAAGCGAGCGCCCGTGGAGCGTGCACCGCAGCCGGAGCTGCCACGGGCTCCATCAAAGGCCAGAACGCCCACGCCAGCGCCAGGGCCGCCATCGCGACGCCGGAGAGCAGTAGGCCTCGCTTAAGTGGGCTCGATAGCCATTCCAGCTTGGTCTTGTCCCGCTTGATCGGGGGCGGCGGCGGTGTCTCGACGAGTGTCGTTTTTTCGGATGCGGCTCCCACCAGCGCGCCCGCCAGAGTGTCCGCAAACTCACGGATATCGGCGCCACGCTTGGCGGGGTCGAATGAGAGCGCCCGGAGCAGCACTTGTTGGGCGGCCAGCGGCACGGAGGGGCGCAACTCGGCGATCTTGGGCCAAGTGCCTTCGCGCTGCATCAGCATCAGCTCAAACATCGGTTTGCCTTGCGAAGGCGGCGCGCCGGCCAACATCTCAAAGGCGATGATCCCCAGCGAATAGACGTCGCTGGCGGCCACTGGCTGCCCGTCGAACTGTTCCGGCGCCATGTAGGTGAACGTGCCGGCCACCTTGGTCTTTTCCGCGGTCCGGTCCAGCGTGCCGTGGACGCTGGCGATGCCGAAATCGATCAGGGTGATCTGTTCGTCACGCGTGCCGGGCGCGCGCACCATGATGTTTTCAGGCTTTAGATCCCGGTGGATGATGCCCTGGGCATGGGCGGCAGCTAGGGCTTGGCCGGAAAGCTGCACGATGCGGGCCACCCGGTCCAGCTCCAAGCCACCTAACCGGATCACCTGCCGCAGAGTGACGCCTTCAATCCACTGCATCACCAGAAACGGCGTGCCCTCCGGCAGCGTGCCGGCGTCGTAGACCTGCACTACGCCGGGATGGTTCAGCCGTGACAGCGCCTCAATCTCCTGGCTGAATTTGCGCTGGAACCATTCATCGCTGGCGGCCTTTTCAAGCAGAATCTTCACCACCACGTGGCGGCCCTTCAGCTGCAAATCCGCGGCCAGATAGATGGTGCCGAAGCCGCCGACGCTGATCACTTCCAGCAGCTTGTACCGGCCCGAGAGCAGTGTGCCCAACCGCGGATCAGGCGGCGCGGGCTCACGCGGAGTCTTCGCGTGAACCGGAGGCTCAGAATTAGGGGGCGGAGGCAACATTGGTATAGAGGAACTTGCCGCCACTGGCTTTTACCAGGTGCAGCGCATCGCGTCCAGCCAGCTTTTCTAAACGCGGAACCTCCGGCTTTTCCACGAGGACATAGTACCGCTTCGGCTCCCGCCACATCCGGCCAAACCCGGCATCATCGATAAAAACCGGCGGCGCGCCCGGAGCATTGCTGCCGTATTCCAGGTTGGTCTTGCGCCCGTTCAGCAGCCACGCGCGCTCCGGTTGCGCATAGAAGAACACGGAAGAGAACGTGTAGTACTGGTTATCGACGATCAGCTCGCCCGGCGGCGCTTGGGTGAGCGCTTGCGCCAGATCGCGCGAGCCCAGGTACGGGTCAAACGCCACCAGCGCGAGGCGCGCCGCGTGGAGAAACAGCACCATCGCGACGGTCACCATCGCCACGGGAAACCGGAACATCGCCACCGCTCCGGCCAGCGCCGCCACCAGCGCTACCAGCAGCGGCAGCTTCAGGTAGGCGAAGCTCGAAATGGTCAGGTCGCCCATGTGGCCCAGTGACAGGGTGTAGGCGTCCGGGTTCTGGGTGAGCGCTTGGGCGATGTCCCCGGGGGCGGGCGTGTTCCACACCTGGGTCAAGATAAAGGCGATCGCCAGCGCCGCCAGTGCGAACACCCCGCCCGCTACCCGCAGCCCCGCCAGCGCGCCCCGAGCTATGGCCGCGCCGATCAGCAGCGCAAAGGCCGGATACGCGGGCATTGAGTAGTACTCCTGCGTGGTCGAGAACGAGAAGAACACCAGAATAAAGCCCAGCCAGCAGAACGCCATGATGGTTGTTCGCTTCGCGCGCTCGTCAGCCCCATGCGTCAGCTTGGGGCTCGCTACCGCATCTGGATCGAGCTCGCTGGATGGGACCGCTTGCTCACGCGCGCGGCTCAGAAGGGCTTGCTCGTTACCGAGCCGCGACCGTGAGGGAGCGGTCTTTCCCCCCGGCCACCGGACTCCCGCCAGCGCGCCACTCCAGGGGAAGAACCACAGCAGATGGAACGCCCAGAACAGCACGCGCGGCACCGTGTTGTAGTCGCGCGGGTAGCGCATGTTCAGGAACCGGAAGACGTGCTCATTCAAGAAGTAGAACCAGAAGAAGCCGTGGTACTCACCGCCGACGGAGCGCATGGTGAAGTCCCACAGCGGCGGGTTCCGCAACGCGGCGAGTATGTGCCATGGCGCGGCGATCAGCAGCACGATGGCGAGCCCGGAAAACGGCTTCAAGCGCTTCCACTGCCGCCATTCGCCCGTCACGCCCAAATAGATCACCAGCGCCGCCAGCGGGAACACGGCCGCGATCAGCGCCTTCAGCATCAGCCCCACGCCGATCCCCGCCGCCGCGATGTAGGCCCACTTGGATTCGCCTTCGAGCGCGCGCAGGGCCCCCCACAGCGTCACCGTGATGGCCAGCGTCAGGATGGCGTCAGGGATCTGGATGCGGGTGAACAGCCACAGGCCGACGCAGGTGGACATCATCAGGCCGGAATAGAGCCCGGCGCGGTTCCCGAACGCCCACGCCGCCATGCGCGCGGTTACCCAGCACAACAGCACCGTGAACAGCGCCAACGGCAGTCGCGCCGCCCAATCATGGACGCCAAAGACAGCATAGGAGACCGCCATCATCCAGTAGATCAGCGGCGACTTTTCGAGATAGGCCACGCCGTCCAGACGCGCCGTCACCCAGTCGCCCGATACCAGCATGTTGCGGCCGATCTGCGCCTGCACCGCATCGACGTCATCCATCAGATTGGGCGGCGACACGGCGCAGCCCAGAAACACCAGGGCGGCCACCAGCAGCACCACCCATTGATAATGTCGTTCCAGCATTTTTAGTTGACGCTCACCCGCCAGCGCTTCATCCACAGGAACACTTGCAACAGACCCCACAGATGATAGCCATAGTTGGCCTGCCGCGACCAATGGGCTTGCGCGATCTGCCGCACGTAATCGCGGCTGAACGGCATCTCGGGCGCCGCCGCTAGCGTGTCGCGGAGCAGCTCCTTCAGCACCGTCCGGAACCAGTGATGGATGGGGATGTCGAAGCCCTGCTTGGGCCGCGCGAGCACCGATGGCGGCAGCTTGTCCTGCATCAGTTCGCGCAACAGTAACTTCAGCGACCCGCCGCGGATCTTCAGGTTGTGCGGTAGGCGGTTGGCGAACTCCACCACGCGGTGATCGAGAAACGGCGGCCGCACTTCCAGCGCATGCGCCATCGACATCCGGTCGCACTTCGGCAAGATGTCTTCCACCAGATAGTTCCGCTGGTCGAGCAGGAGCCAATCTGTCTGCGGCGGCATGGCGAACTTCGGCATCAGCTCACCGTTGCGGAAGGTGCCATTCCAGAAAAAATGCGCTTCCACCGGCGGCAGCAACGAGCCTTCCAGGAACCGCTTCACCTTGTACTCAAAGCTGATCTTGTCATCAGACGCCGGGAGCAGTTGGGCCAACGCCAACCCCATCCGCCGCAGCGGTGCGGGCACCAGGCGAAGCTTTTCAGCGTAGCTGTCGGCCAGATATGTGGCGTAGCCGCCGAAGAGCTCATCCGCGCCATCGCCGGATAGCGCCACTGTCACTGCTGACCGGCACATGCGGGACAGAAAGTAGACCGGCACCGCGCCCGCGTCAGCCGACGGTTCATCGGAGTAGTACGGCAGCTGCTCGATCACGTCCGCCAGGCCGGAATTCTCGTCGAGGTCGAATTCCTGATGCTCCGTGCCGTAGTGCTGTGCCACTTCGCGGAACCAGCGGCTTTCATCAAAGCTGCGCCCGGCAAAGGAGACCGAAAAAGTTTTCAGCTTGGGCACGCGCTGGGCGGCGTAGTGCAGGATGGTGGATGAATCGAGACCACCGGAGGACCAGACACCCAGCGGCACGTCCGAGAGTAGATGCTCATCGACGGCGCTGGACAGCAGTTCGTCCAACTGCTGCTTCGCGTCATCGAGCGTGACCGGTTGCGGCGTCATGGAGAGCTGCCAGTAGCTTTCCGTGCGCACGCGGCCATCTTGCCATTCGAGCCAATGTCCTGGCGCCAGCTTGCCGATGCCCTTCAGCAGTGTCAGATCGGGGGCGGGGAAGTTGCGCGTGAGATAGACGGCGAGGCCGGCCGGGTCCAGCACGCGGGGCAGTTCCGGGTGCACGAACAGCGCCTTCAGCTCAGAACCAAAGTAGAGGTCTGCGCCGTGCTGCATGGTGTAGAGCGGCTTAATGCCCAGCCGGTCCCGCACCAGCACCAGACGGCGGCGGGATTCATTCCACAATGCCGCTGCGAACATGCCGCGCAGCTTCGCGAAGCACGCCACGTCCCATTCGGCAAAGGCATGCAGCACGGTCTCGGTGTCGCAGTGCGAAACGAAGCGGTGGCCGCGCTGCTCTAGTTCGCGGCGTACTTCCTGGTGGTTGTAGATCTCGCCGTTGAAGACGATGACGTGGTCGCCGAAGATGATCGGTTGATCGCCACCGGTCAGGTCCTGGATCTTCAGGCGCACCGCGCCGAGTGACACGGTGTCGCTCTCCCAGGTGCCGTGCTGGTCGGGTCCGCGATGCTTGATTGCAAGCGTAGCCGCGAGAATTCTCTCTGGTTGCTGGCCGCCGTTGAGATGAGTAAAGCCCGCAATGCCGCACATGCCGGGCTACTCGTACCTCAAGGCTTCCGCGGGCGCGACGCGGGCCGCGTTGTAGGCCGGGTAGAGCGTCGCCACGAAGCTGACGCCTATCGCCGCGAGGCTCACCCAAACGCCATCCACCCAGCGCGGCTCAAACGGCAGATAGCCCAGCGCGTAGACCTGCTCATCGAGCGCAATCCAGTGTCCGTTGCCGGCCAGATAGCAGAGCAAATAGCCCAGCACGAGGCCAATCGCCGTGCCCACCACGCCAATCAAAATCCCCTGCGCCATAAAGATGCGCCGGATCTGCCGTACCGTGGCGCCCATGGAAACCAGAATGGCGATGTCGCGATTCTTCTCCATCACCATCATGGTCAGGGTGATCAAGATATTCAGCGCGGCGATCAGCTCAATCAGACCGATGGTGAGCGTGGTGACGACGCGCTCCGTCTTGAGTGCGCTCAGCAGTGGGCGGTTCTGCTCCATCCAGTGCGTGGCCGCCAGTTCCTTGGGCAGCAGTGCCTGCACAGCGTTGGCGATCTGCGGCGCTTGCTGAATGTCAGCCACCTTCAATTCAATCGAGTTCACCACGTCGCCGGTCGAGAGCACTTTCTGGGCGTTCGCCAGCGAGGTGGTGGCCAATTGGGCATCGAGATCATAAAAGCCTGTCTCAAACGTGCCCGCCACGCGCATCGGAAAGTAGCTGGGGCGGGGGCCAAAGGGGGTCAGCTCACCTTGCGGGCTGATCACGGTGATGCGGGCGCCGGGCATCATGCCGGTGGCTCGCGCCAATTTGGAGCCCATCGTGATCCCCTCCGTTGCGCCATCCGGAATGCCTTTCAAGATCCCGCCTGCGGACTGCATCGGGCCCGAATAGAAAACGCTGCCGTAGATCACCGGCGCCGCTTGCGTCACGCCCGCGACGCCGCGCAGTTTGGCCGACAGCTCCCGCCAATTCTCAATGCCCGCACCCGGCTGCTTCTCGAGCACACTGACGTGCGCCGTCGCCCCCAACAGCAAGCCTTGCAGCGTTTGGCGGAAGCCGTTGTTGATCGCGAGCGCGATGATCAGCGCCATCACCCCCGCCGCGACACCGGCGATGGAGATCACGGTGATCACGGAAACCAGAGCCTGCTTGCGCTTGGCCGTCAGGTAGCGGCGGGCGACGAACAGTTCGAAGACGGTGACCGTAGACACGCGGGCTTGCGACACGCTTACTCGAGTGCCCGGAGCTTGGCCGCCATCCCAATATCGGATTCCGGCCGCAGCAGCGGGAACAGGATCACGTCGCGGATGGAGCGATTGTCGGTCAACAGCATCGTCAGCCGGTCCACGCCAATGCCTTCGCCACCGGCGGGCGGCATGCCGTAGCTCAACGCGCGCAGGTAGTCTTCATCCAGGCGATGAGCCTCGTCGTCGCCATTTTCGCGAGCCTCCAACTGCATCTCAAACCGCCGCCGCTGCTCCTGCGGATCATTCAGCTCAGTGAAGGCGTTGGCCACTTCCATGCCCGCGATGAACATCTCAAAGCGTTCCGTGAATCGCGGATCTTCCGGCTTACGCATGGCCAGCGGCGAAATCTCCACCGGGTGGTCGCAGATGATGGTGGGCTGAATCAGGTTGGGTTCGCAGTATTGCTCGAACTTGTGCACCAGTTCGTGACCGGCGATGTTCCAGTCCGTGCCCGCCGGGGCGAACTCGCGGACGGCTTCCTGCATGGTCATGGTCTGGATGTTGCCGAAGTCCAGTTGGTGGCCCTGGTACTCGCAAACCGTGGCGCCATTGGCTGCCAGTGCCGCTTCGCGGAGTAGTTCGCGGGTCAGCTCAATCATGCCCTGGTAGTTCGAGTAGGCCTGATAGAACTCAAGCATCGTGAACTCAGGGTTGTGCTTGAAGCTGACGCCCTCGTTGCGGAAGTTGCGGTTGATCTCGTAGACGCGGTCGAGGCCGCCCACCGTCAGGCGCTTCAGGTAGAGCTCCGGCGCAATGCGCATGTAGAGGTCGATATCGAGCGTGTTGTGATGCGTGACAAACGGACGCGCCGCCGCGCCGCCATAGAGCGGCTGCATCATCGGCGTTTCCACTTCGACAAAGTCGTGCGCTTCCAGTTGCCGCCGCAGGGAGCCGATGATCTTGGCGCGCTTCAAGAATACCTGCCGCACGTCGGGGTTGACGATCAGGTCCAGGTAGCGCTGGCGGTAGCGGATCTCGATGTCTTCCAGGCCATGGAACTTTTCGGGCAGCGTCAGCAGGATCTTCGACAGGAAGTAGAGCTTGTCGACATGAATGCTCAGCTCACCCGTGCGCGTGCGGAAGACGTAGCCATCGCAGCCAATGATGTCGCCCGCGTCGAGGATCTGGTAGAGCGCGTAGTCGTTCTCCGCCACGGCATCCTTGCGGATGTAGAGCTGGATGCGCGAGTTGCCCTGCTGCACCGTGACAAAGCCGGCTTTGCCCATGCGGCGCACGGTCTGGATGCGGCCGCAGGCCTTCACAGAAACGCCAGTTGGCGAGACGGCGCGGGTGGCCTCCAGCTCTTCGCCGGTGGCGTTGGCATGCGTCGCCACAATCTGGTCCAGCGTCTGAGTGAAATCAAAACGCTGGCCGTAAGGCTTAAATCCGAGGGCCTCGATCTCGCGCACGCGGGCGTGGCGTTGGGCCAATAAATCCTGTTCGAGTGACAAACCGTTATTATACGGAACCTGCTCGCGGGCGGCATCCGGTTGGCGGCGGCGTCCTCCTATAATGGAGAGTTGGTTTTTCTTTCCATCGTGATTCCGGCGTTCAATGAGGAACGCCGCCTGCCCCGCAGTCTCGACCAGGTGCTGGCGTATTTGAACACCCACAAGCATTCCACCGAGATTGTCGTGGTGGACGATGGCTCCTCGGACGGCACGGCGAAAGTGGCCTCCGAGTTTGCCCGCAAGTTCCCGCAGGTCCGCCTGATCCGCAACCCGGGCAACCGCGGCAAAGGGTTTTCGATCCGCCACGGCGTCCGCGAATCACGGGGCGAATGGGTCCTGTTCTCCGACGCCGATCTTTCCGCGCCGATTGAAGAGATGGAAAAGCTGTTCCAGGCCGTTGAGCGAGAGAAGGCGCAAGTGGCCATCGGTTCCCGCGCCATGGACCGGACACTCATCGGCGTCCACCAGAGCTGGTTCCGCGAGAATGCGGGCCGTCTGTTCAATCTGCTAATGCGCTTAATCGTCGGGCTGCCGTTCTGGGACACGCAGTGCGGCTTCAAGCTCTTCCGCCGCGATGCGGCTGAGCAAGCGTTCGGCAAGGGCCTGATCGACGGCTTTGGCTTCGACGTGGAAGTGCTGTTCATCGCCCAAAGCCGCGGCCACAAGATTGTGGAAGTGCCGGTGCGCTGGAATCACGCCGATGGGACGAAGCTGAGCCTGTTCGGCGACAGCGTGAAAATGTTCACTGATCTGCTGCGGGTACGGTGGAATCAAGTGCTGGGAAAGTACCGCAGTTAAGACGCGATGCTGGATTTGGATTCCAGGCTGGCTCCATTCGGCCTTCTCGTGACGGCCTTGGCGGTGTTCTGTGGGCCTCTAGCGGGCCTAGCGGCTTGGGCGATAGTCGGCTTCCAGCCCCGACGGGCACTAATACGATTCGTGCCCATGGTCGTGGCTGGGGCCTCGGTGGCGGTTTCGCCAGTTTCTTTCCGGGGCGAATTTCTTGATTCCATTTTGATCGCTTGCGCTTACGTCAGTCTGTGCGCTTTGTTCTACGTCCCCTGGAACTATGACGGCACCAGCCTTCCGGCCAAGCTAGTGAGACGAGCAATCACCGGTGTGGGTTGTACGGCGATGTTGGCTGCCTCGGCCTTTATGTTGGTCGGGATGATTGGCGTCGGGGTTGCCATGTCAGGCACCCGCACCCGGGAAATACCGGCCCCGTGGCCCTATGTGTGTCGACTTCGCCGGATGGATGGTGGAGCCTTGGGCGGGTCCGAGCTCGATGTTGTCGTGAAGAAATGTTGGATCCCAATCATCGAGTGGGAAGTGAGCCGCCAAACACTCGACTACAAGCAATACGTGCTGGATAGCGCCAAAGTTGACACCACCGGCTTCACGCAGAAGCAACTTCGGATCGAGGTGAAGGAGCGCAACAGCGACAGCGCCAAGACGCTGGTCTTTCCCTTGAAGTAGCCCTACCGCCGCACCAGCACTTCGCGCAAGTGCTCCCGGGTCAGGAAGAACTTCACGGAGTTGAAGTCGCTAAAGGTCCGCTCAATGCCGCGATTGGTCTGAATCTGCGACATTGGCAGCTCACCGCGCGGGATCACGCGGATGCTCTTGTTGGTCTCCAGACGATAGGAGTTCACCGGCAACGCTGGCAGCTTGTCGCTGGAGCAGAAGAACGAATAGATCAGCGACTGCGGCTCCATCAGGCGGTTCAGGTGGCCGACGGCGTGATCAAGCAGCGGCGGCTGCAGGAACTGGAGCGTGTCCCACACCAGCGCGCCGTCAAACGGGCCGTGGAGGCTGGCGAAGGTCTGTTCCAGGAACTGTTCCATCAACGCTTCGTTGGCCTGGTTCTCGTAGAACGCGGGGCCGTTGCCGAAGACGGTCTCCATGGTGCTGACAAAATCCTCGCAGTAAAGCTGATGGCCGTACTGCATCAGGAAGTTGAGGTTGGCTTGGCTGGCGCCCGACAGATCGAGAATGCGCAAGCCTTCGCGACCCGACAGGTCCTGGAAGAACTGTTCCAGCGCGTGGCTGGTTCGAAGATAAGGTGCCGGGAGGGCCTTCGGTGCCCGGGCGGTAAGGGAGAGGGCCGGTGCCGTAGCCGCGGCCTCTCCAGACTGGCCGAACCAGGACCGGAGCGTGTCCTTCAGCATGTAGCGCTCCTTCCCGCTTCCGCCCCGGTTATCGCTTGATTTCCGGGGTGAGCGTTTGTTGTGCGGGCGCGATGGCAGGCGCGGGTTGTGGTTGCGGCGCGATGGCCGGGGGCGGGGCCGTGGCCGCAGCAGCGGCGGCCTGCACCTTGGGCGGCGCTTTCACTTCCGGGCGCACAATGTCGATGTTGCCCTTGAACACGGCGCCATCTTCGATGACGATGCGGGCCGTGCGGATGTCGCCCATCAGGCGGGCGTCCTTGCGGATCTCCACCTTCTCATTGGCCTCCACGTTGCCCTGGACCGAACCCAGGATGATCACTTCCTTGGCGTGGATGGTGGCCTTTACCTTGCCGTTCACCCCAATGGTGATGCGGTTGTCGGGCAACTCGACGGTGCCCTCCACTTCGCCGTCCACGAAAAGATCTTCGCGGCTGGAAATCTGGCCGGATACGGCGACACTCTTGCCAATGGTGGCCACCGGAACTCGAGGCTCCGGTTCAGCACGGTAGGGTGTGGACATCGAAACTCCTTGGCTCGGGGCGGTAGAAATGGGAGCGGGGGCCACCGGCGGCGCCGGCGCCGCGACTGGTGGCGTGTAGCTGCGCGCGGGTGGGGGTGGCGGCTCTTCCTTTTTACGGTTCCACATAAGATTTCATGCCCGCCCAAAAACCGGGCCGGGTGGTTGAAGTTTAATGCTAATGTGAGCGGCGGCAAAACGCAATGGCAAACATTTGTGGCAAAAAATGTTTGCTCCACTCCGGCCTATTTTCCGGGCTCCGAAATCTGGGATACTAGGTGCGTGTCACGGGCGAAAGAGCTCGAAGCGTCAGTGGAGCGGCTGGAACAGCAGCTTCTCCTGTTTCAGCAGATATCCCGCTTTATGGTCCGCGAGATCAGTCTCCAGGACATTCTGCAGGGCATCAACAAACTGATCGTCGAGTTCATGCGATGCGATTCCTGCCTGATCTATCTGATCGATGGCAGTGAGTTGGTGCTGTGTTCCTCCAACAAAGCCAACCCCGAAGCGTTGGGCCGCGTGCGGTTGAAGATGTCGGAAGGGTTAACCGGCTGGGTGGCGCGCGAACGGCGGCTGCTGGCGATCTCCCGCGACGCCTTTCTTGACCGGCGGTTTAAAAAGTTCAGCGCCCTGCCGGAAGATAGCTTTGATGCGTTTCTGTCGACGCCCATCGTCGCGCGGGGCCGCGTGGTGGGCGTGATCAACGTGCAGCACCGGCTGCCGCATCAGCACACCGGCCATGAGATGGAACTGCTCTCCACTGTCGGCGAACAGATCGGCACGCTGCTGCTGCTGGCCCGCGTCGATCCAGGCGCGATTGAAGCCGCCAATCACGTCGAACTTCTGTTCCCGGCGCTTTCCCGGTGATGTGGGCCGTGGCTCGCTGGTGGCGGCTGATCCTGGCGGTGGGCCTCCTGGGTGCGCTGCCGCTTGCGGCGGCGGAAAAGTTCCGGGTCAAGTACTTTCTCGACAAGGATGACGAATCCTTAGGCATCATCGAGCTGAACTTCTTGACGGCCCGCCGCGCCGTGGCCATCGGGCAACTGGACACCAACAAGCGCCGTTACGGCGTCATGCTCTCCACCAGCGACGGCGGTGAGACCTGGCAGAGCGAGCCGCTGAAGGACCTGCCGCGGTCGCTGTTCTTTTTGAATGACTCCCTGGGTTGGATGGTGACTGAGCGCGGGGTCTGGCAAACCGAAGAAGGCGGCCGGTCCTGGCGGAAGTTGAGCGGCGAACAGAGTATCGCCCGGGTCCACTTCCTGGACGCCCAGCGTGGGTTCGCCGTGGGGGCGCTCAAAAAGCTGCTGGCCACCAAAGACGGCGGCAAAACCTGGGCGAAGGTGCCCGCGGGGGACCTGCCCGAGACGCGGCCCGACTTCACCGTCTATTCACAGATCGTTTCGCCGGAGCCCAACTGGCTGCTGGTGGCGGGAACCTCCATCCCTCCGCGCCGCCAGTCCCGCCGTGATCTGCCGCCGTGGCTGGAACCTGAAGAGGCGAAGCACCGGACGCAGCGGCCCACGGTGATGTTGGTGGTGGAATCCCGCGACGGGGGCGTTACCTGGCGCCACGGCACCACTTCGATGTTCGGGCGCATTGCAAAAGTCACCGTTGGTGCGGGCAAGGTGGGGCTAGGGATCTTTCAGTTCGACGATCAGTTTGACTGGCCCGCGGAAGTTTACAAGCTGACGCTCAACAATGGCCGCAGCACCCGGGTGTTCCGCTACAAAGACCGCCTGGTGACCGATGGCCTCATCGAGCCGGACGGGTCCGCCTATCTGGCGGCGATCGAACCCGCCACGGAAGTTCGGGGAATCCCGATTCCCGGAAAAGTTCATATCCACCGGTCGCGCGGCTCGGAGATGGACCTCTGGGCGGAGGTCCCGGTGGATTATCGAGCGGTCGCCAGCCGCGCGACGCTGGCGCGGTCGCCCGATGGCTCAATGTGGCTGGTGACTTCGGCGGGCATGATCTTGAAGCTGGAAGACCGTTAAATCATTCTGCTGAGCCGCTGGTTTATCCACATAATTGTCACAGAAAAGTCACAATACGATTCCGGTAAGCGATTGATTACGCGGCGCCGTAAAAGTTGATCATAATCTAGCGCCAGAATCGAGTTTTCTTTTGACTTCATTTTGGTGACAGGCGCATACTCCACTCGGTTCCAGGAGATGAATGGAACGGGAGCCCAGCGGTTGGTAACGGGCTCAAAGCGTTGATCTGGCAGGCGAGCACGCCCAAACGGGCTCACCTGACGGGGAGCGATGAGCGAAACGGGCCAGCGGCGGGGCAAGCAGATCTCCCGGTAATCCGGCTGCGTGTGTTGATCTGTTCCGGGCCCGACCGATGAGGTTGTGGTTTCCGGGCAGGGAGGACCGGCCGGCTTGGCGGGAGCCAGACCAGCGTGGGCAGATCCGAAACGGGCCATCGGCAGCGATCCACCCCCAGGGCGTTAGCGCCCGAAGAGGTGGTGAGCCGATGGTGGAACGGACGGACCGGACTCCGGTGGTTGGTGCGGACACCGTAGGCCAGGAGCATTGACCTCTCCGGCGGCACTCCCTGCAAAGGGGCGTCGCGGAGGGCGAGCGAAAGGCCACGGCTAGGCATCCTGCTTCGGCGGTAGCGAGGACGGCGGGCGATCCGTGCTGAAGGCGCAGGGGAGAAACACTCCTGCGGTGGAGCGAATGGCCAAGCCGTCGGGTGTTACCGCTGCACTGTTTCCGCTGAGCTAGCCAGCGGGAAACAGTCCGGCCATTCATTTCTTGGAACCGTTTTCTTTTGCCGGGTGCTCCGGATGACGGCTTAGCGCAACGCGCTCACGGTGCCGCGCTGTTCGGCCGGTGGCGTCGCAGCGGCCGCGCGGCTTCTCACCCGGCGGAAGCTGACAAAGTTGCAGCGGCAGGAGGCGCAGCGGACTCGCTTCGCCCCCAGAGCCATCGCCCACTTCTGCGAGGTCCGCGGTTGAACGTACTTTTCCGACCATGTCGTGAGGTCCATAGACCGGTAGCAGTACGGGCAGTGCGCGTAGGCAATTTCGCGCAGCAACCACAGGCTGGACCAGTAACGGCGCCGGCAGGCGCGGCACTGCACGTGTTCCAAGCCAAACAAGCTGGCTAAACGCTCCCCAGCGCTGCGCTGGCTGGGGACGCGCGGGTCGTGGGCTCCGCAATGGGGGCATTCTAAGTGCATGGGCGACCGTGAAAACCGACTCTTTATCGGCATATCGGCGGCCCCCAGGGCGAAAAAGAGCTCCGCGGCGAAAAAAACTTACAGTTGGCCGAAGGTCGCCCGGAAGGCATCAAGCAGCCGAGCCTGGACTCCGGTGCTGGCCGCCGCCGGGCGCAGCGTGAGACCCTCAATCTCCGCGATGGGCAACAAGTCCCGCGTGGAGGAGGTCATAAAGACCTCGTCCGCCTTTTCGAGATCCGCTGGCAGCAGCGTGCCCTCTTTCACCGTAAGGCCCGGCAGCCGGATCTCTTCGAGCAGCAGCGCGCGCGTAATGCCGGGCAGGCAACCGGAGTTGAGCGGCGGCGTCACCACCCGGCTTCCAAACACCGCGAATAGATTGGCCGACGTACACTCGCTCACTTCGCCACGCTCATTCAGCAGCACCACTTCGTCATAGCCCCGCTGGTTGGCCTGTTCGAGCAGCACCAGATTGAACGACCAGCTGAGCATCTTGGTCCCGGCAAAGACGTGGTCCGCGTGCCGGGTCTTGGGCGCCAGCGCCAGGCGGGCGGCGGTGCCCCAATCCTTCAGATCTTTCGTGAAGGCGATCAGGTCAAAGTCCGTGGCGATTCCGGGCCCCTCGAACATCCCGCCCTTGTTGCGGACCACGGCCACGCGCAGGGTGGAGTTCTGGGCGTTGTTCGCCTCCACCAGCTTCAGCAGCCGCTCCTTCAGCCAGTCGGAGGAGTCGGGGAAGGGCACGTGCAGCAGTTCCGCATCGCGCTTCATGCGGGCCCAATGGCGGGGATAGGCGTAAAGCGAGCCTTCAAAGACGCGCAAAGTGGAAAAGACTCCCCAGCCGTTCAGCAAGCCCACCTGACCCGGCGTGAGCAGATGATCCGCCGTGTCGCGGATGGCGTCGTTGTGAAGCAGGTACCGGTGCACTCTTTCAGGGTAGACGAGGTTAGGATGGAATTTGGTATTCGACAAGCGTGCTATTTGACACAGTGGTGGTGGGTGCGGGCCTGATCGGCCTCGCGATTGCGCGACGGTTGCAGAAGGCCGGGCACAGCGTGATGTTGTTCGATCAAGGCCGCGCGGGCGGGGAAGCCAGTTGGGCCGGGGCCGGAATGTTAGCGCCCCACGGCGAATCGTTCCCCGATGCTTACTGGACGCGCCTGGCGCACCACGCGCTGGCCGAGTATCCAGGTTTTGTGGCGAGCCTGAGCGCCCCGGTCGATTTCCGTGTCTCAGGCGCCATTGAGCACCGCGACGGCCAGCGCCTGGAGTTTCCCGATGAGGCTCAAGTGAACCCGCGCGATCTGGTCGCGGCCCTGCGGCCGGGCCTGGGTGTGGCCGAGAACTCGCGCGTCGAACGTATCGAGACTGTCCCGAACGGCGTGTCGATCAACGGCATTCAAGCGCGCACGGCGGTGGTGGCGGGCGGCGCCTGGAGCAGCCTGCTGCCCGGCCTGCCCGCCACCTTTCCCGTGCGCGGCCACATGCTGGCCTTCGAGATGCCGCCGGGCTCGTTACCCCAGATCCTGCGCTCCGGACACACCTACCTGCTCCAGCGAGCCTCGGGCTTGACGCTGGCCGGCTCCACCGAGCAACTCGTTGGGTTTGACCGATCACTCGACCAAGAGGCGCTGGCCGATCTGGCCGTCCGGTCGGGCGAGCTATGGCCAGAGCTCGCCGGTCGCACGCCCGACGACACCTGGTGCGGCTTCCGCCCCGCAACGCCATCGGGCGTGCCAGAGGTCCACCAACTCGCTGGAAGCCCCATCTGGTGCGCCTACGGCCACTTCCGCAACGGCATTCTGCTGGCTGATGTGACAGCGGAGTTGGTGGTGAATGATCTGGTGGCGGCGCTGGCGGGGGAGTAGCGGGTGAAGCTCGCCCAATGTAGCGGTCTTGACGATCAAATGGTCCAGGTACAATGAAGCAGTTATGCCCGAGCGAGTAGTAGTCTCCGACCCTGACATTTTGAACGGAACACCTTGCTTCGAGGGCACGCGCGTCCCCTTCAAGAATCTGATCGACTACTTGGAAGGCGGCCATACGCTGAGCGAATTTGTGCGCCAGTTTCCGACCGTGTCACAGGATCAGGCGATCCGGGCCCTTGAGCAAGCGAAGGAATCACTGCTCGCCGAGATTGCGTGAAAGTCCTTCTCGACGAGTGTTTGCCGGTTGACTTTCGGCACCACTTACCCGGGCACGAAGTTCACACGGCGGAGTGGGCCGGTTTTCGGCTTGAAGAATGGGCTCTTGCTGCAGCACGCCGAAAGCGCGGGCAATGAAGTCCTCATCACCGTTGACCAGGGCCTCCGCTATCAACAAAATCTGGCCCAGCGAAAGATCTCGATCCTGATGATCCGCTCCAGAACGAACCAGATGGAAGATCTGGTGCCGCTGGCGGGCTCGGTTCTGTCTGCTCTGGCTGGGACTGGTCCGGGGCAGGTCAGCGTCGCGACGTAACTACAGCGCCCTTAGCGCGAGCCTCTTGCAAAGATCAACGCCCTCTGAGGAGGCATCGGATGGTCCAATCCCCCCGTGAGATGATGCACCATTAGACGATGAGCATCTACGACGCAATCGGCGCGCGCACCATCATCAACGCCAAAGGTACCTCCACCCGCGTCTCCGGGGCACTACTGGCGCCGGAGGTGACGGCGGCTATGCAGGAGGCGGGGCAATACTGCGTGGACATGGCCGAGATTCAGGCGGCGGCCAGCAAGATCATTGCCGAGGTCACCGGCGCCGAAGCGGGCATTGTGACCTCCGGCGCCGCGGCCGGGCTGCTGCTGGGGACCGCCGCGTGCGTCGCGGGGCTCGACCCGGCCAAGATGGCGCGGCTGCCCGACACGACGGGCATGAAGAGCGAAGTGATCATGGTGCGCAGCCAGCGCAATCAGTATGACCATGCTGTCCGCGCCGCTGGGGTCCACATTGTCGAGGTAGGTTTGCCGGATCGCGTGGCCGGTGCGGGTGTACGCGATGCGGAGCCGTGGGAGATTGCCGCCGCGATCACGGAGCGCACCGCTGCGATCGTCTATGTGGCCAATGCCCGGTCTCGCCCCACCATCGAGGAAGTTGCGCGCGTCGCCAATTCGAAACACGTGCCGCTGTTAGTCGATGCGGCGGCGCAACTGCCTCCTGCCGCCAACCTGCGCCGCTTTATTGCTGCGGGTGCCGATCTGGTGGCTTACTCCGGCGGCAAGGCAATCGGCGGCCCGCAAGGCTCCGGCATCCTTTGCGGCGGGCGGGACCTGATCATGTCCGCCGTACTGCAACAGCTCGACATGGACATCGCCTGGGAGCAGTGGACCCCACCGCCCAGCCTGATCGACAAAGCCCGCCTGCCCGGCCTGCCGCCGCATGGCATCGGGCGGCAGTGCAAAGTGGGCAAGGAGACCATCGTCGGCCTGCTGGTGGCGCTGCGCCGCTTTCTGGCCGAAGATGATCAGTCGCGGCACGACCGCTTACTGGGCCTGGTGAAGCGCCTCGATTCCGCCACCGGCTCCCTGCGCAACGCCCGAACGGAAGTCCGCACCGGAGGCTCACCCAGCTTCGTCCTGACGCTGGAGCGGGGCTTCAAGCTGACCGGCATGGAGGTCTGCATTGCGCTGCAGAACGGCACCCCTTCGATTCACGCGGACCCCTCGCAAGCGGCCAACGGCATCATCGGCTTCAGCCCCGCCTCGCTGCGCCCGGAAGACCCGGACTTAATCGGGCGGCGGCTGCGGGAGTTGATCGGGTAGCCGCAAGGGGTCGCCGCCGTGATCAGCCCCATGCGTCAGCTTGGGGCTTCTGCGGGGGCTCGGGCAAGCCCAAGCTCACGCATGGGGCTGGGCCAAGGGGCCGGTAAAGCAATTGTGATGGTTGGAGAATCCATCTCGGGTCAAGCCTTAAGAATCGTCTATTACCATGTTGTTAGCCAGATGTGCTTCGGTTGAAGCAGGGCTTCAGAAATCCCACCCCTGAGGCGGCGATATTGATGTAATCGGCAGGCTCAAACGCTAAGTATTGGCGGGCCGCGGCTTCCACCGCGAACTTCACCATGGTCATCAGCGTGGCCATGACGTTGGGTTCAAGATTTCGGCGCCCTTTTCCGGGTACGATCTGTCCGCAAATGCCGAAACTGTCCGTCAGCCAGCCGCAGGCACCGGATTTGCAGCCTTCGAACACCCTGTCCGTCCCACCGCCGCTCGATTGAACTGCTGCGCTGTCCGCGAAGGGCTCCAGTGTGGAGCGAACCAAGTTCTGGGTAAGCTGGTGAGTTGGAGTCGGCGCCTATGGCCGACTAAGCGGCGTTCCGCACTTCGAGGCCGATCTCTTTACCGAGCACCCGGAATGCCGCCTCGATCGATTCAATCCGCGATGGATGCCGCAGCCGGAACAGACGCTCTACGTTTGGCGCGGCCATTCCCATCAGGCGCCCGAGGTCAGCCTTACGTAGTCCCGCCTTTTGCAGTTGGCGGTAGAGCTCGATTTTAGCGGCAGCCACGAGGGGGATAAACACGAGCCGGGTGTTTGTTTGCGCCCGTCGCCTGGGGATTGGGACCGGTTCTCCGTGCCGGATGTGATACTGGGCCAAATCCAGAATCAATTCGCGGGCCATCTCGTGTGCGGCCTCTTCGGTATCCGCCTGGGTGACGCCCCAACCAAAATCCGGCAGCGTGATCACGAATCCGCCGGATGGGTCGCGCTCAAAGACCGCTGAATACGCCGCTGTCCTCGTCATTGTGCCAGTCCTCCGGGTTTCAACCCCAATTCCTTCATGATGGCGTGGAATGTTCCTGTCCTGATTTCTTCTGACGGGTGACGGGGAATCGTTGTTTTCCGGTCTCCGAGAATCGCCACTGTATGTTGAGTCCCTTCTTCAAACCGGACGCCGTGCTTCTTCAGCAAGCGCTTCAATTCGCGTGCCGTCATTCGTCAAGATATTATCACGGGTGATAATATGCCCGGCTACGCCCAATTCGGAAACGGATTCAGCTTCCCCTGCCGCGCATCGGAGACGAGTTCGCCGACGCGCTTTTGGCGCTTGATCAGTTGTTCCACCATGCGTTCCAGGTGCTGGGCGTCTTCACCGGCCAGCCACGAGGGCGGAACGCCGCGCCAGGCTTGATCGAGTGCCTCAATGGGGAAGTTTTCAACCAGGGTCAGCCACGGTTCAAAGTCGGCCAAGCTCTGCACAGCGTCGTAGACGATGTGCCGCATGTACAGGCCCTGCAGCGGGGTGTCGGGGAATGTCCAGTGAGGCCCGTTGAAGACAAAGCCGTGGTCGATCATCTGGGCGATGAAGCCTTTGCGCAACGGGTGGATGTCGTCGTGCGGGTTCCATTCTTTCAGCTGGGCACGGAAGAAGATTGCTTGGCGCGCGTCGGCGTTACCCAGCCAGCGGTCCGCCACATAGGCGCCGGTGAAATCGCTGAGGTTGTGGACGCTGGGGAGCAGCTGGTCCGGCAGAAAGTCATAGACGGCCAGGCGATCCGGGTGGCCGGGAAATCGGGATCCGTAATGCCACCCGGGTTCCACTGCCAGCCGCTGCGTGCCCAACTGGATGTAGGCCTGCGGGTTCTCAGCCAGAAATTCTGGTGAGATTTCGACGATCTGAGCCACGGGCACCTGAACACGGAGATGCCGGAACACCGCCGTCGCCAGCCATTCGTTGATAAGAATGCGCCGGCTCTGGGGATTGTTCGCGAACTTGACGACATAGAAATAGCCGTCATCCGCTTGAAGCAGGTGCGCCTGGGCTCCGCCGCGCATTTTGCGAATAAACTGGCGGGCCTTAACGGGCATAAACTGTACGGTCGCGCTAAATTAGGAAGTTGATTGAGTGTTGCAGAATTCTCTTGAGGAGTGAAAAACAGTGTCAGATGAAGTGAAGTCCGAGACGCCCGCCGAGGCGAAACCCACGGGAAACAAGGATGAAGTCGCCTTGGAGATGATGAAATTCATCGCCGTCACCACGGGTTATGGAAAGGGCAGTGCGGGGGCGGGATTTGAGAAAGGCCGAACCTCCCGCACCGCGGAAGAGTACGCCGAGTCCCTCCTAGAGCTGTTTGAGCGCTGCCGAACGGTGGTTCACAAGCCCGTCAGCTAGCGCTTACGCCGAAAGCCCTGAGCCGCGCCGCTGGCCGTTTTGGCTGGCGGCGCGGTTGTTTTTGCTGGGGCCGACTTGGACAACGCCCGCGGACTCACCTTGGCGGCAACTTTCTTAGCCGGCTCCGATTTCTTCACGGCCTTCGCAGGCGTCTTGCCCTTGGCGGGCGCCAACTTTACCGGAGCAGATGCTTTGGCCGCCAGTGCCTTGGACGCTGGCGCCTTGGGGGCCGCCACTTTCTGGGCGGTCTTCGAGACGACGGTCTTCGCGCCTGGTTTGGCGCCGGCTGATTTGGCCGGGGCGGCCGTCTTCAGCGCGGTTTTCGGGGCCGTCTTGGGCGCGGCGGCGGTCTTCTTGACCACGGCGGCGGTCTTGATCGGCGGCAGAGCCTTGCTCGAGACTGCGGGTTCCGGCGCCTTTGCCGGTACGGTGACCGGAGCAGCCTTCTTGACTACGGGTGCCTTGGCCGGAGGCGCGGCCTTTACCGGCTTTGATTCAGGCGGCTTGCTGGCCGCCGGGGCCACATCTTTGCTGGAACTGGCGGGAGCCGCGGCCGGACGCGCTACGGCCGGTCCACTGGGTGGCGCGGCGGGCGCGGCAGGAGGCGTGCTGACAGGCGTGGTGCGAGGAGCGCTGGAACGGGTCCGGGCGGCCTTGGCGGGGACAGCGGGCGCAGGAGGCCGGCTGGCGGGACTGGCCGCGTCTGTGGGCAGCGACAGAACGATCGGCACGTCTTCGTCATCAAACAAGTCTTCATCGTCGCCTTCGCGGCGATGCTCACTGATTTCAGCTTCGAACTCGATGTGTTCGTCTTCGTAGTCGAAGTCGTCCCAATCAACCGGCGGCATGAGTTAAGCGTGGGTCCTTCCTGCGAACGTCACGTATTTAGGTTAGCGGGCCGCCCGGCGGCCGGCGGCAGGAAATGTTGGCTTGCGCGCGCCGGACTTGACGGCCGGATGGCTGGTCAGCGTCTTCGAAGGGGTCTTGCGTCCGCTCACCGCCGTCGCACGAGCAGCCGGGCGAGCCGTACGGGCCGCGACGGTCCGCGTAGGAGCCGGAGCCAGAGACACCGGAATCATCAGCACCGCACCCTCTTCCAGCGTCTGCGCGGAGCGGCCTTCATTGGCCGAAGCAATTGACTTGGGCGTCGTCCGGTAGCGCTGGGCGATGGCCGTCAGGTCTTCACCCGGCTTCACCCGGTGCAGCCGCCAGGACGCCCGCTGCAGGGCCGGGACCGTCTCAATGGCGGTGGCCACTTGATCGGCGGAGCCCTTCGGGACCTTCACTTCAAACCCGGCCGGAGCCAGGGATTTCAGCAATGCCGGGTTCAGGTCGCGGATGCCCGAGACGGGGATGTCGGCGGCGTCGGCAATCAAATCAAGATTGGTGGGCGAATCAACCCGCAACGTGTCGTACTCGATGGCCGGATCCGGATCATCCAGTTTGATGCCGTAGTCGGCCGCGTTTTTGGTGATGATCGTCAGGGCCAGAATGATGGGAACGTAGTTGGTGGTCTCTTTGGGGATGGCATTGACGCGACGCAGCTCCCAGTAATCGGCCGACCCAATGCGTTGCACGGCGCGATCGACACAGCCGGGGCCGCAGTTGTAGGCCGCGATGGCCAGATGCCAATCGCCGAACTGCATGTAGAGATCCTTCAAGTGCCGGGCGGCGGCGCGAGTGGCGCGCTCCGGGTCCAGCCGCAGGTCAACCAAATTGGTCTGTTCCAGGCCGTATTCCTTGCCGCGAAACGCGACGAACTGCCACATGCCAGAGGCGGCCTTGTTCGAGACGGCGCGGGGCATAAATCCCGATTCGGCCTGGGCCAGGAAGATCAATTCCTGAGGCACGCCCTCTTCGGACAAAATGCGCTGGATCATCGGCCGGTACCGGTGGCTGCGGCGCCATCCGTTGATCAACGTGCCACGGCCGCGGCCGGTGGTGAAGTAGTTGATAAAGCTGAGCACCGAATCGTTGGTCTCCAGCGGCAGCTGGGAGGAGGTGGCACTGATCTGGTGCTGTACCAGGCCCTTCAGCTTCGGGTCCAAGGGGAAATTCAGCTCGCGGATTTCGTCCAGAGGGGATTTGTCGAAGGTGGAGATCGCCAGCGGGTCGCCGGAGCCCAAACGCTCAACGTCATACCGGTAGATCAGGTCCACAATCTCTTCCAGGCGGCGTTCCGCGCGTGCCCGGTTGGGGGAAGTGACCGGCGTGCTGAGCAAAATTTCGACCGCGCGGTCAAAGGCGCGCCGCGCACCTTCCTGGTCGCCTTCCTGCAGCAGCCGCTTGCCGACCGTAAGCCGGTTCTGGGCACTGGACAACAGGTCGTCGAGCTCAGTAGGGGCCACCTGGGCCATCGCCGTCGCGGCGGAGGTCAGCAACAGAAGAAAAGTGTGGCGAAAAGTGATCACTCGATTGCCTGTCAATCCTTTGTTTTCGTTTACATGACGAATCCCAAGGGTATATCAGACACATCGGGCGGGTCAAGGTGGAACAACAGGGGGAACCCCGGCGAATCCGATAGTGGATGGCCCGAATCGACGAAAAATTCGGGACTCTTCTCCCAGGGAAGCAGGCTGGACATCCGGCGTTTCCCTGATACCGAGGGCGGCAAATGTGACGAATGGGTGTCCGGAGCGGCGTATTGGCGGGAGACGTACAGATTCTCTTTCTTATGCTGCTACCCTTTGGATAGGGACGGCCCGCCCGCCCCAAAGCCTTATGACCATCACCCTCGGCCCGTTGCCTGGATCCCAGAAAGTTTTCGAACAAAGTGCCCGCTTCCCGGACGTGCAGGTCCCCATGCGCGAGGTGGCGCTGACGGGCGGCCATGCCCCGGTGCGCCTCTATGACACCTCGGGCCCCTACACCCAGCCGGGCTTTGTTCCCGATGTGATGGCGGGCGTGCCGAAGCTGCGCGAAGCCTGGATCGCCCGGCGTTCGGCGCAGCCGCCGGTCACCCAGCTGGCCTACGCGCGCCGTGGCGAAGTGACGCCGGAGATGGAATATATTGCCTTGCGCGAAGGCGTCAGCGTGCGTAAGGTCCTGGATGAGGTGGCCTCCGGCCGCGCGATCATTCCCGCCAACATCCGCCACCCCGAGGCCGAGCCGATGATTATTGGGTCCGCCTTCCACGTCAAGATCAACGCCAACATCGGCAACTCCGCCGTCTCATCGTCGATCGAAGAAGAGATCGAAAAGATGGTGTGGGCCATCCGCTGGGGCGCCGACACCATCATGGATCTCTCCACCGGCAAGCAGATCCACGAAACGCGCGAACGGATCATCCGCAACTGCCCGGTGCCGGTGGGTACGGTGCCGATTTACCAGGCGCTCGAAAAAGTCGGCGGTCGCGCCGAGGACCTGAACTGGCCCGCCTTCCGCGAAACGCTGATTGAGCAGGCTGAACAGGGCGTGGACTACTTCACCATCCACGCGGGCGTCCGGTTGAGCTACATCCCGCTCACCGTCAACCGTGTCACCGGCATCGTGTCGCGCGGCGGGTCCATCATGGCCAAGTGGTGCCTGGCCCACCATCGCGAAAACTTCCTCTACACCCACTTTGAAGAGATCTGCGAGATCATGCGCGCCTACGACGTCAGCTTCTCGCTGGGTGACGGGTTGCGCCCAGGCTCGATTGCCGATGCCAACGACGCCGCGCAATTCGCCGAGCTGGACACGCTGGGCGAGCTGACCAAAATCGCCTGGAAGCACGACGTCCAGACCATGATCGAAGGCCCCGGCCACGTGCCGATGCACTTGATCAAGGAGAATGTGGACCGTCAGGTGCAGGTTTGCGGCGGGGCCCCGTTCTACACCCTGGGACCGCTGACCACCGACGTCGCCCCCGGCTACGACCACATCACCAGCGCCATCGGCGCCGCCATGATCGGCTGGTTCGGCACCGCCATGCTCTGCTACGTCACGCCGAAAGAGCACCTGGGCCTGCCGAATCGCGAAGACGTCAAGCAGGGCGTCATCGCCTACAAGATCGCCGCCCACGCCGCTGACCTCGCCAAAGGTCACCCCAACGCCCGCCATTGGGACGACGCCCTCAGCAAGGCGCGCTTCGATTTCCGCTGGCAGGACCAGTTCAACCTGGCGCTCGATCCGGAAACCGCCCGCGCCTACCACGACGAAACTCTGCCCGCCGACGGCGCCAAGGTAGCCCATTTCTGCTCCATGTGCGGCCCCAAGTTCTGCTCGATGAAAATCACGCAGGAGATCTCGGAAGAGATCAAGGACATGGCCCAAAAAGGCCTCGATGAGATGTCGCAGCAGTTTGTCGAAAAGGGCAGCGAGATCTACGTGCAGCTACCGGGCTAGGTTCCAGTGGCCAGGCTTTGAAACCCGGCACCCACCTAGCCCGAGGCCGCGCCAAGTGCGGGGCAAAGCCTGGCAAAAGGCAATAGTGGCACCGAGCATTCCGCCTGCCCGGTGGTAGGCTAGGAGTTTGGACCCGCTATCATCGCCCTTAACGACTGATGTGATTGTGGTCGGCGCTGGTCTCAGTGGTGCCATCTGCGCCTATCACTTGGCTCAACGGGGAATCCGAGTGGTGCTGATCGATCCGCGTCCGGCTTGCCCCAAATGGTTCAAGGCGGAGAAGATTGAGCCCGCCCAGGCCGACCTTTTTCGCCACCTCGGATTGTTGGATGCCTTGCTCCCCCATTGCGCACCCATCAAATCCGTGCTCGATTCGCGAGGGCCCCGTGTTCTGCAGGCCGTGCACTTGGAGCAGTACGGCATCGCCTACTACGACATGGTGAACGTGGTGCGCGGGATTCTGCCATCGAGTGTCGACTTCCGGCTGGATCAAGCCATTGAGGCCGAAACGACGGACGATGTGCAGACGGTGAAGTTGGCCTCCGGGGCCATCGTCACGGGCCGCCTGCTGGTGCTGGCCACGGGAGCGGGTGGCGAACTGGCCGCCAAACTGAAACTGGAGCGGGAAATGATCCGCAAAGGCCACTCGGTGGCCTTCGGCTTCGATATCGCCCCGGCCCCCAACCGGCCCTTCGACTTCGATTCGATCACTTACTATCCGGACAGTGCCGATTCCCAGTTGGGGTACTTGACGCTGTTCCGTTTTCCGGCCGTGATGCGGGCCAATCTCTTCTCATTCCGGCCGATGCTGGATGACTGGTCGCGCGCCTTCCTGAAGCAGCCCAAGGCGAAACTGCTGGAGATGATGCCGCAGTTGCCGCGGCTGATCGGCGACTTCGAGATTCCGGGCAAGCTCGAATCAGCCCGGATCGACCTTTACCGGTACATCGGGGCGCCGCGTCCGGGCCTGATCCCTGCAGCGGATTCCGGCCAAAATGTCTGCCCCACCACGGGCAGCGGCTTGACCAAGGTCCTCACCGATTGCTTGGTCCTGTGCGAACGGATACCAGAGTGGCTCTCCACGCCCGGCATGTCGGCGGCCAAAACCGCGCAGTGGCACCAGGATCCTCGGAAAGTGGCCTCCGACCGTAAGTCTCTCGCCGGAGCCGAGTACCAGCGCAGTTTTTCCACCGATACCAGTTGGCGCTGGCGTCTCCACCGGCAGCGCGCTTACTTCGATATGTGGCGATCGGGCGGCGCCGAAGCCCGGATGTTTACCAAAAAGCTCACCGCCTGAGGGCCTTCGCGCCAGTACTCAATCAGTTCCAGGTGCGGGTTGGCCGCCAGCCATTCGCGGCACGCCCGCTGCTCACCATGGTCGGGACTGCCCTGAAAGCGGAACCAATCGTGAAAGATCAGCACCGTTCCCTGTCCCACGATGTCGGTCAAAAAGTTCAGCACGGGGACGGTGGATTCATACAAGTCACAATCGATCATGGCCATCGCCACACGGCGCAGGCCGTGTTGAGCCTTCACCTGCGGCGTCAGCGACCGGTCGTAAAATCCCCGCACCGTGACCACGTCGGCCAAGTTCACCCCCTGGCGCTGGATGTTGGACCGGAACCCTTCTTCGCTACATTGGTAGGCTCCCGTGCCGTAATCCACCTGCTTGTCGTCGCTTTCCGGCAAGCCCTCAAAGGAATCGAAGGCAAAGAAGCGCGGTTTCGAGTCCCGCCAGCGCGCGTATTCCGGCGTCACGTTGGTGGTCACCTGAACGTGGCGCCGCCGGTTGCCTTGAATGGCCTGATAGGCCCGCGCGAATGAGGCCCCTTCATACACCCCAAACTCCAGGTAGTCGCCCTCCACCTGATTCCAGGTGATGAAGGAGGCACCGGTGTGCACGCAGCCATGCTCGCCCACAAAGTTGCCATCTTCGGGCTCGGGTAAAATCACCAGACGCCCCAGGGCCTTTCTGAGTGGGTTGAGAATGCCCCGCAGGGCCTTTTTTAGTGACATAGATCCGGAAAATCGCCCGTCCGCCGGGTGCCCCGGCACTCAATAGCGTCCATATGGCAGCCTAACATCCTATCGAAGCCCACAGGTGTTCTGCGAAATGAAGAGCCGGCCCATCAGTACTAGGGACTGCGGCGCGGGCCGATGAGGCTGAGGCTGTGCTAGCGTGTTTTGGGGAAGTTATTCCAGTGGGAAACCAAACGACAATGGTCGTCTCCAAGAGAGATCGGCTGGCGCGCCTTTTGACGGGGCTGGGGATCACCCGGGCGCTGGAGTTTGCCAGCAAGAAGCAATGCCTTCTGGTGCTGGCCTACCATCGCATCGGCGACCGGGCAACGGCCAAGTACGACTCGGCGTTGTATGAGGCCACGGCCGAAGCGTTTTCAGAACAAGTGCAACTGCTCCAGCGGCTCTACCATGTGGTTTCGCTGGCTGAGGCCACGGAACTGATCCTGCACCCGTCGCGTTTGCGCCACCGGCACGTGCTGCTCAGCTTTGACGACGGCTACCGCGACAATCACGATCTCGCGCTGCCGGTGCTGAAGGCTCACGGGGCCTCGGCGGTGTTCTTTCTGCCCACGTCGTTCATCGGTACCAACCGCATTCCCTGGTGGGATCAACTGGCCGACTTGGTGCTGCGATCGACCCGGGAAGTCATCCACCTGCAGTATCCAGAGCGCCTCACGTTTTACCTGCCCGGCAATCAGCGCCGCGTCATCCGCTCTTTAATCGGGGTCTACAAGTCTGAGGCGATGGAAGATCCGGCGCGGTTCTGGGCGGATGTCGCCAACGCCACCGGGGTTGAACATCGCGAGACCGTCGAGGAGCGTCAGTTTATGACCTGGGACGAGGCGCGCCACATGGTGAAGTCTGGCATGGACATCGGCTCCCACACTCACAGCCACGAACTGCTAGCCAAACAGACGCGGGAGCAACAGATGTGGGAGTGTCTGGAGTCCAAACGCATCATCCATCAGGAACTTGGATTGCAGGTTGACTCCATGGCCTACCCGGTGGGAGTGGCGAGTTGCTTTAACCAGGTTTCGGTGGAATGCCTCCAGCAGACTGGATACCGTACCGCGTTCTCCTACGTGGGCGGGGCCAACTTGCCGGAGAAAATCCGGCCCTATAGCGTCCAGCGGCTGGCCGTCGACCACATGCACGTGGACCAGTTCCGCCTTCGCAAGGCTATTTTCGCGATGGGTCTCCAGCCGGAGAAGTCGCAGTTCGGCGGTGTGAGTGCCGGTTGATCGGGTGGCCGTGCGCACCCACAGCTGGACCGAGTGGCCGCGGCTGGCCAGTCTCTGGCAGTCGCTGGCAGAGGCCGATACGGCCGGTAGCTACTTTCTGACGGCCCCTTGGATCGAGTGCTGGCTGGAGATTTTCGGTCCTTCGCTTCAGCCCGCGATCTTGACGTTTGACGGCCCGGCGGGGGAGGCTGCGGGGGCCGCCCTGCTGGTGGCCCGGCCCAGTGGACCGATGGGGTTGGGTATCGCCACTTGGCATCTGGGCGCGGCCGGGGAAAATGTGGACGACGAGGTGGTGAGCGAGTATTCGGGTTTGCTTTGCCGCCCCGGCATGGAACGAGCCGTCGCGGAGGCCTTTGCGGCCCATCTTAAGGGCGGCCCTTGGGACCAGCTGGCGGCCCGCTGTCTGCGCGAGGCGGATTCCACCGCCGCCCTGCGGCAAGCGGATCTGGGCAACGTCGTGATCGAGGTCAAGGACGAGCAGGACTACTTTGTCGATCTCCGCGGCATCGATTCGATCGACGGCTACCTCCAGCAACTCTCGCGCAACACGCGGGACCAGATCCGCCGCAGCACCCGGCTCTACCAAGCCCAGGCCCCGCTGTCGGTCTCGGCGGCGGGCACCGTCGAGCAGGCACTCGGTTACCTTGATCAACTGGCAGCCCTCCATCAGGCCACTTGGGCCGGGCGCGGCGAGCCGGGTGCTTTCGCTTCCGCCAAATTCACCGCCTTCCACCGCCGCCTGATCGAGCGCACCTTCGACACACACGGCGTACAACTACTGCGCGTCACCTGCGGCGATCAGGTAGTGGCGGTGCTCTACAATTTCCTCTACCAGGGCCGCGCCCTGTTCTACCAGAGCGGCCTGGCTTACGAGGCGGACAACCGGATCAAACCCGGCCTGGTGGCCCATACTCTAGCTGCCGATTACTGCCGCCAGCAGGGCCTGGTGGAGTATGACTTTCTGGCGGGCGACAGCCAGTACAAGCGCTCGCTTTCAACCGGGCAACGCATGCAGTTCTCCGTCTTGGCGCGCCGCCAGAACCTCAAACAGGCGGTGCGCGATTGGGTCCGGAAGCTGCGGCACAAGCTGCGCGCCCCCAAAGCCGCTTGAAGCCTTCCGGCGCGGCGTTGCCATCCTCCCGCGCACGGCTTTCCCCCGGCAGCCGGGACCAACGCCAGACCCTTTGGGATGTGACCGGCGCGGTCCGTGCTCACTCCGGTGTAGGCTGGAGTGATGGCGAGTTTAGTCACCCTGGGACCGGCCCCGCAGCTTGATCCGGCCGTTCTTGAGGCGAAGGAACAGAAGTTGTTTGACGTGCTGCGTGGCTTGGGCCGCGTGATTGTGGCGTATTCCGGCGGCACGGATTCGGCGTATCTGGCATGGGCGGCGGAAAAGGCGCTCGGCGCCGATTCGGTGGCCATCACCGCCGATTCGGCCTCCATCCCGGAATCACACAAGCGCGACGCCATCGACTTCGCCATCGAGGTCGGCTTCCGGCACGAGATGGTGCCGACGTTTGAGTTCGAAAACCCGGCCTACGTCGCCAACAACCCGGACCGCTGCTTCCACTGCAAGGACGAACTGTTCCGCGTGCTCGAAAAAGTGGGTGAGGAGCGCGGTATCCCGCACATTATCTACGGCGTCAACGTGGACGATCTGGGCGACTACCGCCCGGGCCAGCACGCCGCGAAGCTGCACGAAGTGAAAGCGCCGCTGGTGGAAGCCGGGCTACGCAAGGTGGAGATCCGGGAGCTGTCGAAGCGGGCGGGCCTCTCCGTCTGGGACCGCCCCGCCGCGGCGTGTCTGTCCAGCCGCATCCCCTACGGCACGGAAGTGACGCCGGAGCGCATCAAGACCATCGAGGTGGGCGAAGAAGAGATCAAGGCCCTGGGCTTCCGCGTCTTCCGTGTCCGCTTCCATGGCGAGATCGTGCGCCTGGAGTTCGGCAAGCAGGAACTGGCCCGCGCGCTCAACCCGGAACTCGCGGCGCAGTTTGTGGCGATCTTTAAGCCGCTCGGCTTCAAGTACGTCACGGTTGATTTGGAAGGCTACCGGCAAGGCTCGTTGAATGAAGTGCTGGAGCTCGCGCAGGTGAAGTGATGCCGGATGCCCGGGACATACTCAGCTTGCTCGCCCAGCTGTTTCAGGAAAACGGTCTGGAAGCCGTGATGTTAGGCAATGCGGGGGCGGCGCTGCAGGGTGCGCCGGTCACCACGGTGGATGTGGACTTCATGTTCCGGCCCACGCGGGTGAACGTCAACAAGCTGAAAAAGATCGCCAAGGCGCTCGACGCCACCATCTTCCGCCCGTTCTACCCGATCTCGGGGCTCTACCGTCTATCGCGCGAATCCGACTTGCTGCAAGTTGATTTCATGGTCCGGGCCGATGGCGTGCGGTCTTTCGAAGGGTTGCGGGCCCGCTCCAGCCGGTTTGATTTCGATGGTGCCTCACTACTGGTGGCCTCGCTGGAGGATATTATTAAGAGTAAGGAGGCTGCCGGACGGCCTCGTGATTTGGCTGTGATGTATGTCCTCAAAGAAGCTGCCCAACAAAAAGCGAATCGGACGAAAAGAGCAGTTGGCCGCCCTGCGCCAAGCGAGTGACCTGGAGTTTATCGCCACCATCAACCGGTGGCTGGATACTCCGCCCGACCGCCGGACCTTGTTTCTGCGCCGCAAGACCGGACTGGTGGGCAGTGCGCTTTAGCCGATAGCCGCGCGATCTCTACACAGCCGGAAGACTTGGCCGTACTCCATGAAATCGAAGCCACTCTCGCCCCAAAAGAGAATCACCGCCGCCCAGCGTAGGCAGGCGTTGCTCGAAGAGAGTGAACGGGCGCTGAAAGAGCGAATCCAGGCTCAGCTCGCACTCCCGCCGGACCGCCGCACCAACTTCCTGCGGGTAAAGATCGGCATCACCGGAACTGCGCTGTAACCTGCCGGGTGTGCTGGTATCAGGTGGCGCAGGCTGTCAGCCTGCAGCGGGACTTTAGTCCCGCCGGGTTCACGCAAACGCC
The DNA here is from genome assembly GCA_026394055.1 of Acidobacteriota bacterium. Taxonomy (GTDB): domain Bacteria; phylum Acidobacteriota; class Terriglobia; order Bryobacterales; family Bryobacteraceae; genus JAPKYZ01. The sequence goes on from JAPKYZ010000031.1 coordinate 46,109, forward strand.
TGATAGCAAGCCCTTTGTCTCTTCCTCTTGCACTGGGGCGGAATAAATTCCGCCTGCAGGCTGAAGGCCTGCGCCACCACGCAACCGCCAGAATTCTGACGCAGCGCACTGGGGCGGAGAGGCAGAGGCACCTGGGGTGTAGTACGATCAACCCAAGAAAATCATGACTCGACGTGAACTGATGGCTGCTTCCGTGGCGTCTGCCGGCTTGGCCGCGCAGGTGACTGCCCAGACGAACAAGATCGAAAAGATCGTGCGCTTTGAGCGTGGCGGCAAGGTCTCCTATGGCCTGCTGAATGGCGATCAAGTGACGCCCATCGTGGGCACCGATATCTTTAAGCCGGTGCTGGCCACGGCCAAGACCAGCGTGCCGCTCAGCTCAGTGAAGTTGCTCTACCCGATTGCCCCGCCCAAGATCGTCGCCGTGGGCCGCAACTACAAGAGCCACGCGGGTGAAAACGCTCCGCCGAAGCCCGAGATGTTCTTCAAACCCAATACCTGCTTGCAGCACCCCGGTGACCCGATTATCGTGCCCAGTGATTCGAAGAACCTGCACTACGAGGGCGAACTCGTGCTCGTCATGGGCAAAAAGCTGAGGAACGCCTCCAAGGCCGAAGCCGCCGCCGCCATCTTTGGCGTCACCTGCGGCAATGACGTCAGTGAGCGGGATTGGCAGGGCGGCAAGGACAAGGACATGCAGTGGTGGCGGGCCAAGGGCGCGGACACGTTCGGTCCGCTGGGTCCTTGGATTGTGAAAGGCCTCGACCCCGGTAACCTGATGCTCACGACGCGGCTGAACGGCAAAGTGGTGCAGCAGCAGTCGACGAAGGACTTACTGTTTGATTGCGCCACCTGCATCAGCTTCATCTCGAAGTACGTCACGCTGGAGCAAGGCGACGTAATTTACACGGGTACCCCGGGTACTACCGCCAAGATGGCTCCTGGCGACGTGTGCGAAGTGGAGATCGAAGGCATTGGTGTGTTGCGGAATCCGCTGAAGGCGGCCTAGCAGGCTGCGGAAAAAGGGTTTTGCAGGACCACTCCCTCACGGTCGTGGCTCAGTAAGCTATTGCAAATAAACAGGCGATGTTTCTGAGCCGCGCGCGTCAGCAAGCGGTTTCCGGCTTTTTTCCGCAGCCTGCTAGCTCCGCCAGTCCCCGGCTAGACCCGGTTGCTAACTTCAGGCCACGCTGTCTCGCTAGTTCTAAAGTATATATTGCGCAGCGGTAATGCCGCCTGCATGGCGTGCGCCATTTCACGCACGTGGGGCGAATCACGCGTCACCTGTCAGCTACGGAGGCTCCATTGTTCGCCGCGCTCTGTCCGAACGGGGGCGAATCTCCACCATAAGGTTATCGATCCTGTTTCTTGATTTAGTAAGAGCAAGGGACTAAAGTAGAAGTGGAGATAGAGTAAATACTAAGAGCGCGCCGCTAAGCGCCCTTGTTCCGTCCACCCGGACACGGCCGCACTCCAGCTGGCCTCGGGATGTGCGGCGCGGTCATCGGGCGAAGGCAAGTAGGGCGCTCCGCGGTGGGGCATTGTTCACCCCAGGAGGGTTGAAATG
>JAPKYZ010000023.1 GCA_026394055.1 Acidobacteriota bacterium
TACTGCTTTTTGCGCTTGAATTTGAACACCAGGGTCTTGGCACCGCGATCCTGCAGTTCGATCGTACCGGTCACCTTGGCGCCGGCCACGTCTGAACCAGTCAGCAGTGAGCCATCTTTTTCCACCGCGAGCACCCGGCCCAGTTCCACCTGCGTACCAGGGTCACCCGCCAGCTTTTCCAACCGTACCACCTGGCCCGGCTGAACGCGGTATTGCTTGCCACCATTTTCGACTACAGCGTACATAAATGTCCTTGAGGTTGTCAGGGCGCACACGTCCACCGGGTGGCCACAAAGTATGAGAATAGCATGACTCGGCCAAGCGCGCAAATTTGGCGCCCCGATCCCGCCGGGATGCCCGGCACCGCGCACGGAGCACTAGCGCAGGATCAGGTTCAGCAGATTCTCGTTCTTAAAGGTGACGCCCAGAAACGCCACGCACATCTCATCCTCCGTCCCTTCGCCCCAGCGGACCACCTTGGGGGGACTCGACGGGTTGCGCGGATTTTGGTCGGAGTTGTCGTACTTGCAGGTCATCTTAATACGGGAGAACGCCGGCAGCTCCACCGGCTTTTCGTAGGTGTAGGCGCCCTGCCAGTTGAAATCCCAATTGTTGATCCAGATCAGCGGCTGCGGATCGCCACCGGAGGGCAGCTCCACCCAAGCCCGAATGTCGCGGCCCAGCAGGTGCATGTGCGGAAACACGTTGATCGCCTGGGCGTCCAGCAGAATGGGCACGGTGAAGTCGAAGTTGGCCTGATAGTTGGGGTCGCCCGCGGGAATAGTCAGCCGCGTCTGCACCATGGGCAAAAAGTAGAGCGACTTCTCCACCGGCTTCTTGGAGTAGTAGAGCCCGATCCGCGTCTGGTCCGGGTCGGTGGACACGGCCGTGTAGTAGTGGATCTGCATGATGATTTTGGCGCGGCGGGAGAGCTTCAGGCCGATGTTTTCCGGCAGCAGCCGCGTCCGGCTTCCCGGCGCCCAACCACCCAGCGCATAGTTGAAGCCCAGCAGGCTGTTCAGTGAATTCTGCGCCCCACTGCCACCCACCAGCGACACGCCGGGTCCGCCGTAGCAGTTGTAGCCAGGTGATCCGTCGGCGCCATCCTTCTTCTCCGCTTCGCCGCTCTCATCGAGATACAGAATGATGTGGTGTACGCTTTTGCGATTGCCCGGCAGGTAGTCGACGGCGGCGATGAACTTGTCGTCCTCCAGCTTCGGATCGAGCACGAAGCAGCGGTAGAGGTCCCGCCCGCGCGGAGGCGTGAACGAGGCCGGCATTTCGAGAATCTTGTCCGGATCGCCCAAGGGCCAAGCCGCTTTGTTCTCGACCGCCGGCGGCAAGTCCGCCTCATCGCCTTGCGGCGCGCCCGCTTCCACCCAGTCGAGAATCTGCTGCTTCTCGTCCGCCGTCAGCGCAAAGGAATCGAGAAACTTGCCATGCCCCTCCACCGGCTTCCAGTGCGGCATCAGGCCGTCGTTGAGCACCCGCTTGATATCGGGCGCCCAAGTGGAAGCGAGTTCAAAACTGGTGAGCGCGAACGGAGCGATATCGCCGGGCCGGTGGCACTGGATGCACTTGGCCTGGAAGATGCGGGAGATCTCGCGCGAATAGGTGGGTTGGGCGAAGGCAGCGCCACCGGCCGCGATCAAGAGCCCAAGTCCACACAGTACCCGCATACCGACATGGTACCCGGATTGCGTGCCCGGTGAAATCCCGCTCTGCCTCAGCCGGGAAGCTCGCGGGACAACGTGATGATCGCCTGCGCCTCCGCCGACCGGCCCTCGCCCACGGGACCCACCTTTTCCGAGGTCTTGAACTTGACGTTCACCCGGTCCAGCGGCAATCCCAGAATCTGCGCCACCGATTCGCGAATGCGCGCGCGGTAGTCTTTCAACTTGGGCCGCTCCAGAATCACCGTGCAATCGGCGTTCACTAGCGTAAAGCCCAATGCCTCCGCCAACTGCCGCGCGTGCTCCAGGAACCGGGTGCTGGCCGCACCCTTCCAGCGCGGGTCCGTGTCCGGGAAGTGCATGCCGATGTCGCCCAACGCGGCGGCACCCAACACCGCATCGGTCAGCGCATGCAGCAGGATGTCCGCGTCGGAGTGGCCATCAAGACCGAACTCGGATTCAATGGTGACGCCGCCAATGATCATCGGCCGGCCGGTGGCCGTACGGTGGTTGTCCCAGCCGAGGCCGCTGCGGTACTCGAGCGCCATTAGTGGCTTGCCGTCTCCTGCGACAGCAGCAGTTTGGCTAGATCCATGTCGGTTGGTTTGGTGATCTTGATGTTGCGGTCGCTACCCGGCACCACCGTGACTTCCACTTCTTCCAGACGCTCCACCAGGCTCGATTCGTCGGTGCCGGTGAATTCGTCGGCACGCGCGCGGTCGTAGGCGCGCTTCAGCAGATCGAGCCGGAAGATCTGCGGGGTCTGCGCCAGCACCAAACGCTCCCGGGAGATGGTGGTGCGGATCTTGTTCAGATGCACCTGCTTCACTGTATCGACGGGCACAATGCCGACAATCGCCGCTCCGCATTCCGCCGCCGCGTCGATCGCTTTGTCGATCAAGGCCGGTTCGATAAACGGCCGCACCGCGTCATGCACCGCCACCAGAGCCGTGTCAGCGCTCAAGGTCGCCAGCGCATTTTCTACCGAATGCTGCCGCGAATCGCCACCTTCCACCAGGCGGACCGGCGTCGAGAAAGTTTCCTTCGCCATCAAGTCCGCGAACCACTCCATGTCTTCCGGGCGCAGGGCCACCACAATCTCGGTGACGCGCGGGGAGGCCGCAAACTTGCGGAGGGTGTGGATGAGAACGGGTACGCCTTCCAGCAGCATAAACTGCTTGCGGCTGGTGCCCGCCTTCTCCGGGGTCTTCATACGGGTACCCAGCCCGGCGGCCGGTAGGATGACGGAAACTTTCATGGTCGGCGGTCTGCCTTTGGGTCTCCCATTGTAGCGCCCGGCCGGGGAGGCGCGGGTGACAGACGTGCGAATAGAGGCTAATGCCCTATCTCCGTTCAGTGCATTTCAAGATTCACGCCAAGGCACCAAGCCGCCAAGAAATCCCCTTTGCGGCTTTGCGGCTTCGCGGGAGTATGGCTCAGGACATTTGTCCTGGAGCTCGGAGACAGGGCATTAAGCCCCCGGGGCGGCCCGTTCCGCGGCTTTGGGCTCATAGACGGCGTGCTGGCGTTCGTCGTACTTGCCGAAAATCATCTTGCCGGCGGTGGTCTGCAGCACGCTCGTCACCGTGACGTCGATGGTTTTGGAGATCTGGCGGCGGGCGTTGTCCACCACCACCATGGTGCCGTCGTCCAGATAGGCGACGCCCTGGTTATGCTCCTTGCCCTCTTTCAAGATGAAGACCCGCATCATCTCGCCGGGCAGCACCACGGGACGCACGGCGTTGGCCAGCTCATTAATGTTCAACACGGCGACGCCACGGACCTGGGCCACTTTGTTCAGATTGAAGTCGTTGGTGACCACTTTGCCGCCGAGCAGCCGCGCGAGCTCGATCAGCTTCATGTCGACGTCCCGCACTTGCGGAAAATCCTGATCGGTGACCTGCACGCCCAGGTCCGGCATCTTCTGCAGGCGCTGCAAAATGTCCAGGCCACGGCGGCCGCGGTTGCGCTTCAGGGAATCGGCCGAATCGGCCACCATTTGCAGTTCGCGGAGGACAAACTGCGGGATCACCAGAGGTCCTTCAATGAACTTCGCCTCGCAGATGTCCGCAATCCGCCCGTCGATGATCACACTGGTATCGAGGATTTTGGGGATGGCCGCCGTGCCGGCCGAGGCCCCGCGCAACACTTCGGCGCCATCGGCACCCGCCATCAGGCCGACGTAGCCCAGGGCCGCCGGCAGCAGCCAGGTCAACCAGTCCTGGCTGGGCGGCATCGCCGGCAGCAGGCGCGCCGCCAATAAGCCCCCTAAAAGGCCGAGGGCCCCGCCGATCAACCTCGCGGGAGGCAGATGGCGGAGCCTTTGTTCAGCAAAAACGAAAACGAGAGCCAGACCGATTGAGGGAATCAGATTCCACAACGGGAATTCTTGCCTCAACCCCAGGCCCGTAAGCCCCAAGAGAAACAAGCCGCGTATCAACCACCGTCCACTCAAAACTCACTCCTGCCGGAAAGGTGCATGGAGTATAACACTCCGCACACCGATCCATCGAGAGTACTTAGAGAGCCTTGGCGAGCTCTTCGGCGAAAGCGCTGGGCGGTCCATCCGGACGGCCTTTGCGATGCTTCTTGCCACCGCGGCGGTTGCGCTGGGCCAGGCCAGCGGCTCCACCCATGCCCTGCGGGGCACCGGCGGCACCAGCCATGGCGGGCGCGGACGCACCGAAAGCCGGACGCGGCATGGGAGCACCGGTCTTGCCCTTCGGCGGTTGGGCCGGATTGGCGCGCAACAAGCGGTCTTCCAGCGGAGCCCGATCAAACCGGCGGATGATGGAATTCATCTCCTCCTGGTTGGGAGCCTCGATAAAAGCAAACCCCTTGGATTCCTGGGTCTCAGGATTGCGGATAACTTTGATATGGTCGGCGACTAGGTTTTCTGCGGTGAGCCACGATTGAATATCGTCGGCGGTCACCCAGACAGGTAAATTTCCAAGGAAAACGGTAAAGCTCATGAACGAGGTCGGTTGTACTCCGTTTGGGGATGGGGAAGCAGGCGAGGCCCTTCCAGCTTTATCAGCGTACCATACCTTGTCAACAACAAATGGGCCCGCGGTGAAGTCCTTCTTTTTCTCGCACGCCGGCAGAGCATTCAAAGGCCGCAAAAGCGAAACGCCCGGCGGGTGAGGCCGGGCGCTTCAAGGGTCAATCGCGGCTCGTCACGAAGACGGCCGTCCATCTCGATTTAAAACGACAACCGCAACGCCAACTGCATAATCCGCGGGTCACCAGTGTTGGTGGCCTGCTGGAAATTGGTGGTGGGCGTGAAGATGTTGGTGGTCGCGTTATAGGTGAGCGGCGTGGCGTTGGGGCTGGTGAAGTTGGCCCGGTTCAGCGCGTTGAACGCTTCGCCAATCAGGCGCAGCTTCAACCGCTCCGTGGCCAAAGGGATTTCCTTGGACAACCGGAAATCCACCGTGCCGATGCCAAAGTTCCGCAGAGTGTTGCGCCCGTAGCCGGGTGAACGGTCGCTGCGCGAGTTGCCATCGCGGTTCAAGTCGACATTCGAGGTGGCCGAATACGGCAACCCGGACTGCGCCTGGCCGATGAGCGAAACCTGCCAGCCATTCACCAGCAACTTCACCGGCTGGCTGGACCCGCGATAGTAGTTGGTGTCCCAAACCGCCGACACCACAAACCGGTTCTTGACGTCCGCATTGCCCAGGCCGCGCTCGGCGTTGGGGTTTAGGGTGTCACGAGCGTTCTTGGCGTCGTCGGTGCCCACCACCACTGAGGTGGCGTCAGGTGCGGTGTCGATCACCTTCGAGAACGTGTAGGAGGCCTGCACCTGGAAGTTGCGCGAATAGCGCTTCTGCACCTGCAGGAACATGCCGTGATAGATGGAGCTAGCACCGCTGTCGTAAATCGTGATGCGGCCAAAGCTGGTGTTCGGACGGTTCAGCGGGTGGCGGCCGAAGCTGACCGCGGTGCCGTCGGCCAAGCGCGAGGCAAACTGCTCTTCCGGGAACAGGTTGATATCGCGCGAACGGGTCAAGTTCATGCCGTGCACACCCAGGTAGCCCACCGTGACCGCGACGTCCTTGGCGGCCCGCATTTCGACGTTCACATTCCACTGATAGGAATGGGGCTGTTGGAAATTGGGCTCAAACACGTAGATGTCCGGAGCGCGGGCCAAGGCCGGTGGAGCCGAAAGAATGGCCGGGTAGACCGGCAGCAACGGAGCCTGCGCCGGATTGGCGCCGCTCAGCGAATAGGTCTGCACCTGGATGCCGTTCTGCGAAATCGAGGTGCCGGTGAGGATCGCCGGGATGCGGGCAAAGTAGTTGCCGATGCCGCCGCGGATCACCAGCCAGTCACCCTTCGTGGGCTTGTAGGCAAAGCCGAAGCGGCCACCCAGCGTCATCTTCTGGTTGTCGATCTTGGTGGTGTCCAGATTCATGGCCGCCAAGCCGGCGTTCGGGTTCTTGATCGTGCCCGCCGCATAGCTGAAGCCGTCGTAGCGAACTCCGTAGTTCAGTGTCAGCTTCTGCGTCACCCGCCAGCTGTCTTGCGCGAATAGGGCAAATTCGGTGGCGTTGGGTTCCGTCAAAGCGCCGGTGCCTCCGCCGCTAAAGCCTTGGGTGAAGGTGGCCGGCCGCTTGGCCGCGAAATCGGCCAGCGTGTCGAACGTGTAGGCGCCCGAGAAATTGCCCGGGAAGAAGTTGCCGATCCGCTCCACATTGACGTCACCCCCGAACTTGAAGGCGTGGTTGCCGTGGTTCCAGGAGAGTGACTGGATGATCTGCGTCTTCTTGGAATTGGTGTAGCGCGGGCTGAAGTTGTTCCGGCCGATGGCGATCATCTGGCGCCCGGCTTGGCGGATGATCGCTTCCGGCGCCGCCGAATTTGCCTGGCCCGGCTGGTCGTCTTTGAGGAAGACAAAGCGCGAATCCCACACCTTGTTCGACCCAATCACTTTGTTGTAGCTGACGGCCAGGTTGTCGCTGGAGACGTTGCTGTTGCCCGTGTGCTCCGCCGCGCTCTGGGCGCCGCCGTTTTCAAAGTTCTTGCCCCGGAACCGGTGGACGTTGTAGCGGACGTAGAAGGTCTGGGTGGAGGAGATGTTCCAGTCGACCTTGGCCGTCCCGATGTCGTTATCGGAGCCCACTACGTACGGCGTCAGATAGGGCGCCAGCGTCGTCGCGGCCTGTTGCGACAGCGTATCCGTGGGCACGGCCAGCGGATAGAAAACCGCATTCGGCAGCGTGTTGCGCTGGCTGTCATAGTTCATAAAGAAGAACAGCTTGTTCTTCCGGATGGGCCCGCCCAGATTGCCGCCGTATTGATTGAAGTGATACGGCTGGCGGACGATGCTGCGGGAGTTGTTGAAGAACGTATTGGCATTCAGGTAGCGGTCTCGGAAAAACCAGAAGCCGCCGCCGTGCAGATCGTTGGTGCCGCTTTTGGTGATCACGTTCACCACGCCACCGGCCGCCCGGCCGATTTCCGCCGCGTAGCTATTGGTGTTCACCTGGAACTCGCCCACCGCGTCCTGCGAGAACGTGTAAGGGTTGCGCGTGCCTGCGCGGCCGGAGGATTGGCCGAAGAACAGATTGTTGGAATCGCCGCCGTCGATCATGAGACTGTTCGAGGTGCCACGCAGGCCGCCGAAGCTCAAGTCGCCGCCGCGGGGGTCCCGCACGACGCCGGGCGTCAGAACGGTGAAGTCGAGAAAGTTGCGGCCGTTGATCGGCAGGTCGCGCACGGACCGTTCATTGATCACGGTGGAGGTCTGGGAGCGCGTGGTTTCCACCACCGGCGTCTCGCTCGACACCGTCACGGACTCGGTGATGGCGCCCACTTCGAGGCGCGCATCAATCGCGGCCACGGCGCCCACGGCCAACTGAATGCCGTCACGCTTGAAGGTCTTAAAGCCCTGCAGCTCGACACTCAGGCCGTAACGGCCGACGGGCAGGCGGAGAAAGTTGAACAAGCCGCTTTCGTTGGTGGAGACCGAACGCGTCAGGCCGGTGGCCGGATTGTTGACGGTCACTTTGGCTCCGGAGACGCTAGCGCCCTGGGCATCCAGCACCGTGCCGGTGAGCGTTGCGCCGCCCATTTCAGATTGGGCGAATGCGGACCAGCAAAGCGAGACTAATAGAAGGATACGTAAAACTAAATACATACCCCTAGTTTAGCGTCGGTCTGTTGCGAAACCGTGAAATCCCCGGCTGGGAAAACCTCGCCATGAATCGATTCGAGCGGCTCGCCCCAGCCTTCTTACTTCGCCCCGGCCATCTGCTCCACCACCTCGTAGTGGAACTTCACAAACGTATACAGGGCTGACTCCAGGATCCGCTCCTGGTCGGAATGGGCGCCGTAGCCCTTGGGGCCGTCCTCGGAATCCGTCATCGGACCCACGCCGTAGCACTGCATCCCCTTGCCGCGCAGAAACGCCATATCGGTGGCGCCGGTGGACATCGTCGGCAGCACCGGCACGCCGGGGTAGTGCTTCTTGGCCACCGCTTCAATGGTCTTGAAGGCCTCATTGTCGAGACCCGAGGGCTTGGCGGGCGGCCGGTTGGAGCCCATATCGCGCACGATCTTCACGGCCGGGTCGTTGATGATGCTCTTCAGCGTCTCGTAAAACTTCGGTAGGTCCTCGTCCGGCAGCGCCCGGATGTCGAGCGACGCTTCCGCCTCCGACGGAATCACATTGCGTCGATATCCCGCTTGGATGATGTTGGGCGAGATCGACGTCCGCAGCATCGAGTTGTGGCGCGGCTCATTGACGGCCAGGTACTCCTGGATGGCGTCGGTTTTGTCCGGGTTCAGCAGGCCGTTGTAGCGGTCGCGCTCCTCGGGGGTCGAGACGGTGGCCAGACGCTCGAAGTAGGCGCGCGTCGTGTCGTTCAAGCGCATCGGCGGCTGCCAGGCCGCCACTTTCGCCACCGCCTGGGCGATGTGGACCACCGGGTTCGACCGCAGCGGCATGGAGCCATGCCCGGCCACGCCATTGGCCACCAGCTTCACCCCCGACGGCAGTTTCTCCGTCGTCTGCACCGAGACATTGCGCAACCGGCCGCCGGTCCGGGTAACGTTGCCGCCCTCGGCCAGACAGTATTCCGCGTCGATCTCGTCGTAGTGCTGGCTCACCAGATACGCAATGCCCACGGAGGTCGCGCCTTCTTCACCGGCCTCGGCGAGAAAGATCACGTCCCGGTCGAGCGCCAGCTTTTGCCGCTTGATCAAGATGATCGACATCAGCGCCGCGGTGAGATTGTCCTTGTCGTCCACGGTGCCGCGGCCATAAATGTAGCCGCCTTCGCGGTGGGCGGAAAAAGGCGGGTGAGTCCACTTTTTGGGGTCAATGTTCACCGTGTCGGTGTGGCCGACAATCAGCAGCGGCTTCTTCTTGCCGTTGCCCTTGATGCGCGCCACGATGTTGGGCCGCTTGATGTCGGGGTTGCCGAAGTTCTCGCGCAGGAAGATTTTCGATTCGATGCCTTCCTTGTCGAGCACGGCCTTCAAGTACTTCACCACCGGCTCCTCACTACCGCCGGGGTCAGTCGAGTTGATCTTCACCAGCGCCGTAAAGTGCTGCAACGTTTCGGCGTCGATCTTGGCCCAATCGAGAGGTGCTTGGGCAAACAGGAGGGCAGAGGGAATCAGGAAAAGCAGCGCTCGCATCATGCGAGTCAGGCTAGCAGATAAGCGCCCCGAGCCGCAGCGCGAATCCCGCTGGAACCGGGCGCGGAACAGGCGGCATACTATGATGGTCCTCGGCTTAATCCATGAATTCGCCCAACCTTCCACCCTCCGCCCAGATGATGAACCTGCTGTGGGGCAAGACCATCACCACCGCGATTTCAGCCATCGCCAAGCTGGGCGTGGCGGACCATATGTCGGACACGGAACCCGCATCCGCGGAGGCGCTGGCGGAGGCCACCCACGCTCATGCGGCGAGCCTGTACCGGATACTCCGCATGCTCTCCGGCCTGGGCATCTTTCAGGAGCACTCCGGCCAGCGCTTCACCCTGACGCCGCTTTCGCGCACGCTCCGCTCCGATGTGCCGGATTCGGTCCGTGGCGTGGCCGTGTTTCAGACCGACCCCTGGCACATGCGCGGCTACGAGAACATCGTCCATGCCCTCAAGACCGGCGAGAGCGGCGTCCAGAAGGCCTACGGACGCAATGGCTTCGAGGTGATTTCGGAAGATCCCGAGTCCCTGGCCAACTTCCAGGCGGCCATGTCGAACTATTCCGCCATGGAAGGCGCGCTGCTGGAACCATTGCTCGATTTCTCCGCCTTCCAGCGGATCGCCGATGTCGCCGGCGGCCATGGCACCCTGCTGGCCCAGATCCTCCGGCTGAATCCGAACTTGCAAGGTGTTCTTTTCGATCTGCCCGAGGTGGTGGCGCAAGCGCCCTCGCCGGTCACGCGGGGGCTGGCCGGGCGGCTGACGGTCGAAGCCGGCAGCATGTTTGACCGCGTTCCCGCCGCTTGCGACGCCTACATCATGAAGCACATCATTCACGACTGGGACGACGGGCACTGCCACCGGATCCTCCGCCTGATGTGCGATCAGTTGGCCCAGCATGCCCCGGAACACGGCCGCGTCTTCCTGGCGGAAATGGTGGTCCCCCACAGTCCGGAACCGCACCCGGCCAAGTTCCTGGATGTCGAGATGCTGGTGGTAACGCCGGGCGGCAAGGAACGGACCACCGCGGAGTATTCGGTTCTGTTCGCTTCAGCGGGGCTCGAACTGGTGCGTACGCTCACAACGCCGGGCCCGATTTGCCTGATTGAGGCACGGGTGGCGGCGTAAGCCGCGTGTCGTCGCCAACCATTCCACGGTCTTGTACGGACCTAGCGAATCGGCGAGCGAGACCACAGAGCGTAAAATGAGGGCATGAAGTTCCGTGTCGTGCTTGAGTTCGATCCCGTGACCAATAGCTACTCCGCCGTTTGCCCCGAGCTGCCGGGGTGTGCGTCAGCAGGCGAGACCGAACAAGAAGCGCGAGACAACATTACCGAGGCCATCCATCTCTATCTAGCCCCGGCAGAGCTTCACTTGGCCGAGAACGCGAAACTCGCCGAGGTCACGATTGGGTGAGCGCGGGACACCCCGACTCACAGCGGACCAAGTGATCCGGGTCCTCAAACAGCATCGGTTCGAGCTGGTCGGGCAATCCGGTAGCCACCAGAAATGGCGGAGTACCGTCACGGGGCGCCAAGTTATCGTTGCGGTCCATCGCGGAAAGGTCCTTCCGCTTGGAACGATGAAGTCGATTCTCGAGGGTAGCGGGATTCCACGCGCCGCTTGGCCCGACTAGCCCTCTACTTCGCCGCCGCCAACTGCTCCACGATCTCGTAGTGGAACTTCGCGTGACGGTAGAGCGCCGCTTCCACGATCCGCTCTTGATCGGAGTGGTAGCTAAAACCCTTCTGGATATCTTCGGCGTCCATGATCGGGCCCAGGCCGTAGCACTGCATGCCTTTGGCCCGCAGGAACGACATGTCGGTGGCGCCCGTCATCATGGTGGGCAGCACGGGCACGCCGGGGTAGTGCTTCTGCGACAGCGTTTCGATCGTCTTGAACGCCTCGTTCGACAGGCTTGAGGGAGCAGCCGGGGGGCGCGAGTTGAACGATTCGCGCACGATCTTGATCGACGGATCGTTGATCACGCTCTTCAGCTGCTCGTAGAACTTCGGCAAATCCTCGTCCGGTAGTGCCCGGATGTCGAGCGACGCTTCAGCTTCAGAGGGGATCACGTTAAACCGGTAGCCAGCCTTGATGATGTTGGGCGAGATCGACGTGCGCAGCATCGAGTTGTGGAACGGATCATTAATCGCCAGGTACTCCTGGATGGCGTCCGTCTTGTCCGGGTTCAGCAGGCCGTTAAAGCGGTCACGCTCTTCGGGGCCGACAACGGTGGCCAAGCGCTCAAAGTAGGTGCGGGTCGTATCGTTCATCCGCATCGGCGGCTGCCAGGCGGCCACCCGTGCCACGGCTTGGGCCAGATGCGCCACCGGATTCGACCGCAGCGGCATAGACCCGTGGCCCGCCACACCGGTCGCCACCAGCCGGACGCCGGAAGGCAGCTTCTCGGTGGTCTCCACCGACACGTTGCGGATCTTGCCGTTGATGCGGGTCACCTGTCCGCCTTCGGCCAGACAGTACTCAGCGTCGATGGCGTCGTAGTGCTGGTTCACCATGAAGGCGATGCCCACTGACGTTGCGCCTTCTTCGCCCGATTCGGCCAGGAAGATCACATCCCGGTCGAGCTTGACGCCCTGCCGCTTCAGCAGCAGCATCGTCATCAAGCAGGCCACGACATCTGGTTTGTCGTCGAGCGTCCCGCGTCCGTAAATGTAGCCATCTTCGCGATGGGCGGAAAACGGGCCGTGCTTCCACTTCTTGGGGTCGATGTTCACCGTGTCGGTGTGGCCCATCAGCAGGATCGGCCGCTTCTTGCCGCTGCCCTTCAGGCGGGCCAGCAGGTTGGGCCGATGAATGCTGGGGTCGGCGAAGTTTTCGATCTCGTAGACCTTGGTTTCGATGCCTTCCTTGTCCAGCACCGCCTTCAGGTAGTCCACCATGGGCTTCTCGCTGCCGCCCGGATCGGCCGAGTTGATCTGCACGATCTTGGTGAAGTGCTCGAGCGTTTCGGCGTCGGCTTTGGCCCAGTCGATCGCCTTCGGTTGAGCAGCGGCCACGGACACAACAAACAGTGCAGCGAGAATCTTCACCATGGCAGTCAGACTAGCAAATTGAGCCGCAGCCCCGCCGTGCAAAAAAGTTCGCCCACCCTGTCGATATCCGGCTTCCCCGGCGTCGATGAAGCGTCCGGACTTCTCCGGAACCTACAATCACTTCAAAGGACACTCGATCATGAAATACGCATGCCTCATCTACGGTAGTGAAAGTGAGATGGCCCACCTGTCGCAAGAGGAAATGGCCGCCGTCTACGCCCGCTACACAGCCTTCGGCAAGGAACTAGCCGAGGCCGGAGTTCTCCGGGGCGGTTCAGAATTGAAGCCGGTCTCCACCGCCACCACGGTGCGCATCCAGAACGGCAAGGTGCTGACCCTGGACGGCCCGTTCGCGGAAACCAAGGAACAGCTGGGCGGCTTCTACCTGCTGGAAGTGGAGAACCTGGAGCAGGCGCTGGCTTGGGCGGCCAAGTGCCCCGGAGCGACGGACGGCTGCGTCGAAGTCCGCCCGCTGGGGATGGGCGCCTAGAAACCCATGTTGCTGGCGCGCATCGTCGAGGATGTGGTTCGTCGCGACGGTGCGCGCATCCTAGCCAGCCTGATCCGGCTCACCGGCGACTTCGACCGGGCCGAGGATGCTCTGCAGGAGGCCTACACCCGCGCGCTCTCTGTCTGGGCGCAAAATGGGTTGCCGGAACGGCCGGCGGCCTGGATCAACACAGTCTCCCGGCGGGCCGCGCTCGACATGCTTCGTCGCCAGCGAAGCGTCCCGCTGGAGGCTGAGCCGGAGGCGCCCACCATTGAGCCCGAGGCCGAGAACCCCTCCGGCGTGGAGGATGACCGGCTGCGTCTGTTGTTCACTTGCTGCCACCCCGCGCTGTCACCGGAAGCCCGCACGGCACTGGCCCTGCGCACCCTGGGTGGCTTGACCACTCGCGAAATCGCCCGCGCTTTTGTGGAGGACTCCACCACCACCGCGCAACGCCTGGTGCGCGCCAAAAAGAAGATCCGCGAGGCCGGCATCCCCTACGAGATCCCCGCGCGGGAAGCCTTGCCGGACCGGGTGGCCACCGTGCTTTCGGTGATCTATTTGATCTTCAACGAAGGCTACGCCTCCACCGAGGCCCCGTCGCTATTGCGGCCTGATCTCTGCGCGGAAGCCATCCGGCTGGCGCGGCTGACCGTGGAACTGCTGCCCGGTGAAGCCGAGGCGGGCGGTCTGCTGGCGCTGATGACGCTCACCCACGCCCGGCGCACCGCCCGGATCTCCTCCGAAGGGGAGCTGATTCCGCTCGAAGTGCAGGATCGTGCCTGCTGGAACGCGCCAGAGATTGCCGCCGGTCTGGAAGCCCTGGACGGCGCCCTGCAACTTCGGCAACCCGGCCCCTACCAGATCCAGGCCGCGATCGCGGCGCTTCACGTGCGGGCGCATTCCGCCGCGGAGACGGACTGGCCCCAGATCTCGGCGCTCTATGGCGCGCTCTTGCAATGGGCCCCGACGCCGGTGGTGGAGCTGAACGCCGCCGCCGCGCTGGCCATGACCCTGGGGATTGAGCATGGGCTGCGGTGGATCGAGAATCTGGAACAGCGCGGCGAACTCTCCGGGTATCATCTGCTGCCGGCCGCCAAAGCCGACCTCCTGCGCCGCGCCGGCCGCCAACCGGAGGCCGCCCTCGCCTATCAAGCCGCCTTAGCGTTGGTCCGCAATCCCGCCGAACGCCGCTACCTGGAACGCCGCCTGGCGGAATGCTCAACCCGCTAGTGAGTTCACCGGATCGATCAGCCCCATGCGTAAAGCTTGGGGCTTTCTCCGGGGTCCAGGAAGAAGCCCCAAGCTTTACGCATGGGGCTGACACGCCAAGCAATTCGGGGGACCGGAGCGGACCTCGGGTTAGCCCCTAGTCGCGCCGCGCCACTTCAGTTGCGCCACTTCCGCCGCCGGTTGTCGGCCACCTTCGCTTCGCCGCCCGTACCCGCAAACGCGAACCCCCAGGCAATCACCACCAGTACCGGATTGCTGTGCCAGTAGTAAGTGGTTGCCAGGAAGGCCACCAGAAAATGCGGCGCAAAAATCCAGCCCAAGATCGACCACAACCCAAAGGACGCCGCAGAGAAGAACAGTGTTGTGATGCGCGGGAAAAAGGCGCACCCGATCAGAAACAGCCATCCATGCTGCTGCCAGAAATCCATACTGCTCGCCAGACCTCCATTCAAAAGCTAACACTGCCCAGCGTTCGCGAGTTGGCTGATCTTGCCAACGTACGCCTGAAGCCAACGCGACCGTAATAGCATAGTGTCGTATGGACACTACGATCAGCTTGCGATTGCCAAAGGAGATCGCGGATTGGCTGACGGAAACAGCCCGCGTCTCTGGCCTATCGAAGGCTGAGATCGTGCGGAGTGAGCTACGGAAAGCCCGCGACGCACAGGAGCGCCCATGGTCGCACTTGATCGGTTGCATGGACGGACCGCCGGACTTGTCCACGCGGGAAGGATTTGGCCCACGTGAAGGCGATCGCGGACACCGGCCTCATAGTCGCCTTCGGAAAACTGCTTGACCCGCGAGCGGATCCCTCTCCTGCTTCCACCTGAGTTGCAGTGACGTTTATCCTGGGAGACGATGAAGTTTCTCGTCTCCTTCGCATTGGGCGTGGCCACCCTGGCCGCGCAATCCAAGTTTGAGTTCTGGCCGGGCACACAGTATGACCCCGCCATTCCCACGTTCAAGAAAGTCCTGGGCTTTGAGCCGGGCGAGCGCATCGCCTCACCGGCGCAGACCGTCCAGTACTTCAACGCGCTCTGCGCGGCGGTGCCCGCCAAGTGCAAAGTCTCCACCTACGGCGAAAGCTGGGAGAAGCGGCCGCTGATCGTCGTCACCATCGGCAACGATCAAAACCTGAAGCGCCTGCCCGAGATCCAGGCCACGATGAAGAAGCTGGCCGACCCGCGCAAGACCCCCGAGGCGGAAGCCAAGCGGCTGATGGCCAACCTGCCGGCCGTGATCATGCTGGCCTATTCGGTGCACGGCAATGAGATCTCCACCACCGATTCCGCCATGCTGGCCGCCTATCACCTGCTGGCCGCCCGCGGATCGAAGATGGTGGATGAGATCCTGGCCAACACGGTCGTCCTGATCGACCCCATCCAGAACCCCGACGGCCGCAACCGCTTCGTCCACAACTTTGAAGTGGCCGAAGGCCTGGAGCCGAACGTCAACGCCATCTCTGCCGAGCATGACGAGCCCTGGCCCGGTGGCCGCTCCAACCACTACAACTTCGACATGAACCGCGACTGGTTCGCCCTGACGCAACCCGAGACCCGCGCGCGCATCAAGATGCTGCTGGACTGGTACCCGGTGGTGTTCGTCGATCTGCACGAGATGGGCGGCGAAAGCACCTATTACTTCGCGCCGGAAGCCGTGCCCTACAACCCGCACATCACCAAGAGCCAGCGCGAATCGCTGGACTGGTTCGGCAAGAACAATGCCAAGCACTTTGACCAGTTCGGCTTCTCCTACTTCACGCGCGAAGTCTTCGACGCCTTCTACCCCGGCTACGGCGCCAGCTGGCCCATCTACTACGGCGGCATCGCCATGACCTATGAAAACGCCAGCGTCCGCGGCCTGCGCTACCAGAAAAACGACGGCAGCATCATGGAGTATCCGCAGAGCGTCCAGAAGCACTTCGTCGCCTCCATCTCTTCGGCCGAAGCCTCCGCGCAGAACCGGCTGAAGCTGCTCGAGAATTTCTATAACTACCGCAAGACCGCGGTGGAAGAAGGGCAGAAGGAAGAGACCAAGGCCTACGTGCTGTCGCGTAAAGGCGATGTCTCGAACGTCGACAAACTGGCCCATTTGCTGGCCGCGCAAGGCATCGAAATCGACCAGGCCAAGCAGGCTTTCGCCGCCGGTGGCCGGGACTTCCCGCAAGGCAGCTACCGCGTTTCCATGGCCCAGCCCATGAAGCGCATGGCTCGCAACTACCTGGACGCGACCGTCGACATGGAAAAGGATTTTCTCGCCGAGCAGGAACGCCGCCGCAAGCGCAAACTGCGCGATGAGATCTACGACGCCACGGCCTGGAACCTGCCGATGCAGTACGGGGTTGAGAGCGTCGCCCTGGGCTCCGTGCCCGCCGGACAGTTTGATCCGGTGGCCGCGGGCAAGATGACGCCCGGCAAGATCGAAGGCGGCAAGGCTGTGGTGGCCTACGTCATCCCGTGGGGCTCCACTGCGTCGGCGAAGCTACTGGCCGGCCTGTTGCGCGCCGACGTCAAGGTGCACTCCACCGACAAGGCCTTCACGCAGAACGGCCGCAAGTTCGGCGCCGGCACGTTGATCGTGCAGGTGAAGCAGAACGACGAGAAGACCATTCACGACACCATGGCCAAACTGGTGCCGCCTTCGGGCGCCGAAGTGACGGCCACCAACACCGGTTGGGTGGAAGACGGCGCCAACTTCGGCTCCAACAACGTCACCCTCGTCAAGAAGATCCAGATCGCCATGGCCTGGGATTCGCCCGTGCAGGCTAACTCCGCCGGCCATGCCCGCTGGCTGATTGAGCGCCAGTACGGCTACCCGGTGACTATGATCCGCACCTCGCGCCTGGGCGCAGCCGATCTCTCGAAGTTCCATGTACTGGTGCTGCCGGAAGGGCAGTACGGTGGAGCATTGGCGGGCGCGGCGCCGCGCTTGAAGGCGTGGGTACAGGCGGGCGGCACGATCGTCGGCCTGGGCTCCGCGCTGAACTTCTTGACCGATGCGCGCGTCGGCTTGCTGAGCATCCAGCAGGAATCGCTGGCTCGTGAAGGTGCGGCAGCCCCGGCCGCTCGCGGCGGTGGTGCTCCGGCAGCGGGCGCTCCGGCCGGTCCGGCGAGCGACGGCGTGCCGGGCAAGATCATCGCCAAAGAGGAAGACTTCAACAAGGCCATTCAGGCCGATCGCGAAGCTCCGGATGATGTGGCGGGCGTGCTGGTCCGCGCCAAGGTGGACCAGGAGCACTGGCTCACCGCTGGTGTCGCCGACACGGTGCACGTGCTGGTCTCCGGGCGCACCATCTACTCGCCCATCAAGCTGGACAAGGGCATCAACGCCGCCTACTTCAAGGGTGCGGACGAGATTCTCGCCTCCGGCTACATGTGGGAAGAGAACCGCAAGCAGATGGCCTACAAGCCCTTCCTGGTGCTGGAGCGCCAGGGCCGCGGCAATGTCATCGGCTTTACGGCGGACCCCAACTATCGCGGCTACATGGACGGCCTGAACCTGATGTTCCTGAACTCCGTCTTCCGTGGCCCCTCGCACACCGGCGGCTTCGGCGGCGGCGGAGCGGAGCAGTAACACGATGCGTCTCACCCTTTGCGCCATCCTCGCGGCCAGCCTCGCGATTCGCTTGTCGGCGGCTGAACTTCAACGCGATATTGAGTTCGCCCAGGCTTCCGCCAAGGATGGCTCAAAGGTGAGCCTGAAGCTGGATATCTCGATCCCCGAAGGCAATGGCCCCTTCCCCACCGCCATCATCGTGCATGGTGGCGGCTGGGAGGGGGGCGACAAGGCGATCGAGTGGGTCCAGCCGCTGTTCAAACCGTTGAGCGAGGCCGGCTTTGTCTGGATCTCGATCAACTACCGGCTTTCGCCACAAGCGCCCTATCCGGCCATGTACGACGACGTCATGACGGCCATCGGGTGGGTGGACGCCCACGCCAAGCAGTACAAGGTCGATCGCAAGCGCGTCGCCTTGATCGGTGAGTCCGCTGGCGGCCACCTGGTGGCGCTGGCCGGGACCCGCGGCAAAGGCGCCACGAAGGTGGCGGCCGTCGTCGATTTCTACGGCCCGCACGATCTGGTGAAGCAGATTGCCGAACGCGACCAGGGCGACTACACCGGCATGGCCAAACGCATGTTCCGCAGCACGCCCCAGCCCGACACGGAAGCCCGTCTGCGCGAAGCTTCGCCCATCCACTACGTCCACAAAGGCATGCCGCCGTTCCTGTTCATCCACGGCACGCTCGACAAGAGCGTTCCGTTCAATCAATCGCCGCTGATGTGCGACAAGATGAAGTCCTTGGGCGTCGCCTGCGAAGTAATCCCCATGGAAGGCGCTCCGCACGGGATGTCGAACTGGGAAAAGAATCCGGCGTGGACTACCTATAAGCAGCCGATGATTGCGTGGCTGAAGAAGACGCTGCGGTAGTGCTTGCTAGTTCATGAGTGCGCGCATTCAGCAACGCTTCTGGGTAGAGCGCGAAGGCTCCCTGGACTTGTCCGATCAGGGATTTCTCGTTGACTCGGGCTCGGAGACCGCTGCGAGCAGTTTTGAATCCCTGGCCGGGACACCTTGCTGGGTTCTATTGGGCGAGCCGGGCATGGGAAAGTCGACCGTGCTCCGTGGGGAGTGTGAGCGCACCCACGCAGCACTTTCCGACGAGGACCAAACTCATTTCATTGATTTAGCTGCTCATTCGAGCGATGTGGGGCTCAGGGCCGCACTAACCGGTTCTCCACAGTGGGCCGCTTGGCGAGATAGTCAGAGTATTCTTTACCTTCACCTGGACGCGCTCGACGAGGGCCGTCTATTTGTTTCGAATATTGCGAATATTCTCCTCGATGTCCTTCGGAACGTCCCAATTGAGCGCCTGTTTCTGAGGATCTCCTGCCGCACCGCAGAGTGGCCGAGGCTCCTCGATGAAGAGCTTCCGAAGAGATACGGGGAGGAGCTTGTCAGGGTGGTCGAATTGGCGCCGTTGCGGCGGCGGGACGTGGTGGCAGAGGCGGTGGATGCAGGGCTGGACGAGGCCGCATTTGTGGAGCGGGTGGTTGAACAAGATGCCGTTCCACTTGCCATTCGCCCGATCACGCTCAAGTTTCTCATCAATTCATTCCGGTTCGGAAACTGGCCCACGAGCAGAACTCAACTCTATGAGACCGGCTGCACCCAGTTGGCGGAGGAAACGAGCAACACTCGCCGGGGAGCTGGAAGGACGGGAGGGCATCTTCCCGTCGAGCGCGTTGAACTGGCCGCGCGAGTTGCCGCAGCAACAATTCTGGCCAACCGGCCCGCCGTCTGGCTAGGCTCGCTGGCGGAAAAGGCCTTTGATGATCTCTCGATAGACGACCTGGTTGCAGACGGGATCACGGCCGAAGGGATCCGCGAGACCCTGAACACGGGGCTGTTCTCGGCAAGGGGGGCCAATCGGCTTGCGTGGTCTCACCAGACCTACGGCGAGTTTCTGGCGGCTCGATTCTTGGCCCAATCTGGGCTTTCCGTTCCACAGATACTGGCTGTCGTGATGCACCCTGGGGTGCCCGGGAAGGTGGTTCCCCAGCTTCGCCCTACCGTAGCTTGGCTGGCCGGAATGAATGTCGAAGTGCTTCGAGCCGTTGCGAAAAGCGATCCAGAAGTGTTGTTGCAGAGTGATGCAGCGACCTTCAAGTCCTCCGACCGACAGTTGCTCGTGAAGTGCTTGCTCGATTCTTGCGCACGAGAGGAGTTGACTGACTGGGGTTGGGGCTGGCGTACGTATGCCCAGCTCGGATACCCGGAAATGGCCGTCGACCTGCGGCCCTTAATTGTTGACAAGGACCAGGGGGACAGGGGACTTATCGTCCGGCGTGTAGCCATCGATATGGCTGAAGCAAACGAACTGACAGAATTGGAGCAGGACCTGCTTAGCGTGGCGCTTGACCCGACAGATCTTCACCATGTCCGGGTCCAAGCGATCCATGCGTTAAAGAAGGTCGGATCGGCATCGGCACGGGCGCAATTGAGGCCCTTGGCGATGGCGGAACAGCCAGTCCTCGGTGACGATGCTAACCACGAACTGCGGGGCTCCGCCCTCCGGGCGTGTTGGCCGGAGTATCTGTCCTCAGCTGAGCTGTTCGTGGCGATTTCTGAGCCGTCGAACCCGTCGCATATCGGGTCTTATGACATGTTCATTCGCTCAGAAGTACTGCCGGGGCTCTCGCAGGCTGATCTCCCGATGGCGCTTGAATGGGCGTTTATTCACGCCGCGTCCCTATCAGGAATTGGACCCACCAAGGATCTAGTCAGAGACGTTCTCTCTCTGGCGATCGAGCGTATTCACGCTGATGGTGTGCTCGGCGGGTTAGCACGCTTCTTTCAAAGGCAACTTCAGCACGGCCGACCGCTGGACCCATTGGGCGATGAGCGTCGGATCACAGGCCAGCTTTGCACATCGCCGGATAGGCTTCGACTTATTGAAGCGATCCTTGCCATGGAAGGCACGGGGGACGGTACGATGTCTAGCATCCGGCACACCGGGCTGGCATGGCCCTCTGATATTCCCCGGCTCGTGGCAACCCAGCTTGATGATCTGCAGCCGGAAAGCTCAAAGCGCCGAGCCAGGCTAATACGGCTTCTCATCGACCCACGCGACGTGGCCGCCCTCGATTGCGTCTTGACGGCCGCAGGTACAAACTGCTTCCTGCACGAGGAGATGACTCCGCTTATTGGGCCGGTACAATTGGACTCGGCGGAGGCTCGAGAACTTCGGAAGCACTATGAGGAAATAGTTCAAGCCGCGAGCGGAACAGTGATAGCGTTGTTGGACCCGCCACCTCATGTCTTGGTTGAAGGTGCTCTTCAAGGCTGTGAGGCTGATGCACCCGACGCATTCTCACGGTTGGTGCACTACTTGAGCCTGGAGCCTACGGGCCCATCGAATAAACACTTCTATAGCCCCGACATCCCCGATTTTCCGGGGTGGGTGGCGGCGGATGAGAGCACGCGGCATCGCATACTCCTTGCGGCTAGTCACTACCTTCTCGGCTTTAAGGACGACGGGGCCTGGATCATCTTAAATGGTTCGAGCCGTGATAAGACCTACCCGCATTCCGTGTTTAGTGCGTTTCGCGCCCTTCGGCTATTGCAGCGGTCCGCACCTGCAATTCTGCAAGAACTTCCCAAGCGGGTTTGGGAGACGTGTTCCCCAAGCATTCTCGGCTTTCCACTCGACAAAGTGGAAGATCCTGACCGCGCCCTGGTGGCTCATGCATTGCAGCAGGCACCCACTGCTTTTAGGACAATGCTCCGAACAGTCCTCGTGATTGAGAGCTTGAGCCCTTATGGCATGAATGTTCTGCGGCGACTAGAAGAGGCGATAGATGAGGGAATCGACGCTCTCTTGAAGGACATTGCACGATCCAGCAATGTTTCACCTGTGGCGCTTGGTCAAATCCTTACGGGCCTCACTGGGCGCCCTTCGTCTATGGGAGTTGCTTTGGCGCAAGAGATTTTTGCCGCCACTGCAGGTGATCCAACAAGCAATGCATCCCCGGTGGCGGCGAGCCATTTGGCTCTGTATGGAAGCGCAAGCGACTGGGAGCTCATCTGGACGGCGATCCAGTCGGACGCCAAGCTTGGAATGCGAATCTTCCTTCATGCGGGGTGGCCCGGACATCTCGAGGGCTTGTCACCGCATCTTTCGGAGCTGCAACTCGCCAATCTCTTTCTGTGGATGATGCAGCGGGTTCCAACCCACGACGACATACCGTTGAATGGAGTAGTCAATAGCCAGCATGTGCTCCAAGGTTGGCGAGGCCGTGTGCTTAATCAGCTAACCAGGATGGGGACGCTGGAAGCGTGTGAACAAATTCGCCGCATCGTTGCCGAATTGCCAAATGATGCTGGTCACCTCAAGTTCTCATTGCTTGAAGCTGAAGAGAGGATGAAGACCCAGACTTGGACGCCTGTACAGGCCTCAGAGATCTTCAAGGTGGTCAAGGACGCCCAGTGGCGGCTCGTTCGCAATGGTGAACACCTTCTTGACGTGCTCATCGAGTCGCTGGACCGGCTACAGATTCATCTTCAAGGTGATACGCCCGCCGCGGTGGACCTGTGGAACAAATTTGAGACAGGGGTGTATCGACCAAAGGAAGAAGTGGAGCTCTCCGATTACATTGCACGCCACTTCCGAATTGAATTGACGGAGCGGGGTATCATCATTGGCCGGGAAGTTGAAATCCGGCGCGGGACAGGCGGTGCTCCTGGAGAACGAACGGATATTCGCGTTGATGCCATCCGCACGCAACTCAGGCATGATGGCTTGGATAGAGTGTCGGTGATTGTGGAGGTGAAAGGCAGCTGGAATCGGGGTGTCTTCACAGACATGGAAGGCCAACTGGTTAAGCGCTATCTGAAGCAAGACTGCCGCCATGGACTCTATGTCGTGGGCTGGTTCAACTGCCCTCAGTGGGATACGAAAGACAGCCGTCAGAGGGCGTCCGCAGCGCATGGACTCGATTCAACAAGGGGCAAGCTGGACAGCCAGGCGCGACAGCTCTCATCTGGCACGATGATAGTGCGGAGCGTGGTCCTCGACGCCTCGTTGCACTGAGGATCTGGCAAGCCCGGGCCGAGTCGTGATAGCTGTGATGCTACCCTGATTTTATGGGTATCAGGACCACGTTGATGCTGGATGATGACGTGGTGGCGCGGGTCAAAGCAAGGGCCGACGACTCTCAGCGCCCTTTCGGGGAGGCGATAAACGAATTGCTCCAGATAGCCTTGGCGAACCCGGTGGAATCAGACCCCACGTTTACTGTCGAGGCCCACGCGATCGGGTTGAATCCGGGAATCAACTTCAACAAACCACATCAGTTGCTAGAGGAAATGGAAGACGGAACGCATCAGTAGCTGTCCAGCCCGCTAGTGGACGAGCGGCAACGGTTCTGACCGCTCCTGATACTCTTCCGCGATCATCTGAAAAACGCCCGCCAGCTCGGCGATGGCCTCTTCACGACTCGGCATCAAGGAGTAGCAACCGGGAATGGCCGGAACTTCGGCTACCCAACCGTCCGGCTGATTCCGGTAGAGCACTACCTTGTAATCGTCCAGGCTCATAGCTTGATCATAGCCATGATCACAGGCCGTCGATCAGGTGCCCCAGCTTTTCCTTCTTCACGCGCAAATAGTCCTCCGCCTGATCGCCCGCGTCGGTCTCGGCGGAGATGCGCTTTACACGGATGCCGGCTGATTCCAGGGCCGCGATCTTTTCCGGGTTGTTGGACATCAGGCGAACCTGCTTCAGCCCGAACCACTGGGCGATGGCGGCGGGCAGGCGGTAGTCGCGGAGATCGACGTCCAGGCCCAACTGCAGATTGGCCTCCACCGTGTCGGCACCCTCGTCCTGCAAGGCGTAGGCGCGGACTTTGTTGACGATGCCGATGCCGCGGCCTTCTTTCATTTCGTAGACGATGAGGCCCTTGCCCTCGGCGGCAATCTGCTCCATGGCCTGCTCCAGTTGCGCGCGGCAATCGCAGCGGAGGCTGTGGAAGACGTCGCCGGTGAGGCACTGGGAATGGATGCGATAGAGCGGGCAGTCGTCCGGACGCAGCTCGCCCATAACGAGCGCAACGGCTTCATCCAACTGCTGTCCCGCACGCTGTTCAAAAGCGAAAATTCGAAACTCGCCAAACCGGCTGGGCAGACGAGCCTCAGCGGCCATCTGCAAAGAGGAACTCATGGGGCTACCTTCAGTATAGGGCGCAAGTATAGGGCGCCACGACACGTGAACTCTGAACAACAACTGATCGTCTTGCTGGTCCGGGTGGCGGTGGCCGCCTCCGTGGCCAGTGTCCTGTCGCGTTTGGGGCCCTTCTTGCGCATGCTGCTGCGTGAGCAACGCACGGTGGTGGAGCGCACGCAGATGGCCCTGTTCTATGGCGCCATCTTCGGCGCTGGCGTGGCGTTGCGTGTGCTGACGCCCGCCTATCAAGCGGTGGACATCGCGTTGGCGGGCGCACTGATCGCGGGGCTCACCGCCGGATATTGGACGGGCCTGTTCTCCGGTGTGTTGATGTCAGTCCCCGCGATGTTCCATGGGGAATGGATGTCGATGCCGATGCTGGCGGGCTTTGGATTGCTGGGTGGGCTGCTGCGCGACGTCGCACCGGACCCGGAGGAGATCTGGCGCTTCTCGCCGTTCTTTGACCTGCTAGCCGGCTACCGTGTCTTCCGCAAAGGCGCGGACTTGAAGCGGAGCGGCTTCCAGGTGTTGTTTGTCGGCTCCATTCTGTTTGCGGCGTTCATCTATGAGGCGGTGAGCCAGATCTTCGGACGGCGCGTACTGCAGGCGCTGGCGCCGGGCGAAGGGCTGGAGCTGCTGGCTGCCTATCTCACGGTGCTGGCCTGTGTCGCGGTGCCGCTGAAGATCTGGCAATCGGCTCGCACGGAGCGGATGCTCGATGCCCAGAATCGGCTGCTGGTGGAGGCGCGCCTGGCCGCCTTGACCAACCAGATCAACCCGCACTTCCTGTTCAACACGCTGAACTCTATCGCCTCCCTGGTCCGCGTCAACCCAGAGCAGGCGCGCGGCGTGATCTACAAGCTATCGAGCATCCTGCGGCGTCTACTGCGCAAAGTGGAGCCGATGGCCGTACTACGCGAAGAGCTCGCCTTCATCGATGACTATCTCGCGATCGAGCAAGTCCGCTTCGGCGACAAGCTTCGCTTCATCAAGGACGTTGACGCCGCGGTGCTCGACTATCCTGTGCCCAGCATGCTGCTGCAGCCGATTGTTGAGAACTCGATCAAGCACGGCATCGCCAACCAGCTCGAGGGCGGGCGCATCGTCATTCGCGCGCGCATCGTGGATGGTCAATTGCGAGTGGTGGTGGAGGACGATGGCGCGGGCATGACGGAGGGGCGTTTGGCGCAACTGCTCGGCAGCGGCGTGGGCGTGTCGAACGTCAACGAGCGGCTCCACGTCCTCTACGGTGACGCCTACCGGCTTAGCGTGGAGAGCCAGCCGGGGCAAGGGACGCGGACGGAGATTGATCTGCCGGTTTCTTCACCCACAACACCGCGCGCGGATCGCGATCGAGAGCTTGCCACTCTGGCCGCTCGGCCAAAAGTGCGCTAAGCGGCGTGTCGGGCGGCAGCAACATCGTGTCGAACCGGTAGCGCTCTATGATCTGCTTCCAGTCGGGGAGGCCGTTCATCAAGTGGATAAACTCATTGCCGATCTTGGGCCCAAAGTAGTTGTGCCGGGCATCCATAAAGACCTGCTGCCGCGGCCCATCAGGCCCCGGTGAGTAGTTGCGATAGATCAGATAGTCCGCCCACTGGTCACTGGTGAACGTGCGCGACTGTTCGAGGTGCGCCGCGTGTTTGTCCACCAGCTTCACCGGGAACAGGTCTTCCGGAAATTGCGTGGGCCAGGCCATGCCGGGCACCACCGCGATGAACAGCGCGAACGCCGCGGTCCAGGGTGTCATCACGCGAAAGTCGAATTCGGGCAACGGTGCCTTAAACCAGCGCGAAAGCTCCTCCGCCACCAGCGGGATGATCACCACCATAAAGATGGTGGTGTGGCGCACACTGGTCAAGGCCAGATAGCTGAACATCAGCACTAGCAGTACATCCACATAACGCTTCCGCGTCAGCCAGAGGCCCGCGC
Organism: Acidobacteriota bacterium; assembly: GCA_026394055.1. GTDB lineage: Bacteria > Acidobacteriota > Terriglobia > Bryobacterales > Bryobacteraceae > JAPKYZ01. Next base: position 25,762 of record JAPKYZ010000023.1, read on the forward strand.
AGCCCAAGGCGGCAAACAGCAGCAGCATGAAGCAGAGCATCGGCTCGGCGCGAAAGCTGGGGCTCTTGAATTCGTCCACAAACCGGATCACCCAGTCGGAGCGCAGGTATTCGATCACGTGGGCATGCAACTTCCAGCCATAGGGGTTCGCCAAAGCCGCCGCCGCTGATCCCAAGCCCAGCCACGCATAGCGCCGCGATTCGAGCGTCAGGACGGAGCAGTAAGGCAGCAGGATGAAGAAGCCGCCGTGGAGGTTCGCCCATAGCGCCACCACGGGCAGGATCAACCAGAGGCGTTTGGAATGCTGCCGCCGGTCCGCCTCAATGATCCAGCTCACCAGGCCTAGCAGCAGCAACGTAAAGATGTGTGGCCGGGCAAGAAAGTGGATGTTCAGTGCGTTGGTGGCCACCAGCGTCAGCAGCAGCACCACCCAGCCTTGTGCGCCGCGCCACGCCGCATGCAGCGCGATCACGGCCGGCACCGCCGCCAGGACGAGGCCGCACAGCAGCACCATGCCCTTCAAGCCAGCCAGCGAATGGGCAATCGAGAAGAGTACGCCCGACAGCCATTCATAGGCCAACCACTCACTGTGGGGCTTTGAGAAGCCGAACAGGTCGTGCGTGGGGACGCGGCCGTTCTCCAGCACCCAATCACCGATTCGCAGATGTACCCCGGCGTCGCCGTCCATCAACAAGCGCGTCCAACCGCCTTCACCCGCCGCAAAGCACCACGCGAGAATCGCAAGAAACAGCAGATCCGCGTGTGTCGGCATGCGGAGCCAACTGGGGCGCACGGCTGGGACGGCAGGGTTCACCCCTAGCTCATCGGCACATTCGGCGTTATAGTGACGGCGAAGGAGAATTCGCCATGCCGCTTGATCCTGTCAATGGCCGCACATCGAATACCCAACCGCTGAGCCGCCGCCACCTGCTGGCCGCCGCGCCGCTGCTGATTCCGCGCTCCGCCTTTGGAGCCAATGACCGCGTCACCTACGGCCTGATCGCCGCCGGCGGCCGCGGCCGCTACCTGAACCGCAACTTCCAGAAGCTGGGCGCCCAATGCGCCGCCATCGCGGAAGTGTACGAACCGAACATGGCCGAGGCGTTGAAGGAAGCTCCGCAGGCCAAGACCTATGTCGAGTACCGCCGGTTGCTGGAAGACAAGTCGCTCGACGCCGTCGTCATCGCCTCGCCCGACCACCATCACGCGCCCATGCTGATGGAGGCGTTGAGCGCGGGCAAAGATGTCTATCTCGAAAAGCCGCTCTCGCATTCGCTGGAACAGAGTTTGCAGATGATCAAGGCCGTGCGGAGCTCCAACCGCATCGTGCAGATCGGCATGCAGCGCCGCAGCGCCGAGGCCATCCGCAAGGCGAAGAAGCTGGTGGACGACGGGCTGCTGGGCCGCGTGACGATGGTGAAGCCGCAGTGGAACTGGAACATTGCCCAGCCGCTGGACAACTCGCCGCTCGCGGGCAAGCTCGATTGGGACCGCTTTCTCGGGTCGGCCAAGAAGCGCCCGCTGGAGCCGATGCGCTTCCGCCGCTGGCGCTACTTCCAGGACTACGCGGGCGGCAACATGACCGATCAAGGCACTCACTTGATGGACGTCGTCCAGTGGTTCATGAAATCCGGACCGCCGCGTTCCGCGGTCGCCCACGGCTATGTCGCCAAAATGACCGGCGCCGAGCATCCGGACGTCTTTTCGGCCATCTTTGAGTACCCGGAGTTCATGGTCACCTGGACGCTCAACTACGACAATGCCTACCAGAATGGCTGGTCGATCACCTTCCAGGGTGACAAGGCCACCATGATCCTCGACGAATATGGCTATCGCGTCTGGGAAGAACCCTGGAAGCCCAATGCCGCCCCGACGATGGAAGAGAAGGCTCCCGTCCCCATCGAATCGCATATTCAGAACTTTTTAGATTGCACAAAGTCGCGAACGCAGCCGAACTGTACAGTGGAGATTGCGGCGCAGGCAGTGGCCGGGCCGCATTTGGCCAATCTGGCGATGTTTGGCCACCGGCAGGTCCGCCTGAAGGACGACGGCTACTCCACCGCCACCGACTAGGGTGGGCGGCGCCCGGGTCAGGTGAAGGCCACTTCGAACTAAGGCATCAACTGAATATCTATCAATGCCAGGTGGCCGTACGCTTAAGTCATCGGACACTTCCTGTAGGAGGGGAGACAAAGATGAAAAAAGTGACGAACCTAATCTGGGCCCTGCGTATCTGGAGGGATACACGCGGTCAGGACTTGATTGAATATGCACTGATGGCCGGCTTTGTGGCCGTGGCGGCCGGGGCGATTATGCCCAATGTGGCTTCCAGCATCAGCACCATCTTCAGCAAGGTCTCGACTACGATGTCCACTGCGGCAACCACCGGCTCCTAAGCGATAGCGCTAGACATCACGCGTAAGAACGGCATGGGCGGATCCTGGAGGGTCCGCCCATCTCAATGTGACCAGCAAAGTTGATTCAGGATACTCTCAGTTTTAAGACGGTGGCTATGTTGGCTTCTTTCTTCCACGCTCTGACCGCTCCGCTGAAACAACTGCGGGGCAATCGCCTGGGCCAGGATCTATTGGAGTACGCGCTGATCGCCGGGCTGATCGCCCTGGGCGCTGGTGCTCTGATGCCCGGGGTCGCCACCAGCATCTCCACCATCCACTCCCGTATTTCAAGCCAGGCAGTTCGCATCGCCTCGTTCTAGCCAGAGTTCCCCGCCTCACCCTCTCGCCCGCTAAACTAGCGCCCATGTGGCGTGTACTCCTTAGTTCGCTTTCTCTCGTTTGCTACGCGGCCGATTTTTCAGTCACGGTCCCGGCGGCTCGGCATCAAAAGCCGCTTGATGGACGACTGCTGGTGATGCTCTCCACCGACCCCAAAGCCGAGCCTCGCTTCCAGGTAAATGACGGCCCCAACACCCAGCTGATCTTTGGCGTGGACGTGGAGAACTGGAAACCCGGCACCGCGCAGACCGTCGATGCCAAGGCGCAGGGCTGGCCGGTCAGTCTGGCTCAAGTGAAGCCCGGCGAATACTTCGTACAGGCTCTGCTGCACAACTATGAGACCTTCCGCCGCGCCGATGGCCACACCGTGAAGCTGCCCATGGATCGCGGTGAAGGCCAGCAATGGAACCGCGCGCCAGGCAATCTCTTCTCGAAGCCAGTGAAGATGACGGTGACCGCCAAGGGCCGCCTGAAGCTGGAGCTGACCGAAGAGATCCCGCCCATCGCTGAACCGAAAGACTCGAAGTACATCAAGCACCTGAAGATCGAGAGCCCCTTGCTGACCAAGTTCTGGGGCCGGCCCATGCATCTGGGCGCACACGTGTTGCTGCCGGAGGGCTTTGACCAGCACCCGGAAGCGCGTTATCCAGTGGTGATCTTCCACGGCCACTTTCCGGCCGACTTTGAGGGCTTCCGGACGGAGCCGCCCGATCCCAATCTGAAGGCCGACTATAGCGAGCGTTTCAAGCTGGAAGGCTACAACCGCATCCAGCAGCAGGAAGCGCACGACTTCTACAAGAAGTGGACCGGCCCCAACTTTCCGCGCATGATCATCGTCCAGATCCAGCACGCCAACCCCTACTACGACGACAGCTACGCGGTGAACTCGCAGAACCTGGGTCCTTATGGCGACGCCATCATGAAGGAGCTGCTGCCCGAGATCGAGAAGCGCTACCGGGGCATCGGCCAGGGCTGGGCGCGCTTCACCTACGGCGGCTCGACGGGCGGTTGGGAGGCGCTGGCGGTGCAGGTGCTCTACCCCGATGAGTTCAACGGCACCTTTGCGGCGTGCCCGGACCCGATCGATTTCCGTGCCTACACCACTATCGATCTCTATGGCGACAAGAACGCCTACTTCAGCGAAGGCCCGCACAAGCGCGTCGCCCGGCCCGGCCGGCGCAACTACTTGGGTCACGTCAGCGCCACCGTTCAGGACATGAACCTGTTTGAGCTGGTGCTCGGCACCAAGAGCCGCAGCGGCCAGCAGTACGACATCTGGGAGGCCGTCTATTCGCCCGTCGGCCCCGACGGCTACCCGCAGCGAATCTTTGACAAGTCCACCGGCGGTATCAACCCGGAAGTGGCCAAGTACTGGCGCGACCACTTCGATCTCCGCCACATCCTGGAGCGCGACTGGGCCACACTAGGCCCCAAGGTCCGCGGCAAGATCCACCTCTACTGCGGCGACATGGACAACTTCTACCTCAACAACGCCGTCTACCTAATGGAAGATTTTCTGAAGAAGACCACCAACCCGGCCGCCGACGCCATCGTGGCCTACGGTGACCGCTTCGAGCACTGCTGGAACGGCGACCCGAATCAACCCAACTACATCTCCCGCCTGCGCTACAACACCATGTACGTCGACAAGATGCTGAAGCGCATGGAAGCCAACCATCCGGCGGGGGCGGACCTGAAGAGCTGGCGCTACTAGAGTTCAAGCAAGCGGCGCAGGATCGCTTCCACGGCCTGCATTGTTTCGGGCCGCACCCGGCCCAATCGTCCGCCCGGCCGGAAGCGGGCGAGATCCGCTTTGCCCAACTGGTCACACTTGATGCGGCTGAGTTTCTTGAGCCCTGCTTCGCCCGCGGGCACTTCCACATGAATGCGCAACGGCGCGCTGGAACTGGAAATCGGGATCACCTGGAGAACGCCAAAGGGGCTGGCATTGAGGTGGTCACTGGAGACCACCAGTGCCGGATGCTCGTCGCGAGTTTCGCGGCCGACAGACGGCGAAAAGTTCACCCGCCAAACCTCCCCACGCCGGGGATGCTTACCGGCGGCGGGTCGGTTTGGCGATGCCATCAGCGCTGGTTCCTCCAAAAGCTTTGCGCTCGGCTGACTCTTGTGGAAAGGCCGTCAAATAGGCCGCCGCCTCGGCGTCGAACCCATCCCAGAACGTGGCCGCCTCCAGCCGGTCCAGCGCCTTCTCAATCACTTCCTGTTGACTGGAAAGATTCAATCGAGACGCCAGCAAACCAACCCTCTCGCGTGTAGCCGGAGAGACACGAATGGAGCTGCTTCTCACCATTTCTTGATGCTAACGCATGCAAACACAGCATGCGGACCACTACTCCGACCGCAGCGCGCGCAGCGGGTCAATGCGGGAGGCTCGCCACGCCGGGATCAGCGTGGCACCCAATACCGACGCCCCCAGCACGGCGAGCGCGGCTCCATAGAGTGCCAGGTTCATCGGCCGCACTTCAGCGATGACGGTCCGCAAGGCATTCGCGGCCACGGCGGCAATGGCGAGCCCGGGAATGAGCCCCCACACCAGAATCCGCACACCTTGCCGCAGCACCAGCATCAGCAGCGCGCGAGCATCCGCGCCCAAGGCGGAGCGGATGCCGAACTCCTTTGTCCGTTGGGCCACCGCGAAGGCGACCACCGCATAGACCCCCAACGCCGCCAGCACCAGCGCCAAGCTGCCAAAACCCGTCAGCAGGATGGCCGTCAGGCGGAACGGGACGTAAGCCTCATTCACCCGGTCGTCCATCGATTTCACCTTCGACAGGGGTTGCGATCGGTCCAACTCCGCGGCCATGGACCGGACCAGCGGGACTGCGTCGTAAGGATCGCCGGTGGTCCGCAGCGCCAGGATGGCTTCGCTGGATGGACTCTGCGCAAACGGTACATAGACCTGCTGCTCAGACCGCGGCTGATTGGTAAAGTTGCGCACGTCGGGCAGGACGCCCACAATCTCCACCACCCGGTCACGCAGGCGGCCCAGCCTGAGCTGATGGCCGATGGGGTCCTCGCCCGCGAAGGTTTCGCGCGCCAGGGTCTCACTGATCAGGGCCACCGGCGGCGAGTCCGCCGTATCGCGGTCCGTAAAGGTCCGTCCGCGTTGCAGGGGAATGTGCAGCGTGGCCGTGAAGCCGGGGCTGATGGCGTTGAAGCGCGCGATGGGCCGGCGGTTGGCGCCCACCACGGGGCGATCCAGCCGTTCGAAGCTCGACTGCCCGCTGTCTTCAAAGGGGATGAACTGGCTGATTGAGGCGTTGGAGCCCAAGCGTGCCGCCAGCGTCTCAAAGAACTCGCGGCGCTGCCGGGCATCGGTGTAGCGCCGCTCATCAAGCGACACCTGGAACGACAGTACGTTGCTGGGCTGAAATCCAGGGGGTGTCTGCCACATCGACCGGAAGCTGAGCACCATCACGCCCGCATCCACCACCAGGACCGTCGCCAGCAGCACCTGGGCCACGGCAAACGCTCCACGCAGCCGTTGGCCGCCGCGCGTCGTGGAACTGGCCGATCCAGACTCCTTCAGCACCAGCGCCAGGTTCGCCCGCGCCCCTTCCAGCGCCGGCAGCAGGCCAAAGACCAGGCCACCCAGCAGCGCCAGCCCAAAGCTGAACGCCCAAGCCATCCAACTGAAGCTGATCACGCCATAGTTGGGCAGGTATCCCCGGTTCTCAAATGGGATCATCCGCCACAGCCAATCCACCAGCCACAGCCCCAGCACGCTGCCCAGGACCGCCGCCAGGCCAAACAGAACCAGCGTTTCCAGCAGTGCCTGCCCCACCAGCCGCCCACGGCTGGCCCCCAGCGACATCTGCACCGCGGCCTGCCGCTGCCGGCCCAACGCGCGCACCAGCAGCAGATTGCCGACATTGGTGCAAGCCACCAGCAGCAACCCCAGCGTGACCAAAAAGATCGCCAGGACGATCGAATCCCCGTTGTGCTTGCCTTGTTCCTGCTTCAGCGTGATCTGCTGGACACTCAGGCCCGCATTGGTGTTGGGGAAGCGGGCGACCAGCGCCTGCATCGCGGCGTCCAGCTCCTGCTGCGACTGGTGGAGCGCCGCGCCATCCTGCACCCGTCCGAGCACGTTGTAGAACCGGTCCTGCCGCCGCATCAACTGCAGGTCAGTGGGCGCCAGAGGTACCCAGAGATTGGCCCGTCCCGCGAGCGGAAAATGGAACGTCTCGGGCAGGACGCCCACCAGCGTGTAGGTCTCCCCACTCAGCCGCAGCGTGGACCCCACCACATCTGCACGGCCACCCAACCGGCCTTGCCAAAAGCCATGGCTGACCACGGCCACGTGATCGGCTCCGGGCACTTCCTCCGCCGCGTTGAAGCCGCGCCCCAGTTCCATGCGCGTGCCCAAGGTAGGAAAGAAGTTGGCCGACACCCGCGTGCCTTCCACCCGCTCCGCCTGTTGGTCGCCTTCCAGTGTGAACGAATGCCATGTCCAAGCCGTCAGCGAAGAGAACGCCCGGGTGGAGGTGGTCCAGTCGCGGAGATCGCCTAGGGAGACGCCCATCTCTCGGCCGCTCTGCCGCTCGATCGTGTGAAGCACGACCAGCCGCTCCGGCGCGGGATAGGCAAAAGGCCGGATGATCCAGGTGTCGATGCAGGAAAACATGGCCGCCGCGCCGCCGATCCCCACGGCCAGCATCAGGATCGCAACCGCCGAAAAGCCCGGGCGCTTCCGCAACGCCCGCAGTGAATAGCGAAGGTCGGTGAACATGGGCTCTCCTTACACAGTTTTGGGGCCGTGGAAACGATTGATTCTACAAGACGGCCCGCCTGCCCCAGCGTCCGTTTGCCGGACCAGGTGTCCATTTGCGGACAGCTGGCCGGATCCGGGACCCGCGCTCGACACCAGGGCCCGCAGGGGCGATAATCGCCAAAGAGGTTCGCGTGGCCGCTCAACCAGTCCCCCATCTCGGCGTAACCCCCGATGAGTATCTGGCCATCGAACGCGCCGCTGAGACCAAAAGCGAATACTGGGACGGCGACATGTTCGCCATGAGCGGTGCGTCACGCAACCATGGCCTGCTCGCATTTTCGATTGCCGCCGGGCTTGGCAGTCAACTCGCCGGCCGCCCCTGCGAAGCCTTCATCGCCGACATGCGCGTCCGGATGCCGAAGCGGCGGGCGTACGTCTACCCCGATGTCGTGGTGGCGTGTGGCGAGCCGCAGTTTGAAGATGATCGGCTGGATACGCTGCTCAATCCAACGTTGGTGATCGAGATTCTGTCGCCTTCGACAGCCAACTTTGACCGCGGCCACAAGTTCCAGCACTACCGTACCATCGCGTCCTTGCAAGAGTACGTCCTGGTCCACCAGGATGCGGTCCGCGTCGAGCACTACCGGCGGCAGGCCGATGACAGTTGGGTGTTGCGCGAATTCAGCCAGTTGGGTGACACGCTTGATCTCGCGTCTATCAGCTGCCACCTACCGCTGGAGGCGATCTACGAAAAGCTAAAGGATCTGCTGCCGGACGCCCCATAGCCCGTTGCTTCATGGGGCAAACCGCATGCTTACGCATGGCGGCTCTGAAACGGCACCGGGATCCCCTACCCCAAGCCCGGCAAACCGCCCAGCGGCTTGGCCAGGCGCACCCCACGTTCGATCGCCTGCGACACGGCCAGTGCCGCCGCCACGCCCAGCGCATTCGCATCCACGGCGCGATCACCGAGCGAGAGCGCGATCACCAGGTCGCCATCGTAGGCCGTGTGGACCGGGGAGATCGTGCGGACCATCCCGTGTTGCCCCAGTTGCGCCAGCTTGGTGGCCTCTACCTTGGACAACCGGGCATTGGTGGCCACGACGACCAGCGTCGTGTTCGACAGCGGCGGCGGAGCGCCATCACCCCGCAGCAGCGCCTCAGCCGTGCCGCTGAACTGGCTGGAGGCGGCGGATTCACGTGCCCCCGCAAGAATGCGCCCGGTCTTGGGGTCCAGCACATCGCCAAAGGCATTCACGGCAGCTAGGGCGGACACCGTCACGCCCGCCCAACGGCCGGTGAGGTTCACCGTAGCGGAGCCAATGCCAGACTTCATGGCGCGCTCCATACCGAACAGCTTGCCGACGGTGGCGCCCAGTCCCGCGCCGATGTTGCCTTCGACGACTGCCTCAGCCGTGGCCGCCGCCGCGGCCGCCAGTCCCATCTCGCGCGTGGGCCGGGAACCTTTCTTGCCGAATGCGAGATCGTACAGGATCGCCGAAGGCACCAGCGGCACGCGGCCGCCACGGGTCTGAACGCCGATGCCTTTTTGTTCGAGATACCGCCGCACGCCCGACGCCGCTTCGAGCCCAAACGCGCTGCCGCCCGCCAGACACACGGCGTGGACGCGTTGGGTGGTGTGCAGGGGCGACAGCACATCCATCTCCTGTGTCCCGGTGGCGGACCCGCGAATATCCACGCCGCCCACCGCGCCGCCCTCGCACAAAATCACCGTGCAACCGGTCAGGCCATCAAAGTCGGATGCATGGCCCACCTTGATGCCGGCAATGTCGGTAAGACCTCTCACGTCCCGAATGGTAGCATCGAGTTTTCGGGGAAACCATTGCTCGACCTACTGAAGCCATCCTTCCTTGAGTTTCAGGAGTTCTTTTACCTGGCCGGCCGGGCGCTAAAGAACATCTTTCGCAAGCCCCATTACTGGGACGACGTCCTGCTGCAAATGGACGTCATCGGGGTGGGCAGCTTGCCGATTGTGTCCTTGATTGGCGCCTTTAGCGGCATCGTGATGGCGCTCCAGATGTCGCGCGCCGTCGCACAATATGGCGCCTCCAGCCAGACCGGAACGTTCGTCGCCATCGTCCTGGTGCGCGAGCTGGGCCCGGTGCTGACCGCACTGCTGGTGGCGGGGCGCAATGCCTCGGGCATCGCCAGCGAGATTGGCTCCATGAAGGTGACCGATCAGATTGACGCGATGCGCGCACTGGGGACCGACCCCAACCAGAAGCTGGTGACGCCGCGCATGCTGGCGCTGGCCTTTGTGCTGCCCTTGCTCACCATCATTGCGGACTTCGTGGGCCTCTGCGGTGGCTTCCTGATCGGCAAGTACCGGCTGAACATTTCGGCCGCCCAGTATTGGAACAGCGCCCAACAGGCGCTCGTGTGGAACGACGTGGCGCAGGGCTTGTTGAAGCCGTTTCTGTTCTCGTTTGTCATTTCTCTGGTGGGCTGCTTTTACGGCATCCGCACCACGGGCGGCACGCAAGGCGTGGGCCGTTCGACCACGGAGGCGGTGGTGGTCTCCTCAGTCTGGGTCTTTATCCTGGACGTCTTTGTCACCCAGATCTTCGTGAATATGTAGCCCGGGCCACCGCGACATGCCGAACAACCCCGCCAGTTCCGCGCCGGTCGTCATTTTTGACAACGTGTCGCTGCGCTATGGCGAGACGGTGGCTCTCGATCAGGTCAGCTTTCAAGTGAACGCGGGCCAGACGTGGGTGTTTCTGGGCGAGGCCGGCAGTGGCAAAACGCAGATGTGCAAAGTGATGATGGGCCTGGTCCGGCCAGATTCCGGCCGCGTGGTGATCTTTGGGGACGAGATTTCTTCCAAAGGTGAGCGCGAGATGTTTGCCGTGCGGGCCAAGATCGGGATGCTGTTCCAGGAGAGCGCGCTGTTTGACTCGATGACCATCGAAGAAAACGTCGCCTACCCACTAGAGAACCAGCCCGTGCGGCATTGCGGCCCGGAGCAGATCCACGACCGCGTCGTGGAAGCTCTGCGGTTCGTCGAACTCGAAAAGACGCTCGACAAAGTGCCCAGCGAGCTCTCCGGCGGCATGCGGCGCCGCGTCGGCATTGCCCGCGCCACGGTGACGCAACCGCCGCTGGCCATCTATGATTCGCCCACCGCGGGGCTGGACCCGATCACCGCCAACAACATCATGGCCTTCATCGCCAAGCAGCGCGACCTGAAGGGCACCACCAGTATTATCGTCAGCCATCGCTATCAGGACGGCGTCCTGATGGCCAACTATTATTACGATGAAGCGCAAGGGCGGCTCATCGCCGCCACCGGTGAGCGCCTGGCCAGCGTCCACACAACGTTCGTGGTGATGCAAGCGGGCCGCATCGTTTTTGTGGGACCGCAAACGGAGCTGGAAGCTTCCACCGATCCCTATGTGTCAAAATTTGGAAGGCGCTGACCGTTTGATTTCCAGGACGTCAGCCACCGCGCGAGGAGACGCTACCAAAGCCAGTGCCATCCCCGAATAAGATCAAGTGGGCTCAGATCCGCGTCGGCGTCATGATGGCGGCCGCGCTGGTGATCGTGGCGGTGCTGGTCTTTTACATGACCAGCAACCGGAGCCTTTTCTCCACCGATCGCGTCATCGTCAGCTACATGGATTCGGCACCGGGTGTGGCCAAGGGCGCTCCCGTGCGGCTGAACGGCCTGGCGGTGGGCAACGTCCGCAACATCGACTTCGCGCCCGACCCCAAGCCCGGCCGCGCGATCCGCATCGAGATGAATATCTTTGAGCGGTACAGCCAGATGATCCCATCCGATTCGAAGATCTCGGTCGGTTCAGAAAATCTGCTGGGCTCCCGGCTGATCGACATTGCTCGTGGAAGTAGCCCCACCCCCGTGCCCGCTGGCGGAGAGCTGAAGAGCGACTCGACCACGGAACTCGAAGATCTGTTCAAGCAAGGCACGACAACGCTGGCCGCCGCCGAACTGATCCTGAAGCGCCTGGAGGCGATCGTCGGCCAGATTGAACTGGGCAAGGGATCGATCGGCCGCCTGCTGAAGGATGAAGACCTCTACAACCGCGTCAATTCGATCGCCGGTGAAGCCGACCGCATGGTGAAGGCGATCAACAGTGGCAAGGGCACCATGGGCCGCCTGCTCTACGACGAAGATCTCTACACCGACATCCGCAAGACGCTGGCTCGGGTGGACTCCATTGCCGAAGGCATGCAGACCGGCCAGGGCACCGCGGGCAAGCTGCTGAAGGACCCGGCCCTCTACGACGAGGCCCGCAAGACGATCTCCGAGATGCGTGTTCTGGTGGCGGACCTGAATGCCGGCAAAGGCACCGCGGGCAAGCTGCTGAAGGACGAAGCCCTGCATCAGCGGCTGAATGCATCGCTCGAAAAGCTGAACACGATGGTGGACAACTTGAATGCGGGCAAGGGCACGCTGGGTCAGTTGCTGGTGAACCAGCAGCTCTATGAGAACCTGAACGGCACCACCGCCGAGATGAAGGGCTTGATGAAGGACTTCCGGGCCAACCCCAAGAAGTTCCTGCGGATCAAACTCGGGTTGTTCTAGCTTTGAGCAAGTCTCTTCGCGTCGTGACCAATGCTGGTTCGTCTAGCCCCATGCGTCAGCTTGGGGTTTGCTCGCGCCCCGGACAGAGCCCCAAGCTTACGCATGGGGCTGATGCGGGTCCGGAGAATTAGCTTTGCGGCGACTGGTGGTCAACGCCGATGATTTTGGCTTCACACGGGATACCAATGAAGGCATCATCGCCGCCCATCGCGACGGGATCCTCACCGCCACCACGCTGATGGCCAACGGGGCCGCATTTGATCATGCGGTGGAACTGGCGCGGTCGAACCCGACTCTCGATGTCGGGTGCCACCTGGTGCTGGTGGGCGGGCCTGGCCAGCCGGCCTCAGTTCCGGATCTGCTGGTAGCTTTGACGCGAGGCCAGATGGACCCTTACCGCGTGCTGCGCGGGCAGATCGAAAAGATCGTCGCCGCCGGGATTCATCCGCGGCACCTTGATACGCACAAGCATACGCATCTGTGGCCGCCGGTCTTGAAAGCCGTGGCCCGGCTGAGCCAGGAGTTTGCCATCCCCTGGGTCCGGCGCCCCTTTGATTTCCCCCTCAGCATCCGGCCGGTACCCTGGACGCGCCGCGTGATGAGCAGCACGCTGGGCGGTCTGCGTCCACTGTTCCACCGGGTCCTCACACAGCACAGCTGCCGCACCACCGACCACTTTGCCGGCTTTGAGATCACGGGCGCCTTTGTGGCCGATGACCTGGTGAAGCTGATCGCCGCACTGCCGGAAGGGTCCACTGAGTTTATGTGCCACCCCGGCTATCTGCGCGATGAACTGCGCCAGGCAAAGACGCGCCTTAAAGAGAGCCGGGAGCAGGAGCTGCGGGCGCTAGTCGACCCGAGCGTCCGGCAAGCCCTCGCCCGGGAGGGTGTGCAACTGGTTGGGTACCGCCACCTGTAGATCCGGCGCCCGCAGCACAAACTCCGCACCAGGTCCGGGAATGCGATTGCCCGCCTGCACCATGCCGCCATGCTGGCGCACAATCGATTCGACGATCGACAAGCCCAAGCCGGAATGCGCTTGCCGGGTCGAAAATCCGGGCACAAACAACTGGTCGAGAATCTCCGGCGGAATGCCCGGGCCATTGTCACGGACCACAATCTCAATGCCCCCCGGAGACCGCGACGCGATCACTTCCACCTCGCCGCCCTGGGGCATGGCGTAGGCCGCGTTGAGGAAGAGATTCACCAGCACCCGCTCCCAGGCGCCCGGCCGCCCGGCGAGGCGGATGCCGGGCTCAATGTGGCAATGGAACTGGAGCTCAGCGTGTTGGCCGGTCAGCTGGAAGTCTTGGATCGACTGGATGGCGTTGTCGAGAATCAGCTCAAAATCAAACGACTGCGCCGATTCCCGGAAGCTCTCCGTGATGCGGCGGCCCTGCTCCGCGGCACGTTCGATCGTCGCCGCCAGTGCGGCCCAGCGTTCATCGCCTGCCAGCAGATCGGCGGCTTCACCCAGAGTCTCAAAGACATTCCGTAGATCATGGACCAAGCCCGCCAGCGTCAGGTCTGACGGGTGATTGGCCGCGTGCTCGGCCGGGGCGTTCATTCGGCCTGCGACAGGCGGCCGAGGTGCGAGTAGAACTCCGGGAAGGAGACGGAAGCGGCTTGCGCTTCTTCGATGGTCGAGACGCCGTCCGCAATCAACGAAGCGACGCTGAAGGCCATGGCGATGCGGTGATCACCAAACGAGTCAAACGTGGAGGCCCGGAACTTCTGGCCGCCCGGCACCGTGAAGCCGTCCGGCCGCGTTTCAATCTCGACACCGGCGCGCCGCATGTTCTCTTCGATGGTGGCGATGCGGTCGGTCTCCTTGATGCGCAGTTCGGAGGCATCGCTCACCGTCAGCCCGCCGCCCGCCGCACCCAGGATCGACAACACGGGGATCTCGTCGATCAGAGCCGCCGCCAGCGCTCCACTGATGTGCCCGGCGCGCGTCGGCGAGTACTTCACTTCCAGATCGCCAACCAGTTCGCCCGACACTTGGCCATACTTCAAGATCTTGATGCTACCGCCCAACCCCACCAAGTAATCGAGCAGTGCGGTCCGCGTGGGATTCAAGCCCACGCCCTCAATCGTGACACTGGAGCCCGGGATCAACAGCGCCCCCACCAGCATGAACGCCGCCGATGACAGGTCGCCCGGCACATTGAACTCCCGGCCCATCAAGCGCGGCCGTCCGACAATCGAAATCGCACCGGCGGTGCTGGTGACTTCCGCGCCAAACTCGCGGAGCGCCATTTCGCCATGGTCCCGCGTGACAATCGCCTCGCGCACCGTGGTGACGCCATCGGCATAGAGACCGGCAAAGAGCACACACGTCTTCACCTGGGCGCTGGCCACGGGCGGCGTGAAATCGATGGGCTTCAGCGGACGGGTGCCGTGGACGGTCAACGGCGGAAACTTGCCGTCGCGCGCTTCCACGCGGGCGCCCATTTCGGTCAACGGACCCATGATGCGGGCCATCGGACGCCGGGTGAGCGATTCGTCGCCAAAGATCTCGGTGGCAAATGGCTGCCCGGCGAGAATGCCCGACAGCATGCGAATCGTAGACCCGGAGTTTCCGGCATCGAGCGCTGCCGCCGCCGGCCGCAAGCCGTCCAACCCCACGCCATGCACGGTGATCTCAGTGCCGTTCTTCACCACGCCCGCGCCCAGCGCCTCCATACAGCCCAGCGTCGAATGACAATCCGCGCCGGTCGAGAAGTTGTGCAGAACGGAGGTACCTTCGGCGATCGCCGACAGCATCGCCGAACGGTGAGAAATGGATTTGTCGCCCGGTAGCCGCACGCGGCCTGAAAAACGAGTTGCGGGCAAGATCTGTGTTTGCATGGGAAACCCCTAGTTTAGCGATTCCCAGCCTCCGATGCCGCCAGGACGGCTTCTCCAACGCCCGTGACATTGCGCGGGGCAAGTACGGGACAATCGGAAAGAGGGGTATGGGTTGTTGATCGCGTGTTGGCGCATCATCTCGGCGGGCATCGTTCTGGGTATATTGCACCCGGGCACCGCGCATCTGGGCGCGCAGAGCCTCGACCTCCGGGGTTTTGACCGCGCCCTCACCGGCCTGTCGGAGAAGATCTCGCCTGCTGTGGTCCAGGTGTTGAGCGATGCCTACAGCCCGCTGTCGGAAGAGCGGGGTGCGCCCGCGGCCTACGAGCAGAGCTTTGGCTCCGGCGTGATTCTCTCGGCTGATGGCTACATCGTCACCAATGCCCACGTGGTGAAGGGCGCCACACGGATCAACGTAGTGCTGCCGACCGCAGAGCCGCGTCCGGCGCGCGGCAGCATCCTGCGTCCCAAGGGCAGGAGCGTCGCGGCCCGGCTGGTGGGGCTTGATCGCGAATCCGATCTGGCGGTCTTAAAGATCGACCAGAAGAACCTGCCGTTCTTGAAGCTCGGCGATTCGGACCGCATCCGGCAAGGGCAACTCGTGCTCGCCTTCGGCAGCCCGTTCGGGCTACAGAACTCGATGTCGATGGGCATTGTCAGCGCGGTGGCGCGGCAACTGGAAGCCGATGATCCGATGATCTACATCCAGTCCGACGTATCGATCAACCCGGGCAACTCCGGCGGACCAATGGTGGACGTCGAGGGCGACGTGATCGGCGTCAACACGATGATCATTTCTGAATCGGGCGGCTCCGATGGCGTGGGCCTGGCGGTGCCGGCCAATATCGTCAAGTCCGTCACCGATCAGATCATCCAGAACGGCGTGGTCCGCCGCGGCGAGATTGGCATTGAGCCGCAGACGATCACCGAGACGATGGCCGACGCACTGGGGCTGGCCCGGAGCTCGGGCGTTGTGCTGGGCGATGTGACGCCCGATGGCCCCGCGGACCGGGCCGGGCTGCGCGTGGGCGACATCGTGCTCAGCCTGAATGGCCGGACGATGGAGAATGCCCGGCAGCTGCAGGTGAACCTCTATTCGCAGGCCTTGGGGTCCGCCGTAACGGTGGAGCTGTTGCGCGGCAAAGAGACGCAGAAGCATTCAGTGACCGTCGCCGAGCGGCCCAACGACCCAGACCGTTTTGCGGCGCTGGTGAACCGCGAAGTGGCCACGATCGACAAGATCGGCATCATGGGCCTGGAGATCGGCCCCAAGGTGCGCGAACTGCTGCCTTCGACGCGGCAGGCGCGCGGCATCCTGGTGGCGAACGTTTTGGCGGCGGCGGGGCGCAATTCGGGATTGCTCGAAACGGGCGATATCATTTATGCAGTCAACCGCAAGCCGGTGGGGACCCTCGATGAGATCAAGGCGGCCCTAGGCGCAGCCAAGCCCGGCGATGCGGTGATCCTCCAAGTGGAGCGGAGCGAGAAACTGCGGTATGTCGAAATCACGGTGGACTAACTTTCACGGCGCGGCGGGCATGATGCTGGCAACGGCGGCGGCCTGCGCGCAGCCGGTCGAGTTCAACCGCGACATCCGGCCCATCCTTTCCGACAAGTGTTTCCAGTGCCACGGGCCGGACGCCAAGACCAAGAACATCCCCTTGCGCCTGGATGTCGAAGCCGAGGCCAAGGCCAAAGCGATCGTCCCCGGTCAGCCGGACCGAAGCGAGCTGATCCGCCGCATCACCTCTGACAGTAAGGCCAAGCGCATGCCGCCGGTCTATACCGGGCACAGTGTCTCGGCTACCGAAGTGGCGACGCTGCGGCGCTGGATTGCAGAAGGCGCCGCGTGGCAGGCCCACTGGTCCTTTATTCCGCCGCGCAAAGCCGCTGTGCCCACGGGCGTCGACCCCATTGATCACTTCATCCGCGAACGGCTTTCAAAGCAGAACCTGAAGCCCGCCCCGGAAGCTTCGCGCGAGACGTTGCTACGCCGCCTGACGCTGGACCTGACCGGGCTGCCGCCCGCGCCCGCGGAGCTGACGGCTTTCCTCAAAAACACTTCGCCCAAAGCCTACGAAAAGGCCGTCGACCGTTTGCTTTCCTCGCCGCGCTATGGCGAGCGGATGGCGGCGCGGTGGCTGGATGCCGCGCGGTATGCCGATTCCAATGGCTACCAGTACGACGGCGAACGATCGATGTGGCGCTGGCGCGATTACGTGATCGAGAGCTTCAACCGCAATAAGCCGTTTGATCAGTTCACCGTCGAGCAGGTCGCCGGAGACCTGCTACCTAACGCAACGCGCGAACAGATTCTGGCCACCGGCTTCAACCGCAACCACCGCATCAACACCGAAGACGGCATCATCCCGGAAGAGTACGCAGTGGAGTATGTAGTGGATCGGGTCGAGACAACGTCGACGGTGTTTCTGGGCCTGACGCTCGGTTGCGCGCGTTGCCACAACCACAAGTACGACCCACTGTCGCAGCAGGACTTCTACCGCTTCTACGCCTTCTTCAACAACGTCCCGGAGATCGGCCGGGGCATCAAGTACGGCAACTCCCACCCCTACATCCCGGCGCCCACTGCGGCGCAAGAAAAGCAGCTGGCGGCGCTGAATGCGCAGATGGCGCAGCTCGAGAAGGAGCTGGCGAAGCATCGCGCGCAGCCAGTGGCAGCCGCTAATTACCGGCCCTCCGTCGCGCTCGACTATGAGCAGCAGTTCCCCGCCAAGGAGCCTCGCGTGGCGGGCATGGCCGGGCAGTGGGACATTGATGACCGGTTCACGCTGTCGGCCAAGGTGCACTCCGAGAGCGTGCCCGACGGCCCGATACTCACGCGCATGGTGGATTCGCCCAAGGGCAAAGGCTACGGTCTGCATGCCGACCATGGCAAGGTGCACGTGCACTTGACCAGCGTCTATGCTGACGATGCGACGCGCGTGGAGACGGAGCCGGTGCTGAAAGCTGGCGCATGGCAGACGGTGACGGTGACCTACGACGGATCCAAGATGGCCTCCGGCATCCACATCTATGTCGACGGCGTGACGGTGAAGCACAAGACACTGAACGAGACGCTCTACCGGCCGTTCACCAACGCGCACGCCGTGTTCCCGCAACCGCTGCGGATCGGCATGGGCTGGGGCAAGGAGCGGCGCTTCAATGGCGAGATCGACCAGGCTCGCGCATGGGCCCGCATCTTGACCGTGCCGCAGATTGAGGGCGTGGCCGGCGTTGGTGACACCGCACGCATCGCCCGCTGGAGCTACTTTGAGAACGCCGCGCCTCTGCCGGTACGCGAGATGTGGCTTGCGCTGGGCAAGCTCGAATGGCAGCGCGAGAAACTGGAATCGAGCTTCCCCACGGTAATGGTGATGGCCGAACGGCCGCAGCGCCGCGACACGTTCCTGCTGATCCGCGGCGCGTACGACAAGCCGGGCGAGAAGGTAGAACCGGGCGTTCCGTCGGCACTGCCGCCGCTGCCCGCTGGTGAAACCAACAACCGTCTGGGTTTGGCCCGCTGGATGACCTCCCGCAGCAATCCGTTGCTCGCTCGCGTGACCGTGAACCGGTTCTGGCAGATGTACTTCGGCACGGGCTTGGTGAAGACCACGGAGGACTTCGGCCAGCAGGGAGAGTGGCCGTCGCATCCGGAGCTGCTCGATTGGCTGGCGCTCGAGTTTATGGATTCTGGCTGGGACGTGAAGGCGCTGCAAAAGCGGATCGTGATGAGTGCCACCTATCGCCAAGCCTCGCAAGCCACGCCGGAGCTCACGCAGCTGGACCCCGAGAATCGCTTGCTCGCGCGCGGCCCCCGCGTCCGGCTCCCAGCGGAGATGATCCGGGATCAGGCGCTGGCGGCGGCGAGTCTGCTGGTGGACAAAACCGGCGGGCCTTCGGTGAAGCCTTATCAGCCCGCGGGCCTCTGGAAGGAGATCACCATGCAGGATGGCGACTACGAGCCGGGCTCCGGCGAAGACCTCTACCGCCGCAGCCTCTACACCTTCTGGCGCCGCACCGTCGCGCCGCCCATGATGCTGAACTTTGATTCGGCCATGCGCGAAAGCTGCACCGTGCGCGAGAACAAGACCAACACGCCGCTGCAGGCCCTGAACCTCATGAATGACGTCACCTTCCTCGAAGCGGCCCGCAATCTGGGTGCCTTGATGCTGAAGGAAGGGCTCAACGAAGGCTTCCGCCGCATCCTGTCACGCGCGCCGCGTCCGGCTGAAGTGGAGATCTTGAAGAGCAGCCTGGCCTACCATCGCGACTATTTTTCCGATGCGGCGAAGGCGGCCGAGTACGTAAAGCAAGGCGCGGCTCCGGTGGACGCGAAAGTCAACCCGCGCGAGCTGGCCGCCCACATGGCTGTCGCGAGCTTGCTGCTGAATCTCGATGAGGCGGTGACCAAGAATTGATGACGCGCCGCAAGCTGTTGAACCTCTCATCGATGATGCTGGGCCGGGCGGCCTTTGATGGCTTGGGCGCAGCACCCATCGACGGCCTGCCGCATTTTAAGCCCAAGGCCAAGCGCGTGATCTACCTGTTCCAGCACGGCGGCCCCTCGCAGCTGGATCTGTTTGACTACAAGCCGCAGCTGGCCAAGCGGCGCGGCGAGGATCTGCCGGAATCGATCCGCATGGGCCAGCGGCTGACCGGCATGACGGCCTTTCAGGCCAAGTTCCCCACCGCGCCCACCATCTTCCCGTTCGCCCAACACGGCAAGAGCGGCCAGTGGATGTCGGACCTGATCCCGCATCAAGCCAAGATCGCCGACGACATCGCCATCATCAAGTCACTGCACACGGAGGCGATTAATCACGACCCCGCGGTGACATTCTTCCAGACCGGCTTCCAACTGGCCGGGCGCCCCTCCATCGGCTCCTGGTTGAGCTACGGCCTGGGCAGCGAAAACAAAGATCTGCCGGCCTTCGTCGTGATGGTCTCCCAAGGCATCGGCAATACGCAGGCGCTGGCGGACCGCATGTGGGGCTCCGGCTTTTTGCCCACCAGCCACGCGGGCGTCAAGTTCCGCTCCGGTGCGGACCCGGTGCTGTATCTGTCGAACCCCGCCGGTTACGACCCCTCCGCGCGCCGCCGGTTCTTGGACGACCTGGGCAAGCTGAACCAGATCGAATCCCGCGAGTATCAAGACCCCGAGATCGAAACCCGCATCGCGCAGTACGAGATGGCCTACCGCATGCAATCGAGCGTGCCGGAGCTGACCGATCTTTCGACAGAACCCGACAGCACCTTCGATCTCTACGGCCCCGATTCTCGCAAACCCGGCACCTTCGCCGCCAACTGCATTCTCGCCCGCCGCCTCGCCGAACGCGGCGTCCGGTTCATCCAACTCTTCCACCGCGGCTGGGACGCGCATTCGACGTTACCGCAACAGATCCGCGGCCAGTGCGGGCAGACCGACCAAGCCTCCGCCGCCCTGGTGCAGGACCTAAAACAGCGCGGCATGCTGGACGACACGCTGGTCGTGTGGGGTGGCGAATTCGGCCGCACCGTCTATTCACAGGGCACGCTCACCGAAACCGACTACGGCCGGGATCACCACCCACGCTGCTTCTCCGTCTGGCTAGCCGGCGGCGGCATCAAGCCCGGCCAAACCTACGGCGAGACGGACGACTTCAGCTACAACATCACCGAAAACCCGATGGACGTGCACGACCTGCACGCCACCATCCTGAACCTGCTCGGGATCGACCACCTGAAGCTAACCCACAAATTCCAAGGGCGGCATTACCGCCTCACCGACGTCCACGGCCACGTCGTCAGGCCTCTGCTGGCCTAGCAAAAAAGGTGGCGCAGCCTGCAGCGGGACTTCAGTCCCTCCGGCGCTTCCAGCTCTCGCAGGCCAGCTTTTCTAGCCGTCGCGCATACGGCCCGGTGTTCGCCCTCGGACCGAGCCCCGACCTGCAGGAGGGCCTCTTCCATTGCCGCTGGATGCGGCCGAACCCGGCACTATCTCGAAGTGGGAGCCGTTCACTTGAAAGGGAAGGTTCTGGCGTCGGGAGGGCGGGCCCCTCCTGCAGGTCGGGGCTCGGTCCGAAGGGCGCTGTCCGACGGTTAGGCCGGGACGACGCGGACGTCTACCTCTAACGTATGCGCGCCGCCGCCGACGGTGATGCCTTTTACGGGGGTGACGTCGCCGAAGTCGCGGCCTAGGGCTAGGGTGATGTGGCCTTGGGCGGGTTGGACGTTGTTGGTGGGGTCATAATCCACCCA
>JAPKYZ010000036.1 GCA_026394055.1 Acidobacteriota bacterium
CCCCTTGGAAGTGGGTGTCGAAAGCAGGCTCCCTTCCGGCAGCGCCAGGCTTTGGCGGATCTTCTGATAGGCCGCATAGTTCGGCCCCATGGGCACGATCATGTTGTTGGCATCGTTGCCGCCGAACATGAAGATGCACACGATCGCCTTGTAGTCACTGCCGCTTTGGGCCAGCGCGTTGACCGCGCCAAACGGAGCCAGTGTGGCGGCCGCACCAATCGTGGAAACCAGCCGGCCGCTCTTCAGCAGGAACTCACGGCGAGATTGCGCGAATGCTTTGTTGATCTTCGTCATCTGATCCTCCGGTTTACTGCTGCACCTGAAAACGCGACTGCGTTGCCGTCAGATAGATGGCATTGCGGACCCGCCATTTCAACTCCGCCGTCACGGCCACGGCCTTGATGATCTGGGCCTTCATATCGGCCTTCATGGTCCCGCGCATCAACGCCCGGCTCACCGCCTCCACCAGCACCGCGGGCGACGCCGCCAGCAGCTCAAAGTGCTCCACTGGAATGTCGATCCCGCTCCCTAACTGATTGCTGGCCGCCTTGTGGACAAAGTTGATGCGGGCCAGCGCCGTCGTGGGATTCAGGATCTGGAACTCGGGCGCCGGCACACCGGCCGATGGCAGCCGGTAAAGGGGCGAAAAGTAGTTGAACACGCTGGGCGAGAAGAACAGATTCTGCCCCATCTTTTCAGTGGACGAAGCCAGGTTGGGCTCAGCACCCACCTCGGCTCCCAGTGACCGCAGCAGCGTAGTCGCAAACAGTACCGGCTCCCGCAAGTGGCCTTGTGAGGAGCTGACCGTCGCGCCCGGCCCGGTGCCCGCCTCCGGATCAAGCAGGATCGCCGTCACCACCCGCTTCAGATCGCCCCGCGGGCTGGCATTAAAGGCATTGGTGATCCGCGTGATGTACTCCGGACTCGGGTTCGAGGTGACCAGCTTCTGAATCAACCGCTGAGCAACAAACGGCCCGACATTGGCATGCTGGAAGATGACGTTCAGCGCCTGATCCAGATCCGCCTGCGCGGAACGCCCGCCCGGCAGCAACGTCCCCAGCACGGTCTTGTTGGTTGTATCGTGATGCTCCTGGAACGGCACCATGGGCCCGTAGTAGTAGCGCTTGTTGGTCCACTTGGAAGCAAACCCCGGCTCGGGCGGGTACGTCCAGCCCGTAAAGACCAGTGCCAGCTGCTTGACGTCCTCTTCCGTGTAGGGCGCGCCAGGCAGGCGGGCACCGGCCGGATTTAGATTCGTCAGGCCCAGCGTGAACAGCTGCAAGGTCTCGCGAGCATAGTTCTCATTGGGAACAAAACCTTTGGCCGTGTTCGGCTTGTCGTTGTTCACCATGTCGAGATAGTCGCCCATGGTGGGCGACAGCGTCACTTCCTGCATGACGTTCCGGTAGTTCCCAAATGCCTGAGCCAACAACATTCGTTGATAGGGAACCATCTGCCAATACTTGGGCAGCTCAACACCCGACACAACGAAGATCTGGCTCAAAGCAAAGGCCACCCGCTGCCGCAGCTGGTCCGGACCCGTCAGTGCGTTCCGGAAGAACGCCTTCTGCAGACCGCTCAGCGATTGGTCCATATCCACCGGATCGGGGTAGGCCGATGGCGCCATCGCAAACTGCTCGGCCAGCCACGCTTCGCGCCCCACTTCCAGCAAGTGGTTCAGGCTTTCCGGTGTCGGCCCCCAGCTGGCCTGCTCCAGAAAACGGCCCGCCGCCTCAATGGTCATCAACGCTTTGGCCGGCTCCACTGGGATCGGGTAGAGCACGGAGTTGATCGTTCCCGGATCGGGATTCACCACTCGCAGCACCGAGTAGGCACCCAGCGCCGGCTTCACCTCGCCGGTCACGTGCAATGTCGTGGGACTGTTCCAAGTGGCACTCAGCGGCTTGCCATCCAGCAACACAGTCGCCCCCTTGCCAAACCCGGTGCCAGTCAGAACAAAGGAATTGGCTCCGGTCTTCAACACCGCCGGCGCCCCCGTGATGACGGGCATGGCGTTACGCAGGCTGATGGTGGACGTGTCAGAAATGGCCGGATCCTGCACGCTGACGGCTTTGATCAAAATCGTCGCGGATGAGGGCAGGATGGCCGGAGCAGTGTAAAGTCCGGCGCTGTCAATCGTGCCCACGGTCGCATTGCCGCCTTTGACGCCGTTCACCCACCAGGTGACGGTCTTATCTTGCGCGTACTGCACGCGCTCGGCGAAATCCTGTGTGCTCGACAGGCGCACATTCACCGTCTCTGGAGTCACCGTCAGGGAAACCGGCGGCCAGATCAGGATCTCTTTGACATTGGAATCGACGGCGCCCGGGTCCGGATTGCGGACCAGGATCTTCACGCGGCTATTGGCCACCGCAGTCGATTTCAGCGTGGCCCGCAGTTCCGTGTCTGATACAAACCTCGTGGTGAGCGCCACGCCATCGGCAAAGATCTTGGCGCCATTCACGAACAAGGAGCCTTTAACGATCACTTCCGTCGCCAGGCCCGTGTTCACTTGATCGGGTGAGACATCGCTCACCTTCGGAATCGCGTTCCAGATATCCAGGCCGCGAATGACAAACTTGGTGGGATCCGCAACGCTTTGCACCTTGATCGCCACGCGAGGGGTATAGACCTTGGCCGGCGCCTCATACAAACCGCTCGCGCTGATCTTGCCCAGCGTGAGCTCGCCACCCTCGACGTTGTTGACAAACCACTTCACCGCCTTGTTGGTGGTGTTTTCCACCGTGGCGTTGAAGTCGAACTTCAAGCCCACGCGGACTCCTGTGGGCGATGAGGCCATGGTGACCGCCACCGGCGGTGTAGCGCCTAAGGCGGTAGTGAGTGAGGCAACGAGTAGTGCTCCCACATGCGACGCCGCTCGAAAGCGGGGGCAATTGCGCATCAGCTTCCTCCGAAGAATGGTTGAACAACCACCTGCAGCAGGGCGGCGCGCCGGGGTAGAACTAGACTACTCAGGCGGGGCTAGCTTTGGCAAGAGTCTAGCGGCTCAAAATTGTGATTTTCTGGTTTCATTGGCGCGGCTGCCCGAAGCAGGTTCAACTACTCAGGCAAAGCCGCACCAGAATGAGGTAATCGACTAAGAGAACTACGCTAATGTTGGGCTAAAAGGGACTAGCCTTCTAAGACAGCCGTCATTGAGATCTCGGCATTCAAGACCTTCGAAATGGGGCAGCCCGCCTTCGCCGCGTTGGCCGCGGCCTCGAACGCTTCCTGCGTCGCACCGGGGATCCTGGCCGTCACATCCAGATGGCTGGCGGTGATCGAGAAACCGTCGCCCACCTTCTCCAGGCTGACCGTCGCCGTCGTGGCGATGCTGTCGGCCTTCAAGCCGGAAAGGCCCAGAATCATCGAAAAGGCCATCGAGAAGCAGCCCGCATGCGCGGCCGCGATCAGTTCTTCCGGGTTGGTGCCCACGCCATTCTCAAAGCGGGTGGCAAACGAATACTGCGTGTGATCCAGAACACCACTTTGGGTGGAGATGTTGCCGTGGCCGGACTTCAGGTCGCCGTTCCAAACGGCCGATGCGGTGCGTTTCATGTCTTGTTCCTCTTGCGGTTGGGGATTAGTTAAAAGCTGAAGGGAGCGCAGGCGCTGGGGCCTGCTCCCCAGCAAGAGATGTTCCAAGGCTCCCGATAGTTCCGTGAATTTACAGTGAGTCTCGAAGCGCGCTAGTCCGTCTCGCGATCCCGCACGCCCAGCAAGTACAGGATCCCGTCCAAGCCCAGCGTCGAGATTGCCTGCTGGGCGCTACGGCGCACCACCGGCTTGGCATGGAACGCAATGCCCAACCCCGCCAGACGGAGCATCGGCAGATCATTGGCGCCATCGCCCACGGCGATCACCTGATCCATGGTCAAGCCTTCGGCCTTGGCGATCTGCCCCAGCAGGGCGGCCTTACGCGCGCCGTCGACGATCTGGCATTTCACGTCACCGGTGACGACGCCGTCCACGATGTCCAGTTCATTGGCATGGAGATAATCAATCCCCAGCCGCTCCTGCAGCACGCGGCCCACAAAGGTGAAGCCACCGGAAAGGATGGCCGTCTTGTAGCCCAGCCTTTTCAGCGTACTGGTCAGGCGCTCCGCCCCGTCCATCAGCGGAATGTTGTCGGCCACGTTCTGCAGCGCGGCCTCCGGCAAGCCTTTCAGCAATGAGACGCGCTTGCGGAAGCTCTGCTGGAAGTCGAGCTCTCCGCGCATGGCGGATTCCGTGATGGCCACCACCTGGTCACCGACGCCGGCCAGTTTGGCGAGTTCGTCGATCACCTCCGCTTGGATCAGCGTCGAATCCATGTCGAACGCCACCAAACGGCGATTCCGGCGGAACACGCAATCCTGCTGGAACGCGATGTCGATGACGTGCTCCCCGGCCAGCTCCAGCAACGCCGCGCGCACCTGGTCCTCATCGATGCCCGTGCCGGAGGCGGCCAGCTCGACACACACGCGAGTAGCCGGGCCCCCGGCATCGAGCGGCAACCGGCCTGACAGCCGGTCCACCGCATCAATGTTCAAGCCCGCCTGCGCCAATGCGCCACTCACCGCCGCCAGGTGCGAGGCCAGCAGTGTCCGGCCCAGCAGCGTCACCAGGAACCGCTGGCGCCGCTGGCTATCCACCCATTCCTGATACTCGTCGCCCGTGATGGCGCGGAAGCGGATCTGGACGCCCAGTTCGTGGGCCTTCAGCAGCAGCTCCGTCATCAACGTCGACGCCTTCATCTCCGGCGTCAACTCGACAAGCAAGCCCAACGCTAGCGCGTCGTGGATCACCGCCTGGCCGATATCGAGCACGCGGGCTCCGGATTCGCCCAACAGTTGGGTCAGCGAGTGCGTCAGACCAGTGCGGTCCGGGCCGGTGATGTCGATGTGCAGTACGCGGGAATCAGCAAGCGAGGGCATCCACCTACTAGTTTAGCGGCAGCACCCGGACCAGCAGGCGATTTACACTGGGATCGAAAGGACACGACGAGCCGATGTGCCGCAGTATCAAAGTACTGAGAGGGGCCGACCCGCCCGTAACGGAGGCCGAAATCCAGGCCGCCGCCCTGCAGTTTATCCGCAAAGTCAGCGGCTTCCGCGCGCCATCCAAGGCCAACCACGACGCCTTTCACGCCGCCGTGGCCGAGGTGACCACCACCACCAGCAATCTCCTGGATCGTTTGGCGAAGCCGCCGGCAAAAAAGACCGCCTAGCAGCGCACGGCGCGACTTCCTCCCGATCGCGGCTCGGTGACACGCTGATTTGGGTGACACGCTGATTTTGGTGACGCGCTGAATTTACTGAGCCGCGCGCGTCAGCAAGCGGTCTCTTGCCTGACCACGGCTGCCTCGGACGCTACTTGCCGCGCAGACGAAACGTGACGCCCACGACCGCCGTGAACGGATACGCGGGCGTCGCATGAATCCGGCTCAACGCTGCCGCTTCCGGCCGCACGCGCGACTCAAAGTAGTTCTGCGTCTCATGGTAATCGCGATTGGTGAGATTGTCGAAGCTTACGTTGAAATCCAGGTTGCGGCGCAGGCGGCGCGACAGGCCGAAGTCGAAGACCGTGTGGCCAGCGGCGGCAATCGAGGGGTCCTGGCCGTCCAGCCGGTAGTGGTTGATCGCCCGCATGCGGAGCGATCCGCTCCAGCCCCGCCAGGCGGCCATCGTCAGCGCGGCATTGGCGACAAAGTGCGGCGCACTATCAACGTACACGCGGCTTTCCCCGCCCCGGTAGAACGCGTTGGCGATCTTGGTGACGCCGCCGTTCAAAGACAGATGCCGGGTCAAGGCCACGGAGCTCTTCACCTCAAACCCATAGGCGCGGCTGGGGCCCTTGAACTCGAACGTCCCGTCATCAGGGACATAAACCTGTTCGTTTGAATGGTCGATCAAAAACAGGCTGGTCGACACCGACGCCCGCCCGAACTTCGATGACGTACCCGCTTGATAAAAGTCCGTCGTGGCCAGCCGCGGAGCCTCCGGTCGCAGCACCACGCCGCGGGCATCGGAGCTGTTGATGCCTCGCCCGTAGTTCAGGTGGAGGGTCAAGGGCAGATGGTGCGAAGGGGTGAAGGCGAGATTACCCTTCCCCTGCCAGCGTCCCGCGCCCTGCAGGCCGCCCTGCTCCGGCGTCACCCGGTCCAGCACGGAATAGCGGAAGCCGTCGTAACGCAATCCCCCGCCCAGCAGCAGGCGATGGTGAAAGAGGCTGACGCTCTCCTGCAGATAGCCCGCCCCGTTGGTGACGTCGGCATTGGCCCGCGTGGTGACCCCAGTGGGCGTGCGCCCATCGCGAGGGTAGAGGCCGACGTTGATCTGGTTGGCATGGAAGTTCCCGCCAGCCACTAGCGAAGCCTGCGCGGACCCCAGGCGGTGCACATGCGTGTACTGGGCATTCGCCCCCTGTTGCAGGCGCGAATCATGCTGCTGGATGGCGTCGCCGTTCACCGGGTCATTCAGGAAGTAAGTGAAGTTTGAATAGAGGTCAAACAGTGAGCGCGACACAAACCCATCGGCCTTGAACGTGCCGCCATTGCGCAGAGCCTTGCTGTAGTAGGTGGACGCGCTGGCCAGCTTCACCCGGCCGCCATGCGTGGGGTCGAGAAAGCCAAACCGGTCGAGTTCACCCGCGTTCACTAGATCAAGCGGCAGTTGGCCGGAAGAGTAAAAGTTGTTCCGGCCATAGAGCAGCCGGAAGCCCAGCTTCTCGCCCTCTCGCAGAGTCCGCGTATAGTTGCCATTCACGTTGTCGCGCCGGTAGCGGCCGGGGTTCACAAACGGACCATCCGTATAGGAGCCTTCGTAGGCCAGATACGCGTCCGTGCGCTGTGCATCGGGGCTGAAGGCGACAAAGCCGCGCCCGGTGTCAAAATTGCCGCCCTGCAAGCGCACGGTGATCTGATCCGGCAGCGATTCACGCTGGTGAATGTGGACTACACCCAAGCCGCTGAAGTCGCCATACTCCGCGCTGAAGGGACCATTGGTGAGCACGACATCGCCGATCAGTTCCGGGCTCAGCGCCTTCAGCGAACCCAAGTAGCCCTGCCCATGCCCTTGCGTCCCTTGATTCTGCTGGACACCGTCCACCATCACCTTCAAGCCACCATTGATGCCGCCGTGGTCCAAATTGAAGCCAAAGCGCCGGATCTCCAGCGACTTGCCGCCACCTTCGTGCTGCCCGGCGTTGATCCCAGCGTTCAACTGTTGCAGCACCTGATCATCACGCGTGAACAGCGTCCGGTTGAACACCTCGGCATTGCGCAGGTCGATCCCGGGTTCCACCACGGTCGCCGAAATCACGATGCTCGAGTGCTGGCTGGCCAGTTGCGACAACGTGATGTCCTGCACGAAAAGTTGCCCCACCAGCACCACCCGCCGCGTGGCCGCCGTGAAACCCGGCGTGCTGGCCGTCAGTTGATAGTCGCCCTCCGGCAACTGCTCCAGCTTGTACCGGCCCTGCGCATCCGAGGTCGCGGTCACGGTGAAGCCTGCGCCATTGCTCAGCTGAACCGCGGCCCCCTGCACCAGTTGCCCTTGAGGGTCCAGCACCCGCCCGGCGATCCCACTTTCCGCCCAGGCAGCGGTAGCCAAACAGACCATGGCCAGGAAGTGGAAGGCGATGTTGGTGGTCATACGCTTCAGTAGTAGCACGTTTCTCTCTTTCGTAGCACTGCGGGTGCTATTAATTTCAACTTCGTACTACGGAGTACGCTGGCGGCGTTCAACCGGATTTCTGCCGGCCGAAAATCGGCCCAGTGGCGGGAGAGACGGCGGGAGTGATCCAATAGTCGGCGGAGGTTTGGGATGCGAACACTGCTTGGATG
Organism: Acidobacteriota bacterium; assembly: GCA_026394055.1. Taxonomy (GTDB): domain Bacteria; phylum Acidobacteriota; class Terriglobia; order Bryobacterales; family Bryobacteraceae; genus JAPKYZ01. The sequence continues at coordinate 7,826 of JAPKYZ010000036.1, forward strand.
GGCCCTGGGGGCCTTGCTGTCAGGAGACGCGCTCGGCCAGGCGCCGGCGCCGAAGTCCGCGCCCAAGCCGAAGCTCTGGTCACTGCAGCCCGTCGTCGCGCCCGCACTCCCGGGTCCGGCGCGTAACCCGATCGATGCGTTCGTCATGGCCAAGCACCGCGAGCTGGGCCTGCGCGCCAGCGGTCCCGCGGACAAGCTGACGCTGCTGCGCCGGGTCCACTTCGATCTCACCGGCCTGCCTCCATCGCCTGCCGAACAGGACGCCTTTCTGGCCGATGCCACACCCGACGCCTACGAGAAGCTGGTGGACCGTCTGCTGGCCGACCGGCAGCATGGGGTCCGCTGGGCGCGCCACTGGCTGGATGTGCTGCGCTATGCCGATCTCGATGGTCTGGACGGCTCGGTGATGCCCGCGGGGCCGGGTATCTTCCACTGGCGGGACTGGGTGATCAACGCCCTGAACGACGACATGCCGTACGACCAGTTCGTGCGCGCCCAGATCACCGGCAACCGCTATGGCAGCCACAGCCTGATCAGCGACACCGGCCAGCGCCGCCGTCCCGGAGCCAACCCGGAAGATCAGTTCGCTCTCGGCTTCCTGGCCCGCTCTGCCTTGACCCGCGGCGACAAGGATCAGGACATCGCCATCGGCGCGGTGGAGACCATCTCCACCGCCTTTATGGGCATGACCGTCGGCTGCGCCAAGTGCCACGACCATCGCTTTGACCCGATCCCGCAAGCCAGCTACTACCAGATGAAGGCCCTGTTTGACCCGCTGGTGATGCGGCGCGTCATCTTGGCGTCGGCTGAAGAGGTGCGGCTCAATGGCATCGCGCTCGAAAAGTTCCGCCGCGAGAAGGAGCCCGTCGACGAGGCCATCGAAAAGCTGATCGGCCCGTTCCGCGACAAGCTCTACAACGAGCGTGTCTCCATGCTGCCGCCCGACGTCCAGGAGATCATCCGCAAGCCCGAACGCAAACGCTCCATCGCCGAACAAAAGATCGCCGACGACTACTTCCCGGTCCTCCGCATCGATCCGCCGAAGATCAAAGAGATCATGAGCGCGGCCGAGATCGCGCAGTACGACGCGCTGATGGCCAAGCAGCGCACCATCAGAGGCCCCGGTGAACTGAACGGCCACTGGATTGTCGAAGAGGACCCCGCCCGGCTGACGGCCAAGAGCTACATCCTCACTTCCGGCGACCCGGCGCGGCCCGAAAAGGACAAGCCGGTCGAGCCCGGCTTCCCATTCAAGCCTGAGGACATCGACTTCCGCGAAGGCCGCCGCGAAGGTTTCGTCGATTGGTTGACCGCACCCGAGAATCCGCTGTTTGCGCGAGTGGCCGTCAATCGCATCTGGCAGTGGCACTTCGGCGAAGGCCTGCAAAAGAACTCGAGCGACTTCGGCCTGCTGGGCGGGCGGCCGAGCAATCAGAAGCTGCTCGACTATCTGGCCAGCGAGTTTATCGCCCACGACTACAGCATGAAGTGGCTGCACCGGCTAATCCTCACCTCCGACGCCTATCAGCGCTCTTCCCTGCCCGATCCGCGCTTTGTGGCGGCCAACACCAAGATCGACGCGCCGAACGCCCACCTGTGGCACTTCCGGCTGAAGCGCCTGGAAGCCGAGCCACTGTGGGATTCGATTCTGTCGAGCGCCGGAGACCTGGACACCACGGTCGGCGGCAAGTCGTTCCAGGTGGTGATCCCGGACTCCAAGCAAAGCATCTTTCTGCCGAAAGCCGGCACCTTCACCGCCCAGACCAACCGCCGCGGCCTCTACATCACGCGCGGCTACATCCCCAGCACCAACGTGATGTCCAACTTCTTGCTCACTTTCGATGTCGACGACGGCCGCACGCCCTGCCCGCAGCGCGCGCAAACGGTGACCGCTCCGCAGGCGCTGTTCAGCATGAATTCAGGTCTGGTGGAAGATGCCTCTAACAAGATGGCGCAAGCGCTGCTGAAAGAGACCGGCGGCGATGTACCTTCGGCCGTGACACTCGCCTTTCGCAAAGCCATCGGCCGCGCGCCTTCGGCGAAGGAGTTGGACCAAGCGCTCAGCTACGTTTCAAACGACCCGGCCCGCTTGAAAGAGCTCGGCTGGCTGCTCTATAACCTGGATGAGTTTTTGTTTGTGAAGTAAGTGGAATGAAGATGCCCGGATTGCGTGATCTCTATCCTTGTGGCCAGGTCGATGGCGGCACTGCTCAGATCGAGGCCGGCACTGCTCAGATCGAGGCTGGCACTGCTCAGATCGAGGCCGGCACGGGCCGGCGGCGGTTTCTGTGGCAGATGGCCAACGGCTTTCTGGGAACGGCCATTGGCTCTCTCTGGGCCGCCGATGGCCGGATGCCGGAGGCGAAGCTCGTGGGCGAGCCTCGTGCCAAGTCAGTCATCTACATCTTCCTTTGTGGCGGCATGAGCCACATCGATACGTTCGATCCCAAGGACAACAAACATGCCGGCAAACTGATGGACGCCATTGGTTTCGGTGACAACAACGCCGAAATGAAGCGCCCGGTGATCCCAATCCTGCGGACCTTCAAGAACTGCGGCCAGAGCGGAATTCCGGTCTCGGACTGGTTCCCCCACATTGGTGAAGTGATCGACGAGTTCGCGGTGGTCCGGTCAATGTACTGCCACCAGACCAACCACTTCCCGGCCGTCATCGAGCACACCACCGGCAAACCCATCCGCCAGTTCGAACACCCCAGCCTGGGCAGTTGGGTCACCTACGCGCTCGGCACCGCGAACAAAGATCTGCCCGCCTTCGTCAACATCGGGCGTCCGTCGTCGCCAGTGCAACTGATGGGCGGCTATCTGGGCGCGGCTTACTCTGCGACACCTTTTCAACCGGGCGATGTGCCGATTCCCGATCTGCTGCCGCCATCGAGCTCCAGCCGCGCCGAGCGCGACCGCCAGATGCAGATGCTCTCCGAACTCAACCAGCAGTTCCGGCAGGACTACGCGCTGGAAACCGCCGTCGCCGCACGTGTCCGCGCCTATGAGCTCGCCGCCACGATGATGCTGAAGGCTCCCGCGATTGTCGACTTCAAGCAGGAGCCGGAGCACGTTAAGGAGCTCTACGGCATCGGCGCCACCGACACCGATGACTTCGGCCGGCAGTTGCTGCTCGCGCGGCGCTTGGTAGAAAATGGCGTCCGCTACATCCAGCTCTGCCACGCCGGCGGCGGCAATGGCAGCTGGGATGCGCATGGCGACATGAAGACCCACGAGCCACTCTGCCGGTCCATCGACAAGCCCATCTCGGGCCTCATCCGCGACTTGAAGCAGCGCGGTCTGCTGGACCAGACGCTGGTCGTGCTCACCAGCGAATTTGGCCGCACGCCGTGGTCACAAAACACCACCGGCCGTGACCACAACGGCAAAGGCTTCTCGACGCTGCTGGCCGGCGGTGGCGTGAAAGGCGGAGTCATCGAGGGCGCCACCGACGAAGTCGGCTACAAGGCAGTCGAAAGCCCGCACTACATCAGCGACCTACAGGCAACGGTGTTGAAGCAGATGGGCCTGAACTACAAGAAGATGGACTTCACCCTGAACGGCCGGGCGTTCCACTTGATTGAAGAAGGCACCGGGCCGATCGAGAAGATCCTGCGGTAGCGCTACGAATCAAACAGGCTAACCATCTTCACCAGCGTGGTGCGATGGATGGCCCGCTCCGGTCTTTCGGTGGTGATGAACTCATCAGCGCTGGCGAGAAAAGCAGCAGCAACATGGAGCGCGTCCATCGCGCTTAAGCCCGTGCGCAGAGCTTCCGCTCGGGCGACAGCTTCGATGTTTTCGACAGTCGCAACAGATTCGGCGGTCTCGAAGAATCGCTGATAGAAGGCAACATCGAGAGCACGCTTGAAGTAAGTCGCCTTAGGTACCACTTCAAGATAAACAAACGGGCTGGTTAGAAACACTCGCCCCGGTTCTTCAAGGAGAGCCAGTGCCCGCTCGCGGTCCCGTCCAGCCGATCGCATGGCAGCGATCAGCACCCCGGAGTCGACAAAAGTCCGGACCATTCGCTTAGAATCGGCCGGCCCGAAGGTTGGCGATCTCTTGTTCCAACTCTTCACGGGTCAACATGCGTTCCCCGGAGGCTTTTATCTGATCGCTAATCCGCCGCAGATCGCGGCCCAGCTTGGAAACAGCGGGCTTCGCCTTGCGGGGCTTGGCCACGGGCGGTTTGTCCACTACTTTCGCCATCACCTCATTGTAGATCCATCGTCAGCTCCGAGTGAGCTGCCGCGAGGACATCCTTGATACGCTAGTGCCCGGACCGCCATGACACTCTCCCGTTTCCTCCCCCTCGCGCTCGCCGTCGCCACGCTCACCGCCCAGGATGCCGCCACCGCGTCTCCGCGTTGGTCTGAGGCGGCAGCGAACGCCTGGTATGGCCAGCAGCCGTGGCTGGTGGGCGGCAACTTCACCCCCGCGAGCGCGATCAATCAGCTGGAGATGTGGCAGGCCGATTCGTTCGACCCCGCCCGCATCGACCAGGAACTCGGCTGGGCGGCCGCCATCGGCATGAACACCATGCGCGTCTTCCTGCACGACCTCGTCTGGCAGCAGGACCCGGCCGGTTACCGCGCCCGCATCGACCAGTTCCTCACCATCGCCGCTAAACACAAGATCAAGCCGATGTTCGTTCTCTTCGATTCCTGCTGGGACCCGTTCCCCGCCCTCGGCAAACAGCGCGCTCCCCAACCCGGCGTCCACAACTCCGGCTGGGTGCAGGGCCCCGGCGCCAAGGCCCTGGCCGACCCGGCGCAACTGCCACGGCTGGAAGCGTATGTGAAGGGCGTCGTCGGCGCCTTTGGCAAAGACAAGCGCGTGCTCGCCTGGGACGTCTGGAATGAACCCGACAATATGAACGGTTCGTCTTACGTGAAGCAAGAACCCACCAACAAAGTGGAGATGGTGCTGGCGATGCTGCCGAAGGTATTCGCCTGGGCTCGCGCCGCCAATCCCACGCAGCCGTTGACCAGCGGTGTCTGGGTAGGCGATTGGTCAACCGACGACAAACTTTCACCCATGGCCCGGATCCAACTCAACGAATCCGACATCGTCACCTTCCACGACTACAGCAACCCCGCCGCCTTCGAAAAGCGCATCGAGTTTCTCACCCGCTACCACCGCCCCATCCTCTGCACCGAATACATGGCCCGCGGCAACCAAAGCACCTTCGAAGGCTCCCTGCCCGTCGCCCTGAAACACCGCGTCGCCGCCTATAACTGGGGCCTGGTGCAAGGCAAAACCCAAACCCATCTCCCCTGGGACAGCTGGAAACAACCCTACACCGGCGGCCGCGAGCCTCAGATCTGGTTTCACGAAGTCTTCAAAAACGACGGGTCGGCCTACCGGGAGCCGGAGGTGAAGCTGATCCGCGAACTGACGGCGAAGGCGAATGGGAAGAAGCGTTAGGGTGGTAGCCACACGTAGGGACACAACGGCGGCTTAATCTCGCCATGCGAGCCTCTGTCCTTACCCCGGCCGGCATGCAAATCGGGTAAGATGAGGCAGAATGCGCAGCACTCACTGGCTGTTAGGGTTGGTCAGTTTGACCACCGTCTCCACGACTGCTCAGGTAGTAGCGGAGCAGGCAGTGCAGCTGCCCAAAGTCACTATTCGTGGGCGCGTGGTAGATTCCGTGACCGGCGCCGGGGTAGCTGGCGCGTTGATCGCTCATGGAGACCGGTTCACGTACGCCGCTTACAACGGAGAGTTCACTTTGGGCGACTCAACCGACAGGTACAATTTGCGCATTGCCCATCCCAAATACGAAACACACTACTGGAGCGCTGAAAAGCCGGGTGAAGGCGCTGACGTGCTCATCAAACTCGTACCCTTTGCGGCAGTCACCGGACAAGTTCTAGATACGTTCGGCGAACCCATCCCGTATGTGACGGTTCAGTTACTCTCGGAACAGGTGTCGGAGGGCGTGAGGCACACGTCAGTCGTACGAGAACACCGAACCGATGATCGCGGTGTTTATCGGCTTTGGGATGTGCGCCCCGAAACCTATTTGCTTCGCGCCCTCGGACGAACGGGTGAGGTGCGAATTCAAGGCCGGCCTCCGGCGGGGGTGCAACCCACTCCGCCGGGAGGATCAGAGCGATATGGCCCTGCATACTACCCGGGTTCTCCGGGACGAAAAGGCGCGGCAGTCTTACAGGTTGCCGCAGGCGCGGAAGTCCATGCCGATTTTGCGTTGGCGGCGGAGCCTGCTTACACCGTGACAGGCCGAGTGGCCGGCCACAAGGCTGGCGCAAGCCTAAAACTGGAGTTGTACCGGGATGGCAGAGATTTGGTGGGTGTTTCAGCCCGAATCAATCGGGACTCAGGGACCTTTGTTCTTGATGATGTAGCGGCGGGCAACTATGTGCTGCGTGCGACCAGCGACAACAATACGCGTCTATTCGGAGAGAGGACACTGACTGTCACGCGCAGTCTGGCCGAGGCCGACATTGATGTGTCAGCCGGCGCTACGGTTGAAGTATCCGTCAATGCAGACCCAGCCTGCGCGGGAGCTCGCATTTCACTCCGCCAGACCGGTCATGCATGGGATCAATCGTCGTACTACATGGACCGAACCAATTCGCGAATCGACCGGCCGTTGGGTCCCGGCGTCTACCGAGTCCTGTCCTATGGAGGCTGCTATCTTTCAAGTGCCCGTACTGAGGCCACGGACGTCTTAGCGGAGGGGCTGACAGTGGGAGCGAATTCTCTCATTCACCTGGAGGTCGTTCTCAAGGAAGGTGGCGGGCGGCTGCAATTCGAACCCAACAGCAACAAGGGGAAGGAAGAGCAGACACGTATCGCAATGGTCCGGGATGACCCGGCAGGCGGCATCGCCTACGAGTTTGATTTGGTCTCTTTGCCTCAATTTGGCGAACGCCTGTCGAAGCCCCAGAAGTTTGCCCCGGGCAACTATCTGGTTTGGGCTTGGCAGGGGCCAGGGAAAGTGGCTTATTGGGACCCCGAGGAGCGCGAGGCTTGGCGGGATCGTGCCACTCGCGTGACGGTCCGGGATGGAGCCGCCGAGACGGTGAAGGTTCGGCTGCTGACTGAGACGAAACCATGATTGTCCTGGCCCTGATAAGTCTTGTGGCACAGAGCGGAGATGCTTCCATTGGTGGCACGGTGGTGGACCGCCTGACGCAGGCTCCGCTGGCGCGGGCGCGCGTAACCCTCCGGCAGACACAGTCTGGTCAATTGGCCGGCACGGCCGTCAGCGACTCGGGCGGAAAGTTCAAGCTCTCCGGACTGGCCGCCGGCAAGTACTCGTTGGATGCTGAGCGGTTGGGGTATCGTCCGCAAGGCTACAACCAGAAGGATCTGGCGTTCGGACTTAGATCCGCCATCGTGGTGGGACCCGGTGAGGAAATTGAAGGGCTTGTGTTTGCGATGACCAAGGCTGGGGCCCTTGCGGGACGGGTCAGCGATGGCAACGGTGATCCGGTCCGTAATGCCGAGGTTCAGTCATATCTGATATCCGGCCAGGGTGAGCATCGCACGGCCTATCGTATCCTCCGGACCACCACCAACGACTTGGGAGAGTATCGGATTCAGCCATTGGCACCCGGCACCTATGCGGTTTCAGTCGCGGGCCATCCTTGGACGCGCAGGGCACGCAATGAAATTGGGGTGGCGGAGAACGAAGGAACCGCGTATCCGGTGACATTCTACCCGGCCAGCATGAACCCTTCGAACGCGGCCTATCTGAATGTCAGCGCAGGCCAAACCGTGCGGGCGGATATCACCCTAGCTCCGTTACCGGCGGCGAGGCTGCGGCTTGTTCTAGGCGCTGCTTTGGCAGCCAAGCCCGGCTCGGTTCGAGCGGTGATCGCCAATGCCGGTCCCCTTGGCACCAACAGCTACAATTCGACTTACTACTTCACGGGTCAACCGGAGAAGGAGATCGATGATCTCGCGCCCGGGCACTATCAGGTTTGGCTTTACGAAGGAGAAAATGTGGTTGGCATGACCGCGTTCGAGTTGACGCGCAGCGCAGTCGTGCGTGTTGGCGACCAACCCATGACAACCGTCCATGGCACGGTAAAACTGGAGGCCGGATCAAAGGCCGAGGGTGAGCTATTTGTTCGCCTGAGTCAGTTGAGTGGAATTCGTGGCGTTTCCGTGAAGCCCGTCGCCGCGGACGGCACGTTTAGCTTCTCCTGGACCACGCCGGGCCGCTATTCGGTCGCAGTGGCGGGCGGACGGGAGTCTGTCCTCACGGCTCTGGAAGCGAAGGGCGCTGCCCTGCGCGAAGGAATTCTGGATGTGCCCGCCACTGGAGACGTGGAGCTTTCGCTGACCGTCAGTACCAACGTCAAACAAGTAGTGGGCTTCGTCCGGCAGGGCAAGCAAGCGATTTCTGGCGCTTTGGTGGTGCTGGTGCCCCGCGATCTCCGCGACGACTTTTCTCTCTACCGGTTCGACCAAAGTGACAGTGATGGTAGTTTCACCTGGTACGGTGTCTTGCCAGGAGAGTACTTGGCGTTTGCCTTCGCCGACGCCCTCCGCAGCGACTACGATTCGGCCGCGATCTTCCGGCCCCTGGGATCCCTGGGACAGCCCGTTACAATCCACAGCACGAAGGGCGAAGCGGTGAACGTTAACATCACGCCACTGGCTGAGCCTAAACAGCCCGGAAAGTAGCCCTGGCCCCGATTCTCGTCCTGAGAATCTCTGGGACAGAAACGACGACGATCTCCCTCGACTGGACTACGGGGTAGCTGGCTTAGCGGGCTCAGCCTTTTTCTCTTCCACCTTCGGCGCAGGCGGCCGGAAGCGGGGGGCGCGGACCACTGGCTTGGCGCTGACCAGGGTCGTATACGCCTCCACCACCCGAGCCTGTTGCGAAGCGTCGGCGACAAGCTGGCGGTGGCGGCCGTCGGCGGAAGGGGCAAAGGTCAGCTTGCCATCCGGCGACAGCGAAGCCGTTCCGGGTTCTGAGACTTTGAAGTAGCCTTCCTTCGCTCGCACCGCATACAGCACGGCGGCCATCGCCCAACTGGGCGCGTCGTAGGGCATGGGTTTGTAGGCGCGGTAGGCGTCAACGACCGGGTGGGCGGTGGACCAAGCGAAGTCTTTCTCGATGCTCGACCCCGGGTAGGGGGTGGAGGTGCTGGCGGCGTCGGGGACGATCACCAGCGGGCCGGGCCAGGTGGCGAGGACGGCGCGGGCGGCGGGGATGTCGGTGGCCAGGCCGTGCTCAGTGATCACTAATTGCCGGACCTTTTGCGCAGCCCAGGGCTTGAAGCCGGGCAAGGCCAGGGAGGCGGCGATGTTGGTGGCGCGGCCGGCGCAGATGATCACGGCGTTCTCGTCGAACTGCGCGGTCAAGGCATTGCGGATGACGGCGCGCGGCTCCGCGGTATCGAGCATCCGCTGCACATTGTGGAAGTGCACCAGCGTCCCGTCCGGCTTCTTCAAGCTGAGCGGACCCGCGAGCATCGGCGACTTGATCGCGGGACCTTCGCTGGCCAAGGCGACCGGAAGTTGGCGGCCGACGGCCGCAAAAGCGGCGCTGACGGCACCTGCATAGAACCGTCCCACGGCGTCCATGTACTGCGCTGATTCGAGCGCCGGGTTACTCGACGTAAGCGCGGCCACGCGGCACTCATTCTTGCCGTCCAACCCATACAGCAACGCCAGCGCCAGCGCCTGATCAATCGAGGCGCCCATGTCGGCATCAAAGATCACGCCCACGGGGGGCTTGCCAGCTCCGGGAAACTGCATGGCTCTCTTAGGCCAGGTCCAGGCCTGGCAGCGGACCCGTGGCGTCGCCGAAGTGCTCCACCGGCACACCCATGCGGTCCATCATGGTCATGAACATATTCGACATCGGCGTTTCGCGGCGGTAGACGATGCGGCGGCCGGACTTGATGTAGTTGCCGCCACGGCCTGCGATCAGCGTGGGCAGATCTTCGTGCGTGTGGCGGTTGCCGTCGGAAAGACCAGCGCCGTAGACGATCATTGAGTTGTCCAGCAGGTTGCCGTCGCCTTCCTTGATCGACTTCAGCTTCTCCATCCAGCCCGCGAACTGCTGCACGTGGTAGGTGTTGATCTGCGTCACCTTTTCGAGCATCGCCGGATTGTTCATGTGGTGCGTCAGCGGGTGGTGGCCGTCAGGAATGCCGATCTCGCGATAGGCGCGCGAAGTGCCCTCGCGGGTCACCAGGAACGTCAGCACACGCGTCATGTCA
>JAPKYZ010000087.1 GCA_026394055.1 Acidobacteriota bacterium
GTGGCCGTGCCGGTGCCGCCGCGGCTGTTGGTCCAGGTGACTTTCGCGATGCCTGAAGTGTGCGCGGCGGTGCCTCTAATCGTGGCCGTCGGACTGGTGGCGGTGCCGCTGGCCACCGCGCTATCGACCTTGATGGTGGGGCTGGCGGGTGCGGGCGTAGTGGGCGGCGGCGTGCTGCCCGTGTCCGTCCGGGTGGCGTACATGTCGCGGATCGCCGCCACGTCTCCCGAGGAGAGCGCGCTGGTGCGGCGGTAGTAGGGGTACATCACGTCGTTGGCGCTGTCGGAGTGTCCCAAGCCCAGCGCGTGCCCCAGTTCGTGCAGCGCCACGGAGAAGAAATCGATCGCTCCGGTGGAGCTGGGGCCTTCGCTCATGAACTGCCAGGCTTCGTCGTCGTCAAAGTAGAGGTCGCCCGCGGCCGGTTCCGGATTGGGCGGCGCCGGATAGTAGGTATAGGCCAACACCTTGCCGGGTCCGTCAAACGGTTGCGGGACGCCGGTGGACCCCTTGCCGAACCGGTAGGCCAGAGTACGCGGAGCCGTTAGATTGGTGTCCTCATTGAAGGTCACCTGGATGTAGCGCGCCCACTCCGCCATCGCACGGCGGGATTCGGCCTTCACCTTGGTGTTGTCCAGCTTCGCGCTCAGCGTGCCAAAGGCGTACTTGAGTGTGGTCGGCACCTTGCCGGGAGCCCAACCTTCGCCCACGCGGGCGATCTGCTGCCCGGCCTGAAGACCGGAGCCAGTGAGGGCTCCAACGCAGACGTGCACCGGCGAGCCATCGGTCAAATCCGTGCTGGCGGGGAAGATGTAGGCCACCTCATCCCATTCGGCCAACTCCACCAACTGCGCGGTCGTGGCTTCGATCAAGTAGTGCTCGTTCAACAGTTGCGGGTGCGACAGAACTCGCACTTGGGCGGCATCCAAGATGCGCGTCGCGGAGGCCGGGTCCACGTCCAAGTGAAACTGGACGAGGACGGGGTCGGGCTGACGAAAGGGCACCAGCAGACCCCGCTCCCCTCGCGCGGCGGTGAGATCAATCTCTGGAGAGAGCTTGTCGTCCGCCGTCATTTGCTCGGCCTGAACCAGGTCGAGCCCCGCAAGGTCAACATCCTGGGGCGCCACAATGATCAGCCCCGTATCCGGCACCTCCGCCACCACACGCGCGCCGCGAGCCTTCAGCTCGGCGATGTCGTCAATGGTGGGGCGCGCCGTGAACTCCACCAATCGGTGCGACCGTTGTTCATCGAGCGTCCGGCGGATGCCCCGGCGTGGAGCGCCATCATCTCCCGTCAAACGGGCCGCTTCAGAACGCTTCTTCAAATGCAGTAGGGACTGGGCTTCGCCTTCCGCCGTGGCCAGCAGAGAAAAGCCCAGCACCCACGCGATTGCTCGCAGGGGGCGATGGTACATGGATGTCCTTTGAAAGAGGCTTATCGATGGACCAGCGGCCGTCGTGAGAGAAAACTTACCCTAGAAATCGCTTGGGGGTATGCGTAAATTTATTGGGGCTAACTTCGGCGATGTGAGGCACTAGATTTAGGCAAATTTTGAGGCACACCTCAGCGGCGCCCCGCATCGACAAAGCAGCCACGCAGAGTATTGCCTCCGGCGCGGACTGTAGAAAAGAATGCTTCGTGGAGGACAAGCCGATACGATCATCGGTGGAGATTCTGGTGGCATGTAACGCGAAAGGTAGACGCGGATGATCGCACTGGCGCTCTACGTCTGTTTAGCCCAGCTATCCGAGCCGGTGGTGACGCTGGAGGCGGAGACGGTGCGGCTGGTGAATGAGTACCGCGAATCGGCGGGCTTCACACTATTGCAGGTCAATGAGCAAGTGAGTGCCATCGCCCGGGAACATAGCCGCCGCATGGCCTCTGGAGCCATTCCGCTCGGTCACGATGGCTTTTCCGCGCGGGCACAGGCGATCCGGTTGGATTTGGGACCATTGAACCGGGTCTCAGAGAACACGGCCCGCAACCACCGCTACGCCCAGCCTGCGCAACGGGCGTTTGACGGCTGGCTGACCAGCCCGAGCCATCGCAAGAATCTCGATGGCGAATTCTCGGTCACCGGGGTCGGCGTCGCGCAGTCCGAGCGCGGGGAATTTTTCTTCACCCAGATCTTTGTGGCGCTACGGCCGTCCGGCGCTCGGCCGTTAGGGAAGAGAGCTGCCGGGGGCTACCGCCCGGACACCGGGCTTGCGGGCTGCCTCGACATCGGTGACCAGTTGGCGGACCACTTTGTCGGCCACATCCGCGGCAGAGCCCTTGAACTTCGCCCCGGAAGATTCCTTGGTGGTGGACCAGATCAGGTCGCCATCGCGATTCACCAGGCGGATGGAGGCCGTCGCTTCATGCTTGCGCTCCACCGTCCGCTGCCCTTCGGTCTGGCCGATCCCGACGCTGGCCAAGTTGTCCGACCGGTTGCCACGCCCCGTTCGATTGCTGTAGTCCCCCTCGCGCGTGCCGAGAAACGCCCGGGCGTTGATGCCATCCCGTGACTCGCGGGACTCGTTGAACACCGCATCGTCAGCCGCGCCGCGAATGAAGGCGTCCGCGCGCTCTGGATTCTCCGTGATCACCCACAGCCGCGCCGTTTGCAGCGTGGCCATCAGAATGTCCCGCAGCTGATCCGCCGCTTCCCCGCCCGTCAGCTTGTCGACGTAGATCCGCCGGACCTTGGGCAGTTGGGCCGCCACTTCCTCGGGATCGGTGAGCAGTGGCTTAGCTTGCGGCTCAATCGGCGTCGCGGCGGAGGGTTGTCCGGCTCCCGTTCCCGCGCAACCCACGGCGAGCGCCCCCATGGTGAACAGCCGGATGGCAAATGGCAATGCGCGAATCACATCTTCCTCGCTTCATCGTCCTGGTAGGCCACTCTCAGGCCCGTGCGAGCTTCGAGACTGGCCAGCATCCCCCGGACGTTCTGCTTGCCCACCCGCAGCACGACCGCCTGCTGGTGCCCCTCAGCATCGGTATAGCCAATCGTGAGAAAGTGGCGGCGCGTCTTGTTCAGTAGAAACAGAGGCGAAACCAGGATGGCCGCCGCAATCTGGCGGCTGACCTTTTGCCCGTACTCGATCTGGTTCACCTGACGCCAGGGCACCCGCACGGCACCGATCTCCAGTTCCCGCACGTCGCCCCATCTGAGCGCCACATCGCGCCCGGTCTTTAGGTTTAGTGTGCCGCCGACATACTGCGCCTTGGACCCGCTCTCCACCGTCGCCGCCTGCGCGAAACTGCCGATGAAGAACAAGACCGGAATAACCAGTGCTCGCATGGGGATTCTCCTGGAGCTAGAGTGCGGCGGCGCCGCCGATATTCTCACTAGAATTGGAACAATTACATGGCCCGGCCGCTGCTGACTGATCAACTCGAATCAAACATCCCCGGGCTCTACGTCGCGGGCGACCTGGCGGGGGCGCCGGTGGTGAAGCTCGCCATGGAACAGGGCTATCAGGTGGCCACGCGGATCGCCCAGGAGCTGGGCCAACCTGGCGGCAGCCTCGATGTCCTGATCGCCGGGGCCGGGGCCGCAGGCTTGAATGCGGCGCTGGAGCTGGAAGCGCGCGGCTTCCGGACGTTGATCATCGAAAAGTCCGCCGTCGCCGCCACCATCGAAGATTTCCCGGAAGGCAAGTGGATCTACGACGAGCCGGTCTCCCGCCCCGTCTCCGGCCGGCTGTGGCTGAAGGAATCGACCAAGGAAGAGCTGCTCGACCAATGGCGCCAGGTTGCAGGTGACCTGGACGTGCGCACGGGCGAGGCGGTCACCGGAGTGACGCGCATCCCGCCAGGCCTACGCGTGACGACGACGCTGGCCAGCTACGATTGCCGCCGCATGATCCTGGCGACCGGGCAGCGCGGCAACCCCCGGTGGCTTGGGGTGCCGGGCGAAGAGTTGCCGGAGGTCCACCACCGGCTCTATTCGCCGAAGCACTACCAGGGTGAGCGAATTCTGGTGGCCGGTGGAGGCAATAGCGCGGTAGAAGCGGCGCTGTTGCTGGCGGAACAGAATCAGGTGACACTCTGCCATCGCGGACCCGAATTTAGCCGCGTATTTCGAGACAATGCCCGGCAGTTGAAAGAGGCGGAAGCCAGCGGACGGATTGCGGTCCAACGCTCAGCGGAAGTGAAAAGCTTCTCGCCGGGCTCGGCACAGCTGACCTCCGGCACGCTGCCGATTGACCGGGCGTTTGTGCTGATCGGGGCCGAAGCGCCGGCTGGTTTCTTGAAGTCGCTCGGGCTGAAGCTAGAAGCCGAATGGACGTGGAGCCGGGCGCTGTGGCTGCTGCTCTCGATCCTGATCAGCTACACCATCTATGGCGCCAAGCAAGGCGCGGGGCAGGAATTCTGGCCCTTTCGTGGCTGGGGCTACCAGGCGTTGAGCTTCTTCGATAAAGGCTGGAGCTTCTGGTACACCGTGCTCTACACCGCCCTGATGACCATCTTCGGCCTACAAGCGATGAAGCGCTGGGGGTTCGACAAAAAGGACCGCTTCCAGATCGCCCGCTACACCTCCCTGATCGGGTTCCAGTGGATCTTCTTCTTCCTCATCCCGGAGTTTCTGTTCGCCTGGGCGGTGAAGTATCAGTGGGTGGGCGAGGCCCTGGCAAAAGACCCGAACTTCGCCCAGAACACCTGGCGCAGCTACGGGCTAGTCTATGCCTGGCCGCTATTCTTCTACACCTTCTTCGGCGCGCCGCATCAGGTGTGGGTGGTATGGGGCGCGACGTTGAGCTTTGTCATCATCCCCATCCTGGTGCTCTATCACGGCAAGCGCTACTGCACCTGGATCTGCGGCTGTGGCGGGTTGGCGGAGACGTTTGGCGATCGGTGGCGCCACCTGGCGCCCAAGGGCTCCGCCGCCATTTCCTGGGAGCGGATGAACATCGTCGTGCTGATCGCGGCGGCGGTGATCACGGTGCTGATGTTGGGGCGGGATGTGGTGCACGCGTTCGCCAAACCGGCCGATTGGGGCATTGTCTGGTACCGGCTGATTGTCGACACGTGGCTGGTGGGCATTGTGCCGGTGGCGCTCTACCCGTTTTTTGGCGGCAAGATCTGGTGCCGCTACTGGTGCCCGCTGGCCAAAATGATGGAGCTGTTCGCGGCGGCGTTCACCTGGGCCCGCTGGTCACGCTTTGCCATCCATGCCGACGACAAGTGCATTGCGTGCGGCGAATGCACCCGCTACTGCCAGGTGGGCATCGATGTAATGCAGTTCGCGCTGAAGCAGCAGGAGCTGAACAATGCCAATTCGTCCTGTATCGGCTGCGGCATCTGCGTCACGGCCTGTCCCATGGGAGTATTGAGTTTTGGGCCGGTGGGGGCAACTTCCGCAACGAAACTGGTCCAGATCACATCAAAGATATAGAACATGTTTGGATTCGACTCAAAGCAGCAGGACGACCTCATACCCGGTCCGGCGGATGCGCCCGCGGGTGCGATCGTCAGTCCCGACACGCACCGCGCCAACCGGATCCCGCCCGGGCAGACGCGCACGAAAAAGTGGCCCGTGCTGGACGCCTCCGGCACTCCGGCCATCAATTTGGCCGATTGGCGCCTGGAAATCGATGGCCTCGTGAACAAGCCGCTGAAGTTCACGTGGGCCGAGTTTCTGGCGTTGCCGCGCGTCAAAGTATTTGCCGACTTCCACTGCGTCACGCGCTGGTCCCGCCTGGGCAACGTGTGGGAAGGCGTGGCGACGCGTCACCTGATCGAACTGGCCGGCGGCTTCAAGCCGGAAGCCAAGTTTGTGGTGGCCCATGGGTACGACTACGGCTGGTCCACCAACCTGCCGCTGGAGCATTTTTTGGCTGACGACGCGCTGGTCACCATCAAGCACGACGGTGAAGATCTGACGGCGGAGCACGGCGGCCCCGCCCGCCTGATGGTGCCGCAGCTCTATGCCTGGAAGAGCGCCAAGTGGTTGGGCGCCCTGGAACTGGTCGACAAGGACCGCGCCGGTTTCTGGGAACGCAATGGCTATCACATGTTGGGCGATCCTTGGAAGGAACAGCGCTTTGGACTCCCGTACTAGCCGCCGGCTTTGGTTGGGTGGCGGCGCCTTGACCGTCGGCGCCGGCATCGCCCTATTCCGCACCATGCCCAGTTTCTTTTGGAAGCAACTGCAGGAGGATTTTACGCGTATCCCCGCCCCGCCCCCGCTGACCCCCAATCCGGCTGACTGGCCCGATAAAGGCCTCCATGCCGCTTGGTTGGGCCATTCGACGGTCCTGCTAAAGATCGACGGATTTACCGTGCTGACGGACCCGGTGTTTCACAAATGGATCGGCGTGGACCTGAAGTTCGCCACCGTCGGCATGAAGCGCCTGGTGGCCGCCGCGCTGCCCATTGAGAAGCTGCCCAAGGTCGACCTGATCCTCTCCTCGCACGCCCACATGGATCACCTGGATCTGAAGACCATGCGCGATCTGGAGAGTCCGCAGACCGAAGTGGTGATGGCCCGCTCGACTAGCGACCTGATCCGTGCCGGGAACTACGCTCGGGTGCAGGAAGTGGGTTGGGGAGAAGTGGTCAAGGCTGGCCCGGCCAGCATTCGGGGCCTGCAAGTGAACCATTGGGGCGCCCGCATGCGCACCGACACCTACCGCGGCTACAACGGCTACTCCCTCACCGTCGGCCGCTGGAAGATCCTGTTTGCCGGCGATACCGCCGACACCGACGCCTTCCGCGTGCAACGCCAAGGCGATGTCGACCTGGCCATCTTCCCCATCGGCGCCTACGACCCGTGGATCCACGCGCATTGCAATCCGGAGCAGGCCTGGCGCATGTCCAATGAGTTCGGCGCCGAGCATATCCTGTCGGTCCACCACCAAACCTTCCGCCTCAGCCGCGAAGGCAAGACCGAGCCGATGGAGCGCATCCTCAACGCCGCCGGCAATAGCGAAAAGCGCATCGTCGCCCGCGAGATCGGCTCTGAGTTTTCGGTCAGCTAGCGGACGACACTCGCGCGCGCCGTGGTGGCGCAGGCTTCAGCCTGCAGCGGGACTTTTAGTCCCGCCCGGTTCATCGCCAACGCCTCACACCCATCACCTGAGCAGCTCGCCCCGAGGCGGAATAAGTTCCGCCTGCAGGCTTCAAGCCTGCGCCACAACGGCGGCCGGCACGCTCAGTCACTAGAAGCTCACTTGCCCGATCGCGGCGTCGAGCTCTGCCTGCAGCTTCTCCTGCTGCTGCCGCAGTTCGCTGATCCGGTCGCGGAGGGCGACCAGCTTCGATTCCGCCGTCGAGAGCTGCTGCGCGTAGCGTTGCACCAGTTCCTGCTGGCCGCTGACCGCGTTCAGGCTGCGGATGTTTTCGCGGACGCGGGTTTGGTCGCGTTCGAGGTCGGCGATCTGCTTTTGCGCGCTCTCACGATCGCGCTCCGCAGCGGCGACGGCCTTGGCCTTCTCCGCCAATGCCTGCAGTTGACGCCGGGCGGCGTCGCCCATGCCGCGCTGAGAGGCATAGAACACGAATTGCTCCGGCGCCAGCGCGGAAAGTGCAGTCTCCTCAAGCCACGTGTGATCCTCCACCACGCGGTAGCTCTCATCGGCTTGAGGCCGCAGCGCTACCTGAAAGCGCCGGGCGGTGTCGGTGGTCTCCGACGGTGCCGCGCCCACCACCTTGGAATCCGCATGCAAGGGGTGTTCCAGAATAAGCGTCTTGGCCTTGGCATCCACGTTGCGGATCTTGTAGGTGGTGGTGCGGCGCTTGATTTTGGTGATGTTCAGCAATCCCTGAGAAGCCTTCACTTGCGTGATGACATCTTCGCCGGACTCCTCCGCCGTGCTCACGCGCGTGCCCTGGTCGACGGCATAGCTGATCAGCCGCTTGTCGCCCTGCTTCACGGTCTCGACCAACGCCTCACCGGCATAGGCGCCGCCGTCGAACACGGTGATCGGCCCACCATCGAGCGTCTTGCCCATCGAGTTGGTGAGCTCAGCCGCGTTGCGGGGGTTCACCCCTTCGGTCCAGATCAACAGCTTGCGAGCATTGATCTTCTGGCTGACAAAAGGCAGCATGGCGGACTCATTGCGCTTCACCGTCACCGGGGCGCTGAAGCCGTACTCGAACAGTTCGCCTAACTCTTTGGCGGCGATCGTCGTGGTGGCGACGTTGGAGGGTGCCATGGCCATCGAGTCCGCCGCAACGAAAGCAGCGCGGTTGCCACCGTTTCGCAGCATCATCTCCATCTTTGGAGAAGGAGGCGGCGGCATTCCACCCGGTCCACCACCCGCGATCCCCCCCATCACCCCACCACCAACGCCACCAGCCAGACCCGCCATCGGAGCCATTCCACCTTCATACACCTTCGGCCGCGCTACATCCGCTTCGGCCAACTCCACAAACTCCCGCCGCGCGTAGCGGGGCTCATAGAGGCGCGAGAGAAAGCTCACTGGACGGCCGCTGACCAGCGACAGGCGGACGTTGGTCCAATCTTCGCCGCTGGTGTTGTCGACAATCGCCCAGCCTTCGAGCATCGGGTCGCCGGAGGCGCCAAAGATCAGCCGGTAGCTCGACTTCCAGACCGGCGTGGGCGCAATGTAGGAGACGCCCAGGTTGCGCGCCTTGTCGTTTGCGGAATCGATGTAGACGCTCTTTTTGTCTTTCGACCGCGACGCCGTCAGCGTGCCCAGGTAGGCCCGCAATTGGGCCTGCAAGGCCGCGTCGGTGAACTTGAGGCTAGCAGTCGCCGCCAGGTCGAACGATCGCATCACGCCCTCATCAGTGAGCAAGGTGAGTTGCTCCCGCTCCTCACCTTGAGCGGCCTTGGTCTTGCGGCTGCCCAAAATGACGCCGGAAGCGGAGGTGGTCTCGACACGAGCGCCCTTCATCTGGTCGAGAAAATCGACCATCGAGCCGCCGCCAGCGAGTCGAAACGGAAATTCACCCAACTTTTTGTCAAGCGGGTCCGACGAATCATACCGGACCCCCGCCACTGTGCCGCCCGATGCATCGCGCACCGTCAGCGACTTCAGCACATCGTTCATCTCGTCGGCGCGGAAGTCCAGGCGGGCGGTTTCGCCCCGGGCCAGCTCCCCTCCCCGCTCAAAGTAACCCAATCCGTTCTTGTAAAGAACCACTTGGCGAACCGGCAGCTCCGCGGAACTCGCGACCAGCGAAACCGCGACGATAAGGCTAACAAGGCGCATCACTCCATTTTGGACGCCGCGCCGGCGGTTGGAGTTTCCGGGCAATCGCTTGACACGTTTACAAGCGGCAATTCAGACTCTGAATAGCGCTTGTCTGACAGAGAAGGCTTGATGGAACAGCTGCCAAGCCTCGATTTCAGGAAGAGCCGAATGACGGCGGAGGGAAATTTGCGCGTTCTATTGCTGGTGCTACTCGCGGCTGCGGCCACGAATCCGCTCGCCGCTCAAGGCATGCAGGGCGGACAGGGTGGAGCGGGCTTTGGCGGACCGGCGGTGCTGGGCCGGGCGGCCGGCGGTGGCTTGAACCGCAGCCGAGAAATCAAACTCCGCTTTTTCGCCAGCGTCCAGGGCACCTATGACACCGGACTCACCAGTCTGGCGCTGGATGCTTCGGGCGAGCTGGTCACGCGCTCCAGCAGCGGCCTGCAGGCCAACTTCGGTGTCACCGGAGGCAAGCAGTTCCGCCGGGCGCAGGTGATGCTGGCGCTGAATGGCGGCTACCGGTACTTTGAGCAGGCGTTCGTTAACAAGGGCGTCAACTTCATGGCGATCGCGGGCGGCACCTATGTGGTGAACCGCCGGGTGTCATTGGGGTCGAGCAATGTCCTTGGGTCCCAGTTGCAGAGTTTTTCCATTGGATTGGCCACGCTACCCGCACTGGCCCAGGACCCGGTAACCTCAACCCTGCCCGTCAACGACTTCATCGATACGCGCATCAGCTTCTGGAGCAACAACTCCACCCTCACCTATCAGTTCGGCCCTCGCCTCTCGTTTAGCGCCTCCGGCGGATTCAACGGCAATAAGCGGACCGGCCGGGCCTTGGCCAGTTCCACCGGCATCAGCGCCCGCGGCGATATAGCCTACCGCATCAACCGGCGCCAAACCCTTTCGGTGGACTATAGCTTTGCGAACTACAACTTCTCCGGCAGCTATGGAGACACCGCGATCCACCAGACCGCCGTCGGATATTCGATCGAGATCGGGCGCTCCTGGACCGCCCAGTTGAGAGCCGGTGGCTCGCTGCTCCAGAACGAAGGCTTGCGGCAAGTCACCCTGGACCCATTCATCGCGGCCATCCTGGGACGCCCGACCGGTCTTGAGGCCTTCTACAAGGAGAGTTTCCAGCCCAGTCTGCAAGCCACCCTCACCCGGAACTGGCGGAAAGCGTCACTAACGGGCGGCTACCGGCAGGGCGTCACACCCGGCAACGGCCTGCTGCTGACATCCCGCACCCAGAACTTCTCCGGCACCTACCGCTACACGGGCATTCGCCGCTGGACGTTGGGCATGCTTGCCTCCGACAACCGGATGGAGAACCTGATCGGCTACACGGCTTCCTCGAATATCACCACGGCGCTCGGCTCGATCGGATACCAGGTGCGCCGTGACCTTCAGACTTCGGCCACCTTTGGCTACCGGCGCAATGTTTTCGGTGGTCTGAACAATTTCAACCAGCAGGGCATGCGCCTCACCTTCAGCATCAGCTATTCTCCGGGAGATGTCCCGCTCGCACTCTGGTAACCCGTTCCCGCCCGCCATCGGCCGGGTGTTGCTGATTGAGGATCATCCGGTCCTGCGCCAACTGCTCTCGGACCTGCTGGCCCAGGAGGGCTACGAGGTGGAATGCACGACGGGCCCCATCCCCAGTGGCCCGTTTGATCTGCTGCTCACCGACTGGCTGGTGCCGGGTCTCGAGATCGCCTCGTTGGTCGAAAGCTTGCTCACCTCCGGCGCGGCGGCCATCTGTGTGGTGATGAGCGGCTATCCGGTGAGCCTCGATCAGTTTCCGGCCGCTCTGCGGCAGCGGCTTGGTTTTCTCGCCAAGCCCTTTTCGGCCCGGCAATTGGCCGAATGCCTGCACGGGCTCCAGGCCCAACACCTACTCGGCGGCCAGGTCCGCTAGCCGTTCGGCAAAATTCCCGCCCGATTCAGACCACAGCAATCGCCGTTCCAGCGGCAAAGCGGCCTCCAGATCGGCCACCAGCTTCAACAGGCTCCGGATATTCTGGGCCGTCATGCGGAAATGCGCTGGCGCTTCGGTGGCCGGTAGAAAGAGCAGTTCGTTGCCAAAGTCGATCCGCAGGTCTTCCCGCCGATAGCCCTCCAGCGGAGCCGGTTCATCGTGGTCAAACTGGGCCGCATAGGCGAACAGGTGGACCCGCGCCGGGCGCAGCGCCCAGTCCAGGCCATCGGATTGGAACAGATCCCAATAGCCTTCCAGTTCCAGGCTGGTGTCACTGGCCCGCCAGGCGTCGTACACTTCCCGGATCGTGTCCAGGGCCGCGAGGCTCGCCACCGCCTGCTCCTGCAAGGGAGCCTCGGTGCTGGAGATCGCCCGCACGGTCGCAATCAAATTGGGCCGCAGCACGGAGAACGGGAAGGTCTGCGCCAGCGTCAGAAACCGCTCATGCAGAATGAGCGGCGAGGGCGTTTTCAACCACAACGAAAGATAAAGCCGGTCCATATTCTTGATTACGTCCATCCGCCGGACAAGCGGCGGTAGGTGTCAGGCAGCTCCTCGGGCAGCACGCGGGTCTCCCCGACCGTGGTCATGAAGTTGGCATCACCCGTCCAGCGGGGCACCAAATGCAAGTGGAGATGGCCCGCCACGCCCGCGCCTGCCGAAGCTCCGATGTTGAAGCCGATGTTCAGCCCTTCGCACCGGTATTCGGCCCGCAGCCGCGCTTCCGCCTGTTGGGCCAACAGGATCAATTCGGAGAGCACTTCCGCCGGGCAAGCCTCGAGCGTCGGCACATGGGCATAAGGAACCACCATCAGATGCCCGCTCGTGTAGGGATAAAGATTCAGGATCACCGCGTTATGGCGCGCACGGTGCACAATCAGCGCCGCCCGGTCATCACCCGCTAAAAGTTTGCTGCAGAACACGCACGCGGGCCGGTCCGGGGCGGTTTCGCTCGCGGCAATGTAGCGGTATCGCCAGGGGCTCCACAGCCGGTCCACAGGACGGCCGCTCTAGAGGACCGCCGGGCTGGTGGGGACTTCCGCCGCTGCTTCTTCGCCGTTCACCAGGTCCTTGAGTTCCTTGCTGGGCTTGAAGTAGGGGATGCGCTTGGCCGGCACTTCCACGCGGGCGCCGGTTTTGGGATTGCGGCCAATTCGGGGCTGCCGCTGGCGCGTGCGGAAGCTACCGAACCCGCGGATCTCGATTTTGTCGCCATGCCGGAGGCTCTTGACGACACTGTCAAAGATCGCTTCCACGATCACTTCGGAGTCTTTCCGGGTCATTTCCACGACGCGCGATACTTCTTCGATCAGATCCGCCTTTGTCATAACTCTCTCCAGAATAACGCGTTCCGGTCCCGGCACAAGAGGCCGAGGGACAATTCAACGACTTTACTGTCCCTCACCGTCATCCAGGCCCGGCGTGGAATGGAACGCCTGATCCATGCCGGATGTGGCCGCTGCCGCTTCGCGCTGGTATCCGCGCAGCCGTGCGCGTTCCTGTTCATCGGCCGCCGCGGCCAGGCTGAGGCCGATGCGCTTCTCGTTTTCGCTCATGCGAATAATTTTGAAGCTGTACTCCGAGCCCAATTCCAGCGGCATGTCACCCGTCTGGCGGCGATCGCCCGCCCCCGGGATCTCCGAGTTGTGGCACAGGCCTTCAACACCTGGCAGCAGCTCCACAAACACCCCGAACTGCGCCGCCCGCTTCACCCGGCCCACCACGATGTCGTTCACCATGTGCTCATGGAAGAAGGACTCCCAGGCATCCGGCTGCAACTGTTTGACCCCGAGCGAAAGCCGGCGGCCATCGGTGTCGATGCCCAAAATCACGGCCTGTACCTGCTGGCCTTTGCGCACAATCTCGGACGGGTGCTTGATGCGCTTGGTCCAGGAGAAATCGGAGATGTGCACCAAGCCATCGATGCCTTCTTCGATCTCGATAAAGGCGCCAAAATCAGTAAGCTTGCGCACGCGGCCTTCCACCACGGACCCGATGCTGTAGCGCTCCGCTACGGTGGTCCAGGGGTCGGCCTCCAGCTGCTTAATGCCGAGCGAGACGCGCCGCTCCTGCGGCTTGATCTCGAGCACCACCGCTTCCACTTGATCGTTGACGCGGACCACCTTGGAGGGGTGCTTCAGGCGCCGGCTCCAGGTCATCTCCGAGATGTGGATCAAGCCCTCGACACCGGCTTCGATCTCGACAAAAGCGCCGTAGTCCGTGATTGAGACGACGCGGCCGATGATGCGGTCACCCAGCGGGTAACGCTCGTGGATGGAATCCCACGGGTCCGGCGCCAGTTGCTTGATGCCGAGCGAAATGCGCTGCTTTTCGCGGTCGTACTTCAGCACCTTGACGGTGATCGATTCGCCGGGATTCAGCAGTTCCGATGGATGGCCCACGCGGCCGTGCGAGATGTCGCTGACGTGCAACAAGCCGTCAATGCCGCCCAGGTCGACAAAGGCGCCGTAGTCGGTGAGGTTCTTGACGACGCCCGTCACCACCGCCCCTTCGGCCAGCACTTCCAGCGCCGCCGCCTTGCGGGCGTTGTACTCTTCTTCCACCGCCAGCCGCCGTGAAACCACCAGATTGCCACGGCGCCGGTTGATCTTGATCACGCGGACCGGGATCTCCTGTCCCAGCCAGGGGTCGACGCTGTGCACCGGGCGCACGTCCAGGTGCGAGGTGGGCATAAACGCCTCCGCCCCAACATCTACGAGCACGCCGCCACGGGTACGCGAAACCACGCGTCCAATGATGACGGTGTGATCACGCTCAGCTTGTTCCAGGGTGTCCCACGCGCGGGCCGCGCGCGCACGCTTGTGCGAAAGAACCAGGAAGCCTTCCGGTGTCAGGCCACCGCGTTCCACCATCACTTCGATGACGTCGCCTTTTTGCACCGTCACCTGGCCGTCGGGCCCGGTCAATTGCTCAATCGGAACGACGCCTTCGGACTTCTGCCCGACGTCGACGATCACTTCCTTGGGGTTGACCTTCAACACTTCGCCGCGCAACACTTCGCCGTCTCCGGCCAAGTGCGCCTGCTCGGCGTCTTCCAGCTGATGTTCGAAGTCACCGCCAGCGGCGAGCGCGGCTTCTTCGGCGGCCATCGCGGCCGCGAAATCGGTGAAATCGGGGTCGGTCTCGGGCACAGCACTCGGCAGGTCCGGCGAAGTCGAGGGGGCGCCGGGCATCCGGTAGTCAGGGCGGGTGGCCATAGGAAAGAAGTTATCTCCGCAAGCGACAGTTGAACAATTGCTGTCTAAAACACTGCACTATCAACAGAAATGCCTGACTCCGAACGGTCCGGCGACTTGGGCGGGACGAATTAGACTAGGAGGTCGCGTGGTTCGGTTGGGGTGAGACGACAACCCGTTGATACAACAGTACTTTTGAAATATACCGGAGGATCTGTGGGAAGTCAATGACATTTCGGGTCAGAAACCGTTCCCATACAGCGCCTTTGAAGACGGGGCGCTCAAAAACAACAATTGTTGCGGTTATGATCAGCTATGGCGTCTCCCGCAAGCGGTTCTCAAGCTCCCAACGCACCCTCTCTTGATCGCCTGATTCCCGGGCAACGGTTCTTGAAATGGATCATCGCCGGGCTGCCCAGCCTCTCCATCACGGCCGCCGCCTTCTTTAAATTGACCGCCAGCCCGGAGATGGTCGCCAACATGAAGGGCATTCCGGACCCCGAGCTGTGGCTGCCCCGGCTGGGCGTGATCACGCTGATTTCTTTGGCGCTGTATTGGATTCCCCGAACCGCGCTGGTCGGGACCATCCTGTTGACCGCCTATCTGGGCGGTGCCGCGGCCACTCACTTACTGATCCTGCAGAACAACCCGGCTTCACCCATCCTGCACGCCGTGCTGTTTTGGGTGGGTTTGGGTATGCGCTATCCGCGCGTGATGGCCGCCGCCGGCTTGCTTCCACAGCGCTAGTCGAGCCCCGTTGGGGCGAAGGCCGAGTCACCAGCTCCTTCGGGATCTCTCATTCCTTGGGGCCGAAGGCTGGCCTTTGTTTAGCCGATATTCGTCTACCGCCCAACGGCAAGAACCGTATCATCGATCCCTAAGATCAACTGAAAAAAACTCCGGCCCGGGGTGAAAGCTATTGCGCGCGAGAGGCAGTCTTGTATACTGGACGACGTAATGTACCCAGTACTGAGTTTCTTGGGCGGACTTCTCCTGCTGGCGATCAGCCTCTCCCAAAACCTCCACGCGCAGGCAGCCAAAGCGGAACTGTTGGGCACGGTCCGGGATGCCGCGGGTCTGGAAGTGGCGGGTGCGGCCGCCAGCGCCACCAATCTCGCCACCGGCTTCCGTCAAAGCGTCACCACCGGCAGCGATGGACGGTATCACCTGTTCGGCCTGTTGCCCGGCCGCTATGACATCCAGATTGCCGCCTCGGGCTTTGCCCCCTTCACCCGCCCGGGCATCGTGCTGGCTTTGGGCGACCGCCATACGCTGGATGTCACTTTAGCTGTGGGCGACGTTCAGCAAACGGTGGCTGTCACCGCGCAGGCGCCGCTGCTGGAAGCCACCCGGGGCACGGTGAGCCGCGTAGTGGACCAGCGGCGCATCGTCACGCTGCCCATCGACGGCCGCAACTTTGTGCCCTTGATCGCGCTGGCCCCCGGCGTCAACCTGCCACCCACCTCGACACTGCCGCGGATCAACGGTAGCCGCCCGCGGGTGAGCGAGTACATCTACGACGGCATCAGCGTGCTGCAGCCGGAGCCCGGCCAGGTGGCCTATTTCCCGGTGATCGACGCCATTGATGAGTTTCGGGTCGAGACCAATAGCTACTCCGCCGAATACGGCCGGGCCAACGGTGGCGTCATCATCGTCAACCAGAAATACGGCGGCAATGCGCTGCACGGCACCTTGTTTGAGTTTCTGCGCAATGAAGCACTGAACGCCCGGAATCTGTTTGCTCCCAGCGGCGCCAAGCCGCAGTTCCGCCGCAACCAATATGGCTTCGTGTTGGGCGGCCCTATCCAAGCGAATCGGACCTTCTACTTTGTCGATTGGCAGGGCACCCGCCAGTCCACCGGCAACATCCGCTTGAGCACGGTACCGACCACGGCCCAGCGCGCCGGGCGGTTTAGCTCCGCCATCTTTGACCCGGCGACGACGCAACGGGGCGATTCTGGCTACACGCGCCAGCCCTTCGCCGGAAACACGATTCCAGTGGCGCGTTTTGACCCCGCCACCACCAAAGTGCTGGACCGTTATCCCGCCCCCAACCAGTTCTCCGCCGCCGGTGCCGAGCTGACCGCCAACAACTACCGCCGCGTCGGCAACGAGCTGATCGCGCAGGACCAGTTCGACACCCGCCTGGACCGTTACTTCGGCACCGCCCATCGCCTCTTTGGCCGCTACGCCTACCTGCGCGACCATTCGCAGCCCATCACTCCCCTGCCCGATGGCAGCGGCAACATTGCATCCGGCGTCATCGGCGATACCCTCACCCGCGCCGACAGCCTCGTCCTGGAGCACAACTGGACCCTGACGCCCACCCGCGCCAACCAGGTCCGCTTCGGGTTCACCCGCCGCGGCTTCAACCGCAATTCGCTGCGGACCGGGCAATCAGCCTCCGTCAGTTCCGGTATCCCCGGCATTCCGGCGTCGGCCTTTTCTGACGCCCTACCCACCTACGATCTCGTGGGCTTTCAGTCACTCGGCCCACCCGCCAATGGCAACGCCAGCTTCACCACCTCAGTCACCCAATTTCTCGACCAGTTCACTTGGATCAAAGGCCGGCACAGCTTGAAGGTCGGGACTGACATTCGGCTGCAGCGGCTGGACGTACTGCAACCGCCCAGCCCCACCGGCAACTTTCAATTCACCAACGTCTTGACCAGCGGCCTCAGCGCCACCGGGACCCCGCTGGCCAACACGGGCAACGCCATCGCCTCCTTCTTGACCGGCCAAGTGCAACAGTTCCAGATCGACCTGCAGCAGGAGACGCTGAAGCCGCGCGCCAGCATCGCCGAGTTCTACCTGCAGGACGACGTCCGGCTCTCCAGCCGCTGGTCGGTGAACCTGGGCGTCCGCTACACCTTGAACCTGCCCTCAACGGTGGCCAACAACCGGTCCGCCGTCTTCAACCTGAACACCCAGCAGCTGGACTTTCTGGGGACGAACGGCCTCTCCCGCTCCGCCCGCAATCTCGAATGGGGCAACTTCGGCCCGCGAGTGGGCTTCGCCTACAAGGCCACCGATTCCGCGGCCATCCGCGCCGGGTACGGCCTCACCTGGATCGAGCAGGCCGGCATCACGACGCCCTTTACGACGCCGCTGTTCCCGTTCATCCGCACGCTGTCGCAAGCCTCGCTCGACAACATCAACCCCGCGTTTGTGCTCTCCCAAGGCCCTTCGTTGAAAGTGGCCCCACCTGATGCGGCGAGCGGCCTGGGTCAAGGTGTCTTCGGCGTCCAGCGTGACCAAAAGAGCGGCTACGCGCAGCAATGGAACTTGTCGCTCCAGAAAACCTGGGGCGGCCACTGGAGCGCGGAGGTAGGCTATCTCGGCTCCAAGTTGACCAACCTGGGCGTGCCGGACGTGAACCTCAACCAGCTCTCGGTGGCGCAACTGGCGGCGGGGGCGGCGCTGACGCAATCGGTCGCCAACCCCTACTTCGGCCAGATCCCGCCCGAATCTTCGCTCGGCCGCGCCACGATCGCCCGGCAGCAGCTGCTGCGGCCTTATCCGCGATTCACCACCGTGACGCTTTACCGCAACAACGTCGGACACTCGACGTATCATTCGCTGCAAGCCCGCCTCGACAAGCGCTTCTCCGCCGGGTTCACGGTAGGGCTCAACTACACGTACTCGCGCCTGATTGACGACGCGGGCGCGGTGTTCGATTCGGCGATTCTGACGGGTCCCGTGACGGCGTATCAGGCCGCCGATAGCTTCAATCGACGGCTCGAAAACGATGTCTCCACCGGCAACATGCCGCACATCTTCTCCAGCAGCTTTGTCTGGGAGCTGCCGTTTGGCCGAGGACGCCGCATGAAGCTCACCGGCTGGCGCGACAAGCTGGCAGGCGGCTGGCAGATCGCGGGCATCGTGCGGGCGCAATCCGGGTCCCCCATTGCCGTCACGCAGCAACCGAACCTGAACGCCTTCGCCGGCTTTGGCATCCAGCGGCCCAACCTGCTGCGCAACCCCAACCTGGACTCGGGTAGCCGCTCCACCGGCCGCTGGTTCGACACGGGTGCCTTCGCCACCGCACCCCAGTTCACGCTGGGCTCCAGCTCCCGCAACCCCGTCCGGGGTCCCGGTTTCCGTTCGGTCGACCTGATGGTCGGCAAAAGTTTCGCGGTCACAGAACACCTCCGCGCTGAGTTCCGGGCCGAAGCGTTCAACTCCACCAATACCCCGCAGCTGGGCAACCCGAACGGCTCCTTTGGCACCGCCGCCTTTGGCACCATCACCAGTGCGTTTGACCCTCGGGTCTACGAACTGGTGCTGAAGGTCCATTTCTAGAGCAGCAGTGCCGATTCGCTTGGAAGTGGTCCAATTACGGAAGTAGTCTGGTAAGGATGGCTCCGCCGATGGTCCGCAATCACCTTTCTACGATTCGAAAATCACGTGGGATCGGCGCCGCGGAGCTGGCCCGCCGTGCTGGAGTCAGCCGCCAGACGATTTACTCCATCGAAGCCGGTACCTACATTCCGAATACCGAAGTCACCCTACACCTGGCCCGAGAGCTGGAAGTGACGGTGGAAGAGCTGTTCCATCTCGATGCGGCGCCGCGAGCGCCCCGCCCGGCGATGCCCTCCGATCTGCTGACGACGCGGCCCGTGCGAGTGGGCCAGCCCGTACGGGTCTGCCAAGTAGGGGAGAAACTGATCAGCGTCCCCACCACCGCGGAGCCCTATTTTCTCCCTGATGCCGACGGCACCATCTCCCAACTGCCGGGTCCGGGCCGAGCGGCGGTGGAGCTGTTCGCTCCGGAAGAGACCTTCGCGAAACGCCTGATCCTGGCCGGGTGCGACCCCGCCATGCAGCTGCTGGCGCGGATGGTGGAAAAGACCTGTGGCGTCGAAATCGTGGCCTGCGGAGTCTCCAGCCAACAGGCGCTCCAGTGGCTGAAAGAGGGGCGGGTCCACATTGCGGGGACACACCTCGAAGATTCCGCGACGGGCGAATTCAACCTGCCATTTGTCGCGCGGGAACTCCCCGGGGACGATTGCACGGTGGTCACCTTTGCCCGCTGGGAAGAAGGCTTCGTGATGGCGCCCGGCAATCCGCTCTCCATCCGTTCCGCCGCGGACCTGGCCCGGCGCGGGGTCCGGCTGATCAACCGTGAACCAGGTTCCGGCGCGCGGCAGTTGCTCGACAAACTGCTGGCCGAAGCCGGGGTGATGTCGCGTCAAGTGAATGGCTATCAGACCCTGGCCCACGGGCATTTGGCCGCCGCCTATAGCGTCCGCGCTGGAGCGGCCGACGTGTGTCTGGCCACCGGATCGGCCGCCCATGCCTTTGGCCTGAGCTTTCTGCCCGTCCGTTCGGCCCGGTATGACCTGGTGATGCGGCGGGCGTTGCTGGACACCCCGGCCGCTCAGGCGTTTCTCGATGTGTTGCAGCGGGCCAGCTTGCGGCGGCAGTTGGAAGCCCTGGCTGGCTACGACACCGCCCAAACCGGGGTGCTGCTGGCGTAGGGGGGTCCTGCTGGCGGCGCCTTGCGATGGGCCGGAGGAAGGGTGCTGCCGGAAATCGCTGGCAGCACTCGCTCTCGGCACCTGTTTCGGCTACCCTAAGTGGAGCGAATGGAAGAGAAACAAACGTCTAGCCCGTCCCCGCTTCCGCCGAGTGGGCCTTGGCAACGCGTTCAATTGGCCCGCCACCCCCGGCGACCGCACGCGCTGGACTACATCCAGCGGATCTTCACCGATTTTGAAGAGATCCATGGCGATCGCGCCTATGCCGATGATCCGGCCATTGTCTGCGGCATGGCCCGGTTTATGGGTGCTCCGGTCATGGTCTGCGGCCAGCAAAAGGGCCGCGATACCAAGCAGAAGCTGCACCGCAACTTCGGCATGCCCAAGCCCGAAGGCTATCGCAAGGCCTTACGCGCCATGCGATTGGCCGCAAAATATGGCCGGCCGATCATCACCCTGCTGGACACCCCCGGCGCCTACCCCGGCATTGACGCCGAGGAGCGCGGCCAAGCCGAAGCGATCGCCGTCAACCTGCGGGAGATGTCCCGGCTGCCCGTCCCCATCGTCGTCGTCGTGATCGGCGAAGGCGGCTCCGGTGGCGCGCTGGGCTTGGGTGTCGGCAACCGTGTCTACATGTTCGAGAACGCCGTCTACTCCGTCATTTCGCCCGAAAGCTGCGCGGCGATCATCTGGCGCGACGCGGGCCAAGCCGAAAAGGCCGCCGCGGCGCTGAAGATGACCGCCCAGGATCTGGCTCCGCTGGGCATTGTCGACGACGTGATTCCGGAACCGGGCGAAGGTGCCCACGAGAATTGGGATGAGGCCGCCGCCAGTTTGGCCCGGACCCTGGAACATGCCCTCGGCCATCTGAAGCCGCTCACACCCCAGCAGCTGGTGGACGACCGGTACGAGAAATTCCGCCGCATGGGCAGTTTCTTCTCCGAAACAAACGCCGCGACCCTGGGTTAAGCGCTCATGGTGAAACCCGCCTTCCTCATCGCCATCCTGGTTGCCGGCTTTGTCGCATATCTGATCTATTCGACGATGGGCCAATCGAAGTTCCGCGTCGAAGCTTGCATGGCGTTCGAAGGACGCCAATCCTGCAAGACCGCCTCCGGCCCCACTGAGCAGCAGGCCCTCCGCATGGCCATCGAAACCGCCTGCGCACAGATCGCCTCCGGCATGACCGAATCGATGGCCTGTGACCGTACGCCGCCCAAATCAGTGAACTGGTTGACCGGCAAGTAGCCCATGCGGACACTGACGGGTTTTCTTCTGGCGCTGTGGGCCATGGCCACCGCGGCCGCCCAAACAGATCCGCCCTCCACCCGCAAAGTGGAGCTGTTCCTGCCAACCGGGGCTCTGCCGTCCGCGGAGTCCGTCCAAGCGAGTTTGGGCCGCACCAAGCTGCCCGTCCGCAGTGTCAATGCCGCGCATCGCACGCCCGCGGTGGTGATTCTTGATCTGGCCGCCACGCCGGTGGATCGGCACGCCTGCCTAGTGTTAGAGCTGGCCAAAGCGATGCCGGCGCTTGAAGGCATTCCCATCTACCAGACCGGCGGAACTCTGGGCGATCTTCTGTTCCCCGCGGGCATGGCGACGGGTCTGCACTTAAGCCTGATGGGCCCGGCCGCGCGGATCGAAGAACAGTGCCGCAAGCCCGTGGCGCCGCGCACGCCGCCCCTCATGGCGGAAGCGCTGCCCACCCTGGACCTGATCCGCATCCTGACGGCGCGCTTCAAAGACCAGGGCCCGCTGCGGATCTTCTGGCTCTCCGGCGACTTTGAGTTTTACGACTGGCGCAAGTACCAGGCCCGCAACAACAACCCCCGCATGCGAACGCTGGCGAATGCGCCGCCGTCTCAGTTTTCCAGCTTCTCGGGAGCGGGCGAGTTTCTGGCGGAATCGCTCAGCGCCGGTCCCGCCACCCTCTTCCCGATCCTGGGCGGCGCCCAACGCTCCGCTGATGCCGGCCGCTATCTGGCGGAATCAACCGGCGGCCGTTTCCGGCTGACCACCAAGGAGCCGGGCGAAGCGTTGCGGCAAGCGGTGTCTGAATCGAACCGCTTGGCGACGGCGACGCTGGAACTGCCCGCAGCCGGCACCGGCATCAACACCCTGCGCCTGCAAACCGGCCGCGACACGCAGTTGGAGCGCCTGTTCTCCCTGCGCCCGCCGCCCGAGGGAATGTCTCCGGCGCTCGATGAAATCGCCAATCGCGTCGTCACTTACACGGACACGCTGGGCCTGGGCTCCGGTTGTGGCGGAGGCCGCGAAGGCGTCTTCCTGAGCTTGATCCTCCCTCCGGAGGCAGAGCGGCCCAACCCCGGTCCGCTGCTGGTCTACATCCAGTACTTCTTCACCGACAAGCGCTCCCTGCGCCAGCGCGCCATCCTCCCCCGCCCCGGCCCGCTCTGCATCCAGCTCAACGAGGAAGCCCCCGGCAGCCGCTTCGTGGTGGTGGCCCACGATGAGCAGTCCGGCTGGACGGGCGCCAAGAACGGCAAGTTGAACTCGACCAAGGCGAAGTGATCGTTCACCGAGAGGGCGCGGCTCTACTGTCGAAGAGAGAGCAGAACTACTTTCTCGCTGGTGCCCTTCGGGTCTACGGCGTGGAACTCTTTACCGGCGCGGGCGAGTTCGGCCACGTAGTCATAAAGGGCAAGCGCCTCTCTCACCAGTGCCGCCTTCGTACAGCCCGTTTGTACTTCGAGCTCGGCAAGTCGGTTGCTCTGGTTTTGGTTTAGGTCTAAGGTAAGGCGCGTGCGGATGGCCGGATACTCAAGCCGAGTAACGGACTTCCGGGGGGCGCGGGCCTTCGTTCGGGCTGTATTCAGCATCTTTCTCTCCTCTCGGTCTCAGGCGGCTCAACTCGGTCCGAACTGATCTTCGATCAAGCGCTTGACCGCTTCCGTGATCTCCTCACCATGCTCATCCCAAAACCGCTTCCCTCGCGCCGCTAGATCAACGATACGGATCGTCCGGTCCAGCCCTTTCCAGCGGTCCTTAACCTCAGCGGGAAGGCTTAGGGAAATCGGTTGATCTACTTTTGCATCTCGGGGCTGGCCCTTGCTCTTCGGAGCCCGGCCAGGTTTCTTTTTGCCCATCTGAGAACACCTCTCGATGGCCTCCCGGCCCATCCTTGGCCAGCGTCACGCCAACCTCTTTGATTATGGCACGGTGGAACGTTTTTACAGAATAATCGGCATACTTTTTCCGCCATCCTCCCGAAGCAACGAGAGAAGCATACACTAATGGCAATGCCTGAAAACCTGTGGTCCGCCCCACTCGTCGACCTCCACCAACACACTGACTACTACCATCGCCCCGACGGCCCGCTGCTCGATCACGCCCGCAATTTGGGCGTCGCCCGCAGCATCCTGTTGCCCGGCGCGGGCTGGATGATTGCCGGGGCTCCGTGTGGAGGGAATGACTGGTGCAAAAAGCTCGAAGCCGCTCATCCCGGGCACTTCGTCCGCTTCACCACGGCAGACCCCGTCGAACCCGACGCCATCCGCGTCATGGAGGCAGATCTGAAGACCGGCGCCGTTGGCATTGGCGAACAGAAGTTCGGGGTGCCCGTTGATGGTCCGCAGATGGCCAAAGTGTTTGATCTCGCCCGCGCCTACCGCGTGCCGGTGCTGATTCACTTTGAGCATGAAACCTACAACCTGGGCATCGTCAACTTCGAAAAGATCCTCCGCGCCTACCCCGATGTCACCTTCATCGGCCATGCGCAGACCTGGTGGTCCAACATCTCGGCCGCGGGTGAACAGAAGGATCTCTATCCGATCGGCAAAGTGGCCCCAGGCGGCTTGACCGACCGGCTGCTGGCCGACTACCCCAACCTCTACGGCGACCTCTCCGCCGGATCGGGCTTGAACGCCATGCGCCGCGACCCGGACTTTGCCCGGGGCTTTATCACCCGCCACCGCCACAAACTGATCTGGGGCTCGGACTGCCCTTGCCACGACGGCGCCGGCGGCAGCTGGAAACAGAAAATGTGCATCGGGCGCGAGTGCCTGAATCAGCTCTGGACCCTGTGCGACGGCCCGCTGCACTTCCGTGACTTGGTCTGGAACAACGCCTTCCGGGCCATCCCGGGCCTCCGTTAGACCCGGTCCGCCGGTTGGGAATCGCCCGCCGGCCGGTTTACCGGAGCGGTGCCGTTCGGTTTTCGCACTTTAGCAGGGGTAAAATTGAACTTCTGGCTAAAGTTCTGCGTCTAATGGAAGTGCATCCTCAAGGAGCGGGGACAAAATCTTGAATCGTAAGTGGAAAATCGCGATACCTGTCGTGTTAGTGCTAGCCTCCGCGGGCGGCTTCTATGCCAAGGGCAAGATCGCCGAGCGCAACATCGTCACGGTCCAAACCGGCCGGGCTGTCCGTCAGGACCTGGCCGCCGTCGTCACGGCCTCTGGTGAAATCAAGCCGCTGAAGTACATCAATATCGGCACCAATGCCAACGTTCCTTCCCGCATCACCGACATCCTGGTGGTGGAAGGTCAAAAGGTGAAGCAGGGTCAGTTGCTGGCCAAGCTGGAATCGGTGCAACCGGAAGCCGACGTCGCCGCCCAGCGCGCGAACGTCAGTTCGACTGAAGCGGATTCGGCCGCCACCGAGTCCGCCCTGAAGGTCTCGGATGAGAACATCCGCACGGCCCAGGCCTCGCTGGAACGCAGCAAGGCGGAAGCCGAGCGCGCCCGCATTTTTGTGGATCGCGCCCAAAAGCTGTGGGATGAGAAGATCATCGCCCGGCAGGAGCTCGACCAGCGCAAGGCCGACTTCGAAGCCACCCAGGCGGCGGTTCGCGAAGCGGAATCTCGCATCCTTCAGTTGCGCGCGCAACGCCAACAGGCGCAAGCGACGCTCTCGTCCGCCCAGCGCCGCATCACGCTCGCTCAGGCCAACCTGAAGCGCGCGGCTGACGTCCTGCAGCGCACGCAGTCAACGGCGCCGATCAACGGCGTCATCACCAACCTGCCGGTGCGCGTGGGTGAGACGGTGGTGCCCGGTATCCAGAACTCCTCCGCCAGCCTGCTGATGACCATCGCCGATATGTCGGTGATCACCGCCGAAGTGAAGGTGGACGAAACCGATATCGTCAACGTGAAGTTGCAGCAGGAAGCCGACATCACCATCGACGCGATTCCCGGAAAGACGTTCAAGGGCCGCGTCATCGAGATCGGTAACACGGCCATTCTGCGCTCCTCCGGCTTGGCCGCCTCGCAGAGCGCCGTGGCCAGCCAGGAAGCCAAAGACTTTAAGGTCGTCGTGGCGCTCGATAACCCGCCGGACGAGATTCGCCCGGGCCTGTCGTGCACGGCCAAGGTCACCACGGCCACGCGCTCCAAGTCGTTGACCATCCCCATCCAGGCCTTGACGGTCCGGCAGAAGGGTGACCTTGAAGCCAAGCCCGAAGACGACAAGAAGCAGCCTGAAGTGAAGCTCGACCCGGTGGCGGAAAAGGCCAAGAAGGAAGAGATCCAGGGCGTTTTCGTGATCGCGGGCGACAAGGCGGTCTTCAAAAAAGTGGAGACCGGCATCACCGGCGCCACCGACATCGAAGTGACCGCCGGCTTAAGCGAAGGCGACGAGATCATCACCGGCAGCTATAAGGTGATCCGCACTCTCCGCAACGATGCCAAGGTGAAGGTAGACAACAAGGCGCCGAAAAAGGCAGACTCTTAAGAAGGACAGATCGCAAACCACTCATGCCAACGGCCGCCGAAGAAGATCTCAAAGCAAAGGGCGATCAGCTCAAAAAAGACGGAATCGTGATCCGGACCTACGATCTCTGGAAGACCTATCAAATGGGCGACCAGACGATCAACGCCGTCTCCGGCTGCGATATCGAAATCAAATACGGCGAGTACGTCGCCATCATGGGCCCGTCGGGTTCCGGCAAGTCGACGTTGATGAACTTGATCGGGTGTCTCGACACGCCCACCAAGGGGCAGTACTTCATCAACGGACGCCCGGCCTCGGCGATGTCCGATGATGAACTGGCCCGGATCCGGAACAAGGAAATCGGTTTTGTCTTCCAGACGTTCAACTTGCTGGCTCGCGCCTCGGCTTTGCACAACGTCGAACTGCCGTTGATCTACGCCGGCATGTCGGCGGAAGTGCGTGCCGAAAAGGCTCGCACGCGTCTGCGCCAGGTGGATCTGGAGCAGCGTATGTTCCACAAGCCGAACGAACTCTCGGGTGGTCAGCGCCAGCGTGTCGCCATCGCCCGCGCGCTGGTGAACGACCCGGCCATTTTGCTGGCTGACGAACCGACCGGTGCTCTTGACACCGCCACCGGTATCGAAATCATGGGTCTGTTTGACCGCCTGCACCAGCAAGGCAACACCATCATCGTCGTCACGCACGAACACGACATCGCCCTCTACGCCCACCGCGTGATCCACATCCGCGACGGCAAGGTAGAGAAGGACGAAAAGATCAAGTAATCCTCGCCGACTCCTCGGCGTCTGGTATCTTGCCGATGTTGAGACCCGGAAACGGCGGCCCAAAGCCCAAGTTTCCGGGTTTTTTTCTTGCTCTCCAGCGCCGTACCGGGCACGCTCCTGCCGCCGGGGAGGACAGAGCCATTTGACGCCGTGCGCTCAATAAGTTATCCTAGGTTTTGTACATCGTTTAAGGAAACAGAAGTCACATGGCCAATACCGTATCCTCCCTCAAGCGCGTCCGCATCACCGAACGCCGCACCGCAATCAACCAAGCCCGCAAGACCCGCCTGCGTCACCAGATCCGCACCATGCGCCGCCTGATCGCAGAAAAGAACGCTGCCGCCGCGCTGGCTGCTCTGCCGCTGACCTTCTCGGTAGTGGACAAGGCCGCGAAGCTGGGCGTCATCAAGAAGAACACCGCGTCGCGCTACAAGAGCCGCCTGACGCACCACGTCAAGAAGCTGACCGCCTAGTTCGGTCACCGCAACAAGTCTGATGGAGATGCCCTGGGGTCACCCCGGGGCATTTCTGTTTTGGGAAGTTTGCAGGAGACGCTTCGATCAGCCCCATGCGTAAAGCTTGGGGCTATTGTGCGGTTACCGGACAAGCCCCAAGCTGACGAGTCTGTGTGAAAACCCGTAACCACCGGGCCCACAAAAGCGACTTAACAGGTATGAGCCGCTATGTGGTGTACAACCCGGATCAAGATCAGCTGCTACCTTCCAGTCTGCGGGAAGAGTTGGG
>JAPKYZ010000075.1 GCA_026394055.1 Acidobacteriota bacterium
CTTCGTCGTAGGCCGTCAATTGCTCAATCGAAGGACAGTCCGGCCCGGACTGTAAGGACTGGCGCAGGGTCTCATCAATGCTCATTGAGCCCTCCATCGCCGGACCACTTCATGCAGCTTACGCCGGGCGCTGACAATGTAGGCCTTGGCACCGCTCGAATTTTCGAGACCCAGCAGTCGCGTGATCGAATCAAGCGGTAGCTCTTCGCTGTAATGCAGCGTAAAGACCTGGCGCTCCGTGTCATCAAGGACATTGTTGATCCAGCCACGGGCGAGGGTAAGGCGCTGCTGGCGGTCGAGGGCATCGTCAAAATCGCCGACGGAGGAATCCACCATGCCGCCGGTGTTGTCGTCCGGAAGGGGCTCGGGGGCGACGCCACGAGAGCGCCATTCAGAGCGGCAATGGTTGCGGCAGATCGTGTAGAGCCACGTGGTGAAGCGAGCCTCGCCGTTCCAGGTGTGCATCCCCTTCTGGACGCGGATGAAGATCTCCTGCGCCAGGTCGGCCGCCGATTCGCGGTCACCAGTGAAGCGCAGGCACCAGAGGATAACGCGGGTCTGGTGGCGGCGGAACAGCTCGTTGAGAGAGCGTGACGCTTCCGGCCCTCCGGCCCGCGCGCTTGCAAACAGCTCTTCATCGGTTGACTGCAGCATCTCACCAGCACATCGCCCAGGCCCGCCCGGACGGCCGCCGTTGGTGGGTCCCAGACGGGCGATGCGGGATGAGTACCGGTCCAACTACAGTTTCTGCCTCGACCCTCATTGCTCCAAAGTATACTCAACGCCGCCGTAAGACGCGGGGAGTACGGCTTTAGCCGGGTGAGGAAACAGCGGGCGTGAATTCGGGGAGCGGACCGGTAGAACGCCATACCCGTTGATACTCGCCGCGGGCCGATCCGGAACAGGAAAACTACGCGGCCGGAGAAATCGCGCCGTGCGGGCCGAACTCGGGCTAGACCGGACGGCCCTTCCAGTTCACTTTCACCCCGAATAGCGTGGTCACCATGCCGTTCAGTGCGATCAACTGGAAGGCGTAGATCGCCAGCGGTGCAAAGATGCTGCCCACACTGCCATACCAGGGGGCCAGCAGCAATGTCGGCAGAATGGCGAACAGCGCCGCTGGAATCCACTGTTCAGTCAGGGCCAGCATCACCAGCAGCGGCAGCCAGCTGAGGATGAACATCGAGGAGAGAAACACCTGCAGGCCCATCTTCTGGTCGTTCTGCAGAAAGCGGAAGGAGTTTTTCGAGAACCCATTCCAGATCTCGCCAAACCCGGCGTACATACGGACAAAGGCCATCTTTTCGGCGCGCAGCACTCGCACCTGGCCATGGTGGCGCTTGGCGCGGTGGGCGATCTCGGCGTCTTCGATCACACTCGATGCCACCGCCCCGTGGCCGCCGATGAAGTCATAGAACTTGCGGCGGAACAGCATGCACTGGCCATTGGCCATGGCATCGGAGGAAGCCGGGTCGTTCATCGACTTTCCGTTGATCCCGCAGAACAGCAACGCAAAGGCGTAGGGCATCAACACCTTCTCCCAGAAGCTCTTGGTCACTTGGTGGGGGAAGACGGAGACCAAGTCGGCTTGCTCCCGCTCCGCGTAGTCGAGCAGCGAACAGAGAAACTCCGGCGCGTACCAGGTGTCGGCGTCGACAAACAGGATCCAGTCGCTTCCCGTGGCTTTCGCTCCGGCGGCGCAGGCGTTCGGCTTGCCCATTAAGCCCTTTTGCAGGCGCGGCGCGAAGATCACTTCCGCAGTGTTCTGCTTGGCGATCATGGCCGTCCCATCGGTGGAATCATCGTCCACCACCAGCACCCAACCGGCGGGAAAGCTGGAAACCACGCGGGCTATGTTGGCCTCTTCATTGCGCGCGGGGACGATGACGATGACGTCTTGCGGCGGCTCCCGGAAGTCCGTGCGCGGCAGTTCCGGCAGCTGCATATAGTTCCGGCGGGAGCGGATCAGCGCCACGATCATGCCGAGGGCCACGACCGCCGATACGATCAGAACCGTCTCGGCGTCCAGCATCCATGGGTCGCCGGGCGAGCCGTCGAGCAAAGATTGTTGCCACCAAAGCATTACGAAATGCGCCTCCGCGTTGGGCCCGACATGCCGTCCGGGAACAACGGCCGTTCCACCTCTGACTGCCATTGCCCGGTGCCATCCATCGACCGTGCTTCCAGAAACTCCGCTGTCGCCGAACCATCCAGTTCCGCCTGCCACCGCGTCAGCGTATAGGGCGAGAGCACGGGCTCGAGCGCCGCGGAAACCCACGGGCCACCCTCGACGCGCACCTGGACCTGCCTGATCCCCCGCACCCCGGCAAACGAAACGCCACCCACCCGCAGCCGCGAGCCTTCGCGACGAATGCGGTCAATAAAGGAGCAGGTATGGATCACCGGTTCCTTGGTATAGCCTAACTTGGGCCACGTGCCCACGTACGGCTCACGGACGAAGGCAATCTCGGCAATCCACTTGATGTTCTTAAAGCCGTAGTAGCGCGGGGTCAGCAGGCGCGCCGGGTAGCCGTGGTTGCGGTTGAGCGTCGATCCGTTCATCCCAATGGCCAGCATCGGCTCCGCCGTGAACGCATATTCGGGCTTGAATGAATCACCATGGCCATCGACGCCAATCACCGCCATCTCCACGATCCCTTCCGGCAGATCGGATGGCGAGACCAGCTTCGATAGGGGCAATCCGGCCCATTCCGCGGTGCCCATCAGGTCGCTCTTTAAGGTGTTCGACACGCATCGGAGCGTCTGGAAGCGGCGTTCGAGCGGCGCGCTGAGCAATTCGCGATAGCTCAACTCTCGCAGCGTCTTGCCCGCGACGGTGATCTTCAGCCGCCACGTATCCGGGTCGAGCGCCGGGTCCACCGTGTTCTTCGACATCACATAGAATTGCCCCACCGGCGTGATGGGCTTGCGGACCAGCGCCGGCGCAAAACTGTCATCCGGAATTCGGGGAGTGAACAGTGGCACCGGCTGTTTGGCGTGGGATGCGAACCGTTGATCGCGCCAGTAGCTCTCGACCGCGACAGCGGCGGTGGCCCCGGTCATCGTGACGGAGGTCAAGAAGTCTCGACGGCCCCGGGCGAACTCGGGCGTGCGCAGAGCCATCATCGCCACCCAAGTAAGAAAGCCCATGGCCGCCAAGCCACCAGTGACCGCGAGCGGCTTCGCCCACGCACCCAGATTGGTGAGCATCCACACCGATTGCGAGTTCGGGGTGTGGGCCATGATCCATTCCGCGATCCATTCGGTTGCCAGCGGCCAGCCGAACAGATAGTACCCGGCGTAGTTCAGCACGACCAGGACGAAGGAGACCAGCGAGGCCTCCGCGATACGAGGGATACGGGGCGGTCGAAAAGTGGCCAAGGTCACAATTTCCAGGGAGTAAGTCGGGAGAACGCCGAACCGGCCGCGTGACGGGCAACGGGCAACGCCATCGAACGCAGCGTGAGCCAGTATTTCTGCACTGACGGCACCACCGCGCGGCGCTCGAAGACTTGATACTGATTGCGCTCGATCACAGCGAGTATCTGGCGGTAGACGTCGCTCGCGATCTTCACCGAATAGGCGCCGCGCGGGTTCAACATCGCGATGCCCGGCTCAGCCGAGGCGTAGTAGTCGCGAGCGCGCTTGGCTTGGGCGGCCATCAGGCGGCGGAAGGGATCGTTGATGCGGCAGGCGGCCAGGTCTTCGGGGGAGTAACCGTACTGCTCCATTTCGTCGGCGGGCAGGTAGATGCGGCCCATGCGGAGGTCGTCGCCCACGTCGCGCAGAATATTGGTCAGTTGCATGGCGATCCCCAGGTCAATCGCCTTGGGGATGGCGGCCTCCTCAAGCTCCAGCTTCCGGAACCCGATCACGCGGCACATCATCAGGCCGACGGTGGAGGCGACGCGATAGCAGAAGACGCGCAGTTCGGAAAAGTTGCGATACCGCACCTGGTTCAAGTCCATGCGGCAGCCTTCGATGAGATCGAGCGGATACTCCGACGGAATCTGGTGACGGTCCACGGTGTCAAAGAAGGTGCGCAAGATCGGGTTCTGGGGCCGGACGCCCATAAAGCCGGAGCGGACCGCCTGCTCCCATTCAGCCAGGTCGCGACGGCCTTGCTCGACCGACGAGGCTTCATCCACCAGGTCGTCCGTGGTGCGGCAAAACCAGTAGACCGCGTGCGCCGATCGGGCCAGATCCGGCGGGAAGAAACGGGTGGCAAAGAAGAAGCTCTTGGACCCCGCCGCCGTGGCCGCCGCCGCCTCGGCATAGAGCGCCGAAAGCTCGCCCGGCTCACGCACGGGCGCTACAGCGGAAGACGTTCGCATACCAAATTCTCAGCAATCTTGGCCGACGATAGCACACCGGGAACTCCGGCTCCAGGGTGGGTACCGGCACCGGCAAAGAAGAGATTCTCCACATCTTCGCTGACGTTGTGCGGCCGGAACCAGGCCGACTGCGTGAACACCGGCTCCACTGAAAACGCGGCGCCCACGTAGCTTTGCAGCGTCGTCTCAAAGTCGAGCGGGGTGAACATCCGTTCCGTCGCCAGATTGTCCAGCAGACCCGGTAAGTAGTGGTCGTTCAAGAACTGCATCACCGCATCACGGAACGGCTTCGCGGCCTTCGACCAATCAATCCCCGACAACTGGTTGGGCACCGGAATCAGCACGTACCAACAATCAGCGCCTTCCGGGGCCATCGTCGGATCGGTAGCGGAAGGCCGGTGCAGGTAAAGCGAAAAGTCCTTCGCCAACTGCTTCTTGTTGAAGATGTCGTCGAGTAAGTCGCGGTAGCGCTCACACAGGATGATTGTGTGGTGCTTTACATCCGGATACTGCTTGTGCGTGCCGAAATAGATGACAAACAGCGACATCGAGTAGTCCAGGGACTCAAGCCGACGGTTCGTATTCTTGGGTCGCGCCGCCGGATCCACCAGCAAGCGATAAGTGTTGGCGACGTCAGCATTCGAGACAACGCCATCGGCCCGCAGCTTCTCGCCCGAAGCGCCGATCTCCACGCCCACCGCCTTTGAGCCCTCCGTCAAGATGCGAGTCACCGGACTGGATAGCCGGATCTTGCCCCCCAGCTCCTCGAACAGCCGGCCCAAACCCTGGACAACGGCTCCGGTGCCGCCTATGGCGTAGTGCACGCCCCATTGGCGCTCCAGGTGGTGGATCAAGGCGTAGATCGACGTGGTCTGGAACGGATTGCCGCCCACCAGCAACGGATGGAAGCTGAAGACGCGGCGCAGCAGGTCGTCCTTGATGTAACCCGCGACGAACTGGTAGACCGTCTTGTAGCACCGCAGCCGGATCAGATCAGGGGCGATCTTGATCATGTCCGTGAACTTCAAAAACGGCTTGTCCGCCAGTTCAACAAAGCCCTTCTGGAAGATATCTTTCGCCGCCCGGATCATGGCGCGATAGCCTTCCACATCGCCGGGCGCGAACTTCGCCACGGCCGCTTCGGTCTGCGCCTCGTCGCCGTTGTACTCAAAGCTGCGGCCGTTGTGGAACTCGATGCGGTAGAACGGGTCGACGGGCACAATCTGGACGTAGTCCGAGGTCTTGCGGCCCGCGCCTTCAAACAGCTCGTCGATCAAGAACGGAGCCGTAATGACGGTGGGGCCGGCATCGAACGTGTAGCCGTCCTGACGGTAGACGTACGCCCGGCCGCCCAGCATGTCGCGGGCCTCCACGAGCGTGACTTGGTATCCCTTGGTCTGCAGGCGAACGGCGGTGGCAAGACCGCCGAAGCCGCTACCGATGACAATGATCGAGCGAGCGGGCATTCAGGTAATCGAGGAGTTCCGAAACAGAGGCGGCGTCTTCGCCGTATCCAACCAAACAGTGACGGGCGCGATCAAGTTGCGCCTCTACTACAGCATAGTCGTCAATTTCACCATCCACCAGATCGTCAGCTACCTGGAAGGCCACGCCAAATTCGCGGCCAAACCGGCGCAAGCCTTCGTCAATCCGGACGTCGGACGGCGCGTACGCCATGCCCGCCTGCACGGCGAGATCGAACAGCGGGACGGTCTTCAGTTCGTGCATGTGGATGCGGTGGAACTCGCGCACGTCGCCAGAGAGCGTCAGATCCATCGACTGCCCGGCGATCAGGCCGGAGCAATCAAGCGTCGACAGCAGTTGGATCTGGAACAGCCGCTGCCGCTCCCGCAAGTGGTCGGGAACGCGCTGCTCCACCACAACGCGGGCCGCCAAGGCCACCAGCGCAAACGCTCCCAGTAAGGCCGTCGGTTCGCCGAATTCTCGATGCAC
The DNA here is from genome assembly GCA_026394055.1 of Acidobacteriota bacterium. Classification (GTDB taxonomy): domain Bacteria; phylum Acidobacteriota; class Terriglobia; order Bryobacterales; family Bryobacteraceae; genus JAPKYZ01. The sequence goes on from JAPKYZ010000075.1 coordinate 6,288, forward strand.
GGTCGGACGTCCGCGGCGGACCAGTTCGTTGTCCATACACGGCAGATCGTCGACAATCAACGACGCGCAGTGCAGCATCTCCACGGCGCAGGCGGCGCGCAGGGTCAGCGACGGGTCAGCCCCCAGCAAGCGCCCCACGCGCATCGCCAAAATGGGCCGGACCCGCTGGCCGCTGCCGAGCACCGCATAGCCCAGGGCCCGTTCTACCGGCCCCGCATCGGCACAGACGGAAGAGCTCAACAGGCGCTCCAGTTCGGCATTGATCGTCAGCCGGTCGGCGTCGATTCGCAAGTGCAGAGTACGTTCGAGCATTCCCGTCTATTACCCGATTATCCAGGCGCTCAAAAGGACTAAAGTTTTTCCAGATTCTTTTCGCACCGATGGATTCCCGTTAAACATGACGAGAATAGACGCTTTCGTCCCCCGAGCGGTTACGTCAAACTGGCAACCGGAACGCGGGGGCTACGTGTCCCGTTGTGCGCCTTCGGAAGGGCCGCTAAACAGCGAACGGATTGTGACGGAACCAGGCCTTCTCGCCGAAGGAAAGCTGGTTGACAGCACCCCGGATGGCGCCGGCGGCCATCAGATCGTCAGGCTGCGCGGCATGTTGACCACAGTCGGTCAGCGCGTGCCCCAGCTCATGCGCCAGCGTGGTGGGATGGGTCAGCCCACCGCCGGGGCTGGGCGTCCGCCGGACCAGCACCACGGGGCGAGCGTTGGGCGTGCGCCCGGAATAGACTCCCGACCGCCGCGCCGTAAAGCCCTGAACATCGGCGTCGACAAAGCCGTCGTGATAGACCACATCCACCCGCCCCGGCAGAGCGATGGCGTTGAGATAGCCGATCAGGCGAAAAATCGGCAGGCGGCTTTCATCAAACAGGCCAGCACCCGGGCCGCCCTCGACCAGAATCGATTCGCCATTAAAGTCAGTGACCAGCGTCGCCACGGCATTGTGACGGGCAACTTGCAGATTGGCGGCGGTGAACGAGGCCAAGCCGTTGGCGATCACGATATGACCGTCGATCAACTGGTCAATCGGCACCAGATTCGGAACCGCGCCCACTGCCGCCAGGTAAAATACGTTGACGAGCACCACCTTTTGCACGATGACCTGGTTGTTGGCCATCGCCACAATATCGGCATTCCGCTGCACGGCTGCGGCGACGGTGCAGATCAGATTCAGATCGTTGTTGGCCTCAGCCAGGAGATCCTGAACGGGAGTCAGGTACCGGAGGTCCTGACCGCCGGGCGCCGGCAGCGCGACGAATCCAGCAATGTACTGGCTGGTAGCGGCGACGATCTCACCCAGGGCCGTCACCTTGTCGAAGTTATTGTTCGCCTGCCAAAAGGCGGTGACGAAGGCGTCGAACACCTTTAGATTAGGCCGCCCATCCGGGTCACGAAACCGCGGGTGGAACTTAAACCCCAATACGTTCAACGTAACGTGGTCAACTCTCCGAGCTTCCTTCCAACGGTCCAATGTCCACATGAGGATCCTCCGTCACCATTCCCAATCATTGGCGCCTCAACTTTTGTGAGACTTTTGCGAGACGCAGCACACTAACTTTACCATGGCCCTTTTTCGCACCCGCAGTGCCGCCGTCTATGGGATCGAGGCGCATCTGATTGATGTGGAAGTAGATATGTATTCGGGCAGTTCTCAGCGCGACATGGTCACGGTCGGTATGCCGGATACAGCGGTGAAGGAGAGCCGGGAGCGGATCAAGTCCGCCTTGATGAATTCGGGCTTTGGTTTCCCCACCAAACCCGTGACGATCAATCTGGCTCCGGCCAACGTGCGGAAGGAGGGCGCCGGGTTTGATCTGCCGATGGCGATGGGCATACTGGGCGCCATGGGGGGAGCCGCCGGCCGCGCCAGCGATAGCTTTCTCATCACAGGCGAACTGTCGCTCGACGGCTCAGTCCGCGGGGTCCGTGGCGTGCTCTCGATGGCGGTCTGCGCCCGCAAGCACGGCATTCCGCACGTCGTCGTCCCCGCTGAGAATGCGGCCGAAGCGGCGGTGGTGGAAGGGGTCAATGTCTATGGTGTCAAGACGTTAGCCGAGGCCGTTCAAGTATTACTTCAACCCGAATCGCGCCTGCCACTGCGGCCGTCCAGCCTCCCAACGCCGATCTCTACCGAGTTCGACTTCGGCGACGTCCGGGGACAAGCCAGCGCCAAGCGAGCCCTGGAGGTGTCGGCGGCCGGCGGGCACAACGTGCTGCTGGTGGGCCCACCGGGATAGGGCAAGACGATGCTCGCTCGGCGCATTCCGGGCATCCTGCCGCCGCTGTCGTTCACCGAAGCGCTGGAGACGACGCAGGTGCACTCTGTGGCCGGAGCGCTCCCCAACGATTGCGGTCTGTTGCGCCAGCGCCCTTTCCGCGCGCCACATCATTCGGTTTCAGACGCGGGCTTGATCGGAGGCGGCATCGGCACCGCCCGCCCCGGCGAAGTCTCGTTGGCCCACAACGGCGTCCTCTTCCTGGACGAACTCCCCGAATTCCAACGCAGCGTCCTGGAGCAGCTCCGCCAGCCGCTGGAGGAAGGCTCGGTCACCCTAGCCCGCTCCATGATGACGCTCAGCTTCCCCGCCTCCTTCATGCTGGTGGCGGCGATGAATCCCTGTCCGTGTGGCTTCTATGGGGATCAGACGCGCGAGTGCCGGTGCACGGGGGCGATCATTCAGCGGTACTTGACCAAAATCTCCGGGCCCCTACTGGACCGGATAGATTTGCACATTGAGGTGCCCGCCGTGCCGCACAAGGAGCTCCGCGGCGATCAGACCGGAGCCACTTCCGCGGAGATTCGGGCTCGCGTGGAACGGGCCAGGCTCATCCAAGATCAACGCGGCTTCCCCAACTCCAAGATCCCCAGCGGCCGCCTGCGGCAAATCTGTCCT
>JAPKYZ010000042.1 GCA_026394055.1 Acidobacteriota bacterium
TTCTTCAAGAAACGCTTTTCGTTCTTGCACTGCCGTTCTCGCTTTCCAGCCCATGTTTCCATTGGCCTAAATCGAGCCAGCTTTGAAAAGTGTTACCCATGTGACCGGGCTAAACTGTCACCCATGTGACCGGTCCGGACCCGGACCGAGCCCCGACTTGCCGGGAGGGGCCGCCCTGAGAACACCCATCCGTCCGCTGGCACCGGGATTCGGTTCCTTTCTAGCTGCCGTCAGCATGCTGCTGCGATGGTAGAGGCCCCTCCTGCAAGTCGGGGCTCGGTCCGGATCGTTTGTTCTCGGTGCAATCGACGTATAGACTAGCGTTGGGTCATGCGATGCCACCAGAACCTCTAAACTTCGGTGCTCCCCTCAACGCCTACCTCGACCAAGCCCAGCAACTCCGCGCCGGCCACCAGCAAGGCGAGCCGTGGGCCATCCAGGCGCTGCACCATCTCCATCCCCGCTTCCTCCAATCCGAAGTCAAGTGGCTGCCCCAGCCCCTCACCCCGGAGCAGATCCAGGCGGCCGAAGTTACTTCTGATGACACGCGGCTGGCGGTCGCCCGCTTCTACAGCTTTGAGGACTGGCATGCGCTGGCGGGGCATCTGGATGCCATCCTCGCCGGTGGCGCGGTGTTCCGGTTTGAATCCGCGGTCGAGGCGGTGATTGATGGCGATCTGCCGGCGCTCCAAGCTTTGCTGGCCGCAGACCCAGGACTCGTGCACGCCCGTTCCTCCCGCGTCACGCACTTTGACCCGCCCGTCCATCGCTCCACCCTGCTGCACTACCTCGCGGCCAATGGCGTCGAGAACTACCGCCAGCGCAGCCCCGCCAACGCCGTCGAGGTCGCCCGGGCTCTGCTAGACGCGGGGGCCGAGCCGGATTCGCTGGCTGATCTTTATGGCGGCCAATGCACCACGCTCAGTCTGCTGGTCTCCAGTTCCGTCCCCGCCCCACAAGTCCAGCTCGAAGTGGCGGAACTCTTGTTAGACCGGGGGGCGGCCGTCGATGGAGCGGGAGCAGGCAATTGGGTCAGCCCGCTCCGCACCGCGCTCGCGTTTGGCTTCCTGGACGCTGCTCGACTGCTGGCCACCCGAGGAGCCAGTCTTGATCTCGCCGCTGCCGCTGGACTGGGCGACGCCGCCCGAGCGGCGGAATTGCTGCCCGAGTCCGATGGTCCCGTCCGTCATGCGGCGTTGGCGCTGGCGGCCCAACTGGGCCAAGTGGAGACGTTGCGCCTCTTGCTCGAATTCGGCGAGGACCCCAACCGCTACAATCCCACCGGTCTGCACGCCCACGCCACGCCCTTGCACCATGCCGCGCTGGCCGGACATGATGAGGCTGCACGGCTGCTGGTGGCGCACGGCGCGCGTCGTGACCTGCCCGACAAGCATTGGCACGCCACCCCAGCCGGTTGGGCCCGTCATTCCGGGCATCAGGACTTAGCCCGCGAACTGGAACACTAGGGCACGCCTCAGGACAAACAAAAAGGCCCCGGAACAGCTGATCAGGTTCAGCTTGCCGGGGCCTTCTTTTGTCACTTGGTTGCCGGGGCTACGCCGCGACGGCCGCTTCCGCGTACACCGCCCGAGCCGCTTCCACACCGTTGCCCTTGGAGACGAAGCCTTCCGCCTCCAGCGCCGCCTGGAACGCCTCCAGCAGGAACAGCACATCGGCTTCGGTGGACAGTACGCCCATCAAGCCAATGCGGAACACCTTACCGGCCAGCGGACCAAAGCCCCCAGCGATCTCGATGCCATGCTGCGCCATCAAGCGCTGCCGCACCTTCAGATCGTCGATACCTTCGGGCACCCGCGGCGTGTTCAGGGTCCACAGCCGGTGGCCTTCGGCGACGTGCATGGTCAAGCCCATCGCTTCAACGCCGGCGACGAACGCCAGGTGGTTGCGATGGTGACGGTCAAAACGGTTCTGCAACCCTTCTTCTTCGATCGCCTGCAGCGCCTCATAGAGCGCGTAGAAGCTGGTGATCGGCGCCGTGTGGTGATACCGCCGGGCACCCTCAAAGTAGTCGGCCAGCAGAGCCAGGTCAAAGTACCAGGTGCTCTTTTGCGACTTGCGATTCTTCAGCCATTCCAGCGCCCGCGGCGACACCGTCATCGGGCTCAAACCAGGGGGGCAGGACATGCCCTTCTGGGAGCACGAATACGCCACGTCCACGCCCATCTCGTCGATGTTGATCGGCATCGCGCCGAGTGACGTGACGCAATCGGCGATCACCAGCGCGCCCACTTCCCGCGCGGCGGCACAAATGGCATAACCCTTGTTTAGGGCGCCGGCGGAAGTCTCGGCATGCACGAAGGCGATCGTGTTCGGCTTCTCGCGCAGGATCACTTCGCGCGCTTCTTCGTCGGTGAACGTTTCGCCCCAGGGCTTCTCGCAGCGGACCACAGTGGCCCCGTGACGCTTGCCCATCTCGGCCAAACGGTCGCAGAAAAAGCCGTTGGCAAAGACCACGAACTTGGAACCGGGCTCGACAAAATTGGCGACGGCCGTTTCCATGCCCCCGGAACCGGTAGCCGAAATAGCCAGCGTGAACGGATTTGCGGTGCCATAGGCGGCCTGCAAACCGGCTCGAATTTCGCTGCATACTTCGAAGAAAAACGCGTCTAAGTGGCCGACGATCGGCTTGGCCATGGCCTCATAGACACGCGGCGCGACTTGGCTCGGACCCGGGCCGTACAGAAGACGGCGCGGGGGGTTGAGTGCTTTCATGGTTCTTATAGTTTACGTGACGCCCCACCTCCCTCAGAACCGCCTCCCCATTGACCCGCTGGTGCCCGCGATTGTGGCGTCGCTCCAGAAAACGCCGAATCTGGTGCTGGAAGCGCCGCCCGGCGCCGGTAAGACCACGCGCGTGCCCCCCGCCCTGCTCGCGTTGCCTGGTGAAGTGCTGGTGCTCGAACCCCGCCGCATCGCCGCCCGCATGGCCGCCCGCCGCGTCGCGCAAGAGCTCGGCGAACCGCTCGGACGCACCGTGGGCTACCAAGTCCGGTTTGAAGAAGTGGGCGGCCCCGAAACCCGCATCCGCTTCCTCACCGAAGGCGTGCTGACCCGCCGTCTGCTGCGGGACCGCGACCTTCGCGGCGTGGGCACGGTGGTGCTGGATGAGTTCCATGAACGGCATCTCGATGGTGATCTCGCGCTCGCTTTGTTGCTGCACCTACAACGCACCCGGCGGCCCGATCTGCGCTTGCTTGTCATGTCGGCTACGCTCGCCACGGAAGCGCTGGCCGCGCATTTGGCCGCACCCGTTCTGCGCAGCGAGGGCAAGCTGTATCCGCTCGAAATCATCTATCAACCCGGCACCATTGAAGCCGCGCTCCGCCGCGCGCCAACGGGCGACGCCCTGGTCTTCCTGCCAGGCCTGCGCGAGATCCGCGATGCGATGAACTCCTGTGAGCCGCTGTTGCGCCAACAGGGCCGCATTGCGCTTCCTCTGCATGGAGACCTGACGCCCGAAGAGCAGGACCGCGCGGTCACCCCCGGCGGACGCCCCAAGGTAATCTTCGCGACCAACGTCGCCGAAAGCTCCATCACCATCGACGGCGTCACCACCGTCATCGACCTGGGCACCGCCCGCGTGGCTAGCGACAATCCCTGGACCGGGCTGCCTTCGCTGAACGTCGAACGCATCAGCCAAGCCTCTGCCACGCAACGCGCCGGGCGGGCCGCCCGCACCGCTCCGGGGCTCTGCATCCGGCTCTACCCGGCCGAGGATCTCGCCCGCCGGCCCGCCCAAGACAAGCCCGAGATCATCCGCCGCGAAGCTTCTTCGACGTTGCTATTCCTACGCACCATGAAGCTGAAGCCGGAGCAATTGCCGTGGCTAGACCCGCCGCCGCCGGAGGCGCTCGATGCCGCCGCCCGGTTGCTCGACCTGCTGCACGCTGACGAAAAGCTCACCCGGTACCCCGTGCATCCGCGCCTGGCCCGGTTGGTGGAAGACGCGGGCCGCGAGGGCGCGGCATTTGCGGCACGTCTGGCCGGTGATGAGCGGCTCAAGAACATTGCCCGCCATGCAGGCCAAATCGACCTGCCCCGGGCCGTCCTGCGCGCCTTCCCCGACCGCGTCGCCAAGCGCCTCCGCCACGACGAGTTTATGCTGGCCGGTGGCGGCTCAGCCGTCGCGCGTGACGTCCACACGGACTGGATCGTCGCCGTCGACATCGAACAGCGCCGCGAACGTGGCCTGCCCCTGATCCGCGAATGGTCCGCCATTGAGCCGGACTGGCTGCTCGATGAGTTTCCCGAACGCATCGCCGAACGCGAGCAACTGGAATGGAACCGCGCCGCCGAACGAGTCGACGCCGTCAAGCGCCTGGAATTCGAACGCCTGGCCATCATCGAAGAACGCACTGCTCCCACTGACGCTTCAGAACTGCTGGCCCAGAAGGCCCTGGAAGCGGGCCTGGAACGCTTCATCGACGCGGAAGCACTCGCGCAGTTCAAGGCCCGCGCCGAGTTTGCGGGCAAGCCGCTGGACGATGAGGAGATGCAGGGCGCCCTCAGAAAGCTGTGCGCGGGCTCCCGCAGCTTTGCCGATCTGGCGCATCTATCGCTCGCCCCCCTACGTCCCGGCCTCGATGCCGCGGCCCCGCTGAATCTGCGCCTGCCCTCCGGCCGTCAAGCCAAGATCCGCTATGCCAGCGGCCAAGCTCCCTGGGTCTCCTCCCGCATGCAGGACTTCTTCGGCATGCGCCAATCGCCCCAGATCAACGGCCGTCCGCTGGTGGCCCATCTGCTAGCGCCCAATCAACGCCCCGTGCAGATCACGCAGGATCTGGCGGGTTTCTGGGAACGTCACTACCCGGCCATCCGCCGGGAGCTGATGCGCAAGTACCCGCGCCACAAATGGCCGGAAGATCCGTATCAGGTGGAGTCCTGAGGCGTGGCATTTGCCCTATACTCAAACCCAACGCATGCCCTCCACTCCCACCCCTGCTGACGTCGCCCGCATCGCGACGATGACCGATCTGGTGGCCCGCAACTACGAAGTCACGCGCGGCTACTACCAGTTGGCGCAAGGCTTCCGCACCTACCTGGGCGACGACGTCACTTGGCCCGCGTTTGCCGTCTGGGCCTCCGCGCAAGCCGGCCGGACCATCCGCAAGGAAGACCTGCTCCGCCTGCTGGAACGCCGCTTGGGCGACTCTCCGGTGGTGCGCGCGCTCGTCGAAGGACCGCTGAAGCTGGGGGCCAAGCTGCTGATGGAGGCGGTGCTGAAGCTGGACCCGTTTGAACGGTCCAGCGTGGCCGTCGCGCGCGGCAACATCAAGGTGTTTTCCGAAATCGGTGCCGAGTTTGCGCGGCTGCTGCAACTGCTCGAATCGAGTCCCACCCCGCAGCAAGTGCAAGACCTCGCCGCCACCCTCAAGCCCGGCCCGCCGCCGGAGGGGCAAGCGTATCTCACGCTCGCCCTGCCGTTGCTCTATCAGGCCATCCACACTCCGGCTGGCAAGGCCCGCAGCGAACTGGTCTACTACGCCAACGCGGCCATTGGCTTTCATGAACAGACGCGGCTCCAGCCCGAGATTGAGGCCAGCGTCGATGGCTCAGCGCTTGATGGAATCGAGATCAGCAACCGGTTGGTGGATCTGCTGCTGCCCTCGCTCGGCTGGTTCCGCCGACTGTTGGTCGATTGGTTCATGCGAAGCAGTTGGCACGTAGCGCTGGCGCCCCTGCTCGCGGAAGTGCAGCGGTTGGTCCGGGAGATCATCACGGAAAAGATGATGGTGCTGGAGGTCCCCGGCGCGGCCCTGCGGCTGGGGAAGGACTTGACCGGCGGTTTCCCGGAACAGCTCCGCACGCTCGACAACGCGGCCTTGCGGGAACTGCTCACCCAAATCGACCCGACTCCGGATTCACTGGCCCAAACCGCCGCTACCTCCTGGACCTCATTCCCGGAACGCATGCACTTCATCGCCGACCTGTTCCGCTCCCAGCAGAACAACGCGCGCCTGTTTGAGCAGCCCGATCAGGTTTCCGTGAGATGAGACAGTACTGGTCGCGCCGCCGGCCCTCGAGAGACGCAACTGCGGCAGAACCCAACAGACGCTCCACTCTGAGCCGCGACAGAATGGAGCGGAGTCCTCCCCTTTCCCCGGTGCCCTAGCCGCATGTCCCCCCAAGCCTTCGACGCCCTCGCCGAACAAGCCGTGGCCGCCCTCCCGCTGCGCTTCCGCCGCCGCCTCAAGAACATCGTCATCATCGTCGAGCAGGAGCCGCCTAAGGCCGATCTGCTGGGCCTGTACGAAGGCGGCCAGCCCTTCGGACTGCCAGACCGGATCACCATCTACCAGGGCCCCCATCAACGTCTCGCCCGCAACCCCAGCCATCTAGCACAGCTGGTGGCCGAAACGGTCTTTCACGAAGTGGGCCACGCCTTTGGGTTGAACGAACGCGAAGTCCTCCAACAAGAGCGCCGCCTCCGCCGCTCCCGGCGGCCTTAGCGGCACCCCTCCAACCGAGCCGTAGCGGCAACGGAGTGGTCCTACCCTGGTCCCACCCGGCAACCGCCCATTCACGGCCCAGCCACTCCCCCAACTGATTTCGATTCAACCCGTTCCCGCCGTCGCCCCGATTGCCCGGCTCCCGGTTGCCCTACCCTCCGTGCCAGGACGCGCACGCGCCCAAGCTGAATGTCTCAAAATGTCTCACTCTGTCCCGTTTTCGCGAAAAAAACAGAACCGGCACCGCCGCCTCGCTTGTAGGAAGCTGGAGATAGATGAATCGCGTGATTTGGATTGTGCTCGATTCGGTCGGCATCGGTGCGATGCCCGACTGGCAGGCCTATGGCGACCCGGAAGGCTCCGACACCTTGGGCAACATCGCCCGCCAGCGCCCGCTCTCGCTCCCCAACTTCGCGGCGCTTGGGGTAGGCAACATCAAGCCGCTCGCCGGCATTCCCCCGGCCACGGCACCTGCTGCTTCCTATGGCCGCTGCGCGCTGAAGTCTCCGGGCAAGGACACGACCACCGGCCACTGGGAGATGGTGGGCGTCATCCTCGACGAACCCTTCCCGCTGTTCCCCAATGGCTTCCCGCCGGAGCTGATGCGCCAGTTTGAAGACCGCATCCACCGCTCGTCGATCGGCAACAAAGCCGCCTCCGGCACCGAGATCATGGCGGAGCTGGGCGATGAGCATGTCCGCACCGGCTCCCCCATCGTCTACACCTCCGCCGATAGCGTCTTCCAGATCGCCGCGCATGAAGACGTCATCCCCCTTTGGGAGCTCTACCAGATCTGCGAAAAGGCCCGCGACCTGCTGCGTGGCCCCTGGGAAGTGGGCCGGGTGATCGCGCGCCCCTTCACCGGCCCCTCCGGTGCCTACACTCGCACCACCAACCGCCGCGACTACGCCGTGCCCCCGCCCAAGGGCATGCTGCTCGACCAACTGGATGCGGCGGGCGTCACGGTCTACAGCGTCGGCAAGATCTTCGACATCTTCCTGGGGCGGGGCATCGGCCCCCATGACAAAACCAAATCCAACGCCGACGGCATGGCGAAAACGTTGACCGCCATGAAGGAAGTGGACCGTGGCCTGATCTTCACCAACCTGGTCGACTTCGACGCCCTCTATGGCCATCGCAACAACGTCGAAGGCTATGCCAGCGCCCTCGAAGAAGCCGACCGTTGGGTGCCGGAGCTGCTGGCGCAACGCCGCGAAGGAGACCTGATCATCTTCACCGCCGACCACGGCTGCGACCCCACCACCGCCTCCACTGACCACTCCCGCGAATACGTCCCCCTGCTGGTCCACGGAGGCCGCTGCGTTGATCTGGGCACGCGCGGCTCGCTCGCTGATATTGGGCAAACGGTCGCGGAGAACTTTGGCGTGAAGTTGAAGGCCGGGGAGAGTTTTCTTAACGCGGTCGGGGAAGCGAATCTCCGCGTTGGGTGAAGTATTCCAAGCACATCGCGAAAACGTTGCTCAACTCCGCCAGCGCTTCCTCGCGGGTATCCATCAGCGCGTAGCAACTCGGAATCGCCGGAATTTCAGCCACCCATCCGCCCGGGGGATTGCGATAGAGAATGATCTCGTAGTCGTCCATCGATACGCTTCGAGAGTATCGCCCTGTGTGCCAGGGGTATTCTAAATGCATGGACAGAAAAGGTCTCACCATGCGAGAAATTGAGGCCCGCTACGCCGAGTCTGGTCATCCCTCCCTGGAGGAGTTGGCCGTCGCGCAGGGCACCGCCTACTCCGGTGATCCGAGATCCTTGCTGGGCGACTTCTGGCCGGATGATCAGCCTGTGGATGACTTTCTCGCGGCACTGAGGGAGTGGCGCGGCCATCCGCGTCATGATCGAGCCGCATGAGCGGATTGATCGTTGATACTGATGTCGTCTCTTTTCTTTTCAAGAATGATTCTCGCGCCGAGGACTATCTTCGATTCCTGGAGGGCCAACTATGTTTCATCTCTTTCATGACCGAAGCCGAGATGGAGTTGTGGACCTTGATTGCGGGTTGGGGACCACCACGAATTGCGCGATTCCAGCAGTTTCTGCGACTGTTCACGGTCGTCCCGTCGTCGCGCGACCTAGTCGTCTCTTGGGCCCAGGTCATGTCGGCTTCGCGGAAGAGAGGCAGGCGTCTGGAAACGGCGGATGCCTGGATCGCCGCCACGGCGTTGTTGCACGATGTCCCGTTGGTGACGCACAACGCATCGGATTACGAAGGCGTACCAGATCTTCGGATCATCACTTGCAACCCATGAGCGCCGCGATCTTTGCGTTCCTATTCGCGCTCCTCGCGATCGTTCCGGTGCATGCCCAGACGCCCCTGGTCGTCATCTCCGTCGATGGCCTCGACCATCGCTACCTCCGCGATGCCGACAAGCTGGGGCTGAAGGTCCCTCATATGCGTCGCCTGATGAAGGAAGGCGAAATGGCGTCGGGTGTCGTGGGCGTGCTCTCTACCGTCACCTGGCCGTCGCACACCTCGCTGATCACCGGCAAGCGCCCCGACGAACACGGCATTCGCGGCAACCGGCGGCCTCGAGAAGAAGGCGGCGACTACTACTGGTCCGTCTCGCTGCTCAAAGCGCCCACGCTATGGCAAGCGGCCGAGAAGGCGGGGTTGAAGACGGCGGCAATCACCTGGCCGGTGACCGTCGATGCCGGAATCAGCTACAACGTGCCGGAAGCGTTTGCGAAGCGCAAGGGCGGGTGGATGGATCTGGCTACGATTCGTGAGAAGGGTACGCCGGGTTTGGTCGACAAGATCACGGCCTTCGACAAGTCCTTCCAGCAGGAATGGATGGACGACCGCACCCGCGCTATCGCCACCGTCTACATGCTGAAGAAGACCGACGCCAAGCTGATCCTGCTGCACTTGGTCGATCACGACGCGGTGGCGCATGACCATGGCCCTTTCACCAAGGAAGCGCTGGCGGAGCTCGAACGCACCGACACCTACATTGGCCAGATCGTCGCCGCCGCGCCCAAGTCCGCCACCATCTGCCTCACCGCGGACCACGGCTTTGAGCGGATCGACCGCATGATCAACGTCGCCTCGCTCAACGTGCAATCGCTGAGCGGCATCGTCATTGCTCGTACTCCGGAAGAAGCCGCGCGATTGAAGAATGCAGCTCCTGAGTTCGCCATCGGCCGCGAGATTCCACGCGCGGAGCTCAGCCGGTTTGCGCCGTTCCTCTCGGACGCCGTCACTGCCTATGAGCCGGTTGAGCATGCGCAGTTCACTCGGGATCTGGCCAATACCGCCATCACGCTGCCCCCGCACGAGAAAGGCAATCACGGCCAATGGCCCGCCCGCGCGGACTATCGCAGCACCTTCATCCTGCGCGGCCCCGGCATCAAGGCGGGCAAAACGCCCGAGATCGACATGCTCTCCATTGCCGGCCGGTTGGCGCGAGTGTTGGGTGTCTCGCTAAACTAGAAGCACCGATGCGCAAACCCCTGCTTGCTGGTAACTGGAAGATGTACAAGACCCCGGCCGAAACCAAGGAGTTCTTCTCCGTCTTCGTGCCTCTGGTGGCCTCCTCCGCTCACGATGTGGTGATCTGCCCGCCCTTCCTCGACATCGCCGCGGCCGTGGAAGCCACGGCGGGGTCGAATGTGGAGATCGGTGGCCAGAACCTGTACTGGAAGAACGAAGGCGCGTTCACCGGCGAGATCTCCGGCCCCATGCTGCTCGCCTCCGGTGCCAAGTGGGTGATCATCGGCCACAGCGAACGCCGCCAGTACTTTGGCGAAACGGATGCCACCGTGCTTGATCGCACCAAGGCCGCTCTGGCGGCAGGTTTGAAACCCATCGTTTGCGTGGGCGAGACGTTGGCCGAGCGTGAAGCGGGCCAGACGGAAGCCGTCTTGAAGACGCAGTTCGACGGCGGCATTCTGCCCCTGGGCGATGACCTCGCCAAGATCGTGATCGCCTACGAACCCGTCTGGGCCATCGGCACCGGCAAAGTGGCCACGCCCGAGATGGCGCAAGCCGCGCATGCCTATCTGCGCTCCCTACTACCGGTGGATGTCCGCATCCTGTACGGTGGCAGCGTCAAGCCAGACAACGTCACGGGCTTGATGTCTCAGGCCGACATTGATGGCGCCCTGGTCGGCGGTGCCAGCCTCGACGCGGCCTCGTTCGCCAAAGTCGTCAACTTCTAGGCCTCTGACCACTGAGCCGCGCGCGTCAGCAAGCGGTCCTGCGCACCGTTGCTGTTGGCTGTTAAGGCGCTGCAACGGTCGGGTTAGCCATGCTGGCCCGGCGTCTCCGCAACCACCGGCTTCCCACGACGACCGCGGCCAACAGCGCCACAGCCAGCACCACGAATAAGACCAGAGGCGGGCGCTGCCCAGGCACCGCTCGGACGATCGCGCCCGTGAAGACGATGGTCTGATCTTGAAACTTCATTGAATGGATGTGCTGCGGCAGCACCGCTTCCGGCAGGCGGCACTCGATCTCCAGCGGCTCGGTGGCGAAGAACTTGCCGCGGCACACCAGTTCTTCCGGCAGATACTCGCACTGCTGGCTAATTGCCCCTTCGTTGTTGATCCGGAAGTGGCGCAGCAGGGCGCGATTGGCTTGGGCCAGATGCTCCACTTCGCTCATGGGCAGGTGTACTTCCAGGCGCGCCAAGCCGTTGCCTTCCAGCGTCAACTCGCTGCGGCTCGAGCTGAAGTTGTGGGCCAACGCTGGCAAGGCGGCCAAGGCCAAAACGATCCACGGTCTCACGTCCGCTATCCTACAGGTCGATGAGGGACCTCGTCGAGCAACTGGCTGTTCTCGAAGACCGGCTACGCCATGGTGGCGGCGCAGCCAAGATCGACAAGCAGCACCGCGATGGCAAGCTGACGGCACGGGAGCGCATTGCCGCGTTGATCGATCCCGGTAGTCTGTTTCTCGAAACCGGCCTGCTGATCGCCTACGACAAGTACGACGGGCAAGCGCCTGCTGCCGGTGTGGTGACGGGCGTGGCTCGTGTCGAGAACCGGCCGGTGGTGATTGTGGCCAACGATGCCACGGTGAAAGCTGGGGCGTGGTGGCCGGAGACGATCCACAAGATTCTTCGGGCGCAAGAGATCGCCATGAAGAACCGGCTGCCGATCATCTATCTGGTGGATTCGGCCGGCGTCAACCTGCCCTATCAGGACGGCATTTTCCCGGGCCAGTACGGTGCCGCAAGAATCTTTTACTACAACTCGCTCATGCGCCGCCGCCTGAAAATCCCGCAGATCGCGGCCGTGATGGGCATGTGCATTGCGGGTGGGGCGTATCTGCCCGCGCTGTCGGACGTGATCATCATGGTCGAGAAGACCAGCTTCATGGGCCTGGGCGGACCGAATCTGGTGAAGGGCGCCACCGGCCAGCAGACCGATGCCGAGTCTTTGGGCGGAGCCACCATGCATACGACCGTGAGCGGCGTGGCGCACTTCACCGCCACGGATGACCAGGATTGTTTAAAACAAATTCGTGCCCGCGTGCGAGACCTGGGTGCTCCCCGGGAGCCGCTGCACGGCGAAATGCCCGCCCTATCCGCTGAGGGTCTCTACGAGGTCCTGCCCGCTGACCATCGCCTGCCCTACGACGTGGAACAGATCACCGCGCGGCTCTTTGACGCGGGCAGTTGGATGGAGTTTCAGCCGCACCATGCGCCGGAATTGCTGTGCGCCAATGCCCGCCTGCATGGCCGTCCGGTGGGCGTGATCGCCAATCGGCGCGGGTTCTTGAAAGGCGCGCCCGGATCGAAGCCGCGGCTGGGCGGCATCGTCTACACGGAGTCCGCCCGCAAGGTGGCTTACTTTGTCGAGACGGCCGAGCGCCTGGGTACGCCGTTGATCTACCTGCAGGATGTCTCAGGCTTTATGGTGGGTGTGGAGGCGGAGCAGGGCGGCATTATCCGCGCCGGGGCGGACATGGTGGAATCGATGGCCTGCGCTACGGTGCCTAAGATCGTGTTGACGCTCAACCATGCCTCGGGCGCGGGCTACTACGCGATGGCGGGCCAGGGCTTTGACCCGAACTTCACCTTTGGCTGGCCCACGGCGCGCATCGGTGTGATGGAAGGCGACGCGGCGGTGCAGGCCGTGCATGGGCCGGAGATGGCCAAGTACAAGGCTGCGGGTCAGCCACTGCCGCACGAGATCGAAGAGCGCATTGCGCAAACGCGGGCCAACTACGAACTGTGGCTCGATGCCAAGCATGCCGCGGCGCGCGGGCATGTGGATGCGTTGATCGACCCGCTGAAGACCCGTGACATTCTCAGCTTTGCGTTGGAGGCGTGCACCGCATGATCCGCATCGGCAATGCCCAAGGCTTTTGGGGAGACTGGCTGGAGGCTCCCGTGCGCATGGTGGAGCAAGGGCCGCTGGACTACCTGACGCTGGACTATCTGGCCGAAGTCACCATGTCGATTCTGCAGAAGCAGCGTAAGGAAGACCCCACGCTCGGCTATGCGCGGGACTTTCCGCCGTTGATGGCGCGCCTGGCCGCAAAGATTGCGGGCCGCGTAAAGGTGATCGCCAACGCGGGCGGCGTCAATCCGCTGGCCTGTGCGCGCGAGGTGAAGCGTCTGGCGCCGGGCTTGAAAGTCGCGGTGGTGTTGGGTGACGACTTGATGGATCGCCTGGATGAACTGGGCGAGGACTTCAGCCGCCAGATCGCCACCATCCGGCCGCAGATCCTGTCCGCCAATGCCTACATCGGCGCGTTCCCCGTGGCCGAAGCGTTGGCCACTGGAGCCGATGTGGTGATCGGCGGGCGCATTGCCGACGCTGCGCTGGCTCTCGCCGCGATGGTGCATGAGTTTGGCTGGGCGGAAGATGATTGGGACCGCTTGGCCTCCGGTATCGTCGGCGGCCACATCATTGAGTGCGGTACTCAGGCCACGGGCGGCAATTGCGGCGCGGCCTGGGAAACATTGCCGGACCCGGCCAACATCGGCTACCCGATCCTGGAAGCGGAGCCCGACGGCACCTTCCGCGTCACCAAACATGCGGGTACGGGCGGAGTGATTTGCGATGCCTGCATCAAGGAGCAGTTGGTGTACGAGATCCATGACCCGCGCCAGTACTTCACGCCGGACGTGATCGCGGACTTCACCACCATTGCTCTGAAGGACGCGCACGTCTCCGGCGTCAAAGGCCAACCGCGGCCGGAGAAGCTGAAGGTCTCGATCAGCTATCACGCAGGCTGGCGGTCGATCGGCACCATTACCTTTCCTGGACCGCAGGCGCGCCGTCGCTGCGAGATTGCAGAGGCCACGGTGCGCGAGCGGATCGCCCAATTGCGGCTGCCCTTCGACGCCATGCATGCCGAATATCTGGGTGATGAGCAACTGATCCAGCTCCGCTTTGGTGTCCGTGGAAAGGACCGCAAGGCCGTGGACCGCTTTACGCGCGAGATGATCCCGCTAGTGCTCTCCGGCCCGCCCGGCGGCACCGGCTACGGCGAAGGCCGCCCGGCGGTGCGGGAGATTGTGGCCTACGCGCCGGCGTATCTCGGTCGCGACCAGGTGAAGACGCGCGTGGAGGTGGTGGCATGAAGATTATGCTGGAACGCGTTGCCCACACCCGCTCCGGTGACAAGGGTGATCTCTCGAACATCGGCGTCATCGCTCGTGACCCGCGGCATTATCCGGTGCTGCTGCGCGAGGTGACGGCGGAGCGGGTGAAGAACTACTTCCGCGATCTGGTGCATGGTCCGGTGACACGCTATGAACTGCCCAACTTGGCGGCTTTGAACTTTGTGCTGGAAGAGGCGCTGGATGGCGGCGGCACGGTGTCGCTACGCCTGGATGCGCAGGGCAAGATCTTTGGCTCGCGATTGCTGGGCCTCGAGATTGAAGTAACGGAGGATGAACTTGGCTAGTTCGGTTTTGAAAGTTGAGCGCATGGGGCGCATTCTGCATCTGACGCTCGCGCGGCCGGACAAGCGCAATGCGTTGAGTGCCGAGCTCTGCGCGGCCTTGGTGGAAGCGGTAACGGTGACGGCCGTGGCGCAGCCCACGGGAGCGATTCTGCTGGATGCCGAAGGCCAGACCTTTTCGGCGGGCATGGATCTGGATGACCCTACGCCGCAGGCGACCGAGATCCATTCGACGCTGTTCACCTTGCGCCATCGTTCCACCGTGCCGATCATCGCTGCGGTGCAAGGTCCGGCGCTGGGCGGCGGGTTGGGCCTGGTGGCCAACGCGCATGTCGCCATCACGGCCCAAGGCGCGCAGTTCGGCCTGACCGAGATCCGCATCGGCATCTGGCCGTTCGTGATCTGGCCCGCGATGGTGGCGGCTTTGGGCGAACGTCGCGTGATGGCACTGGCGTTGACCGGCCGCCTGTTCGGCACGCATGAGGCGCTGCAGTGGGGCTTGGTGCAGGAAGTGGTGCCGGAGGTGGAGCTGGAAGATCGCGCTTTCGCCATAGCCGAAACGATCGCGAACGCTTCGCCTGTCGCCGTGCGCGCGGGCCTGGAACTGGCGCGGGACCCAGCGCTCGAAGGAGTTGCACGGCGCGCGCTGGAACTACGGGCTCCGGTGCTTTCAGGGCCGGACTTTGCGGAAGGCTTGGCGGCTTTCCGCGAGAAGCGCCGTCCGGAGTGGCCGTCGCTTAAGTAGCGTTGCTCAGACGCCACCCGGGGCGGGACTGAAGTCCCGCTGCAGGCTGAAGCCTGCGCCACGTGGGTGTCCGCGACATCGGGGGCCGCTACAATAGCGTGTCATGCGGCTCACGCTTGTCTTGTTGCTTGCCTTGGCGGCTTCCGCCGAAACCGTTAAGCTCCCGGCCTTGAAGGCCAAGGTGGAGGTGCTGCGCGACAAGTGGGGCGTGCCGCATATCTACGCGGAGAACTCACACGATCTGTTCTTTGCGCAAGGCTACATCACCGCGCGGGACCGGCTGTTCCAGATCGACCTGTGGCGCCGCACGGGCACCGGCAAGCTGGCCGAAGTGTTGGGGCCCAAGTTTGTCGCGCGCGACCGGATCGCCCGCCTGGTGCGTTTCCGCGGCAACTGGAACGAGGAATGGCGCAGCTATTCGCCGGATGCGATGCCGATTGCCATGGCGTTCACGCGGGGCATCAATGCCTACATCGAATCGCTCAAGGGCCAGCGCCCGCCGGAGTTTGCTGCTGCCGGTTATGACCCTGGCCTTTGGGAACCCGAAGACGTCACGGCACGCATTGCGGGCCTGCAAATGCTGCGCAACGCGACGCTGGAGGTGACCCGCGCGCTCGACATCCAGCGCTTTGGCATCGACACGGTGGAGAAGCTGCTGCCGCCTGATCCGTTCGTCAAGATCACCATTCCCCATGG
This sequence comes from Acidobacteriota bacterium, assembly GCA_026394055.1. Taxonomy (GTDB): domain Bacteria; phylum Acidobacteriota; class Terriglobia; order Bryobacterales; family Bryobacteraceae; genus JAPKYZ01. The sequence continues at coordinate 15,789 of JAPKYZ010000042.1, forward strand.
TCTTGACTTGAAGCAGATCACCGCCGACATCGTGCGCGACTATCAGGCGGCAGTGGGCCCCGTCCAGTTCGATGATGGGTCGAACAACTGGGTGGTCGATGGCAGCATGACCACCACTGGCAAGCCGCTGCTGGCCAATGACCCGCACCGCACCATCTCGAACCCCTCGCTCCGCAAGACCGTGCATCTGGTGGCCCCGGGCTGGGACGTGATCGGTGCCGGAGAGCCCGCGCTGCCCGGCATCGCGCTGGGCCACAACGAAGAGATGGCCTTCGGCTTCACCATCGTCGGCATTGACCAGCAGGATTTGTTCGTGGAGCAGTTGAATCCAGCAAACCCCAAACAGTACCGCTACAAGGGAGAATGGCGCGAGCTGGAGATTGAAGATACGCCGATCACCGTCAAAGGCGCCGCACCAGTAGTGGCACAGCTGAAGTACACCGTGCATGGCCCGGTGATCTATGAAGATCCGAAGCGGCATTTGGCCGTGGCGCTGAAGTGGGTGGGTGCTGAGCCGGGTGGGGCCGGGTATCTGGCGGGCTTGGGGCTGGCGAGGGCGAAGAATTGGGCTGAATTCAAGCAAGCCACCGCGAACTTCAAGGCGCCGTCGGAGAATCTGATCTATGCCGATCGCGCTGGCAACATCGGCTGGATCGCGGCGGGTCTCGCGCCGGTGCGCAAGAGCGGCAATGGCCTGCTGCCGGTGCCGGGTGAGAGCGGCGAATATGACTGGTCCGGGTGGCTGCCGCTTTCTGAGCACCCGCAATCCTACAACCCCGCCCATCACTTCGTGGCCACCGCCAACTCGCGGATCACGCCCGAAGGGTTCAAGCATGTCTTCAGTTTTGAGTGGGCGCTCCCATTCCGTGAGCAGCGGGTGAAGGAGATGCTGGCCGAGAAGAAGAAGTTCTCGATTGAAGACTTCACGCGGATGCAGTATGACGTCCTGTCGCTGCCCGCGCGCCGCTTCCAAGGTGTGTTGAAGCAGTGGAAGGCTCCGGATGCACGAGCGGAAGAGATCAAGAAGCGGCTGCTGAGCTGGGATGCGCGCATGACGGTGGAATCGGCGGAGGCATTGATCTGGGAGACGTGGATGCTGCGTTTGCCGGTGGCCGTGTTCGGGCCGGAGTTGGGACGCCGCGTGAACCAGATGACGCTGCTGAAGACGCTGGAGGCGACGCCGAATCACCCGGGGCTGGCGACGGGTCTGCGCACTGCGCTGGCCGAGATCGAGAAGGCGCAGGGTACTGACATCGCGCAGTGGCAATGGGGCAAAGCGCACCAGCTTTCGCTGAGGCATCCCATCAATCGCGCGGACTGGCACATTCCGCCGTTCCCCGCGCCGGGCGATGCCAATACCGTTCGCGCCGCCGGGTGGCCCGCGGCGCGTCCGTTCGCTATGAATCACGGCGCTTCATACAAACAAATATTGGATCCGTCAAACTGGGATAATTCTGTAATTACGAATATTCCTGGTGAGGTGGCGGACCCCACGTCCAAGCACTACCGGGATCTGGTAGATGGTTGGGCAAAAGCGGCGCCGCACCCGTTGCCCTACACGCGCAAAGCAGTGGAAGCGGCGCTTGGGGAACGGATTGAACTCATACCTTAGCCTGGCGCTCTTACTGATTCAGAACACGCCCGAGAAGGCCTTGCTCACTCGCCGTGACTCCATTACGGTGTCTGATCGGGCGGACAAATTATCGGTGGAATCGGACGCCAATCGCGACGCCATTTCGGTGGAACGTGGGCTGCTGGACAATCTGCCGATGTTGGGCGGTGACCCGATTGCCGCGCTCAGCCGCTTTCTCGACCCCAGCATGGGCGCGGGCGGGCAGTCCTTGATTGTCGATGGCATGGAGGCGCGCAATCTCGGTGTCACCGCCTCGGCCATTCAAGAGATCCGGATCAACCAAAACCCCTACACCGCCGAGTATCCCCGCTGGAGCCGACGGCGCATTGAAGTGATCACCAAAACCGGGGCGGACCGCTATCACGCGACGGCCAACTTCCTTTATCGCGATCAGCATCTGAACGCCCGCGACGCCTTCGCTGCCGTCCGTCCTCCGGAGCAGCGCCGGACGTTTGAAGGCAGCCTGCTGGGACCAGTGGGCAATGGCAAGCGGACCTCGTTCCTGCTGTCCGGCCAACGTGAGAACGATGATTTCCAGGCCATCGTGTTTGCCTCCACGCCGAACGGCCTGGTGAACCGCAATGTCGACACCCCCACGCGCAACACTTACTTGTCGGCACGGCTCAATCACGCCCTCAACGACCGGCACGCTTTCTTCGCCCAGATCAATTTTCAAGACCGTTGGCAGAACAACTTGGGTGTGGGCGGTGTCGTGCTGCCCGAGGCGGGCTATCAGGCGCGGTTTCGCGAGGATGAGCTGGTCTTTAACCACCGGGCGGTGCTTTCGCCGAAACTGCTGGTCCAGTGGCGGGCGCTGTTCGGGCGCTATGCGGCCCCCCGGCGCAGCAACGTTACCGCTCCGCGCGTAGTGGTGAGTGATGCCTTCACCGGCGGCGGCGCCCAGATGGATGAGCTACGTACCGAAGTGCATGGCGCACTCTTCTTCATCGTCACGCAGACGGCCAAGCGTCACAATATGAAGTATGGGCTGAATATACCGGACTGGTCCCGGCGGGGCTTGTCGGACCGGGCCAACCAATTGGGTACTTACAACTATGCGAACCTGGCCGACTATCTCGCCCAGCGCCCATTTTCAGCCATCATCCAACGGGGCGACCCCAAAGTGGTGTTTGTCGAAAGGACGATCGGGTTCTTCTTCCAGGACGAGTACCAACTTCGCCGCAACCTGTCGGTGGCGTGGGGTGTGCGGTATGACTACCAGAATTACTTCACGGACGCGAATAACATCCAGCCGCGCCTGTCCATTGCCTGGGCTCCGGGAAAGCAGCGCAATTGGGTGGTGCGGACCGGTGCGGGGTCTTTCTTTGAGCGCTCCGGGCCGCAACCGGTCTGGGATCTGCTCCGCTTTAACGGCACGCAGCTGCGGCGGTACCTACTGACGGGCAATGATTTCAACCGGCCGCTGGACCTGCTGTCCACCAGTGTTGTCCGCCAGCAACCCGGCGTCCAGCTTCCCAATTACTGGCAATACAACATACTGCTGGAGCGGGCCATCATGAAGAAGACCACGCTGACCATTCAGCATACCGGTGTCCGCGGCAGCCATATGTTCCGCTCGCGCGATGCCAACGCGCCCCTGGGGCCGCTCTATCTATCGCGGCCGGACCCTGGGATCGCGCAGTTGCGGCAGCTGGAATCAGCCGGGCGCTGGGTGGGCGATTCATTTGAGGTCTACTTGCGGGGGCCGATCGCGCCGAAGGTGAGCGGCATGCTGATGTACGTCTTGTCTCGCACCCGCACCGACGTCCAGGGCCTGAACTGGTTTCCGGCGTCGAGCTCGGCCCCGTCCGGCGAGTTCGGCCGCGCCGATACGGACCGCCGCCACATGTTCAACTTCATGGGTACGGCGGAGCTGCACCGGTGGGCGACGTTCGGCCTCTCGCTCCAGTTCATGAGCGGCATCCCCTACAACATCACCACCGGCCGCGACGACAACCGCGACGGCTTGGCCAACGACCGGCCCGTCGGGGTCACACGCAATACCGGCCTTGGTCCACGCTTGGATCAAGTGGATCTCCGCTGGTACCACGACTTCAAGGTGCGGCCCAAACTGAAGGAGAAGAGCCCGACGGCCACGTTGTCAGTCGATGCCTTTAATCTACTCAATCACCTGAACGCCACCGGATATCTGGGAGCGGTGACGTCGCCGTTCTTTGGCCGCGCCGTATCGAGCTGGTCCGGGCGGCGGATTCAGTTGGGGGCGCGGTTTCAGTTTTAAGCTCAGAAACAAAAAGGGCGGGACCGTCCTTCGAAAAGGACCGGTCCCGCCCTGCTGGCCAACCTTCACTTACTTGATGAAGTTGGCGGTGACGGAAGTATCCGCTCTAATCGTCACCGAGCAAGCCGGCGCATTGCCAATGCAAGCTCCGCTCCAGCCAGTAAAGGTGAATCCAGCGTCCGGCGTGGCGGTTAGTTGCACCACGGTGCCTGCAGCGAAGGACGATCCGGCCCGGTTACTGGCGATGGTCCCCTTGCCGCCGGCTGTTTTCAGGATCAGTTTGTAGGACGTCGGAGGCACCGGCGCTACGCCGCCCGTGAAGTTGGCCGTGACGATCTTGGCGGCATCCATGGTCACCGTGCAGGTGAGCTGGGTGCCAGCGCAGGCATCGCCCCAGCTGAGGAACGCATTGCCGGGCGAGGGGGAGGCCGTCAGCTTCACCACCGTGCCCGGCAGGAACGACGTGCCAGCTTGATCGGCCAGCACCGTGCCCAAGCCGTTGACCTTCGTGCTCAGCTTTACCGGGATCACGAACGTCGCGGTCGCCGTCGCTTCAGAATCCAGCTTGAAGCTGCACACCAACGCGGCGTGAGTGCAAGCGCCGGTCCAGCCGGTGAAGACGCCCTTGCCTGCCTTCGCGGTCAGCGAGACAAACGTCGCCTTGGGCAGAGTCTCGGTGCAGACGCCGGGGCATCGGATGACTTGGTCACCGGAGGATACTTGGCCGTCGCCCGAGACCGTCACAGTGACGGGGAAGTTCGGCGGCACTTCAATGTTTGCCGCGGCGTTCTGCGCTCCGATAAAGCCGCCCAGTTCGCCGGGTGAAGGCGCGCTGCAGGTGCCGTCGGCGCAGAGGGCTTGCCCGGTGACCGGGTCGACAGGGCCGGAGTATTTGTAGAACTCAAAGCGCCGCACCACGGCCTGCGAGTTGCCGCCGAGTTCGCCGCGCTTTTGGCGCTGGCGGCCGTTGCTGACATCCAGACGGTCGTTCTGTAGCAGGTCCCAGGCGGTCTCCAGGTGCGCTTCATCCTCGGGGACGATGGGGTTGTCGGCGATCAGTTCATCCAGAAACACCTTGCGGGCGTTCTCGGTCTTGTAGGTCTTCATCCACTGCGCCGGGCCAAACTGCGGGGGCGGCGGACCTACCACGACGGGCGGGGCGGGTGGAGGAGCCGGAATGGGCGGGTTGATCCGCACGGCCACCACTGGGGGCGCTGCCGGGCGCACGGGCGGCTGCATCACCCAATACGGCATCGGGATCGCCACGGCCTGGCCGTAGCGGATCAGCTGGCCGGGGTTGTTGGGATCTTCGATCAGCCAGTAGGCGGCCGAGCTCGCCCCCAGATTGCCGGAGCCGGAGGCGCCAAAATGCTCACAGCCGCTGTTCTGGTAGTTAAAGTTGCCCATCACGCACTGGTGGCCGTTGGTCGCGGTGGGATTGGGGGGCGCCAACGGTGTGGTTTGGGTAAAGCGCTGGTTGGCGGCGTCGTAGCTGGACGCCCACCGGAGCACGTAGCCTCCAGGAATGGGCGTGATCTGGGCACTGCCGTAGCGATTGCCGGAGAACGTGTAGGGCGAAACGTTGTTGACGTTGTAGAGCTCGATTTCGAACCCGTGCGTCGTCTGGCCGGTGTCGTTGATCACGTCAAAGTTGGAGAGCGTGCCGTACAGCGTCGTCGTCTGTGCAGGCAGCAGCAGTGGCAGCGCGGCCAGCGCCAGCAGTTTGGTGGAGGCGGCCAACGCCTGGCGCACCCGGCTCCGCCTTCCCTGGCTAGAATCTTGAATCATCGAAAAACCTCCGCTTGTCTTTTGAGGAGATGCTCTCCGCCTTGGAAGGCCCGGAGGAGTCATCTCGAATGGGTAGGACCGCCAGCTGCCAGCGGCGGAACAGGTTTTTTGAAAACCTTTTGCGGACAGGAGCATTTGTGCCCCCGGGGTAGGTCTCCACTCGCAAGTGCCGAGTGCGCCACAAGATGTTGTGGTGAACCTGTGGATATCCCCAGGGGCAGGGGGTGGTGTGCTTGCAATCGCCCCGGATCCGGTATAATCTGAGCATACCCCCCGAGAAGGAGCGGGACGCTGCAACGGAAACCCGTCGAACGCGTCTTGATTCCAAGTACCCACCTCGATCTGTGTGAAGAGGTAAAGCAGAGTGCTCAAGCTTAAGCGAGTCGAGATTCAGGGCTTTAAGTCCTTCTGCGACCGGACCGAGATGAAATTCCACGGCGAAGGGGTGGCGGCTATTGTCGGCCCCAACGGCTGTGGCAAATCGAACCTCAGCGACGCCATCAGTTGGGTGCTGGGTGAACAGTCCGCCAAGTCGTTGCGCGGCGCCCGGATGGAAGATGTCATCTTCGCGGGCACCCGGGATCGCAAGCCGCTCGGGATGGCTCAGGTCACCATGACCTTGGTGGACCCCGGCTATCACCTGGACAAAGAGGCCAAGCCCGAGGTTCCGGTGGCCGAAGGCGCCGCTGTGCCCATCGATTCCGCCAAGCCGATTGAGCATTTCGGTAAAGCCAAAGAAATCACCATCACGCGCCGCCTGTTCCGCAATGGCGAAAGCGAATACCTGATCGACGGCAAGCAGGCCCGTTTGCGCGACATCCAGGATCTGTTTATGGGCACCGGCCTGGGTCCTGAAAGCTACGCCATCATTGAGCAGGGCCGCATCGGGCAGATTCTGTCGAACAAGCCGGCCGATCGCCGCAATGTGATCGAGGAAGCCGCCGGTGTCGGACGCTTCAAGGCTCGCCGGCGCTTGGCGGAAGCGAAGCTCGAGGGCGCCAAGCAGAACCTCAACCGCGTTTTCGACATTCTGGAAGAAGTGGGCCGTCAGGCGAATTCGCTGAAGCGTCAAGCCGCCAAAGCAAAGCGCTTTGAAGAACTGCGTGGCGAATACGTTGCCCAATTGCGGTTTGCCATCGCGGGCCGGTTCCAGATTCTCGATCGCGAGATCACCAAGACCGCGCTCGACCTGAATGTCGCTACCGAGCAGTTGTCGACCGCGAATCAGGAAGTGGCCGTGGGCGATACCCAAACCGCCACGCTCCGGCAGCAGTGCTTCGCCACTGAAGCCGAGCTGACCGAATCGCGCCGCAAGCTCTCTGAACTGCAGCTGGAAGCCGAGCGCACGCGCGGCCGCCTGGAATCGCAAGCTCGCCAGATCGCCGCCATTGAGCAGCGCCTGCAACAGGCCGAGACCGAATCGGCCGACGTCGAAACGCGCCTCGCCGATCGCAAGGCCGAACACGCCTCCCACATCGCCCAGGGCGCTGAGGTGAGCAACGAACTTTCTGCGGCCCGCACCACGCTGCACGCCAAGACCACGGAGCGCGATGCTCTGCAGAACGAGCTCCGGCAGCGGGAGCGCGAAGCGGAGAACGCCCGGCAGCAGGTGCTGCGCCTGATGGGCGAAGCGTCGGCGCTGAAGAATCAGTTGGCCCAGGCCGACGGCTATATGCAGTCGCTGGACCGCGATTCGGCGCGTATCACACGGGACGAAGAGTCCGGCGTGGCCGAGATCGCGCGCTTGGAAGCATTGAAGGCCTCGCTGGCCGAGCGCGCCACCGCTCGTCAGCAAGAGTTGGCCACGGTGGGCGCGGAACGCAAGCGCGTCGACGGCGAACTGAATGCCAAGCGCCAACAGCAGGGTGAATCCCGGCGTCTGGTGGATGAGCGGCGCGCCGACCTATCTCGCACCAAGGCTCGCAAGGATTCTTTGAATGAGATCCTGTCGCACCGTGCCTACACCACCGAATCGGTGAAGCGCCTGTTCACGGCCATCGAACGTGGCCAAGGCGGCGGCTTGAAGCCGATGGGTGTGCTGGCTGATTTTGTCGAAGTGGACCGTAACTACGAAAAGGCCACCGAAGAGTTTTTGCACGAAGAGTTGGAGTACGTGCTGGTCCATGACTGGGCCGCTGCGCAACAAGGCGTTGAGCTGATGCGGAGCGACTTGGATGGCCGCGCGACTTTCCTGGTCCATCCTCCCCCCCAATCGGAGCTTCTGCGTGGTCCGGTGGCTGAGCCGCCCGTTGGCCCGGACACTGGCATTGCTGCTCGTTTGAGCGACGTGCTGCGCCTGACCAATGGCCTCACCGAAGCTCCGGCCGAACTTTTGCCGCGCCTGTCGCGCTGCTTCCTGGCGACGGACCGCAACGCCGCCCAGCGGCTGGCGCTGGAATACCCGGACGTCTACTTCCTGCTGCCCGATGGCGTCTGCTACCACGGCTACGCGGTGTCCGGTGGCAAGAAGTCATCCAGCGGTCCGCTGGCGTTGAAGCGCGAACTGCGCGAATTGACGACGCTCGAACGCACCAAGCAAGTGGCGCTCGATGAAGCCATCGCCCGGCAAGCGCAACTCGAAGCCGAGATCACCGCACTGGCGGAGCAGCTGGAAAAACTGCGCCAACAGCAACAGACGCAGGAGAAGGACGCCCTGGCGATCGACCACGAAAGCCGGAAGATGTCCGAGGAGCTGCAACGCGCCAACTCGCGGCTGAATGTCGCCCGCAATGACTTGCAGCGTCTGCAGCGGGATCGCGAACGGTCGCTGGCTCAACTCGAACAGCGCCGTCAGGCCGTTGCCGAGAAGGAAGCGGCGGGGGCTGAGGTCGAAAAGGCACTGCTGGCCACGCGCTCGAGCGTGGAAGAACTGCAGCGCAAGGCCGCCCATCTAGGCGAAGAGCATTCCGCGCTTCGCGCTGGTCTGGCAAGTCTCGAAGAGCGCGCCCGCTCCGCCCAATCGGCCGCACAGCGCCTGGAATCTCAGGTGCGTGAACTCGCTCATCGGCGCCAGTTCCTCTCCACCGAAATGGAGCGCCTGGGCGTCGACCGCCAGCGCCTGTTGAACGACAACATGGGCCTCGATTCGCGCTCCAGCGAGCTGAACGAAGCCATCGGCACGCTGGCCACGGCCGTGCGCGAGATGGCTACGCGGGAAGCCGAACAGAAGACCGCACTAGCTGCCACCGACCTGCAGATGAAGACGCTCCGCGCGACGGCGCAGCAGCTCGCTGAACGCCGCTCGCAGATCGAGATCGAACTGGTTCGCCGCCAAAGCGACCTGAAGCACCTGGAAGAAAACTGCCGGAACCAGCTGGACTTGAGCGCCGCGGAAGTTTCGGCGGCCGTGGATCGCACCTTTGATGAAGTGGCCCTGGCCGAAGCCGAAGACAAGGTGAAGGACCTGAACCGCCGCATCGAGGGTCTGGGCCCGGTGAACACGCAGGCCTTGGAGGAGTATGAAGAAGCGCAGCGCCGGTACGACTTCCTCAACACGCAGCGGCAGGACCTGCTCGATTCGATCCGGGATACCGAAAAGGCTATCCAGGAGATCGACGTCGAATCCAAGCGCCGCTTCAATGAGGCGTTTGAAAAGATCAACGCCTACTTCCGCGACATGTTCAAGACGCTGTTCAACGGCGGCTTGGGCGAAATGCGCCTAACCGATCAGGAGAACGTCAACGAATCGGGCATCGACCTGGTGGCTCAGCCGCCCGGCAAGAAGCTCCAGAACGTGCTGTTGCTTTCGGGCGGTGAGCGCGCCATGACCGCCATGGCGCTGCTGATGGCGATCTTCAAGTATCAGCCGTCACCGTTCTGCATCCTGGACGAAGTGGACGCGCCGCTGGATGAACCGAACATCATGCGCCTGTCGGCGCTGCTCAAAGAGATGTCGAGCCAGACGCAGTTCATCGTCATCACCCACGCCAAGCGCACGATGGAATCGGCGCAGGCGATGTATGGCGTCACCATGCAGGAGCCGGGCGTTTCGAAGCTGGTTAGCGTCCGGTTTAAGGAAGCCTCACGGCCGGCGGCAGCGTAAGCGAGCGACGACGGCAACGAGCGAGGGGGGCGGTTGAGTTGGTCAGCACTCGGCTGCGATGGGAAAGGCCCCTCCTGCGGGTCGGGGCTCGGTCCGAGGCGCTTGCTTCGGGGTAACCCGTTCGGAACCGAGCCCCGACCAGCAGGAGGGGCCTGCCGAACAATGATCCAACGCAGATGGATCAACCGCAGGGACCATCTGCCCAACAAGTTCCGCCCCACGAGCGGAAGGGGTCCCCGGAGTTACTTCTGGGGGCCCCGTTCCTTTTGTGCCCCTACTGCTTCGGCAAATCGAGCGCTGGGTTGGAGCCGAAGAAGTTGAACGGCCGGATGTGGAAGTGGTGCCACATCGTTGGCATCACCGGCCAATCTTCCGCGCGGGTGACATGGTGAAAGCCCAGCGTGTACCAGCCCACGATGTCGGTGTTGGCAATCGAGCGGTTGGCCTTGGTCCACACCGCCAAGCCGTCGGTGGCTTTGCTCGATGTCGGGTAGGTGCCGCTGGCGTAGCGCTGGTTGGGGTCGTTGGGCGTCACCCAGAACTGGTGCTCGCTGAACGCACCCAGCTTCTGCGGCAGATCATCAGCCGCCATCAGTGACTTGGCCGTGGCGCCGGGCATGATCTCGTAGCCAGTGGGGTAGCCGAGCGGCCCCTTCACGTTCGGGTTGACGAACATCCACATCGCCGGACGCTCAATGCTCAGGTCCATGATGGCGTCGTTTTCGTTCGTCAGCATCACCGGCTGCACGGCCCAGATGCTCTTGCGCATCGGGTCATTGGGCAACAACTTCGGCACCAGCTTCTCCGCCATGAAGCTGTTCTTGGCGCCGTCGACATCCATGTCCAGGCGATAGGAGAAGTAGTGGTCGTGGTTGACACCGATGGTGTTCTCGGCGACGAACTTGCCGTACTCGACCGCGCCCGCCGTGTGCCCGTGGTCGCTCGCAAACTTCTCCTTCACGGCCTTGGTCTCGATCACGCCGGTAGCGCCGACGGCCACCTCGATGGTGCCGTCCTGCAGGAAGCGCCAGTCCATGATGTAGTCGTAGTTGCCGATGACGGCGGCGGAGCGCAGCACCAGCTCACGGCTGGGGCGGCCATAGACGTCGCCACCTTCATGGTGCCGCCACGCCGGGTCGTTGCCCGTGCGCTCAAACAGACACGCCAGTTGCGAAGTGATCTTGGGCGCGCCTGAGTCCGTCACCGATAGCCCACCAAAGTAGGTAGCTGAGGCCGGACAATCGAGGCCCGCGCGCAGCGGCTTCAACAGACCGCCACCCGTGAAGAACTCGCCGGCATCGAGAAAGACGCGATTGTTCCAGCCATTGGCGGGGTCCATGTAAGGCACATAGAGCTCAGAGATGGCGCCTTCATACATCACTGACCGGAGCTTGCCTTTGTCGTCATACTTCACCAGGTTCAACACCGTCCCCAAGCGCTGGTCAATCCGCATGCGGAAGCGCCAGTTCTGCCAGCTCACTTCGCCATCCTTGATCTGGTACGCCGGACCCATGGGCTGCGTGATGACAATCGGCGTCGTGCCCGCGCGGATCTTCTCCGGGATCTCTTCGTAGTTCACCGCGCCTGCTCCTACGGGCACAATCTCGGTGTCCACCACCTTCAAGATCTTCTTCGACACCATGTCCATCTGCACTGTCAGACCCTCAATCGCGCGGCCCCAGCTGTGATAGCTGCCATGCATCTGGGAGCAGCTGCCAAAGCCGATGCGCTGCGTCTCCTGCTCCGGCACGGAGGCGTAGGAGACCGGCAGGGCGAGGCACTGCAGCGTGTTCAAGTCCGTGATGCCGCGCTTCTTCAAGGCTTCGATCACACGCGGGTCCTTCTTGATCACCGGGTCCGCCCCCAGTAGCTCGCTCAGCAGGAAGGGCGCTTGCACATCCTTGCGCTCTGCGAAACTCACCACCTTCTTGCCTGCCATGTCCACGCGAGCCTCAAAGGTCTGGCCATTGCGAAGCAGGATGACATCGGATTCGCGCGGCACCGGCTGCCCCGGCTTCCACGCCAGCACCACATCCTTGGCCGGTGGCCGCAGCAGGACGCTCGCGAACATGGTGTCCGCGTCGACATGGTTGGCCTTCTTCAAGACATCGTAGGTGGTCCAGTATTCCGCAGTGGTTAAGCCGTCCAGAGGATGGCCCGGGCCCGCTTGCGCGGCCAGCGGCAACTGCAGGACGACAGAGAAGAGAAGACTCGAAAAGCCCAATAGGCGCATGGTTCGACAGATCCTTAGGTTTGTTCGTTCGCAGGCAGTGTGACGGGGACTGCGCGGAAGGCCCAGCGCAACGCGAGAGTGCCACTCCAGGGTGTTGCGCCTTGCCACAGGCTAACATTGTGCGCCGTCGCGTTCTGAGCCGCGCGCGTGAGCAAGCGGTCCTGGACCTTATCGCTACTGCGCCGCCGCGTAGCGCTCGCGTCCATCTATGCGAGATTGGGAGATGTGAGCGTCTTCTCCGGTCTGGTGATCTCCCGCGTTGACCTCTCCGTCGCCAACCTCGAACGCTCCCTCCACTTCTACCAGGACGTACTGGGCCTGGCTCTCCTCGACTCTTCGGCTGGCCAGGCAACGCTCGGCGTCCCCGGCCGCCCGCTGTTGCACTTGGTGGAGCAGCCCGGTGCCCGCCCCAGCCTACCGTCCAGCCCGGGACTGTTTCACTTTGCCCTGCTCGTGCCGCATCGCGCTGCGCTCGCACAATTCGTGCGGCACTTGATCGAGATCCGCCACCCGCTGCAAGGCGTCGCCGACCATCTGGTGAGTGAGGCGCTCTACCTGGAAGATCCCGACGGCCACGGCATTGAAGTCTACTCCGACCGCCCTTCGGAGCAATGGAGCTGGGACGGGCCGGTATTGCGGATGGCGACCGATCCGCTCGATCTCGAAAACCTGCTGACGGAGCCCGACGCACCGTGGCAGGGTATGCCCGAAGGCACCACCATGGGCCACGTGCATCTCCACGTCACCGATCTAGCCGCCACGCAGCAGTTCTATTGCGGGCTGTTGGGTCTGGACCTGATGACCACTTACCCCCGCGCCCTCTTCGTCTCCGCCGCCGGCTACCACCACCACTTCGGCCTCAACACGTGGCAAAGCCGCCATGGCCAGCCAGCACCGCGGGACCACGCGCAATTGCGGGGCGTCGAGCTCATCGTTCCCGATGCTGATCTGGAGCGTTTGCAGCGCAGCACCGGAACCTCAGCGCATCCCCTCAAGTTATCCGATCCGGCGGGCAATCCGCTGATCTTCCGCCGGGACTAGTTGCTCGACTCCACCAAATCGCCCGGCGCGCACCCACGCCAGACCCCGGAACCCTTAAACTGGAAAGAGTCGCGCGGCGACCGCGATTTTTCGCGCCCGAATCACCCGCTCTCAAAGGATCACCTCGATAAGCATGCTTTGCGCTGGAATTGTTGGACTGCCGAATGTTGGCAAAAGCACTCTTTTTAACGCCTTAACCCAGAGCCGCAAGGCGATGGCGGCCAACTACCGGTTCTGCACCATTGAGCCGAATCAGGGCGTGGTTACCGTACCGGATGACCGGCTGGAAGTGCTGTCGAAGATCAGCGGGGCGCAGAAGCTGGTGCCCTCGGTCTTCGAATTCGTTGACATCGCGGGTTTGGTGAAGGGCGCGAGCAAGGGCGAAGGCTTGGGCAACCAGTTCCTGGGCCACATTCGCGAAGTCGACGCCATCGTGCAGGTGGTGCGCTGTTTTGAGAACAACGACATTGAGCACGTGATGGACTCAGTGGACCCCATCCGCGATATTGAAGTGATCAACACGGAGCTGCTGCTGGCCGACCTGGAGGCGCTGGAGAAGCGCAAGACTCGCCAGCAGAAGTCCGCCCGCACGGGCGACAAGAAGGCGCTGGCCGAAATCGAGATCATTGAGCGGCTGGAGAAGCACTTAAGCGACGGCAAGTATGCGGTCACCATGGACGCCACGGCGGAAGATAAGGCGCTGATGAAGCCGCTCTTTCTGCTGACTGACAAACCCACGCTCTACGCCTGTAATGTGGCCGAAGGCGACCTGGCGGACCCGACGCAGAACCCGTGGGTGCAGAAGGTGAAGCAGTATGCGGCGGATCATCATGGCACCACGGCGGTGGTGGTCTCGGCCGAGATTGAAAGCGAACTGGTGACCCTGTCGTCCGAGGAGCGGGCCGAATACATGGAGGCGCTGGGCATTACCGAGACCGGCGGCGGCACGTTGATCAAGGCAGCCTATCACTTACTCGGCCTCCGGACTTACCTGACCACCGGCGAGAAAGAAACCCGCGCCTGGACCATCCACTCCGGCGACAAGGCTCCGGTGGCGGCCGGCGTCATCCACTCTGACTTTGAGAAGAGCTTCATCTCGGCCGAAACCATCGCCTATGAAGACCTGGTGGCTGCGGGCAGCTTTGCCCGGGCTCGGGAGCTGGGCAAGTTGCGCACGGAAGGCAAGGAGTATGTCGTGCAGGATGGCGACGTGATGGAGTTCAAGACCTTCTTGTAAGGTCGCATTCGACTATTTGCGCTCCGGGTTGAATGATTCACTCAAACTTTGCTGGGGACGGCCGATGAGCGTTCCACAGGACAATTTATGAGTGCGATTCCCGAGATCTTGGGCAGCCTTCTGCGTGCCCAGGACAAGGTAGATGTATCGGCGCGGCGTATTGCCAGCTTTAGTTCGCCCGAAGGGTCGGCTGAAGGTGGACCCGATGTGGTTGAGATCAGCGCGGCCGCCGTGGCATTGCTAGAGGCGCGGAACGCCTACTCGATCAATACCAAGGTGCTTTCCACTGTGCTTGATACCGAGCTACCCACGCCGCCGCAGTCGACCACGGAGAACCCATTCGGGTAGTGCCGCGTCGGCAGCTGGCGCCTAGCAAGCTGCCCCCAAGAAAGCCTTAGACCGCTTGCTGACGCGCGCGGCTCAGAAAGATCTTGAAAAGCTTACTGAGCCACGACCGTGAGGGAGTGATCCTCTAACAATCCTGTTCAACAACCCCTTAGGCTTGGCCCGGCTGTCACTTAGTGGCGGTTACTGACACGCCATCGGTCAGCTTGACATCCGTGGGCAAGGCCAGCAGAGCGCCATCGGCCAGGCCTTCGCGAATCTCAATGCGTGTGACGCTGGCGATCCCAATTTTAAAGGGCTTCCAGCGCACCACACCACCTTCCAGCACATAGCCACCCGGCACACCGTTCTCCCGGCGTAACGCCTCTTTGGGAATCGATAGACCGTTCTCCACCACCTGTGCGCGAATGGAGGCGTTGATGTTGGCACCGGGCGGGAGTAACTGGCCGGGGTTATCGATGAGGCAGAGCACTTCTCCCACTTGGCGCGTCCCGAACGGCACGATCTGCGTGGGCAGCTTCTCGACCGTCCCCTTCCATTCGCGGCCCGCTTGAGCGTCCCACGTAATCGTCACCGGCAGGCCGACGGCCACCCGCCCCAGTTCGGGCTCATCGACGTAGACGAAGACTCGCAGGCGGTCCACTTGTCCGATGCTGGCGACGGGCGTACCGGCGGTGAGAAATGCTCCGGGACGGGTGTCGACCTGATAGACCACGCCGCTGCGGGGAGCGGTGATGTTGGCGAGCGAGAGACGTTCCTGGGCGGCGCGAACGGCGGCTTCGGCATCTTTCAAGCGGGCCTGGGCGCCGGCGCGATCACCAATGTCCACCAGCGCTCCACGGCGGGAGGCGAGGGCCGCCATCTGCGCTTCGGCGCGAGCGACGCGATCTTTGGCTTCCTGCAGTTCCACCGTCGTGGCGGCACGTCTCGAAAGCAGGCGTTCCATGGTTTCCGCATCACGGGCCGCTTGATCCCGCTCAAGCTTGGTGCGCCGCAAGCTGCCATCGATCTCGGCAAACTCGGCCGACCGGCCACCGCGGGCCAGCGTGTCGATCTCCACCTTGATCTGCGCCACGCGCGCTTCGGCGGAGGCCAGCGCCGCGCGTGCTTCGCGCGTTTCCATGGTGGCCAGCACTTGTCCCGCGGCGACGGTCTGCCCGCGGGTGACCATTACCTTGCCGACGGCGCCTTCCCGTTCCGCGCGGACGGTGACCCATTCCAGCGGCTCCACTTTGCCGTTGGTGGCGACGACGCTTTCGATGCGGGACCGCTCAGCTTTGGCGAACGCCACTTGCGGCGGTTCGTTTGACTTGACGTACCACCAGCCGCCTAACGCAATTGCCGCCAGCAACAGGGCACCGGCACCGTATTTCAGCAAACGATTCTCCTTACTTCCAGATTAACGGTTCAGCCACGGCTCATGTTTCAACAACGTGGTGTGTGGGCGTCTGACAACAAAAAAAGCCCGCCCAGACCGGGTGGCCTGGACGGGCATCGGCACAATGGAATGCTCGATTACTGGGCGCCGCTGTTCAGCTGTGGCTTGCCCTCCGCGGGCGGCAGGCTGAGCGCCATCGCTGCCCAGGACGTGCCGGAGGCCGAGATCCACTGGTCGCGGCCGTGCGGGAAGCCGCTCTCTTTGTACGGCTGGAAGGGGAAGGCACGGGACCGGACCAGCCAGGACCCATCGCTCAACTGCGTGCGGAGGAGAAACGCTGCCCCGCGCCGGTAGGCTTCATCGGTGGTGGTGATGATGCCCGCTTCATGCAGCGCGAAGAGAGCCTGGCCGGTGGCATAAGCGTCGCTCTCAATCGTCGCCAACTGGCCCCAGCCGCCATCGGGACGTTGAAGCGACAACAGAGCGCGGCCCGCCTCTTGACGCATCGGAGCCGGCGCTTGAGTCCACGCCAAACCCAGCAGGCGCATGGCATACTCTTCCCCGGTCTTGGGTTGGGCGGAACGCAGCCACTGGCTGGCTCGGGCGATGACGGCCTCGGCATTGGTCCCGTAGAGTTGCACTGCACGGACGCCCAGGGCGGTGGCGGTAATGTCGCTCGATTCCATCGGCGGGCGCGCTGCGAAGGCCATCAGACGGCCATCGGCCGCTTGCCGGGTGGTGATCAGGTGGGCCATGGCGGCCGTCAGCTCGTCCGGCTTGTAGCCGCCCGCATGTAGCCCCAGCAGCGAATAGCCCAGCACGATGGGCGGATCGGGGATGGCTTCCGTGCCCTTCATCATCAGCTCCTGGGCCGGGCGGAAGGCGGCCACCACCTGCGTCAGCGACTCCTTCATCAGCTTGTCGTCCACCGCGTAGCCCCGTTGCTTGGCCAATGCTCCCGCCATCTGCGGCAACGATTGATGATGGCAGGAGGTGCAGCCGGAGACCCGCACAAACTGCGGTCCGCTCTTCTGCAACAGAGCCATGGCGCTCTCCACCGCACGCTTGTGCGCGGCCTCGGTGGAGGCTCCAGCGGCCAATAGAGCGGTGGCGGCCGGGGTGGTTCCGCGTCGCATCGCCCAGTCAAGGGCCGTCTCGCCCATCAGGTTCTTGACGAGCGGGTCCGCGCCCGCCTTCAGCAGCTCAGCCACCAAGTCGGCCCGGCCCTCTTCGTTGCCCGCCGCCCACATCAGCACGGTGGACCCGGCGCGATCCACCGCTTTGACATCGGCGCCGGCGGCCAGCATCGCCCGCAGCACCGGCAAGTTCTGGTTGATGGCGGCCAGGAAGATCGCGGGCATGCTGAGAAAGCGGCCTTCGTTCGGGTTGGCACCGTTTTCGAGCAGCTTCAAGGTCTGGGCCGTGTCATTGGCCAGGGCGTGCCGGAACAGCGGCGACGGCGGCGTAAAGTCCGGGGGCGCTTGCGCGTAGGCGGCGCAGCTGGCCACCAGGAGCAGGGCAGGCAGCGCAAGCCGGACCGGGAGCCGGGGAATCAACAGGGATTGGATCATCAATTTCACCTCTGCCGTGACACGCGAGAGAAATTCCCGGTTCGTATCACCGGGGGTGACGATTGATCAAAAAAAATCGCGCCCCAAATCAAAACGGGTAGTGCCGCCAGGCCCGGCCTGACATGCACTACCCGCTTGAGAAGCGATCGGAGGCCGGTTATTTCGGTTGCGGCACGATGCGGAGGTACGGCTTGGGAGCCTTCCAGCCATCGGGGTACTTCTGCCGAGCCTCTTCGTCGGAGACGGCCGGGACGATGATGACGTCTTCGCCCTGTTTCCAGTTCACCGGCGTGGCCACCTTGTGCGTGGCAGTGAGTTGAATAGAATCGAGGACGCGGAGCACTTCATCGAAGTTGCGGCCCGTGCTCATGGGGTAGACCAGCATCAGCTTGATCTTCTTATCCGGCCCAACCACAAACACCGTGCGGACCGTGGCGTTGTTGGCCGCCGTGCGTCCCTCGGAAGTGGTGCCCGCATCGGCCGGCAGCATGTCGTAGAGCTTGGCGACCTCAAGCGTCGGATCCCCGATCATGGGGTAGGTCACCTTATGGCCCTGGGTCTCTTCGATATCGGCCGCCCACTTGCTGTGGTTGGTGACGGCGTCCACACTTAAGCCGATGATCTTGCAGTTCCGCTTGGAGAACTCGGGCTCCAGGCCAGCCATGTAGCCCAATTCCGTCGTGCAGACCGGCGTGAAATCCTTGGGGTGCGAAAACAGAATGGCCCATCCGTCACCAATCCACTCATGGAAGTGAATGGTTCCCTGGGTGGTTTCGGCCGTAAAGTCGGGAGCCGTATCGTTGATGCGCAAGTTCATTTAAACGAAGTCCTCTCTGCGGGAAGTTCATCTTCCGGCAAAGAACATCGTAGCATCCGAGGTCGAGGGATCCGGTTCAAAAAGAGGCGACTATTTTCAGTAAGGATAAAGGAAGGGCGCAGGGAAAGGAGGTCGCAGCGGAGATCGCCAGCTTGAGTGGGGAGGGCCAAAGATGGTACGCCCGAGAGGATTCGAACCTCTGACCTCTTGCTCCGGAGGCAAGCGCTCTATCCAGCTGAGCTACGGGCGCACGTCTTCTCTAGTGTAGTACACCCGCTCCAGCACCGGGGATCTATTGCGTTCAGCGGGGCTAGCGGCCGATCAGGAAGGCGGTTTCGCGGCCCAGGAGCGGGCGCAGTTCGATGGAGGAGACTACGACTTCGCCTTGCGGGGTGGCGAAGATCAGCCCCTGGCCGGTGAGGGCGAAGTTGTTGGTGGGGCGGAACTGTTTAAGAGGGGTTCGCCACAGGTACCGGTTGATGGCTTCCTGCAGGGGCTGTTCCTGGCCTCGCTGGATTGTGTTTTCCAGCGTGAGGCGTTCCCCTGAATCCAGGCGATAGCTGGCATAGGCCGGCTCCGGTGCGCGGCAGCCCAGGGAGACGACGCGAGGACTTTGATACAGGACGTGGACGCTGGCGGTGCAGGCCGCGATCCATTGGTTGATCGGCAGCGCTTGGGTGGGCGCCAGCACCTCCAACCGCTCGAGCCCCTCCTTTTGATAGGCCTTCAACCGCAACTCGGTGGGAACGGGCTTGTTGAAGCAGGCGGCCAGGGTCAGGCTCAAAAGCAGCAGCAGACTGGCTCGCTGAAGGTCATTGGGGCGCAAGTTTGCGGGTCTCCTCAATCAATCGCTCTACGGCCGGTTCGTCGTACCCGCCCCGGTAGATCCAGCGTACGACACCTTGCGGATCAAGCAGGATCAAGTGAGCATCGGCGTCGTTCACCACGCCCGCCAGCTTCTTCCACGGTGCGACGCCGCCGTAGACGGTGATGACATTCTCGTGCTTGTCCCGCGGTGTACCCCGGCGCATGCCACTGTCGATGAAGGGCGCGGCCATGCGGGCCATGCCGCCGATCATGGGCACTTCGTAGAAGGTGACCTTGCCACCCAGCGGGAACGCCTTCTCGAACGCCTTGGCGAAGCGCTCCACCGGAAAGCGCGAGTTGTAGCTGAACCCCATCAGCAGCAGTGCCACTTTGCCGTGGGCGTCGTTGGGCAGCAGGGCTTTGCGCTTGGAGAGGTATTCACCCGCCAGCGGCGGCAGCGGCATTCCGGGTTCCAGTGGTTTGCCCGGGTCAACGGCCAGCGTCATCATCAGCAACGGGATCATGGATCAACCTCATGCTGCTCCGGTGGGCTCGACGGCCCAGGGCAGCACTACACGTTCGATGCGCGCGGTGGCCAATCGGCTTAGATACTCGTCGCGGGAAATCTCGTAGGCGCCCAGGGAGGCCAGATGCTCGGTGAGAAACTGCACGTCGAACAACTGGACACCGGCGGCGAACAGCTGCCGCACGGCCATCACCAATGCCACTTTGGACGCATCGGTGACGCGGTGGAACATGCTTTCGCCCATGAAGGCCGCGCCGCGCTGGACGCCGTAGAGGCCGCCCGCCAGCGCTCCTTCATGCCAGATCTCGATCGAATGGGCGTGGCCCGCGTCGTGCAGCTTGACGTAGGCATCGATCATGGAGGGTACGATCCAGGTGCCATCCTCGCGCTGTGCGCCGCATTGCTTCATCACTTGGCGGAACTCCCGGTTCCAGGTAACGGAGAACGTGCCGCGGCGCAGCGTCCAGGCCAGGCGCTTGGAGACATGGAGCCGTTCGGGGTCTACCACGCAGCGCGGGTCCGGGCTCCACCATCGCACGGGCCTGCGGGTGTACCACGGGAAGATGCCGTGGTCATAGGCTTCGAGCAGCATCGGCACTGACAGGTCTCCACCAACGGCCAGCAAGCCATCGGGAGAGGCCGTACGTGGGTCAGGGAAGATGCGGCTCACAGCGGCTCACAGAGTTTTTGATGCCGCCGATTCAACGCCCGGCCTAGCTGATGGGCGTTGAGGGAACCGGCGCGGAACGCGACGACAGCGACTCTTTGATCTTATCCGCCGTAAAGCCCAGCGTCAGCATGCCCCACCAGGTGGTCTCTGAACCCGAGGTGGCAGCCACCGACAACACGGGGATCAGCAGCGTCGAGATGAAGTAGAACAGCTCTCGCCAGTTCTTGGAATTGTCGCGCGCGACACCGCGGCCATCGGGTTGAAAGGTGACGTGATCCGGACGATGCTCCGCCGTCACCGGGGCGCAGACGGCTTCGCCCGAGGCGGCAAAAAAACAGACCGACAACGTGTAATTGGCCGCATCGGGGAAGTAGCGGGCAAACTCCCACCCGCGCGCCTTCACCACTTCCTGCCCTTCGCGAGACAGCGTCCATTCGCACTGGATCTGCTTTTTGGCCAGCGACGCGTTCCATTCTTCCCGCACTAGGCTGACCCAGAACCGCACCGTCTGAAACTGGCGGATCTGCCAGGGGTCCCGCATCACCCGAAACTGGGCATGGCTCAATTCGTTCAGAATGTCCTGCTCAAAGACGCTATCGGCGATCTGCTTGATCAGCTTCTGCATCTCGATGGCGTTGCGGGTGTTGCGGCTGGCGAACTGCCGCTGCAGCCGGGCCAGCGATTCCGGCGGGCGTCCGCTGGCGGGAGTGCCGTTGGGGGTCAGCCGGACGTATTCCAGCAGCCCCTCGGCGAAGGTCAGGTCGATGTCGGCCCGCGCCAGGTCCACGGTCTCCATCCAACGGTCGAAGCAGTCCTTGGGGGGCAGGCGATCTTCAGGGGCGCCCAGCAAAGGCCGCACCACTTCGCCCACGCAATCGAGCAGGCCTTTCACGTAGGGCTCCTGCCAGACGCTGGCCGGCTGTTGCGCCACGGCCAGCGCCAGCTTCATGAAGCGATCGGACAGGTCGCGCTTCAACATCTCGGCGGCCTCGGGCGTAATGGCCAGCATGGTTTCGCCTTCGGCCAAGCAGGCTTCGGCCACCGCCAGATCGTTGGGGCGAGGTTCCTGTTTGATGAGAGCCTCGCTGGTGGCGGCTTGACGCGCGTCGATGCGGGAGTAGAGCGTGGGCGGCGGGTCCGCCGCCAGCCAACTGCGCATGCGGTGCACCAGGCGGTCCAGGCGGTAGGCCAATTCGACCCGCCGCTCCAGTTGCGCCACGCGCTGATTCAACACTTCGGCAACGGCGGCATAGGTGGGCAGCAGCACCATGGTGGAAGTCCGGACCTCTTCAAGGCGCTTCTGTTCGGTCCGCAGGTTGACATAGAGCAGCGCATCGATGTTGGCCGAAATCTCGCGGACCTTCTGGCGGACCTCATCGATGCGCGCCTTCAGCATCTCGCGCTTGCGCAGATTGGGCAGGCTTTGGCTGAGCAGGAACGAAGTGAACGCGCCGATGAAGATCAGGCCCGCATTCCAGAACAAGCTGCGGAAGGGACGGAACTGTCCGCGGACCGGCAGGTTCCACTCGACCGTACTTTGCGACTCACTGGTCTCGGTGGAGCTTTTCGCCACGCGCACCAGGGTCAGCGTGCCCTGGCGCCGGCCGCCCGGCACAAAGTCGGGCCAACCCCAGAACCAGCGGTCATGCGGCACAACGTGGATGGTCGCCTCGCCATAGGCGTTGATGTTCACCGGGGCCCACTTGGCCGGTTCATCGCAGGCCGCGGCGGTGCCGCCGTCGGGTGACAGACCGCAGAAGTCGGTGGCGCCGAAGCGGAGGCGGTAGCGGAGGCCATTGTCAGCGATCGGTTGGCCGGAGCGATTCTCCAGGATCAGCAACGTGCGCTCACCCGGTTGGGCCAGCATCTCGCCGCGGAAGGCGCCACGGACCGTCACCTCGGAGCGGACCACGCGCAGCGTCTCAATCCGGGCCCCTCCGGCATAGATCGGAATGTCGAGCACTCCCCGCTGGGAGATGCCCGAGACCTGTACCTTCACCAGCTCGCCCGATTTGGCTTGGGGTGGCTGAAAGGTCAGCGTCACCGTGAAGGCGGCCGGCGCTCCGGTGAGCCCCAATGCAGCGCCGGAACCCAGAGGTGCCACGGCCGTGACGGAGCCCGGCATCAGGAACTGCATCTCGCCAGCGTTCTGCTCGCCGCCCAGCATCAAAGCCAGCGGTGCGGGCGGGGCGGGCCACAAGAGCAGGACCGTGCCCGCGGCCACCAAGGACACAATCGCCACGGACCAAGTGCCGGGCCAAGTCACCGCCCAAATCACTGCGCGGCCCCATCGCTTCCATAATTCGGCGCTGTTCATTTAGCATCGAGGATACATTCGTCTTCGCGCACCCGCATCCGGGTCCGGCGCAAGTGGTTGACACCGGGCGCAATCTTGTTTTGTCAGGGGCTGGACTGCGGGCACCGGCTTGGATGTTATCCTCGCTGCACGAGCTGTTTTTTCCAAGAAGCCAATGAAGGCGCTCCCCGGCCGCCGCATCATTCTCGCTAGTTTGGGAGGCCTTGTGGGCCTGGTGCTGCTCCATGCGCAGCGGCCGTTCCGCGTGCTTGAAAGCATGGAGCCGTACGACAACGTCGCGCTCCCGTCCGACTACGCGGAGAAGACCGAATGGGTGTTTGGCCGCTTGATGTACCCGCCCCATCCCAATGCCCGCTTCGGACGCTGGCGCAATCGGCGCGATTGGCGTGAGGGCGGCACTAGTTGGACGCAGGATTACCCGCGCGCGGACCGTTCTTTCTCGATGGCGTTGCGGCGCCTGACCCGCGTGCATGTGCGCTCTGTCGAGCAGCCGGTGAACCTCGATGATGACGATGATGTCTTCAACTACCCGTTTCTGTTCGCGGGCGAAATGGGTGACTGGCTGCTGACCGATGCGCAAGCCGCCAAGTTGCGCGAATACCTGCTGCGCGGCGGTTTTTTGATGCTGGACGATTTTTGGGGGACGCCCGAATGGGACCAGTTCATGCAGAGCATGTCGCGCGTCTTCCCGGACCGGGAGATTGTCGAGATACCGGCCGAAGATCCGATTACGCGCACGGTCTACACGATCACTGAGCGCAAGCTGATCCCCGGGCAGTGGGGGCTCCGGCGCGGCACCTGGTATCGCAACGATGGCTCCGAGCCGCACTGGCGCGGCATCTACGACGACCAGAACCGCCTGATGGTGGCCATGCTATTCAACAACGATGTGGGCGACGCCTGGGAATGGGCCGACGACGCCAGCTATCCCGAGCCGCTGGCCGCGCTCGGCATACGGTTGGGCGTCAACTTCACCATCTATTCGATGACGCACTAGTGTCCGCCTCTTAGCACACTCAAATCCAGCCGCCTGAACCGCGATTGAAACCCGGTGCGGTATTCTGGCGTTTTCGCCAATATGCCAAAACACGCTGTCGTCATCGGCCGCGCCGGGCAACTGGGTACGGAGCTGGTCCGCGAGTTTTCAGCGCGCGGTTGGACCGTCACCGGGTTTGACCGTCGTGCCCTCAACATCACCGATCCGGTCGCCGTTGAACAATGTCTGGCCGCCGCGGAGCCGGATGTCGTGCTCAATGCCGCCGCCTACAATCAGGTGGATGTGGCCGAAAGTGAGCCGTTGGCCGCCTACATGGTGAACGGCCTGGCCGTCCGCAATCTGGCCGTCGCCTGCCGCCAGGCCGATGCCCAGCTGGTCCACTTTTCCACCGACTACGTGTTTGACGGCACCGTCGGGCGGGCCTATCTCGAAACCGACGCGCCGCACCCGTTGAGCGCCTACGGCGTCTCGAAGCTGGCGGGCGAGTTCTACGCGCGAGCGTATGAAGACCGCAATTTGGTGGTGCGCACCTGCGGCGTCTTCGGACCGGCCGGACGCCATACCGCGCGGGGCAACTTTGTCGAGATGATGCTGCGGCTGGCGGGTCAGCAGCAGACCTCAAACCAGCCGATCCGGGTGGTGGAAGATCACGTGGCGTCTCCCACCTATGCTCCGGAGCTGGCGCGCCTCACCGCCGATCTGGTGGAGCGCGGCCTCACCGGCGTGGTGCACGGGGGCGGGGAAGTGCCCGTCTCCTGGTACGACTATGCGCGGCTGATCTTCCGCTGTGCGGGTTTGGACCCGGTGCTGAAGGCGACCAACGAGCGTGAATACCGCACGGCCGCCAAGCGGCCCAAGTACTCGGCGCTGGCCAATGGCGTGGCTCGGGCGGCGGGCATTGCTCCGATGCCTGATCTTGAGACGTGCGTGCGGCGTTACTTGGAGTTGCGCTAAATGATGGAAGTGATGCAGTGATGGAAGTAATGCACGGGTCCATGGGCTGGATCGAGGTGGTGTGCGGGCCCATGTTTTCCGGGAAGAGTGAAGAGCTGATCCGCCGCCTGCGCCGCGCCAAGATCGCCCGCAAGCGCGTGGAAGTCTTCAAGCCTCAATTGGACGACCGGTATTCGAAGGACGAGATCGTGTCGCACTCCGACGCGCGGCTGAAAAGCGAAGTGGTGGCGAGCGCCGCCGAGATCCTGCAACGCCTGGATTGGCGGACGCAGGTGGTGGGCATTGATGAAGCCAACTTTCTGGGTGAAGGCTTAGTCGCGGTCGCCAGCCAGTTGGCCGATTCCGGCAAGCAGGTGCTGATTGCGGGTCTCGACACGGATTACATGGGCCGGCCATTTGCGCCGATCCCCGAGTTGCTGTGTCTGGCCGAATCGATCACCAAGACGCTGGCCATCTGCATGCGGTGTGGCAATCCGGCCAAACATACGCAGCGGCTGGTGGATTCGGGCGACCTGATCGTGGTGGGAGCCATGGGCGCCTACGAAGCCCGCTGCCGCCGCTGCTTTGAGCCCGGTGTGCCCAAGCAGGAGATGTTGCCCTTCACGCAGCCCGGCGCGCGCAACTCCTAACTGGCTCCGGACTCCTATGCCGCCCAACTGGCGGCTGCGCACTGCATTCAATAATCAATCAGCGAGGGCGGCGAATCCGGAGGCCGCGCTGCGTCGGGCCGGGGCAGTAGACGCCGAATGGAGGCCCAGCCGCCCAGGCGCACGAGTCCGGGAATGGCCAGGTGCTGGGTCCAGTCCGCGCTGCCAACATCGGTCCCGGTCACGGTGCCGCCCAAGGTGACCGGCACCGGCGCCAGGGCGGTGGCCGTGGCGCACCACCAATACGAGTCCTGATCGCAAACCAGCGTTACGGGCTGCCCGCGATCGGTGGCCGCGGCGGCCAAGGCGGTCATGATGTCTTGCACGCGTGCGGCATCGTCGGAGCGATGGAAGGTCAGATGATCGCCGCGCAGGGGCTCACGCGCGGTGACGGCCTGGCCGGTCTGATAGACATCGATCAGCAGCAAGCGGGAGCTGCGGGACAACCAGAGGCCGGCGAGTTTCAGGGCCGCGCCGGATTCGGCGCCAGAGCGGGTGGCCACCACGGTGGTGCCTTCTCCCGGTCCGTTCAGCCAGCGCGCCGGGATGCGCTCGCCCGCGCCGTCCCGTTCCAGCACTTGCCTGTTCCCCACGTTGTAGCTGGTGACGTGGCGTGGCCATTGCGCGCCAATGGTGGCGCGGAGCGCTTCACGGAGAGTCTCGCGCGGCAGTTCCTGCACCTGGAGCTGGGCCATGGTCTTCCACTGCTCAAAGATCTCTTTGGGGCCACCGGCCACCTGCCCGCCCACCGCGGAACCGGGCTTGATCGGCTCATCGAGCAGCAGCGCCTCCGGCGGCAGCTGCGTGGGCCGCTCCTGCATCTTGTCAACGCCAGGCATGCGCGCTCTCAGATGCCGGTGGAGGAAGGCATAAACGCCCGCCCGGCTGGCATGGTTGTAGTTGTGCGGCGCATCGACGTGGTGCAGCGTCACCCGGTCCTGCGCGCCGTAGAGATGATAGATGCTCCGGATGGCGGGGAACTCCTCATCGGGCGTGTGTTTGGTCCAATCCTTGGTGGAAGAGACCAGCATCATGGGCCGCGGCGCCACCAGGGCGGCGATCTCGACGTTGTTGGTGCCGATGCGGAGGCCGGGCGCCATCTCACAAGCGTCGTCCCCCTGGAAGTTGGCCGAGACCATGTCCACTGGCACGGAGACGCGGATGCGATCTTCCACCGCTGCCAGCAGGATAGTCTGCGTGCCGCCGCCGGAGGCTCCGGTGACGGCCAAGCGCCGGGGGTCCACTTCAGGGAGCGATTGAAGAAAGTCGAGTGCGCGGATGCAGTTCCACAGCTGCAGGCCCAGCGGGGAGAAGGCCCACCGGCGCTCCTCCGCGGAATCGCCGAAATCGTGGCGCAATTGGCGGGTGTCGTTGTAGCCCACCATGTCGTGGGCAAAGGCCACAAAACCTTGGCGCGCGAGATTTGCCGCCAGCGCCGGGACCGAATAGTCCTCCGCCTGATGAGCACGGCCATGTTTCCAGTGCCCGTGGGCAATCAACACTGCGGCGGCACGCGGCCCGCGGTGCAACGGTGTGTAGAGATTGCCGGCCAGAAAGAATCCGAGCAGGGGTTGCAGCACCACCTTCTCGACAGCGTACCCGTCGTGTTCCTGGCGGGCGCTGCGTTGCGCCAGCAGAGGCGTCTTCGGCGGCAGGGGCAACAGCCCGGCGGACGCAAGAATCTGCTGCCGCAGCTCCGCCCGGCGGCCATTCCATTCGGCGGCGGACCGGTAGGGATGGGCCGAAAAGTGGGTCTTGGTGTGCGCCTGATCGAGATTGCGCAAATCTCCAAAGTCGGCCGGCATCGCGGAAATCGCCCATAGCGTCGCTAGCGCTACGGTTCGCTGAGCTACCTGGATGGACCGCTGAACTCTCACCACCGTACTAGTGATGACTCCGCCTTCGGGGAGCAAGGTTACGCTAGCTGCATACAGGCGTCAATCGAATTGGGGCGAGCGCCGGGCGGCGCGGCCGGGAGCATTCTACGTGAATTTGAAACCCGCCCCACTTCAGCGGCGTCCCTTTACGCAACGATCTTATGCGCCAGCATCGCTGGTAACGCTAAGATATGAAGGAGGATTAACCAACCATGAGTGACCCGGGATACCCCCCCCAATACCCCTATGCCGTGCAAGACGGCGGAGCGGGCACGTCAACCAAAGTCGCGGTGCTGATCGGCGCCGTCATCGCGTTGCTGGCCGCGAATTTGTTTTTGTACTTCCGGCTGGAAGATGTTCGGGCGGATGTGGCCAAGCTGCGCGAAGCTTCATCCCGCGACGTGGCCTCGGTCCGGGAAGCGGCCGCTGTCAGCGCGCAAGCCCAGCGCCGCACGGTGGAATCATTAAGCGATCAGCTGGAAGTGGCCAAGCGCCAGGCCAACATGGCCGCTGGCCAAGCCAAGATCGACGCCACCAAGCGCGCCGAAGAGCTGGCGGCCAAGCTTTCCACTGAGCAGGAGAAGCAGAAGCAGATGGTGGCGCAGGAGTTCTCGAACGTCAAGGCCAACGTGGCCGCCACCGAGACCAAGCTGGGCGAGACCATCAAGACCGAGACCGGCAAAGTGGACGCCAAAGTGGACGCGACGCGCCTCGATCTGGAAAAGACCGTCGCGGACCTTAAGCGGGTCACCGGCGACCTGGGCATCACCAGCGGCCTGGTGGCCACCAACTCATCTGAGCTGGCCAAGTTGAAGGCTTTGAACGACCGCAACTACTTTGAGTTCAACCTGGGCAAGACCAAAGCTCCGCAGCGCGTGGGTGACATCACCATCCTGCTGAAGAGGGCCGACGCCAAGAAGAACCGCTACACCATTGAAGTGGTGGCCGACGACAAGACTTCTGAGAAGAAGGACAAGACCATCAACGAGCCGGTGCAGTTCCTGGTGGCCGGTGCCCGTCAGCCCTACGAGATCATCGTGAATGAAGTCGGCAAGGACAAAATCGTGGGCTACCTGGCCACGCCCAAGGTCCGCGAGCCGCGCAAGTAGTCTGCGCCACTAGCTACGTTCTGTACATTCGGGCCGCCGCCAGCCAACTGGTGCGCGGCCCGATTTGTTTTTGTCGCCATCCGCCCCTGAAGAATTCCTGTTGAACCGAATTCCGCAACTTTTGCGGGGGTATTCTCGTCTATTCCGGTGTAGAGAGAGACAGAACAAAAATGAGCTGGAAGCCGGAAAAGTTTCGTGCTGGTTCGGAGGAGATGGGTGCTTTGGCGATGGTGGCGGCCAATGGCACGTCCTTCCTGGCCGGGGTGATGGCGTTGTGGAGCCTCACGGCAGGCCTGGGTTTGACACAAACGTTTGCTGTGGAAGACGGGCTGTTTTCCAGCTGGATGGTTTGGGCGGTGCTGGCAGCCGCCTTTCATTGGGTGGCGGGTGAAGTGGCGCGCGTGACCGGTGTGGAACGCGTAGGCCCCAAATTTTTCCTGATGAATGGCTTGCGGATGGCGGATCGGCGCCTGGCCGCCGTACCGGTGCCGCATGACCG
>JAPKYZ010000070.1 GCA_026394055.1 Acidobacteriota bacterium
GGACTTCTTTCCTGATAGACGCCGCGGAGTCGTTTCCGCATCGATGCCTCGCAGTGGAAATGGCAGCTGGCGGCGGATCAGCTGCCCAGTACGAAGCGCGATGATCTGCGAGCGCTGGGTTACCTGGGGGCAGCCCCGGTCTACCACAAGGATCAACGCCTTTCGGCCGACGTGATTGGCGGCTTCCTGTCTGACGACTGGGACGAGCGCGTGGACGCCGTCACCCGCGGGCTGCTGGGCATGACCGTCGCTTGCGCCCGCTGTCACGATCACAAGTTTGACCCGATCCCCACCAAGGACTACTACGGCCTGGCCGGTGTCTTTGCGTCCACCATGCGCACGGAGCAGCCGATGTTTGAAGTGGACCCGGAGGTCGAGACCCGGTACCTATGGGCCAAGCGCCGCCTGATCGACCTCAGCTATTCCGTCAACCTCCTCACGGGCGAGCCTTCAACTGTGGTCGGCAGTGAAGAGCGGGTGGCCAAGTGGAAGGTAGAGATTGAAGCGCTAAAGAAGGAGATGCAGACGCTGCTGGAGCGGTCCCCCACACTGGTGGCCAGCCTGACGCGCTACTGGACTCCGCCCGCACCCCGGCCTGAGGGCGCGCCCGCCGACCGACCGCGCCGCCGTCCCGCGCTGACCTCCACCGAGCCCTTTCTCAATACCGTCTTTGAGGCCGCCCAATTCATCGACGGCAGTGACCCGCAGTACACCTTTATCCAGTACAAGCCCGGCGAAGCGCGCGATGTGCCGGTGTTGCGGAACGGCAACGTCGCCACACCCGGCGAGGTCGTGCCTCGGCATTTCCCCTTGGTGCTGAGCAAGGGCGACAGCCGCTTCACCAAAGGCTCCGGCCGCCTGGAGCTGGCGGAGCGAATCTTCTCCGATGCGGCTCCGCTGGCGGCGCGCGTGATCGTGAACCGCGTGTGGGGTTGGCATTTCGGCCGGGCGCTGGTGGGCACTCCCAGCGACTTTGGCGTGCAAGGCGAGACACCGACGCATCCGGAATTGCTGACGGATCTGGCGGCCCGCTTTGTGGCTCACGGCTGGTCTTTGAAGTGGTTGAATCGCGAGATCATGACCTCCGCCGCGTATCAGCAATCCAGCCGCCCGCGGCCCGAGCTGATGAAGCTGGACCCGACCAATGCGCTCTACTGGCGGATGTCCCCGCGGCGGATGGACATCGAGTCCTACCGCGATTCCATCCTTCGCGTCTCCGGGCGGCTGAATGAGAAGCCTTACGGTCCTTCGGAAGAGGTGGAGGCGGCCACGAATGTCCGCCGCACCGTCTACAGCCGCATCAGCCGCGGCCGCTTGAGTGCACTGCTGAAGAACTATGACTTCCCTGATCCGATGCAGAGCAGCGGCTGGCGGGATCAAACCACCACGTCTTTGCAGCAGCTGTTCGTGCTGAACAGCACCTTCGTGCGCGATGCCGCGCTGGCGCTGGCCAAGGCTGTGGGGGAGCTGCCCACCGACGACGCCAAGATGCGCGAGCTCTACCGCCGCGTGCTGTCGCGAGACCCCAGCCCCAAGGAGCTGGATCTGGCCCTCAGCTTCCTATCGAAAGGTACCGTCGAGCGGTACGCACAAGTGTTGTTGTCCACCAACGAGGAGATCTTTTGGCCATGAGAAGCCGCCTTTCACGCCGGCAACTGATTCAGAGCGCTTTCGGAGGCCTGGGCACCTTAGGGCTTGGCTCCGTGCTGGGCGCGGAGCGTCCGCTGGGCCATTACACCGGACAACGCACGCCCGGCAAAGCCAAGCGCGTGATCAGCCTCTTTCTAGCGGGCGGCCCCTCACAAGTGGACCTGTTTGACCCGAAGCCCTCCCTGCTGAAGTATCAAGGGCAGCGGCCCGGCACGGTGGACCTGCGGACCGAACGCCAGACCGGTGGCTTGATGCCCAGCCCGTTCGCCTTTTCGAAGCGTGGCCGCAATGGCGTCGATGTCAGTGAGATTCTGCCGAAGCTGGGCGGCGTGATCGATGACGTCTGCGTCCTCCGGTCGATGTACTCGTTCAACCCCACCCATACGCCGAGCGTCAGCCTCTACCATACAGGCTCGATTCTGTTGAACCGGCCCTCGATTGGCTCCTGGGTGACCTACGGCTTGGGGTCAGAGAATCAGAACCTGCCGTCGTTTGTGGCGCTAGGTGCAGGCTCCTTGGGCGGGTCCTCCGCGCGGGCCGCGTTTCTACCGTCGGAGACGCAGGGCACGCCCGTGAACAACGCGGAGCTGGACCCGGAGAAGATGATTCCAAACCTCCGCAATCAGCACCTTGATCGCGACACGCAGCGGCAGCAACTGGATGCGGTGCAGGCCTTGAATCAGGGCTTCAACCAATCGTTTGGCGCGGATTCGTTTCTCGACGGACGCATCCAATCGATGGAGGCCGCCTATCGCATGCAGTTTGAGGCGATGGATGTGTTTGATATCCGCCAAGAGTCCGCCGCGACGCGAGAGCTTTATGGATCAAGCCCGCTCGGCAATGGCTGCCTGCTGGCGCGACGGCTGGTGGAAAAGGGCGTCCGGTATGTGAATCTTGGTTTCGGCGATTGGGATGATCACAAAGACATCGAGTCGGCCTACCGCAAGAAGATCCCGGCCATGGATCAGGCGGCCGCGGCATTGATTCAGGATCTGAAGCAGCGCGGCCTGCTCGACGACACGATTGTGATGTGGGGTGGCGAATTCGGGCGGACCCCCGTGTCAGAGAGCGGAACCGGACGCGATCATAACCCCTACGGCTTCACGATGCTGATGGCCGGTGGCGGGTTCAAGGGCGGTTTGGCCTATGGCTCCACCGACGACTTCGGCTTCAAGGCAGTAGAAAACCGTGTCTCCATTCACGACCTGCATGCCACCATGCTCTACGCGCTGGGGCTCGATCACACGCAGCTCACCTACCGCTACGCCGGGCGCGATTTCCGGTTGACGGACGTGTTCGGAAACGTCGTCAAGGACGTGTTGACTTAGTAAGGCCCCCGCAGGGCTACTTGGCCTTGTAGCCCTGCCAGACATACTCGAGCGCGAGCGGGAGCGTCTGAGCCTTCACTTCGCGGTCGCAGTGCACGGCATTGCGGGCGAATACGAACTGATAGGGATAGCCTTTGGCAGTCAACACGTGGGCCATCCGCTCATTGGCCAGCACCCAGTCATGATAGTCGTCGCGCGTGATCAGCAGATCCTTGTCGCTGACATGCATCCAGATGCGCAGGGGCTTCTTGGGGCTGTTGGGGATGATGGTGTCGTGGTACTCCCAGGCGCCGCGGCGCGTGGCGTCATTGTAGGGCCACTGCTGATAGACATAGGTGCCGGAGTAGCTGAGCACGCGGTGATAGAGATCGGTGCGATACCAGGCCATGCTCAGCGCCGCCGAGGCTCCGGAGCTGCAGCCCATGGTGGCACGCGCATCCGGATCGCGCGTCAGCTTCACGTTGAACTTTGATTCCACCAGCGGCAGAACTTCCTTCTCGGCAAACTCGGCGTAGAGGCCGGACATCGTGTCGTATTCGAGGCCACGCTGACTGCCTTGCGCATCGCCACTGCCGTTGCCAATCGAGATGGCGATCATCACCGGCACGCGCTTTTCCGCGATCAAGTTGTCGAGCGCGGTGAACAGCATGCGGTCCGGACCATCCGCGCCCACAATGAACGGCGCCACGGTACCGGGCTGGTACTGCTTCGGCACATAAACCGCCACCTTGCGCGTGTACGGGTTGGGGTAGCTGTCGACAATCACCTTGCGCGGGTCCTGCGGGTCAAGCTGCGCAAACGTCCCGGGGCGGCGGGCGATGCCCGGATAGATCTTGCTGTCCTTCGATTCCATCGTGAACTCATAGACATCGCCGTGGGGCACGCCCTCCTTCACCGTCATCTCCGGGGCCGCCGGATGCGTGGGGCCGATCACGAAGTTGCCGTCCTGCTTGGGCGAAGGGACCGTGCCATCGGGTAGCTCCTTGGACTTCACGTAACCGGGCGAGTTGGGGTCACGGGCCGGGGGCTGGGGACGGGGCGGCTTAGCCGCGGCTGGCGCGGGCGGCGCGGGCGGGGTCTGTCCGGATAGCAGAGCGGCGGAAAGGCAGGTGGCACAAATCAGGCCGAGAACACGGTGCATGCAATTTTCTCCCCCACGATCTTACCCTAAGCCTGGATTGACTCCGGATCATTTCCGGAGATAGCCTTTTGCATGACCAAAATCGGCAACCCGGTGTGGATCTGCGCCTGGGCCATCGCGGCCGCAGCCTGGACCAGTCATGCTTGGGGGCAACCCGTTGAGCCGGTGACCAAAAACTGGACCACGGCCGACGACCATCGCCACATGATGGAGCAGCTGGGCATCAAGGCCTTGCGCCCCGGGCCTAGCGGCAATGAGCAAGCACCCAACCATGCCAACTACGATGAGTCAAAAGCCAACCCCTTCCCCAACTACCCGGAGGTGCTGAAGCTGAACAACGGCACGCCGGTCACCACCGGACAGATGTGGTGGCAGACACGGCGCGCCGAGATCGTGGAGCAGTTCGAGCGGGAAGTGCTGGGCCGGGTGCCCGACAACGCGCCGAAGATCACCTGGAAGGTGACCAAGACTTCGGAAGACAAGGCCGGACCCTACCCGGTGATTGCCCAGGAGATCACCGGGCTGGTGGACAACTCCGCCGCACCGGAGATCACGGTGGAGATCCAGCTGGTGGTGGTGCGTCCTGCGTGGGTGCG
Source organism: Acidobacteriota bacterium (assembly GCA_026394055.1). Taxonomy (GTDB): domain Bacteria; phylum Acidobacteriota; class Terriglobia; order Bryobacterales; family Bryobacteraceae; genus JAPKYZ01. The sequence goes on from JAPKYZ010000070.1 coordinate 4,716, forward strand.
CGGGCCGGTGCCCATGATGATCATGTTCGGCCGGGCAGCGCTGCCTTCGGCGCCACTTCCAGCGGCGTTTGCCCGCTTCGCTCCGCCACCTGGTTCCGATCCCGCAGCGGCCATCCAGTTGGTGGCGGCCGGTTGGGGCTATGCCATGTTGAACCCCAACAGCATCCAAGCGGACAATGGCGCGGGTCTGACCAAGGGCGTGATTGGTGTGGCCAACCAGGGACGGCCGCGCAAGCCGGATGATTGGGGAGCGTTGCGCGCCTGGGCCTGGGGCGCCTCGCGAGTTCTCGACTACCTGGAAGGCGATCCAGCGGTGGACGCCCGGAAGGTCGGCATTGAAGGCGTCTCGCGCTATGGCAAAGCGGCCCTGGTGACCATGGCGCTCGATACGCGGTTTGCGGTGGCGCTGGTGGCCTCTTCCGGTGAGGGCGGCACCAAGCCCCACCGCCGCAACTTTGGTGAGGCGGTGGAGAATCTCACCGGGTCCGGCGAGTACCACTGGATGGCCGGCAACTTCTTGAAGTATGGCGCGGCGGATGCGAGCTTCGGCAGTAAGAACGCCGGCGACATTCCGGTGGATTCGCATCAGTTGATCGCTCTGTGTGCCCCTCGGGCCACTTTCATCAGCTATGGCATCCCGGAGAAAGGCGATGCGCGGTGGCTCGATCAACAGGGCAGCTTTATGGCCACGGTCGCGGCGGGGACGGTGTTTCGCCTGCTGGGCGCGCCGGACATCGGGGTCACAGAGGACTATCGCCGAGCCAGAATGCCGGCCGTCAATGTCAGTCTCTTAGCGGGCCGCCTGGCCTGGCGCCAGCATGATGGCGGCCACACCGATGGCCCCAACTGGAAATACTTCATCCCGTGGGCGTCGAAGCAGTTGGGCTATGCGGCCCCGCCAGCGCCCCGCTTCCCGGCGGATGTGGCGGTGCCGCGCCTCGATCCAAACTCGATGGTGGCCCACACGCAGCTGGTGGAGAAGACGAAGAAGGGCAAGATCGAAGTCTACTTTGTGGGCGACTCGATCACGCGCCGCTGGGGCGCCACCGACTATCCGCAACTGCTGGCCAACTGGAACAAGAACTTCCACGGCTGGAACGCAGCCAACTTCGGCTGGGGTGCGGACCGCACGCAGAACATCCTCTGGCGCTTGAATGATGGCGAACTGGACAAGGTGAATCCGCGGATCGTGGTGCTTCAGGCGGGCACCAACAACGTCGGCAACACCATCGTCGCGGGCCAGGAAGAGGCGGTGGCCACCGATGTCGTGAGCGGCCTCCGCGAGGTGGTGAGCGTGATTGCGAAGAAGGCTCCGGAGGCAACCATCATCGTGACGGCGCTCTTCCCCAGGAACGACAACATGGCGGTGATGCCGGTCATCAACGCGATCAACAACCGGCTCGCCAGCTTGGCCGACGGCGCCAAGGTGCGAGTGCTGAACATCAATGGACAGTTGGCGGACCCACGCGGGCAGCTGTACGACGGCATGATGGACCCCGACAAGCTCCACCCCAGCGAGAAGACCTACCAGATCTGGGCCGACGCGCTGAAGCCGATCTTCCGCGAGATCCTGGGTGAGCCGCGTGCCGAAGACCGGGCGCCACCGCCCACCGGAAATCCGGCCGCCGGGCAGTAGTCGAATCACCGCCGCCAAGGGTGCGACCGGACGCGATATTGTTGAGGTCACGCCATGCTTCGACTCATCACACTCATCGTTCTCGGGCTCAGCCTGTTCGCACAGGACCGGATTGGGACCATCCAGGTCCGCGTCTCGACGGAGCGGCCCGATTGGCGCTATGAACCTGGCCAGCCCGTGCGCTTCCGCATCGTCGCCGTGCAGGACGGGCATCCATTAAGCGGCGTCGAAGTTTCCTACCGCATCGGGCCGGAGATGATGCCGCCCGTGATCGAGCACACCGCGACACTCACCGCAGAGGGAATCGTGGTCGAAGGCGGCTCAATGAACGAACCCGGCTTCCTCCGCTGCATCGCCACCGTGGAACGCAACGGCAAGACCTATCGCGGGCTGGCCACCGCCGCCATTCGCCCCGAGTCAATTCAACCCACCCAGCAGGACCCCGCGGACTTCGAACAGTTCTGGGCCGCGGGTAAGGCTGCTTTGGCCAAACTGCCGATCGACGCGAAACTGACTCCGCTGCCCGAGTACGGCAACGCCGCGGCGGACTGCTTTCATGTCAACTTGCAGAATGTGGGTGCCGGCAATGGCGTCTCGCGCTTCTATGGCGTCCTCTGTGAACCCAAGGCTCCCGGCAAGTATCCGGCGGTGCTGGCAGTACCCGGCGCGGGTGTTCGGCCCTATCGAGGCATGGCCGCCATGGCGGCGCGCGGCGTGATCACGCTGCAGGTAGGTATTCATGGCATCCCCGTCACGATGGAGCAATCCGTGTATGACTCGCTGGGCGCGGGGGCTCTGGCCAACTACAACACCATCGGCTTGGACAACCGGGACCGCTACTACTACCGGCGCGTCTACCTGGGCTGCGTTCGCGCCAATGATTTCCTTGTCAGCCACCCCAAATGGGACGGCAACCATTTGGCCGTCACCGGTGGCAGCCAGGGCGGCGCGCTGTCGATCATCACAGCGGCGCTGGACCCTCGGGTGAAGGGACTGGCCGCCTACTTCCCCGCCCTTTCCGATGTCACCGGCTACTTGCAGAATCGGGCCGGAGGCTGGCCGCACATGTTCCGCGCCACCGAAGGTGTGCAGGCGCACCGGTCACCGGAAAAGATCGAGACGTCACGCTACTACGACGTCGTCAACTTCGCCCGCCGCCTGAAGGTGCCGGGCTTCTATTCGTGGGGCTTCAATGACGAGACCTGCCCGCCCACCTCAATGTACGCCTCCTACAACGTGATCACGGCGCCGAAGAAGCTACTGCTGGCGCTCGAGACCGGCCACAACAATGTGCCGGAACAAGTGGCTGAAGTGGACCGCTGGCTGGAAGCGTTCGTGAAGGGCGCGGCTAGTAACTAGTTCTGCGACCGCAGCGACGGCGTGTTCACACCACTCCCGAAAGGCCACAAGCGCCCCATCAACAGCCATCGCCTCACGCCGAGCCGCGACAGTATGGAGCGGAGTCCACCACTTCGGTAGGTGCCCGGCTACTCCATGATTATTGAAGAACACGGCAAGCAATATCCAAGGCGTCACCGAGTGAGACCTGGCCGCGTTGCTTCCCGGTCAGCCGTTGAAGGGCCCAACACTCCGCTCCATTCTGTCGCGGCTCAGCGTGAGGCGGCGCCGCGGGACGGGAAATGCGCCAGGCTTCGCACACGGTTCACGAGAGCGTGAACAGGCCCTAGTCGATCGTGGCTAGTCAATGTACAGAAACTCATTCGAGCTGAGCAGCGCCTGGGCAAAAGCTCGGAAAGGCATCTTCTTCACGAAGTCCGCCGCCAGCGCCTGCTCCGCGGCGGTGGGCTTGCGCGAGAGCGCCAGCAGATAGGCCGCATCCACGTTGTTCTCCGCGCGCTGCGCCAGCGCTTCGGCGGCTTTCCAGATGAACTCATCATTCAGCATGGTTAGCGATTGCAACGGCGTGGCGGAGGGAACGCGGCGCGTGCAGTTGGTGTCGATGATGGGGAAATCGAAGACGCCCAGAAAGCTCATCGGGTAGGTGCGGCGGTGCGTCAGGTAGATGCTGCGGCGCCACTGGGCGTTCGGCGGCTCCTTGCTCGAGACCACCTGCAGGCCATCGCTGCGCATCTCGAGCTGCACCGGTGGACCACCCGCCGTGAGGTCCAGCTTGCCGGCCGCGCTGATCAGTGAGTCCCGCAGCGTCTCGGCGTCGAGGCGCATCAGGTTCATCCGCCAGAGCAGCTTGTTCTCGAAGTCGATCCTATTGCCTTGGTCGTGCTGGCGGCTCGATTGGCGGTAAGCCGTCGAAAGCATGATCTGCTTGTGCAGCCGCTTGGCGCTCCAGCCACCGGCGATGAAGTCGGCCGCGAGATAGTCGAGCAGGGCTTGGTTCGAAGGGCGCGCGCCGCTGGCGCCGAAGTTGTCCGGCGTTGAGACGAGGCCCACGCCGAAGTGCCCTTGCCAAATGCGATTGACGATCACGCGCGCCGTCAGCGGATGCTCCGGGCTGGTTAGCCACTCGGCAAAGGCCAGCCGGTAACCCGAGGTCTTGCCTTGCGCCGCTGCTGGCCGCACAGCGTCAGTGCGGCCGGAGGGTGTCAGCACATCAAAGAACCCGGGCGTCACGCGCGGACCCGGAGCATCCGCGCTGCCGCGCAACAGCAGGCGAATGGCGGGCGGCGTGCCGACATCCCACAGGGCCTGGATCTTGCCCAAGCGCGGGAACTCGGGGTCCTTGGTATAGGCCTTCGCAAACGGCTCATCAAACTTCTTGAACAGGTACTTTTGGATCTCGGTCCGTTTGTCGGCGGGCGTCTTCAGCGCCACCTTCACGTCGTCGCGAATGGGCTCCGGGATCAGCTTCAGCTGTTCATTCAGCATCCGCGCTTCAATCGATTCGTGCTCCGCGGTGGGCAACAGGTAGAGGTGATGGTTCTGCGGCTGGATCCAATCGGTGGGGTTGTAGGCGGTGGTGAACAGCGCCAGGAAGCGATAGTAGTCTTTCTGCGAGATGGGGTCGAACTTGTGGCTGTGGCAACGGGCGCAGTTCACCGTCAAGCCCAGCGTGCTGCTAGAGACCTTCTCGACCAGCTTGAACAGCGCTTCGTAGCGCTCCACCGGCAGGTTTGAAATGTCCTCTTCGGTGATGTCGAGAATGGTCCGCAGATAGCCGGTCGCGGCCAACAGGTCATTCACCTGCGGCGGGCGTTGCTTCAGCTCGCGCCAGTCCACCAGTTCATCGCCCGCCAGCTGCTCGGTCAAGAACCGGTTCCACGGCATGTCCGCGTTGAACGCCTTGATCACATAGTCCCGGTAGCGCCACATGCCGTCGGCGTACTCGGCTTTCTTGGGATCAAAGTCCTTGCCGGTGGTGTCGACATAACCCGCCGCATCCAGCCACTGGCGGCCCCAGCGTTCGCCATAGCGCGGCGAAGCGAGCAGCTTGTCGATCAGCTTCTCGTAGTTGCTGTCGCGCGCAAACTCGTCGATCTCAGCAGGCGTAGGTGGCAGGCCCGTCAGGTCCAGATAGGCGCGGCGCATCAGCGTGGCCGAGGGCGCGTCGGGACTGAACGACAGCCCCTTGGCCTCCAGCGGCGCCAGTAAGTGAGCGTCGATCGGCGTGCGCACGCGGGCGGCACCGCGGACCTTGGGTGGGGCAACGGCTTGAGGCTTCTGGAACGCCCAGAAGCGGCGCTGCTCCGCCGTGACGGGCGGCGCTTCTAGAGGACTGAAGGGACGGTCCGCCGCCTGGAACGAGATGATCTCGCTGAACTCACCGCGGTCAATCCATTCGCGGATGACATTGATCTCCGCTTCAGTGAGTGGTGCGCCGGTGCCTTTGGGCGGCATGGTGTGATTGCTGACGCGGCGGACCAGGATGCTGCGATCTGAAAAGCCTTCGACAATCACCGGGCCGTTGGTGCTGCCTTTCAAGACATCGCCAACCGTCGCGAGCTTTAGCCCGGCGGCCGCGGTCTTGTCGCCATGGCAAGGCGTGCAGCGAGCCACAATAACGGCGGGTACCGCGGAGGCCGTCTTCACCGGAGCGTCCGAGGGAGCATCGGCCTCAATCCACTGCTTGATGATCGCCAGGTCTGCATCAGGGATCTTCTGGCCATAGACCGCGGGCGGCATCTGGTGCGTCGAAACCTTCTTCCACAACAGGCTTTCGTCGGGCTTGCCTTTGGTGATCACCGGCCCGTTGAAGCTGCCACGGAGCGCACCACTGGCGGTGCGCAGATCAAGGCCGAGCTTGGGACTGCTCTGCCCGTGGCAGGTGAAGCAGTACTTGGTGAAGATCGGCAGCACATCCTTCTCATAGCGCGGTGCCGCTGCCTCAGCCTGGGCCACGCAGCCCGTGGCCAACGCGACGAAGATGAGCCGGCGATGGGTCATGCCAGCAGATCCAACACGGGCTTCGCCCCCGTGACGGTGACGTCCGACGGTGTTTCCATGCGGCCGCCATTGGCATACTGCACTTGCTTGTGGTCGAGCCCCAACTGCCGCAGCACAGTCGCGATCATGTCCGGCACGGGCACGCGGTTCACCACGGCCTTGTAGCCAAACTCATCGGTCTCGCCATAGATGAGGCCCTTCTTGAAGCCACCGCCTGCGAACCAGATGGTGAAGGCATTGCGATTGTGGTCGCGGCCGTCGCCGTTCTGCGTGGTCGGCAGCCGCCCGAACTCGCCCGCCCACATGACGATAGTGGAATCGAGCAGGCCGCGGCTCTTCAAATCAGTGATCAGCGCCGCCGAGCCTTGGTCCACTTCGGTGGCGATCTTGTGCATGTCCTTCTTGATGCTGTTGTGATGGTCCCAGGGCTGGCCGGGACTGGTGGTCACCTGCACAAAGCGAACGCCCTTCTCTACCAGGCGGCGTGCCATCAAACAGCGTAGCCCGTAGGCGCCGACATTCGGCTCATCGATGCCGTAGAGCTTCTTGGTCGCAGCCGTCTCTTTGGAGATGTCCAGCACTTCCCCCGCCGCCAGTTGCATGCGGGCGGCGAGCTCAAAATTGCGAATGCGCGCCTCAAGCTCCAGTTCGCCCGGATGTTGCCGAGCATGCGCCTCATTCAGCTTGGCCAGCAGATTCAGCGTCTCGCGCTGGCTGTTTTCGGGCTGTGGCGACGGCGGATTCAAGTGGTGGACCGGAGCGCCCTTCATGCTGAATTCGACGCCCGCGTAGGTGGCGGGCAGATAGCCGCTGGCCCAAAGCTGCTTGCCGCCGATGGTGTAGCCGGTGGGGTCCCGCAGGACGACGTAAGAAGGCAGGTTCTGATTCTCGGTCCCGAGCGCGTAGCTGATCCAGGCGCCCATCACCGGGCGGCCGGGAAAGATCTTGCACGTCAGCAGCATGTTGAGCGCTTCGAGGTGATTGTTGTGCTCAGTGTGCATGCTGCGGATGAAGGTGAGGTCGTCCACGATGCTCGCGGTGTGGGGCAGCACCTCGGAGATGTCCATGCCGCACTGGCCGTACTTCTTGAAGGTGAAGGGACTGGCCAGCAGCGTGTTGACGTTGTTCGGCTGATGGATCTCGACGCCGCCCGGCAAAGGCTGACCGGCCCGCCGCTGTAGCTCGGGCTTGGGGTCAAACAGATCCATCTGGCTGGGGCCGCCGTTCTGCACCAACTGGATCACGGCCTTTGCCTTGGGCGCGAAGTGAGGCGTCTGTTGAGCGCGCAGCAGGTCCGCCAACACCATGGACCCGAAGCCCAGGGTTGTCCGTTCAAGTAGCCGCCGCCGCGTCAGGAAGTCCACAGTGATTGGCCAACAGGATATCAAGGCGCTGAGTCAGAAACGGGCGCGCTACTTGCCCTCATGGCAGAACTCGCAGCCGGTGCTCGCGCGGAATTGTTTGTGGCAAGCGATGCAGCCCTTCATCGTGGTGACGTCCACGGTCTTGGCCACGACGTCCATCTGGCCAACTTCTCCATGGCAGACCGTACACTTCGCCCCGGCCAGCAGGTGGGAGCGATGGCTCCAGTAAATGCCCGCCGGGACGGCGTTGATGCGCACCCAGGGCACTGCCTTCTTGGCCACCGCCACTGCCGACAGCTTTTGAATGGCGGGCTTCTCTTTGGCCACCGCCATGTGGCAGGTCATGCAGAACGACGTGGCCGGAAAGGTCATGCTCTCGCCGGGGTCGGGATTGGGGTGACATTGTTGACACCTCAAGCCCAGCGCGACGTGCAGTTTGTGGCTGTATGGCAGCGGCTGTTCCGGCGCAGTGGAGCTGTTGGTCTGCGCGAACGACGGCACCAGTGCTGCGATGACGCACGCCGCCACGGCGGCCACCACCACGGCACGCCGGTCAAGTGAGGCCATTGAGCACCAGTAGCTCCTGGACTGCCCGATGAGCTTCGTCAATCGCTTGATTGGTGAAAGCGGCTGCGCCCGCGTCACTGTTGGCAATGGTGACGCGGCCAAAGCGGCGGCGGCCGATCACGTGGGGCCGCTGCTCGGGCGGCAGGTCCGGGTCGCCCAACGCGTCGTAGGTGTAGGCATAGCCGTTGGGCCAGCGGTTGGCCGTGATCGCCAGAATGTCTTCCGCCGGATCAAACCCAGCGGGCCCGAGCATGCGCGCAAACTGGTCGCGGATCTTGCGTTCGAAATCCGTGAACGTCATCGACAACAGTTCCTGCTGCCCCAGGCGATTCTGTTCCTTGCGCGGAAGGCCGGGACGGTTGGGGTTGCGCACCAGGTGGACCACAATCGGCTGATCGGGCGTCGTCACCCCACGGTAGCCGCCGACAGTAGTGCCCGGGTCCAGTACGCACGTGGGGTGGTACATCCCGGGTGAGCTGATGCGCGACACGCCCGCCTTCTGGAATGCGGTCCACCGGCCGATCAGCACGTTGGTGTAGAGCATCGGCACCTTGGCCGGATAGGCCAGCGCCTGCTTTTGCTCCGCTGGAATCTCCGGGGCCAGGCTGGGGATCAGGGCGTTGTAGCAAGCCAGGATGCAGTTGCGCGCCTGCACCAGATGCATCTTGCCACCTTTGAGATACGCCACGCCAACGGAGCTTGAGCCCTGGTTCTCGACCCGGACGGCCGTGCTGCGCAACCGCAGGCTGACCGGCGAGCCTGCCTGATCGAGCTTCCCGTAATCGAGCGGCGCCTGCACAATCGATTGCATCGTCTGCGGCCCGGACAGCGCGCCCGGGATCAGCCTGGCCACTAGCAGCCGCGCGATGGTCGCGTTGCCATCGGGAAAGTGGAAGGTGAAGGAGCTTTCGACAAAACCTTCGTCCAGCTTCAACCCCAGCCCGTTAAAGCCCGGCGAGCCCCGCTGCGCCGCCTCCAGCGCGGGCGTCGTGTCAACCCGCTTGTTGTTGCGGCCACCATTGCCCAGGAAGAACGCGAGAGCGGTGGGGTTGATCTTGGCGATGTTCAGCAGATAGTCCTGGTAGCTGATCCGCGCCAGCCGCGCGCGCTTCTGGGCTTCGCTCAACTCGGGTAGGTAGTCCGGGTTCTTGCCGTGCAGTCGCACCAGATCCCGCCGCGCTTCGGGGCTGAGCGGCATCTGGTCAAAGAAGCCCGGCTGCCGCGCGTTGCCCACCACCAGCTTGTCTTCGAGGAAATGCTCGCGGTCAAAGAACATGCCGGCGCGGAGCGAGTACTTGGTCTCCAGGTCACGATTGGCGAACTCGGCTTGCCGTTCCACCTCGATGGTCAGATCCTTCAGCAGCTGCTTGGCGGTGAAGCTGTAGGGATACGGTGTGGCGATGCTCATGGTGCCGCCGTAACCCAGATAGGTCTTGCCGCCGTGGTGGAACTCATTGCGCTTGGCGTGGCCGCCAAAGTCGTCATGGTTGTCGAGGATGAGGATTCGCTGATCTTCACCCAGTGCACCACGCCAGAAATGGGCGGCCGATAGGCCGGAGATACCACCGCCGACGATCACCAGATCATACTGCTCATCAGTGGCCGCCGAGTCCACCGGGAGCTTCGCGTAGGCACCTTGACGGAGGCGCTCCAGCTCCGCCACCGCCTCTGGATATTCGCCGCGCAATCCCGTGCGGGCGGGTGGCTGGTCAGCGCCAGCACCAGCACCCATCTTCGATTGCCCGAGCGCTGACGCACCGCCGTAAACACCGGTGGCGGCTACGGCGATTCCATTCAGAAAGTCGCGCCGGGGAATGGACCGGTGCAGGCCCAGTTGCTGATCAGAAAGAAGGCTCATAGGGTCGATCTCAAGGGCCGCGAACCGGGCGGGCAGATGGGTGAAGCGTACTACATTTTGCGGCCACCCCGTAGTCCGCGGGTCACTTGCCTAAGAGAGAAATTCTCGGGCTGGCCATGAGAACATAGCGTCGTGATCCGTATTCTGGCCCTGACGATGTTGATGACGTTGCGAATGGTGGCAGCTGTGCCCGCGGCGCAGCAGTTCGCCTCGACCGTGCAGCCTTTCCTGCAGAAGCATTGCCTAGGCTGCCACAGTGGCAAAACACCGGCCGCGCAGTTCGACCTGTCGGCTTACAAGACGGTGGCCTCCGTCACGCAGGAGTTTCCACGTTGGGCACTCATAATGGAGCGCCTGCGCGCCAAGGACATGCCGCCCAAGCCGCTGCCCGCTCCACCGGCTGCGGACGCGGACCGGGTGATCCATTGGATCGAGCAGGTGCGCGCGGCGGAGATCAAGCGCTCCGCCGGTGACCCGGGCCTGGTGCTCGCGCGGCGGTTGAGCAATGCCGAATACAACTACACCATCCGCGACTTGACCGGCCAGAACCTGGAGGTGACCCGCGAGTTCCCCATCGACCCGGCCAACACCGCCGGCTTCGACAACTCCGGCGAGTCGCTGACGATGTCGCCGGCCCTGCTGAACAAGTACCTGCAGGCGGCGCGTAGCATCTCCAGCAACATGGTGCTGGCCCCGGAGGCCATCCAGTTCTCGCCGCACCCCATGCTGGTGGAGACGGACCGCGAGAAGTACGCCATCCAGCGGATCGTCAATTTCTACTTCCGCCAGCCCACCAAGTACGCCGACTATTTCGCCGCCGCCTGGCGCTTCCAACATCGGGCAGCGTTGGGCGCGCCACGGGCGACGCTCGAAAGCATCGCGGCGGAGAAGGGATTGAGCCCGCGCTATCTGCCGCAGGTGTGGACGATCCTGAATGAGCCGGGCGCGATTGGTCCGGTGGCCAAGCTCCAGAGCATATGGAAGGCGCTGCCCACGCCGGGTCAAGCGGAGCAGCTTGTGGCCGGTTGCCAGGCGATGGACGAGTTTGTGACCAAGCTCCGGGCCCATACTGCCATGCAGTTCGCGGCCCCCAAGGTCCGCGGCCTGCCTCCGGCTTCGCAACCGTTGCTGAACTGGAAGTTAAAGCAGTTCGCCACCCATCGCCGCGAAAGTGACCCGGCGGCTCTGCGCAACGACGCGGACCCGCCGCCTGATGTTCCAGCCATCCCGCGCTACGCCGGTCTGCACCAGGAGGCCGCACCGCGTTGGGCGGCCTTGATGGCGCGAGATCGCGCGGGCGACAGCGACCTCGTGGTGCCTGCCGCGGACCGGGCGCGCTACCAGGCCGCCTTTGCCCGTTTGGCGTCGGTGTTCCCCGATAAGTTCTACATCACGGAGCGCGGACGGTACTTCCCGGATGACTCAGAAGACAAGGGCCGCCTGCTGAGCGCGGGCTATCACAGTGTGCTCGGCTTCTACCGCGACGACCAGCCGCTGATGGAGCTGATCCTGGATGACAAAAGCCGCCAGGAGTTGGACCGGCTGTGGAATGAGTTCGACTACATCGCGGAGTTCACGGCACGCACCTGGATCCAGTACTTCTTCAACCAAAGTGGTGAAGTGCAAGGCAAGGGCGCCGAATCGGCCAGTGATCGGCCCGTCGGCCGCGGCATCACCGACGCCGAAGTGATCGCCGCGATGCGCGATGCGTATCTCGCGAAGGCCGCCGCGGACCCGGGCAATGACCCGGTGGCGCCGCAAGCCATCCGCGAGCACTATGACGGCATCAACACGACGCTCCGGTCGCTCGAACAGCAGCGAAAGGCAGCTGAGCCGAAGCATCTCGATGCGCTGGTCGCGTTCGCCGCTCGCGCCTACCGCCGCCCGCTCGAGCAGAAGGAGCGCGAAGATCTGCTGGCCTACTACCGCACCTTGCGCCGCAAGAATGAGCTGTCCCATGAGGCCGCGCTGCGAGAATGTCTCGTGAGCATTTTGATGGCGCCGGACTTTCTCTATCGCCTGGACCTGCAGAGCTCCGCGCGGCCCAAGGCGAAGCCGGTGAATGCCACCCCGGGCCACCGGCCGCTCTCGAATGAGGCGCTGGCGAGCCGCCTCAGCTACTTCCTCTGGGCCAGCATGCCGGACCCGGAGCTGATGCGGCATGTAGCGGCGGGTGATCTCCAGCGGCCCGAGGTGCTGCTCGCTCAAGCGCGCCGGATGCTGAAGGATGAACGAGTACGCGGGCTGGCAACCGAGTTCACGGGCAACTGGCTGGGCTTCCGCCAGTTTGAGACCAACAACTCCGTGGACCGCGCTCGCTTCCCGGCATTCAACAATGATCTTCGAACCGCCATGTTCCAGGAGCCCGTGCGTTTGCTGGCCGACGCATTGGCGAATGACCGGTCGCTGCTCGATCTGCTTTACGGCCGCCACACCTTCGTCAACCCCGCGCTGGCGGCGCACTACGGGATTTCCGGAGTAACCGGCGCAGCCGATCGCTGGGTCCGCATCGACGACGCGCGCCCCTATGGCCGTGGCGGGTTGCTGCCCATGGCCGTGTTTCTGACGCAGAACTCGCCGGGCCTCCGGACGTCACCGGTGAAGCGTGGCAACTGGGTGGTGCAGCGCGTGTTGGGCGAAGTGATCCCGCCGCCTCCGCCCGCCGTGCCGGAGTTGCCGAATGACGAATCAACGTCCGAGTTACCCGTCCGCGACATGCTGGCCAAGCATCGCGAGAATGCCCTCTGTGCCGCCTGCCATGCGCGCATCGATTCGTTCGGGCTGGCTTTTGAAGGCTACGGACCCGTGGGCGACCGCCGCACCAACGACTTGGCTGGGCGTCCGGTGGAAACGCAGGTGACCTACCCCGGCGGCATCTCCGGAGCGGGCGTCGAGGGTCTGCTGAGCTTCATCCGGGAGCGGCGCGAGAAGGACTTTGTGCTGAACATCAGCCGCAAGCTGCTGGCCTTTGCGCTCAACCGGTCCTTGCAGCTTTCTGATGAAGAGTTAGTCGAGCGCATGGAGGCGCAAGCCAAATCGAGCGGGTACCGCTTGGGCGCGCTGGTGGAAGCCATCGTCAGCAGCCCGCAGTTCCGCCAGCGCCGCCTGCCGGAAGCCGCGGCGGCCACGGATTAGGCGATGACCGTGAGCCATCAGTGTGCGCCATGATTATGATTGAGGAGTGAGCCGCCGATGAAGAAGTCAGCCCAGAACTTTGTTTCCCGCCGCGCCGTCCTTCGCGGTGCCGGTTGCACGGTAGCCTTGCCGTGGCTGGAATCGATGCATGCGCTGGCGGACACGCCGCCCGCTTCAGCCTTTCCCAAGCGCTTTGGCGTGGTGTTCCTGGGCAATGGCGTCAACGAAGATCATTGGAGCGCCGAAGGCGAAGGCGCGGCCATGAAGCTGAGCAAGACGCTGCAGCCGCTGGAGCCGCTGAAGCCCAAGATCAACGTCATCGACGGGCTTTATGTGAAGGCCCTCACCAACCAGGGCATTCACCCCGCGCAAACCGGCAGCCTGCTCTCCGGGGCCCGGATTTCCAAGGGCGCCGTCATCCACTCCGGCATCAGCGTCGATCAGATGATCGCCAGCCGCGTGAGCGAAGACGTCCCGCAATCGAGCATCGTGCTGGCCTGCGAGCAGCCGATGACGGGCTATCACGAGACCAACTTCTCGATGGCCTACAGCTCCCACATCTCCTGGCAGAGCCCGGATTCGCCCGTGCCGGTGGAGGTCTACCCATCGCTTGCCTGGGACAACTTGTTCGACAACCGCGGCAGCCTGCTGAACATCAGCATTCTTGATCGCGTGAAGGACCGCGCGCAAAGCCTCACGCGCAAGATCAGCGCGAGTGATAAGAGCAAGCTGGACGAGTACCTGACCAGCGTGCGCGAAGTGGAAAAGCGCGTCGACAGCATGCGGCGCGACAAGGCGCAGGCGGACGATCAAGCCAAGGCGCACAACACAGTCGCCGCCACCATGGACCGGCCCGCCAATGGCCTACCGGAAGATCTGCGGGACCATGCGCGCCTCATGTGCGACATTATCGCCATCGCCTTCCAGACCAACAAAACCCGCGTCGCCTCGCTGCTGATCTCGCGCGACCTGTCCGCGATGTACTACCCGTTCCTGAACGTCAACGAAGGCCACCACGCGGCATCGCACAACAACGCCTCCGATGGCTATGAACGGATCGCGCGCTTCCACGTCAGCCAGTTCGCCTACTTGGCTTCGCGCCTCGATGCCATGAAGGAAGGCGATGGCACGGTGCTGGACCATACCTGCCTGATGTTCCTGTCGAACCTCTGGATCGGCCGCAAACACGACAACACGCGGCTGCCGTTGGTGCTGGCCGGTGGCCTGGGTGGCACGCTCAAAACCGGGCGGGCGCTCAACTATTTGGGCGACAGCGAGGACAATCGCAAGATGTGCAGCCTCTACCTGTCGCTGATGGACCGTTTCGGCATCAAGCTGGACCAGTTCGGCGATTCACGCACGCGGCTGGAGCGGCTGTAGCGGGTTGCTGAGAAGGAAACACCGTGCACCGAGCGTTCCGGGGTTGTTCCGCAGCAAGTCTCTATGTCGGCCTTGTGGCGCTGCTTGCAGTGCCGGTCGTGGCGGGCGCCGAGCAGTTGGCCACCTCAGTTAACGGAGTGGGTTGCATCGAAGAGATCAGGGTTCCCCGATACGATCCGCTGGCGCGAAGCGCGGGGCACCAGGGCCGGGTGGAGGCCTCTCTCGTCATCGGGACCGACGGCCGGGCCAGTGAGATCAACCTGAAAAAGGCATCCATTAGCTTCTCCCCGAGCGCTAGCCGCCGTTCGCTAGCGTTGCAAGACTAGGGTTGAGGCCAGCAGGTCGTGCAAGGTTTGGTTGCGGGCGGTGAAGAGCGCCACCAGGTAACCCAGGTACAGGCCCATCGACGAGAGAAATTTCGCGAAGTAGCGGGCACTGGCTCGGGCGAAGGTGATTCTCTGCCCCGCTTCGTCGGTGACGATCAGGCCCATCATCCGCTTGCCCGGCGTGGCTTGCCAGCTGGAACTTTCGAATCCGGCCGAGTAGACCCAGACGCCCGCCGCCGCAGCCAGAATGATGCCGATGGCGCTGAAGATCAACCCGATCAGCGCCACCGGTGAGTCGCGCACCGTTTCCAGTACGCCGAACAGCACGGTCGCTCCCGTCACCGGCGCCAGTACCGCGACGGCGGCGATGCCCACCAAAAGATGGTCGATCATGTGGGCCACCAAGCGGCGGCCAAAACTAGCGTATTGCATGGTTCCCTTGGGGCCCTCACAGCGTTGAACTGCGCCGGGAGAGGCCGCTACCAGACTACTCAATGTCCGGGGCTATTGAACAACCGCGTGTACTCGATCATGAACGCGGGCTTGCCACTCTGCGCGTTGTTGGCCACCTTCCACCCGAAGATCAGCAGGTTCTTCTTGTCCGGTTGGTAGGAGAGGGCGAAGATGCCCGCCGCCAAATCATGGGTGCCGGAGTACCAGTCGGTGACGATGCCCCACTTCTTGCTCAGCGGCTGCTCCAGGCCGACCATGGCGTGCAGATTGTTTCGCGCCCCTGCCGTGCCGAAGATCTGCTTGGTGCCGATGCTGGGTCCGGCTGTCAGTCGCGTCCGTGATCCGGGCACGCGCGTCGAAACGCCGCCGTAGGCCCAATAGCCCACGCCCTGCCCGTCAAATGAGAAAGGGACCATTCCGCCGACAAAGACCTTCTTCTCCCACCGGTCGCCCGTGCGGTTCCAACCGAATACCTTTTTCCCGCCGAACCCGATGGAGCGGTTGCCAGATCCGGGCTGAGAGAAGCCGTACAGGCTGGCCGCCAACTCAGTTCCGTGGCCGACGCCAAACGCGGAAAACGTGAAACTGTTGAAGTAGTTGCCGGCCGTGAGACGGTTGTACTGGCCTTCGAAGGCCACCATAAGCTCCTTTTTATGAACAGCATCCGCGCTGGGGATGCCTACGATTAGACTCTGTGCTGACAGGCTGAAAGGGACAAGAAGAGCCCCTAGCCATCCGAAAGATCGCATGCAGGAGTTTTGATGTATGGATTATTAAACGAGTTTCATCTAAATCCGTACTTTTCTTGGACGCATCCGTTTCGACGGCACTTCCACCCGATCTGGACCGCCAGTGGCTTAGCAGGCCGCGGAAAAATGCTTTTGCAGGACCACTCCCTCACGGTCGTGGCTCTGTAAGTTGCTGTAAATAAGCGTGCGATCTTTCTGAGCCGCGCGCGTTAGCAAGCGGTCTTAGGCCTTTTTCCGCAGCCTGCTAGAGAACCATCGCGAGCGACCCCAGCACGCCCGCCCGATCGCCCAACTTCGGGCGGACCAGCTTCGGCGCGGGCACGTAGCCCCGAAGCTCTACTTTCAGCTTGCCCCGGACGGCGTCCAGCAAGCCCTTGGTCTTCATCACGCCGCCGCCCATTACGATCAGGCGCGGGGATAGCGTGCAGGTGATGTTCATCAACGCCCAAGAGAGATAGTCCGCTTCGAAGGCGCCGCCCGAGGCGGCTACGGCGGGGCCGCTGGCCATGCCTTCCAGGCAATCGCCATGAAGTGGACAGACTCCTTTGAAGCGATCGCCTTTTGCCCGCGGGATGCGCAGGTGGCCCATCTCGGGGTGCAGCAGACCGCGGGCGAGACGGCCGTTCACCATTGCTCCGCCGCCGATGCCGGTGCCCACGGTGATGTAGACAAAGTCATCAATGCCTTGCGCCGCGCCCCAGCGATGCTCGGCGAGCGCAGCGGCGTTGACGTCGGTGTCGATGGCCACTTTTACGTCCAGCGCCCGCTCCAGGATGGTGCCGATCGGGACGCCCCGCCAGTCCAGCTTAGGCGTAGTCTTGGTGATCGCCGCGCGCTCCAGATCGACCGGGCCAAAGCAGCCGAGGCCGATCTTCTTCACCCCCCGTCCGGCGAAGAAAGCAATCACGTCTCGCAGCGTCTCTTCTGGCGAGCGGGTGGGGATGGGCGGTGAAACTTCCAGATCGCCCGGCCCCGTTCCGATGGCACAGATAAACTTCGTGCCACCCGCCTCAACCGCGCCACACTTGGCAGCTGACATCTATTTGCTGCGCCCCACGCGCTTCATCACGTTCGCCACGCCCGCCATCACTCGCTCCTCGACATCGGGTGCGAAGGGACCTGGTTGGCCGTAGTAGATCATGCTGTCCACCGCTTCATAGCCGCCTTCTTTCAAGATCTGCGCCGTGGGGATGTAGCACATGACATCGTTTGAATAGCCCGCCACCACGGTCTCCTCGCCCGGAAACTGCTTCTTGGTGCGCAGGCCATAACCCACCACTACTTCGCCACCCAGGGCGACATAGGTGACATCCTTGCCCAGCCGGATGGCCTGCACCGGGTAGGCCACTTTGGTGACCGGGCGGCGCTCGTCATACGCCTTCAACATCTCCTTGGCGCGGCGGACGGCGGCGGGGATCTTGGAGCTGAGCTCCTTTTCGAAGTCTTCGCGGGAGTGCTGCGCAAACGCCAGATCGGTTAACTGGAACGCCGCCCGGATGGGACCGCGCACGGGCTTCATCTGGCCCTTCAACACCGTATCCACCGCACCGGCGAGCGTCTTGCCATGCTGGATGGCGAGTTCGTCTTTGCTGCGGGGGTTGGGGTTCTGGTCGCCACCGGTCAGCAGCATGAACATCCCCACCGCTTCCGGGTGGGCCTTTTCGAACTCGATCTGCGCGAAACCGGCATAGTCGCCACTGAGGCGGTAGAACTCGCCGGTCAAGGTGGTGTTGTGGCACGCATAGCCGAACAGCGCCGCCCGCAGTTGGCCATCGGTGCCCTTGATGGCGAGCACCGGCACGTCGTGGTCCACCGCCCCTTGCGGGTTGATGCCGATGGTCACTTTGCCGTTGGGGTTGAACTGGCGGCGGTTGACGGCGAACCCGGCAGTGCCCTTCCCGTAAGCGATCCCGGCCGGCTTCAAGTCACTTAAAGCGCCGCCCACGGTGTTGATCAAGGTCTCGGTCAGCAATTGGGCGTAGTCACGCACGCGCTTCGATTCTTCGGGCGAAAAGTCGAACATGGTGTTCAAGTTTTCGCGCACCATGGGACCCGTGTGCGTGTGCGAGGAGTTCAGCATCAGCCGCGACCGGTCCAGCCCCCAACGCTTCTGGCACTCCACCGCGATCTGTTCGGAGATCGCGCGCGGCAGCCCGATCAGGTCGGTGGTGACGATCACTGCCCGGTGACCTTTCTTGTCTTCGAGCGCGATCGCCTTGGCCCACAGATCGTGCACCACGCCTTCAGACGGCTTGTTGCGATTGCCGTAGCCAGACATCCAGATGGGGCCGCTGGGTGTGATTTTCATCCGCGCGACGCCCGCCTTCCACTCGGCGGCCACTGCGGGAAACACGAGCGTTGAGAGAACCAATAAAAACCGCAATTTGGTCATGTATTTGTTATAGTCTAGGTGCTTCAAAGAGCCTTCTCCATGAATTCGCTTGCAAAGTCACTCTGTTGTGCGCTGGCGTCGACGTTTGTCACCCTGGCTGCTTTTGCCCAAGCCACCTCCACGGGAGGTGATATCCGCGGTACTGTGGTGGACCCCAGCGGCAGTGCGATGGCCAAGGCTCGCGTCACGCTGACCGACGATGCCCGCGGCATCAACCGGGCCGTCGAAAGCAATGCGGACGGTGCCTTCATCCTAGCCACGGTACCACCTGGCGTGTTCAAGCTGCGCGTGGAAGTGCCGGGCTTTACGACAAAGGTGATTGAAGGCCTGGAAGTTCGGGTGGGCGAGGTGGTGTCGCAACTGATCCAGATGAGTGTGTCCGCCGTTTCGACCGAACTGGTGGTCGCGGCCGATGTGCAGGCCGTCGAACTGGAGCGCACGCAGCAATCGAACACGATCGAGCAAAAGCGCATCAATGGCCTGCCGATCAACCGGCGCAACTATCTCGACTTTGCGCTACTGGTGCCGGGCGTGGTGGAAACAACGTCGCTGGTGGACGATACTTCGTTCCGCCCCGTCCAAACGCCGCAATCCGGCCTCAGCTTTGGTGGCTCCAATGGACGCGGCAACGGGTTCTTTATTGATGGCGTTGAGAACTACCAGGCCTCCGGCGGGGTCCGGGCCAGCATCTCACAGGAGGCGGCGCAGGAGTTTCAGATCAACCGCAACAGCTTTTCGTCCGAGTTCGGCAATGCCTCCGGCGGCGTCATCAACATCATCTCCAAGGCCGGTTCCAATGGCTTCCACGGCAACCTGTTCTGGTTCCTCCGCCACCGCAGCATCCAGGCCCGCAACTACTTCGACCCCGCCAAATCCGCCTTTACCCGCACGCAGGCCGGTGGCACGCTGGGCGGAGCACTGAAGAAGGACAAGACGTTCTTCTTTGTCGCCTACGAACGGCTGGGCCGCCAGGAGACCAACTTCGTCCCGCTGCTGCAGGATAAGTCCGTCTTCACCTCCGTCACCCCATCGCAGAGCGCGCTGTTTCAGTTTCTGGAATCGACCGGCAGCCCCACGCTGGTGGGCTTGGCGCGCCTGGGCCGCGCGCAGTTGACGCCAGCGTCTAATCCGCGGGTGCTGAGCCTGTTCAACAGCAACAGCGGGACATTCCCCTTCAAAGAGGACCTCAACAACTTCTCGCTCCGGCTGGACCATCGGTTCAGCGACAACCACAGCCTGTTTTTCCGGAGCAACTCCACCTGGAACTTCCAGCAGAACTCGGCCTTTGGGGCGCTGGATGGCTTTAACCGGGGCCGGTCCTTGGACATTGGGGATTCGACAGCTGTGATTGGCGACACGGTGGTGATCAACCCGCGCTTCATCATGGAATCGCGCTTGATGTTCAACTACAACCAGCTGGACGTGATCCCCACCGACAAGTTCGGGCCGGAGATCAATATCAATGGCGCGGGCTTTTTCGGGCGGCAGATCTTCCTGCCGTTTGACGGGATTGAGCGGCATTATCAGGCGATGCAGAACTTCACCATGACCAAGGGCGGACACACGCTGAAGTTCGGCTATGACATCAACCCGGTGCGCAACAACAACCGGTCCGAGACGTTCTTTGGCGGGCGATTTACCTTTGGCGAAGCCTTGCCCCTGGCGCTGGTCCTGCAGGTTGCGTCGGGAGACCCGACGCTCCCCACCCAGTTGGGCCAGCTGCTGGTGGCCTCGCGGCGGACGGACCTGGTGCCGGCGCTCTCGGCCCCGATCACCGCGCTGCAATCGTTTGCATTGAACCTGCCGGTGCTCTATCAACAGGGCTTTGGGGACCCGAACTACGTCATCAACACGGGCCGCTACTCGGGCTTCCTGCAGGACACCTGGAAGGTGAGCCGCAACCTGACGCTGAACTACGGCGTGCGTTATGAGCTGGAACGGCACAACCCGGTGGTCCCGCGCGACAACAACAACATTGCCCCGAGGCTCGGCTTTGCCTGGTCGCCGATGAAAGATGGCACGCTGGCCATCCGCGGCGGCTATGGCCTCTACTATTCGCAGGTGAACTCACAGATCGCCGGCGTCGCGGATCCGCTCTCCGGCCAGTACATCAACCAGGTACTGGCGACGGCGAATGGCAGCAGCTTCCAGCAGCCCGGCGCCCCCGCGGGCACTACCTGGACCTCGTTTGGCATCTACCAGGCGCTGCTGGCGCGCGGCGTGCTGGGCAACCGGACACCCACCACGCAGGATCTGGCGAATCTGGGCATCAACATTCGCCCCGGCCTGCCGGGATCGGTGCACTTTGGGATCGACCCGGCGTTTGAGAATCCCTGGGCGCACCAGGCTAGTTTTGAGATCGAGAAGGGCGTCGGGCCCTGGGCCATCTCCGTGGGCTACAACTTCAATCGCGCGGCGCATCTGGCCCGCATCACCGGCCGCAACGTGCGCTACAGCGGCCAGCGTCTGCCGGACGGGCGTCCGCTGTTCGCCCGCATCAACCCGGCGCTGCTGCAAAGCAACATCTTCACCTCCGACGCCAACAGCTTCTACCACGCGGGCATGATCCAAGTGACCCGCCGGTTCACGCGCGGCCTGTCGCTGAATTCAAGCTACACGTTCTCGCGCGCCATCGACGAATCCACCGACTTTAACTCCGATTACTCCCCGCAAGATCAGCTGAACGCCCGCGCCGAGCGGGGTCTCTCGCCATTCCATCAAAAGCACCGCTTCGTCCTCAGCGCGGTCTACGAGTCACCGCTGAAGAATACGCTGCTGGGCCGCTGGAGCGTCGCGCCAGTCGTCCAGTACAACTCCTGGCGGCCGTTCAACCTGCTTACCGGCGTCGATTCGCAGGGCGATACCTACACCACCAACAAGCGGCCCGCACACCTGGGCCGCAATATGGGCCAGGGTCCGGATTTGGCCACCATTGACATGCGCCTGTCGCGCCGCTTCCGGCTGACCGAATCGGGTACGCTCGAGTTTATTGCCGAAGGCTTCAACCTGCTGAACCGCACCAACTTCCGATCGATCAACAACATCGTGGGCGACGTACCGTACCAGACGCTGGGCAGCCCCATCGTCGGCAACCGGCAGCCCGCCAGCTTTCCACTGGCTTTTACCAGTGCCCAGAACCCGCGCCAGTTCCAGTTCGGGCTGAAGTTCTACTTCTGAACTCCGGCCGTTACATCCGTCAAGGAGACGCTCGGGCCACCGGTTTTCGACCCTACTGGCCGGGGTGCGCTAGAATCGATAACGGTAGGAAAAAACACCACTTTCATGAGCAATTTGATCGTTCTCGGCGCGCAATGGGGCGACGAGGGCAAAGGCAAGATTGTTGACCTGTTTTCAGAACGGTTCGACATCGTCACTCGCTATCAGGGCGGCCACAATGCCGGCCACACCGTCTACATTGGCGAAAAGAAGTTTGTTCTCAAGCTGATCCCCAGCGGCATTCTGCGCCCGGGTGTAAAGGCCGTCATCGGCAATGGCGTCGTCGTTGATCCTGGCGCTTTGTTGAGCGAGATCAAGACGCTGGAAGCGGCGGGCGTGGACGTCACCAGCCAGCTGGCCATCTCCAGCCGGGCGCACGTCATTTTCCCGTTCCACCGCATGGTGGAGAAGGTTTCTGAAGGGCGCGCTGACCGGGTCGCCATCGGCACCACCTCACGCGGCATCGGCCCCTGCTACGAAGACAAAATCGGCCGCCGCGGCATCCGCATTGCTGATCTGGTTGCGGGCAATTTCGATGCGGTCTACCACGATCTGGCGGCCGACAAGGCGACGCTGGCGAAGGCGTTCGACATCGCCAACGATCTCGATATTGACGCCATTTTGGCCGAGTACAAAGAGTTCGCCGCTCGCTTGAAGCCGATGGTGTGCGACACCGTGCAGCTGTTGAGCTCCGCCGTGCGCAGCGGCAAGCGCATTATGTTTGAAGGTGCGCAAGGCACGATGCTCGACGTCGACCACGGCACCTACCCGTTTGTCACCTCATCCAGCGCCACCGCTGGTGGAGCCTGCACGGGCACCGGCGTTCCGCCTACCGCGATCGGCGGCGTGCTGGGCATCTCCAAGGCCTACATCACCCGCGTCGGCGCCGGGCCGTTCCCCACCGAGCTGCACGATGAGC
Source organism: Acidobacteriota bacterium (assembly GCA_026394055.1). Classification (GTDB taxonomy): domain Bacteria; phylum Acidobacteriota; class Terriglobia; order Bryobacterales; family Bryobacteraceae; genus JAPKYZ01. The sequence goes on from JAPKYZ010000070.1 coordinate 27,070, forward strand.
AAGGCGAGATGATCCGGCAGCGCGGCAATGAGTTCGGCTCCGTCACCGGCCGTCCGCGGCGCTGTGGCTGGTTCGACATTCCGCTGCTCAAGTACACAGCCGCGATCAATGGCTTTGATTCGCTGGTGATCACGAAGCTGGACGTGCTGGACGGGCTGGCCGAAGTGAAGGTCTGCGTGGATTACAAGCTGCGCGGCGAAGTGATCGAAGGCATGCCGGCCATCAATGCCGATCTCGAAGCCGTGGAACCGGTCTACCAGTCGCTGCCCGGCTGGTCTGAACCGACGCGCGGCGTCACCGACGTGGCGAAGTTACCGGCAGCCGCCCGCGACTACCTGCGCTTCCTCGAAGAAGCCACTGGCGTCGAAGTGGGCTGCATCTCGACGGGTCCCGAGCGCAACGAGACCATCGTTGTCCCGGGTTCCAAGCTCTCGAAGCTGATCTAGCGCCTTGTCCGACCTTCAGCTGGCGACGGATCTCTGTCTTTCGTTGTACGGGCTGAAGGGCGAAGTCCGGCCGATTCCCGACGGGCGGGCGCAGAACTTCTTCGTCGGCTGCGACGCGAGCCGCTGGCTCTTGAAGATCTTTCAGCACGAGTACTCGAAGAGCCGGATTGAACAGGCAGCAGGGTTTATCAGCTTTCTGGCGGGCCAGGGCTTTCCCTGCCGCACCTTTCAGCCGTCTCTCCATGGCAACCCGGTAGAGACGGTGGGCGGGCAGGCGGTCGTGCTGGTTCCCTGGATCGACGGCTTGGGCCTGCTCCCCAATTCGGTCGACAATCCCGGCACCATGCGTGAGATTGGCGTTCTGTGTGGCTGGCTGCATCGGCTGGGCGGAGAGTACTCGCAGCGGGACGCGTTTAGCTTTTCCGGTAAGGATCGAACGCCCGAGATCGCGCTCCAACGCTTGACGGAGCTGGGTGCGGTTGCTGATGAGGGCATCGCGCAGCAGGTCCGGGACCGGTGCCAGATTCTGCGGCAGCTGGGCGACGAGCTTGCGGAAAGCCGGGCGCAGGCCACCCGCGGCATCATCCATGGCGATTTCTATTGCACGCACGCCATTTTTCGAGCTGGGCGGCCCGTGGGAGTCATCGACATTCTTGGCGACCTCAACTACCCCGGCTGGGAATTGATGCGCGCGTATTTCCAGTCCGCTCCCCCACAGGCCCCGGCCGCCCTCTTCCAGGCCTTCCTCAACGGTTACCGCAGCGAGCAGGTGATCTCCGACGCCGAGGTGGCCGCAGCATATGATGTCTACCTTTTGCAGCTCACCAGTAGCACCTACGGCTTGCTTCCAAGTTCAGACGCCAACCTTCGGGAGTTTGGAGCTTGGCGGACGCGGACGGCTATTTGGCTGGCCGCTGAGCGAACCCGTTTGATCCGCGAGTTCACGTCTGCCTGAAAGCGACGGCGGTAACGCCATCAGGGGCGGATACGATCGGGCAAGGCGAGATCTAAGCCTTCCGGTGAATGATGAGCCGGTCGACCTGCTCCACCGCTCCGCGGCGGCCGAGTGAGATCGGTTGAAACTGCTCCACCGGACAGCCCAGTAGCTCACCAAACACCTTCGCGGCAAAGCGGGCGTCATTGTGGATCAGCAGGCCGCCGGGCTTGAGTGATCGCACCAGCCCGGTCATGGCCGCCAACAGTGCCGCCTCCTCAAAATAGAGCAGTAGGTTGGTGGCGATCATGAGTCCGTATTGGCCCGCCGTCGCGGTGCATTGCGTGGTGATGTCCATCTCGAAACCGCAGACCGGACGCGTGGCCAGATGCGCCAGCACTTCCGGCCGGATGTCCGCGCAGTCCAGCCCTGCCTCGACAATCCCCGGCACTGCGAGCAGCCGGTCCAGCTGATAGGCGGTGAGCGGAGTCGCATCCGAAAAATCTTCCCGGCGCGTGAGATCGAGGCCCGGACCGACCAGCAGCGTGCGCCCCGCAGGCACCTTCGACCGCTCGATCCACCGCAACGCCTCATCCAACACGAGAGTCTGCTCCGGTGCGGTATCCGAACTCAGGCCCCGCTGCTGATAGAGCTGATCGAGCACCTCCCGCCGATCCGGCCGCTGCGCCGCTTGAGGGCCTTTACGAGCCAGAAACTGCATGGTATGGCGGAAGCACGCATCAGACGTCCACGCTTCGGGAAGCGAGAGGAAGAGCCGGCGGACTAAGCGGCAACGTTCATCCGCCACGCCAGCTGAGCGCTCCTGAAAGTCGGCAAAGCGAGCGCGCACCGGCGCGGGCATCTCGGTGGGACCAGAGGCGGCCAGACGGACGGGGTCAATCGGTTCAAGCGGGGTAAAGCGGCGGGACTGGAGGACGTAATAGGTGACGTGTTCGGCTGAGCCTTCGCGAATGCGCTCGGCGAGCCGACGGCGCTGGGTGTCTCGGTAGTGGGGAAATGTCGCAGCGGTGAGGCCGAGCTGAGCTGCCACTTCGTGCACTTGAGCGGGAAAATCGGAGAATCCGAGGTCCCGCACTGCCGCCGACGGGCATCGCTGCGACGGGCCGGTTTGGGCAAAGCAAGGTTCAACAAAAATGGCCGCCCACTGCGCCAACCAGCTTCGACGGGTGAGCGTCGAAGCTGGTATTGGCATCATTGGTGCGGCCATGCGCGAAAGAAACAGCGGTTACGGCTTGGCGCCGACGATTTCCAGCAGCTCGATCTCAAAGACCAGCGCCGCACCACCGGGGATGCCGGGGCGGCCGCCGTCACCATAGGCGAGATCGGACGGGCAGACCAGTTGGGCCTTGCCGCCCACCTTCATCTTCTGCACGCCTTCGGTCCAGCACGGAACCACGCCGTTCAGCGGGAACTGCGCCGGTTCGTTGCGCTTGTAGGAGCTGTCAAACTCGGAGCCGTCCACCAGAGTGCCGCGATAGTGCACCTTCACGGTGTCGGTGGCCTTGGGCGAGGCGCCCGTGCCGGGGGTGATGTCGCGATAGACCAAGCCCGTGGCTGACTTCTCAGCACCCGGAGCCGTGGCGGCCTTGGCCAGGTAAGCGGCCGAATCGCCCTTTTGCTTTTCGGCGATGCGCTTGCCGCGGCCTTCGGCGAGGCCCTGGATCTTCGGGCCCCATTCGGTGATCTCGACCGCGGGGGTCTTAGCGGCAGCGTCCGACAACGCGCGTTTCACGATGTCGAGCTCAGCCGGGGACAGGTCAAACTGGCCGAGCGAACGATAGATCGACAGGCCCAGGGAGTAGATGATTTTCTCTTCGTCAGTGGTCATAGGAGCGGGAGTGGCAGGTTTCGCAGTAGCAGCAGGCTTGGCAGCGGCCACCGGCTTCGCCGCAGCGGCAGGCTTCGCGCCAGCCACAACGGGCTTGGCCGCCGCAGCCGGTTTAGCCGGAGCAGCCGCCGCGGGCTTCGCCGCAGTGGCCTTCGGAGCAGCCGTCGCCGCCTTCGGCGCGGGAGCCTGCGCTAGGAAAAGCGCCATCAGTGCAGGGGTTAGAATCACCCCTCTAGGCTAGCATTGGCGGCTAAGTCTCCCAATTCGGCCATCATCATCGCCGCAAACACCAATTCACGCGGCGGGTCCGCACCGTAGAATGTCTTTTAGGACAACCATGACCATCGCCACCGGCATCGAGATCCCGCTGGAGCAACTCCATCAGATCTGTCAGCGCTATCAGATCCACGAGCTGTCCCTGTTTGGCTCAGCGGCACGAGGCGAAATGCGAGCCGATTCAGACATCGACCTGCTGGTCGAGTTTGCTCCAGACACCCACCTCGGTTGGCGCTTCTTCGACCTGGAAATCGAACTAGCGGATCTGTTTGGCCGCAAGGTGGACTTGGGCACGAAAGCCTCACTGAAGCCACGAGTGAGAGCCAACGTTTTGCGGGACGCCCGGGTCATCTATGCGGCATGATGACCTTTACCTGGAAGACGCGCTGAAAGCGATGGCGGAACTGCGCGAGTTTCTGGTTGGGATCACCCGCGAAGACTTCCTGGCGGATCGCCTGAAGCAATCCTTTGTGTTTCACCGTCTGGTGATCATCGGCGAGGCGTGTGTCAGCGTCAGCCCCATCTACCGGTCAAAGTATCCCGAAGTGCCGTGGCGTCAGATCTCGGGCCTGCGCAACCGCTTGGTGCATGCCTATTTCGATCTCGATCTGACGTTGGTCTGGGACACGGCATCAACTGATCTGGACAAATTGGCGGCCCAGCTGAAAAGGATTTTGGACGCAGAGTTTCCAGATGATCGTGAGGTCGCGGGCTAAAGAGTTGGGACTTCGCCCAGGCTAGTGCGCGCTGCCCGCACCCACCTCAGCCAGCTGCTCGCCCGTCTCCTTCAAGACATCCGCATGCAGCGAGTTGCCGTGGGCGTCCATGGTGACGATGGCGGCGAAGTCTTCGGCTTGGAGGTGCCACATCGCCTCGGGAATGCCGAACTCCATCAGGTTGACGCCTAGCACCTTCTTCAACGTGCGCGCGTAGAACTGCGCCGCGCCGCCGATGCCGTGGAGGTAGACGGCACCGTATTCCTTCATCGCGGCTAGCGTCTTGGCGCCCATGCCGCCTTTGCCGACGACGGCGCGGACGCCGTAGGTCTTGATCACGTAGCCCTGGTAGGGCTCTTCACGGATGGAGGTGGTGGGTCCGGCGGCCTTGACCACCCACTCGTCGCCTTGCTTCATCATCACCGGGCCGCAGTGGTAGAGGATGGCACCGTTCAAATCGACCGGCGGCGCATGGTGCATCAGGTGCGCGTGGATGGCGTCGCGGCCAGTGTACATCTCACCACGGATCAGCACGATGTCGCCCACCTTCAAGCTGCGGACCTGCGCTTCGGTGAGCGGCGCGGTGAGCACCACTTCGCGACCGGTGAGCGGGAAGCCTTCGGCCTGGGCCATCTTTTCCACCGGGCGCTCCGGATCGCGGTAGAGCCACTGCGTGATCGCGCCGTTCTGCGCGTCCAGGCGTACACCCAAACGGCGGAAGGCCCAGCATTCATAGGCCACGGAGACGAAGAAGCTGGCCGGAAGGCGGTTGGCCGCCATCACCTTGCAGCCGATCAGGGAACTCTTGCCGCCGAAGCCCATCGGGCCGACGCCGATCTGGTTGGCTTCGTCCATCACTTCCTGCTCCAGCTGCGCCAGCTCCGGCACTGGGTTCAAGTCATCCAGCGTGCGGAACAACTGATACTTGGCCAACATGTAGCCATGGCCGCGATCACTGCCGATGCAGACGCCCAGCGCGCCCGGCGCACAGCCCTGCCCTTGCGCCTGCCACACCGCATGCAGCAGACACTTCTTCACACCAGCCAGATCGCGCCCGGCGTAGCCCAGGTGGTCGAGCGTGGCGGGCAGCGAGTACTGGATGTTCTTGTTCTCGCAGCCGCCGCCCTTCAGGATCAGCTTCACCTCGATCTCGTCCTTCTCCCACTGCTCAAAGTGAATGACCGGAGTCTCGACCCCTAAGTTGTCGCCGGAGTTGGTGCCGGTGAGCGAGTCCACCGAATTGGGCCGCAGCTTGCCGCGCTTGGTGGCCTCCGCCACCGCTTCCTTGATGGCCTTCTTGATGAGAAGCTGATTGGTCCCCACGGGCGTATGCACGTCAAAGGTGGGCATGCCGGTGTCCTGGCAGATGGGGCCGGAATCATCGGCGGCCATATCGATGTTGGTGGCGATGATCGACAGTGCCTGCGACGCCTGGGTGTTCGGCGTTTCGTTGGCCATCGCCAAGCCCATGGCGGCGCGAACGTCAGGGGGCAGGTTGGTCGCGGTCTGGGTAATCAGCTCGATCAGAGAGGACTTGAGAAATTCCATCCCCTCTAGTTTAGTGCCGGATGTGCAAGGCAGCGCAAACGGCGGAGCGTTCACCCTCCCGCGACAAACATCGATGCTAAGCTGCTTTTGTGCGGACAACGCTGGACCTGGACGAGCAACTGTTGAAGCAAGCCAAGAAGCGCGCCATCGATGAGGGCGTCAGCTTGAAGGCACTGGTCGAGCAAGCGTTGAACGCATATCTGGCACCACCGGTTCCCAAGCGCGCCTACCGGCTACGCTGGCGGACTGAGGGCGGTGGCGTAAAGCCTGGCGTTGACCTCGCAGACTGGAGTGCGCTCCGTGACCGTATGGATGGCGCAGGCAGTACTGAATGATCGCGCTTGACACAAGTATCCTGGTCTACGCTAGGCGCGCCGAATCGCCCCATCACTTGGAGGCCAAGACACTGGTGGAGCAGCTGGCCAACGGCAGCCGCAGTTGGGCCCTGCCCTGGCCGTGCGTCTATGAGTTCCTGAAGGTGGTCACCCATCGCGCCGTGTTCAAGATACCCACGCCGCTCCCGCGTGCGCTGAGTGATCTGGCGATGTTGCTGAGTTCGCCCAGCGTCAGCCTGCTGGGTCAGGGTCCCGCACATTGGGACACATTGAGCGCCGTACTAGGCCGATCCGAGTCCACCGGTAGCCAGATCTACGACGGCAGCATCGCCGCCCTGTGTCTCGAACACGGCGTCGACGAGATCTGGACCGTCAACACGAAGCACTTCCAGAAGTTCACATCGCTCCGCTGCCACAACCCGTTCGCTTGAGAACCCCGTGAGATCTCTGTTGGCCCCCTTGCCAACGACGGCGGGCCGTGACAAAATATTTCAGATTTTACTGAAGGCCTCCCCGTGACGCGGCCCATCTCCGCTCACTGTGTGCCGTCGGCGAAGTCGGCCGACGAGGGCCGTAAGAAACCGGATGCCAGTCGAGGGGTCGCTTGGCGTTCCGGCCAATGGAGATGAGGTAGAGGTTTTATGAAGAAATTGATGTTCGTCCTGCTGGCGCAATGTCTCGCCGCCAGCGCCTGGGCTCAGCAGAGCCGTGGCAACTTTTTCGGCAGTGTGACTGATTCCTCCGGTGCCGCTATTGCCGGGGCCAAAGTCACCATCACGGCCGTCGCCACCAACACGGTCACCACCTATGAGACGAATGCTGAAGGCAACTATTCGGCACCGCTGCTGGTGGTGGGTGCCTACAGCATCAGCGTTGAACGGCAGGGCTTCAAGCGCGCCGTCCGCAGCGGACTGAATCTCGCGGTGGACCAGCGCTCCCAGGTGGACTTTACGCTCGATGTGGGCGGCGTCACCGAGACCATCGAGGTCCGTGGCGAAGCGGCGCTGGTCGACACCGGCTCAGCCACCGTGGGCAAGGTGGTGGAGAACCGCCGCGTGGTGGAACTACCGTTGAATGGCCGCAACGCGCTGGCGCTAACGCTGCTGACGCCGAGCGTCAAATCAAACGCGGGCCCCACCAACTCAGGCTTCGGCGATCGCGGCATTCAGCTTTCTTCCATCTCGATCAACGGCGGACCGAATGCCATGAACGCCCAAGCGCTCGATGGCGGCAACAACATCCAGAGCTACATTGGCGAAGTGGCCATCAGCCCCGCCGTGGACGCGGTGGAAGAGTTCAAGGTGCAATCGGGCACCATGTCGGCCGAGTTTGGCTTTACCGGTGGCGGCGTGATCAACATGGTGACCAAGAGCGGCACCAACCAGATCCACGGCACGGCCTATGAGTTTCTGCGCAACCAGCAGTTGGACGCGCGCAACACGTTTGCGGCCTCTAAGCCGCCGTTCCGCTACAACCAGTACGGAGCCTCCGCGGGCGGGCCGGTGATCAAGGACCGGACGTTCTTTTTCGGCAATTGGGAAGAGTACAAGTACCGCCGCTCCACTGCGCCCATCGGCTCCTTCCCGACGGCGCTGCAGCGCACGGGCGACTTCTCTGACCTGTTCGATACGGCGGGCCGTCAGGTGGTGGTCTACGACCCCTCCACCACGCGTGCCAACCCCAACGGCGCGGGCTTTGTGCGCGACCCTTTCACCGGCAACAAGATCCCCACCAATCGCCTTGACCCGGTGGCGCTGAAGATCAACGAGTTCTATCCGCTGCCCAACCGCACGCCGACCGACCGCTTCACCAACGCCAACAACTTCCAGAACGTCGCCAGCGAAGTGCGCAACATGCGGCAGTACACCATCAAGGGTGATCACCGGTTCAGCGACAAGAACTCGATGTTCGCGCGCTATTCCTACTTCCTGCATGAGACCGACAACGGCGGCAGCGTCTACCCCAACCCGGTGGTCTCCAAGCGCGACGACGCGCTCGAGAACAAGAACTTCGTGCTCTCCGACACGCACACCTTTGCTCCAACGCTGCTGAACGAACTGCGCCTGGGCGTGACGCGCGGCTACTTCCCGTTCGTCGTCCGCAGCTTCGGTGGCGGCTGGCCGGGCAAGCTGGGCTTGCCTTCCACGGTGCCCGCCGATACCTTCCCCGGTATCTCAAACGGCCTCGCCGGCTTCAACACGGGCACCGCTGGCCTGCGCGCCAGCATCAACACGCAGATCTTCGACATGGTTACCAAGATCGCGGGTAACCACACAGTGAAGGTCGGCTTCGACTTCCGCACGCTGCAGGGCAACAACCTGCAACGCAGCTCGCCCTCGGGCAACTTTAGCTTCAGCGCGGGCTTGACCGGCAATCCGCAATCGCCCGCGGGCAATGGCTCCGGCTACGCCAGCTTCCTGTTGGGTGAAGTGGCCAGCGCCAGCGGTACGACCCACTTGGGCGAATCACAGCGCGGCAAGACCTATTCGGTGTTCGTCCAGGATGACTGGAAAGTCACCCGCCGCTTGACGCTGAACGTCGGCCTGCGCTGGGACTATCAGACGCAGCCGCTTGAAGCCAACGACGGCGTCACCAACTTTGACCCAACTCTCGTGCTGCCCAACGGACTTGTCGGCGGCATCGTTTTCGCCGGCGTCAACGGCCAGCCCCGCAACTTCCGCAAAAGGGACATCAACGACTTTAGCCCGCGCCTGGGCTTTGCCTGGGACGTGCTGGGCAACGGCAAGACCGTTCTGCGCGGTGGCTACGGCGCCTACTACCCCTCACAGTTCTGGCGCGAGAACTACGGCAGCGTGAACGGCTTTGCCAACACATCCACCAACTATGTGGCCAGCAACGCCAACGTTCGGGCCTTCAAGCTGAGTGATGGCCCGCCCACGGCGTTCATTCAGCCGCAGGGCCGCAACCTGGGCGCGGCGGCCTTCCTGGGCCAGACCTTCAGCTATGACGAGACGCTGGGCACCACGCCGGTGTCGCACCAGTTCTCGATGTCAGCCCAGCATCAGTTGCCGGGCCGCGTGCTGGTGGACGTCTCCTACACCGGCAACATCGGCAGCCACTTCACCGCGGGCGGCTATGACATGAATCAGCTGGACAACAAGTATCTCGCGCTGGGACTGGACCTGCAACAGAACGTGCCGAACCCCTATGCCGGCAAAGTGCCCGGCGCGCTGGGTGCGGCCACCATTACGCGTGAGCAGTCCCTGCGTCCGTTCCCTTACTACCAGGGCCTGACCGTCCGCAATCCCCGCATGGGCCACTATACTTCCCACCTGTTCATCGTCAGCGTGGAGAAGCGCATGTCCAAGGGCTTGACGTTGATGTTCAACTTCACCGGCGGCAAGATCATCTCCGAAGGCCTGGGCACTCCGGTGAACTTCGGCGCCATTGAACAGACCAACCAGATCAGCTATCAGGATTCGAAGTTCAACCGCCGGCTGGAACGGTCGGTTGACCCCACCGACGTCTCCAAGCGTGCTGTGGTCAGCTTGCTCTATGAGCTGCCCTTCGGCCGCGGTGCGGGCTTGGTGAACAAGGTGATCGGTGGCTGGCAGGTGAACTCGATCGGCATCATGCAGACTGGCCTGCCCGTGCTGATTGGTGGCGCCAGCAATTTCCGCGCCAGCCGTCCGGATTCCACCGGCGTCAGCGCCGCCATCAGCAACCCGTCGGCGCAGAAATGGTTCAATACCGAAGCCTTCATCAACCCGGTCAACTTCACCTACGGCAACATTGGCCGCACGCTGCCGAATGTGCGTGGTCCAGGTACTTTCAACTGGGATCTGTCGATGATCAAGAACAACAAACTGACCGAGCGTTTCAACCTGCAGTTCCGGGCCGAGGCGTTCAACTTCCTCAACTCGGTGAACTTGGGCATCCCCAACGGCACCTTCTCACCCGGACCGGATGGCAAGAACCGCAGCGGCACGTTCGCGACGATTACGTCGGCGCGTGATGCCCGCAACATCCAGATGGCGCTGAAGCTGATCTTCTAGTTCCATGCTGCCTCTCCTTGCACTCACGCTGGCCGCCGCCCTGGACCCCTACGTCTCGGGCGGCTTCCTCCGCATTCCCCCGGCGGTGAAACTGGGGCCGATGTCGGCCGTGGAAGTGGACCGCAAAGGCCACATCTATGTGCTGCACCGTGGTGAGCCACCGCTGGTCAAGTTCGACGCCCAGGGCAACTACCTGAAGGGTTGGGGCGAGGGGATGTTCAAGGTGGCGCATGGCCTCCGCACCTCACGCGACGGCCATGTGTGGACGACGGACAACGGCAATCACGCCGTCCGGGAGTTCTCCCCTGAGGGCCAGCTGCTGCGCACGCTGGGCGAAGTGGGCGTCGGTGGTGGAGACGAAAAGCATTTCCGTTCGCCCGATGATCTGGTGTTCTCCTCGAAGGGGGACATCTACATCGCCGATTCCGGCAATGGCCGCATCGTGCACCTGGATTCAGCCGGGCGCTACGTCGGCCAGTGGGGCAAGAAGGGCAAGGGCGAAGCTGAGTTCTCCACCGCCCATGGCTTGGCGATCGACAAACAAGGCCGCCTCTATGTAGCGGATCGCGGCAACAACCGCGTCCAGGTTTTTGATGGGACGGGCAAGTTCATCGCGGCATGGTCGGGCTTCGGCAATCCGTTCGGCCTGCTGGTGAAGGACAAGCAACTGCTGGTCTCTGAAGGGGACGTCAACAAGATTTTCCATTTCGGTCTCGCAAGCGGGAAGATTGAAGTCGAGTGGGGCGATTCGCAGACACTGCAACTGCCTCACTTGATGTCGGTGGACCGCAAGGGCAACCTCTACGTCGCCGAAGTGAATGGCAAGCGAGTGCAGATTTTTAAGAAACGGCCATGAAGCGGATCCTCTTCTTCGTTCCTCTTGTCGCGCTGGCGCAGACGCCGGAGCTTGAACGGGCGCACGCACCGATCATTGAGCCGCAGCCGGACAAGGCCAAAGCCGCCTCTGCGATGACGGCCCGGTATTCTCCCGCCAAGCCCGTGGCCTCCGCTCCGGTGCCGCACCGCAACTTCATCGACGATCACATCTTTGGCCGGATGAAGAAGGACGGGATACCGCATGCCCCGTTGGCGAGTGACGAAGAGTTTGCGCGAAGGGCGTGGCTCGATGCCACCGGCCGCATTCCGCCCCCCGCGGAACTGGCCGCGTTTCTCGAAAGCAAGGCCCCGGCCAAGCGCCTGCACCTGATCGAGAAGTTGACCGATAGCGACGCCTTCATCGATCGCTGGACCTACTACTTCGAGGACCTGTTCCGCGCGGGCGGCCGGATGGGCTCTGGCTTGAACCTGTTCCATTTTTGGCTGCGCGAGTGGCTAAAGCTGGACCGGCCGTACACCGACGTGGTGACCGATCTATTGACTGGAGCCGGCAAGACCAGCTTCTCCGTGCCCGCCGGCATGTACTACGCGCGCGATTTCGTGAAGGCCAAGGACGATCCGGAAGCTCCTGACGCGCATGATCTGGTGAATCAACCGGACACGGTGGATGAGTTCACCGTCACCTACTCCAAGGTCTTTCTGGGCTTGAACCTGGCCTGCATCTCCTGCCATGACGGCGCGCATCACCTGGAAAAGGTGAATCAGTTTCTGACGACCAAGAAGCGCGACGAGTTCTTTGGACAAGCGGCCTTCTTTGGCCGCACGCGGCAGATCATGAACTGGGAGAACGGCTACCAGGCCAACACCGAGTACACGGTGGATGACACGGGCGCCGACTATGACGCCAAAGCCGAATCGATCGTCCGGGTTCCTCGCCGTGGTGGTGATGCGTCACCGCGCTTCATCTTGAGCGGTGAGCGTCCTGCGCCCGGTGAGAATCACCGCGACGCGCTGGCCCGCATCATGACCAGCCACCCGCAGTTCCGCCGCGCGTTCGCCAACCGGATTTGGGGCGAGCTGATGGGGTTTGGCATTGTCGAACCAGTGGACGACTTCGATCTGCTGCGCGCTGATCAAGCCTCCAATCCGAAGCTGCTGGACGCCCTGGCTGATGACTTCGCGGCGCACAAGCACAGCTTCAAACACTATGTGCGAACGGTGATGAGCTCCAGCGCCTATCAGTTGAGCAGCCGCTTCCCGGGCGAGTGGCAGGATCGCTATGCCAACTACTACGCCCGCAAGTACGTCCGCATGTTGAACGCAGCGGAGCTGCATGATTCGATCGCGCTCGCTACCGGTCGCCCCGGCAAGTTTTCGAGCGGCACCGAGAAAGTGGGCATGGTGATGCAGATGCCGGAGCCCAAGAAGGCCGACGCGGAAGTCCAGGGCTTCATGAAGACCTTCGGGCAATCAAACCGCGACGACATGCCGAAGAAGGTGCCGCCGTCATCCTTGCAAGCGATGTTGATGATGCAATCGAAGGTGGTCACCGATCGCATTGACTCTTCCAAAGGCGGCTTGGTGAAGATGCTGCTCGATTCCGAGAAGGATGACCGGCGGCTTGTGGAGCAGATCTTCCTGCACACCATCTCCCGCAAGCCCACCACCGCTGAGGCAACCGTCGGCCTGAAAACATTGGCTCCGGACCGCCGCCGGGGGGCCGAGAATCTCCAGTGGGCGCTGCTGAACAGCCCCGAGTTTCTTTTCAACTACTAGAAGGCCAGCCATGCAAAAGCGCATCTCCGAACTCTTCCCTGCCCGGCGCGACATCCTGAAGCTGGGTGGCTATGGCCTGTTGGGTGCGTTTGCTGACCAGGCGTTGATGCCCGTCCAGTTGCGCGCTGCCGGCCGCACGAACCCACGCGGCACGGCGCGGTTTTGTATCTTGATCGAACTTGCCGGCGCGCTCTCGCACATCGATAGTTTCGACTTCAAGGAAGGCGAAGGCACGCAAAAGGACTTCGACGTCCGGCCCATCAAGAACGATCTCTACTTGAGCCACCGCCTCTTCCCGGAGCTGTCGAAAGAGATGGACAAGGTGACCGTCGTGCGCTCCATGAAGAGCCACGAAGTGGTGCACTTCCGCGGCCAGTATTACAATCAGGCTGGGCGCCCGCTGAATCCGCCGCTGGCTTCCGAGATCCCGAGCGTCGGCTCTGTCGTGGCCATGGAGTTGGAATCGCAACGCCGCCCGCAGGATACGTTCCCCACCTATATCGGCTGCAACCTGGACACCTCCGGCTGTGGCGCGCTCTCTACCGGCTTCCTGCATCCGCGCCATTCCGTGCTCGATGTCAACCTGAAGTCCGGCGCAGGCGCAGCGCCCTCGTCGAAAGAAGCAATGGCCGTTCTTGAGGAGCGCTACCGGTTGCTCAAAGAGCTGGACAAAGTGATGACGCCCAATCGCGGCGGGCGGGACCGTTCGTTTGGCACCTTTGGCGACTTCCAGCAATCGGCCTACCAGATCCTGGGTGACCCGCGCTGGCCGCAGGCGTTTGCGATGTCGAAAGAAGAGACCGAGCGCTACGGCGCCAACGAAGTGGGCCTGGGCTGCCTGCTGGCGCGCAATCTCGTCAAGGCCGATGCGGGCACGCGCTACATCCACATCACGCATCCGGATTGGGACCACCACCGCGACATCTACAATCACGCCAAGAAGTCCAACCACTACATCCGCTGCAATGAGTTTGACCGCGCGCTCGCGAATCTGCTGCGCGACTTGGGCTCCACGCCATCGCCGCGCGAAGCCGGCAAGACGCTGCTTGATGAAACCTTCATTGCCGTGGCCACCGAATTTGGCCGCGTGCCCGGTCCGCTGAACGGCATCGCCGGACGCCATCACTACAACCTGGCCTACGTCTCACTGTTCGCGGGCGGCGGGACCAAGCCCGGCCGCATCATCGGCAAGACCGATGCAACAGGCGAGCATGTGGTCGACAACGGCTGGAAGTACAAGAAGTCGCAGATCAAGACCGAGAACATCTACGCCTCCGTCTACTCCGCCCTGGGCATTGACTGGCGCAAGGAGATCACCAACACGCCCTCCAAGCGCGCCTATCGCTACGTCGACGTACTGGGCGCCACCGAGATGGTGATGGACGACGAGATCGCTGAGCTGTTTGTCTGATGAGACTTGTTCCGCATGGCATGGTTCGCTTGACCATGCTGATGGCCGTAGCTGTATCCGCCTTCGCGCAGACCGTCCTGATTCCCGCCGGCAAGTTCAGCATGGGCCGCCATAAGCTGACCGACGACGACAAGACCAAGATGCGCCCGCAAGTGCTGCTCGATGACCGGCCCGTGCATGACGTCACCATTGATGCGTTTCGCCTGGATTCGACCGAAGTGACTCACGCGCAGTACGCAGAGTTCATCAAAGCGACGCAGCGCGCCGCGCCGTATCACTGGAAGGGCGGGACGGTTCCAGCAGGCCTTGAGAAGGTGCCCGCCTACAACGTCACCTGGGATGACGCCCGAGCCTATTGCGAGTATCGCGGCCAGCGCCTGCCCACTGAAGCTGAATGGGAACGCGCGGCTCGCGGGGGCCTGGAAGCACAAGACTATCCCTGGGGCGACAAGTTTGATGCGAAGCTGCTGCGCTCGGGCGTCGAGACTGGACCGGGCGAGGTGGCGAAGTTCCCGCCCAATGCCTTTGGCCTTTACGACATGGCGGGCAATCTTTCCGAGTGGACGGCAGACTGGTTTGAGCGCGAGTATTACGCCAAGTCACCGGCCGCCAATCCCACGGGCCCGGCCGACGGCCTCTATCGCATTATTCGCGGCGGCGCCTGGAGCGACTCGCCTCGTCGCGTCACCGTCTACTTCCGTAATTGGGTGCGCCCGTCACAGCGCCAACCCAACATCGGCTTCCGTTGTGCACAATCGATATTGAACAACTAAGCATGAAAACGTTCTCCGGCATTTATCCCATCCTCGTCACTACCTTCCAAGAGGACGGCTCGCTCGACCTTGACAGCCAGCTGCGGCTGGTGGACTACTTGCTCGCCCAGGGTGCCCATGGCCTGGGCCTGTTCGGCAATGCGAGTGAAGGCTACACCCTCACCGACGCGGAGCGGCTGCGGTTGATGGAAGCCATTCGGCAGCGCGTCGATGGCCGCGTGCCCTTGATTGCCTCCAGTGGCCACACCGGCACTGATTCCGCGGTCGAACTCAGCCGCAAGATGCAGGACGCAGGCGCCGACGGCCTGATGGTACTACCGCCCTACTTTTTGAAGACCGATGGCGACGGCCTGATGTTCTACTTTGATGCCATCAGCCGCGCCGTCAACATCCCCATCATGGTGCAGGACGCGCCGCTGATGACTCAGGTGGCCATGCCGCCCGCGCTGCTGGCCCGCATGTCGCGCGAAATTGAGCACGTCAAATACGCCAAAGTGGAAGCGCCGCCCACCGCGCCGAAGACCTCGGCCGTGGTGAAGGCGGCCCCCGAGCTGGTGCTGTTCGGCGGCTTGAATTGCCAGTTCCTGATCGAAGAGTACCAGCGCGGCATGCGAGGCCAGATGCCAGGCAGCGACTTGACTGCATCGCTGGTCCGCATCTGGGACCACCTGACCGCAGGCCGCACGACGGAGGCTTGGGATCTGTTCACCGCCATCCTGCCGCTGCTCCGCTTTGAGCTGCAGCCCGGCATGGGTGTGTCAGCCATGAAGCAGAACTTGAAAGCTGCGGGCGTCATCGCCTGTGATCGCGTCCGGCATCCCACCTCCGCACTCGACGCGGTGAGCGCCGCCGAGCTGGCCGTACTCCGGGAGCGTATTGCAAGGGTGGCATGATCAAGATCCCCAACCTTCGTTGGATTGTCGCGGGCCTGCTGTTTACGGCCACGGTGATCAACTACATTGACCGCCAGACGCTCTCTGTCGTCGCGCCAATGTTGACGAAGGAGCTGAATCTCTCGCCCATCGCGTACTCGAACATCCTCACCGCTTTTCTCGCGGCCTACACGGCCATGTACCTGGGCTCAGGGTATCTGGTGGACCGCTGGGGCACGCGCGTGTCCTTGTCGGTCTTCATGGTCTGGTGGTCCATCAGCAACATGCTGCACGCACTGGTGACTGGTGCGTTCAGCCTGGGCGTGTTCCGCTTCCTGCTGGGCATTGGGGAGCCGGGCAACTTCATGGCGGCCATCAAGGCCACCTCGGAGTGGTACCCCGCCAAGGAGCGCGCCCTGATCAGCGGCTTCGTCAACGCCGGCGCGGCTGTCGGCGCAATCATCGCCACGCCATGCGTTACGTTTCTCGCACTGACCTATGGCTGGCGCTCCGCCTTTGTGGTCACCGGAGCGCTGGGCTTTATCTGGCTGGCCACCTGGCTCGTGTTCTATTACGTGCCGGAGAAGCACCCACGCATTACTGACACCGAGCGGACCTTGGTGATGGAAGGCCGCCCATCCGCCGCTGTAGCCATCAAGACCCGCTGGCTCGACCTGCTGAAGATTCGCCAGACCTGGGGCCTGCTGCTGGCGCGCTTCTTCTCTGATCCGGTCTGGTGGTTCTATCTCTTCTGGCTGCCCAAATATCTGGTGGAACAGCGCGGCTTCACGATGGTGGAAATGGGGCTCCTCGCGTGGCTGCCCTATCTGTCAGCCGATGTCGGCTCGATCTTCGGCGGCTGGTTCTCCGGCTTCCTGATCCGGCGCAAGTGGGAAGTGCTACGGGCGCGCTCCGCGGGTATGCTGCCGTTCGCACTGTTGATGCCGCTGAGCATCGTGGTAGCCTTCACCACATCGCGGCCCTTGTGCTTGGCGTTGATCTGCGTGGTCACGTTTGCGCACATGGCCTGGAAGACCAACATTATGACGGTCACCAACGACATCTACCCGGTGCGCGTGGTGGGCTCCGTTTCAGGCATCGTGGCGTTCGGCAATGGGCTGGGCGGTACTCTCTTCACCTTGCTGACCGGGCAGATCGTGCAGGCCTTCGGCTACGAGACGATCTTTGTGCTGATGGGCTGCATGCACCCCCTGGCCTACTTCCTGTTCCAGTTGCTGGTGCGCGGACCGTTGAAAGAATCGCAACTGGGTCCTGCGCCGGAGCCGTTCCATGCCGCGACGTGAACTGGCGCTGCGCGCTGGCGAGGATGCTAGAGCGACGGCGGCTTAGAGGCGATCAATTGCTTCAAGCTGCCCACCAGCAACGCCTTCGCCCGATAGATATGCTTGCGGATTGCCGCCGTCAGCCGGGGCACGTCGCGGTCTTCCAGCGCTTGAACAATCGCCTCATGCTCGGCCTGCTCTTCTTCCAATCGCGCCGTCCAGTCGCGCCGCTCGCCACTGGAGCCTTCGGTGGAATGAATGCGGGCGATCTTGATATGCGCGTTCAAGCTCTCATACATCTCGGACAGCCGCCGGTTGCCTGCGGCCTGGATCAGCAGCTGGTGCAGCTCCGAGTTCGCCTGCTCATGGTTGCGCAGTTGGGCATCGTTGTGGATGGGCTTGGCCAGTTCCTCCAACCGCCGCCGCATCGCCTTCAATTCGTCCGCTGTCACCCGCTCCGCCGCCAGTTCGCCCGCCAGGCATTCCAGCGCACAGCGAAGATCAAACGTCTCCTCGGTGTCTTCGGGCGTGACGCTCGCCACGTAGGTGCCGCTGCGGGGGTGGATCTCGATCAACCCTTCCGTGGCCAACTGCTGGATCGCGTGCCGCACCGGCGTCAGGCTGACGCCCAGCTTGGCCGAAATATCATCCACCTGCAACCGCTCTCCGGGCTTGAAGCCCCGCGTGAGAATGGCCTCGCGCAAAGACTGGTAGGCGTCGTCGGTGGCGCGCGTCCGGTGAAGCTTGGTCAGTTCCATCATTGTTTCAGATCAGCCAACTGTGCTCGTAACATTTTTTATTCTAATCGAGCAAGTACCACTTAGCGGAATATCATTGGGCATCACGGAAAGATTCATGCAGATCACCTCCATCGAAACGTTCGCCGTTCATCTGGAACGCGACCAACCCTCCGCCAAAGGCCTGGCCGGCAGCCCCAACGCGCTCACAGGCGTTGGCCACTATCGCTGGTCGAAGGACTATCCGTGCCTCTATTCCACCCGGATCGAGAGTGCGCTGGTGAAGGTGACGCTCGACAACGGCGTCAGTGGCTGGGGTGAGGCCCAGGCGCCGCTGGTGCCGGAAGTAGCCTGCACCATCATCGAGACGCTGCTGCGGCCGGTACTGGTGGGCCAGCCGTTCACGGGAACGCCGGGCGAGATCGCCGCGATCTGGGACCAGATGTACTCGACCATGCGCGTCCGCGGCCAGACCGGCGGCTTCATGCTGGACGCCATGAGCGGCATCGATCTCGCGCTCTGGGACTTGGCTGGAAAGCTTGTGTGCCAGCCCGTGTGCCAGTTAGCGGCGCCCCACGCGTCCGATGTCGTCCCGGCCTATCTCAGCGGCGTGGCGGGCGATTCCACCACCGCCCGGGTGGCGTTCGCCAAGCAACACTTTCATCGCGGCATCCGGCTCTTCAAGCTCTACTTTGAATCAGACTGGGCCGCGTTGATCGAGCTGATCGACGCGCTGCAGGCGGAGCTGGGTGCGGAAGCGCGGTTTGCCGTGGATGCGCTGTGGCACTTGAAATCAACCGCCGATGCGAAGCAACTGGACTCGCGCGCGGTCGCGTGGCTCGAGTGCCCCTGGATGCCCGAGGAGACGGCCGCTCACCGGAAGCTGGCGCGGAGTATCCGCACCCCGCTCGCGCTGGGCGAAAGCTACCGTACGCTCCGGGAGCTGGCGCCGTATCTCGACAGCAAGGCGATTGGCTGGGTGCAGCCCGATCTCGGACGCAGCGGCTTCACCGAATCGCTCCGCATCGCGGCTGCCGCTGCAAAGGCGGGCGTCGCAGCCGTTCCGCACTTGAGCATCGCCCTAGGGCCTCAGATAGCCGCCGCCATCCACTTCGCGGCCGCGGCGGAGAACTGCGATCTGTGCGAGTACAACCCGCGCGTGCTCGAAACCGCCAATCGCTTTCTGAAGCAACCGATCATCTTTACGGGCAGCGGGTACGAAGTGCCCAACGGACCCGGCTGGGGCATTGAACTGGACGAACAGGCGCTTCAACCGTTTGCACGTCCGAGCTAGCCCGTTCAGCCCCATGCGTGTAAGCTTGGGGCTTGTTCGGTAACCGCACAATAGCCCCAAGCTCACGAGTCTGTGTGAGAACCCAAGCCAGAGGCTTAAAATAAGCCCGCGCCGGGGCGTTGGTGGGTTTGGATCGTCGATGGTCTGAGCCGGTGGGGGCGCGGGCGCGCCTTGCCGGTCAGGATTGCAGGCGGAA